>DHQI01000034.1 GCA_002408065.1 Bacteroidales bacterium UBA5342
AGCCTGCTGCTAAAAAAGCGGCTCCAAAGGCTAAAAAAGAGGAGCCAAAAAAAGATAAGGAGTAATTCTTATCCCCAACTTTCGATACTTATAAAGGGCTGTTCCTGCGGGAATGGCCCTTTTTTTGATCCTCCAACTATGGAAATTAAGCTCTGTTGACGCTTTTTCGGAATTGGCTATTTCGGTTCAAAGTGTGCCACTCGCTGATATTTTTCTCCCCTTGAAAGGTGTGTTTTGTGCCACCAATTGATAAGCTCATTACTGCTTTAAGCTTTTCCTGAGGATTTCATCACTTCTGGCATTCAGGCGTGCCAATTATAGCCTTATACCCAACACTCACAAAAGCCATGCTTAAGGGTACGATGCTTTTCATGGATCAAGCACGATTTCTGAGGAGAAGTTTAGCAAATCACTTCTATTCACTTTTTTGTCGAAAGTTATCAAAAAACAAACAGCGGAATAATCCGAAAGATCGGAAATTAAAGTTTGTACGCAAACTTTTTCCGCTACTTCTGCTATTTCCGTTGTTTACATTTTTTAATTGATCCCCCAAAAATTCTGCTTGATCCCTTTTCATCGATTTAGGCGCTCGCAGAACAGAGTCGTAGAGACCCGGGTGCAGCCTTGAAACAGGGCTAGCCATTTTTCATGCCTTAGGCTTGGACGACACAGGGGATAATTTTTTTTTTAATAAAGAGCATGTTCCGGATCAATGATCCTCTGTGTAATCTACACCATATTCTTAATATGTCTGTTTAATTACTATTTGAAACAAAGGGTTTTGATGTCTTTTATCCAAGAAGCCTATGTAACGTATAGGTAAGCGGGCTAGAAATTCTGTTTTTAGATAACTTTCAGCTTGTGTATGAGGGGGTGGGTATTGGGTACGGTGGGGGCAAAAAGAACCCGAAGGGTTCAAATGTTTATAGATTAACGAAAATGGGGCTAACTTGATGATTTTGAATTTAATCTTTCCGTTTTTACTATAGACATACAATCCCTTCGGGGGTATTGCTGATAATTGAATGTTAAGGGTATAAAATTAGGGTTTTATGTGTTTTTAATTTGCCACTCCATCCAGCAATTGGGCCAACCAAAGCATATCGGTGTCGTCCGGTTCCAAGGTATGCTTGTTACCGTCTACATCCAGAAAGGTGACTTTTTCGGCAGAAGACAGAAGGTTCTTGTTTTCGTGCAGTTTGTAGTGTGGGTCTGCGATTATTTCCTTGGCCAGAAACCAACTTTCGCCCCCGGTAGCTTGCGACAGGCCATATGGGTTAACTCCAAAAGGGTAGGTGACTTCAATAAGTTCAGGAAATTTTGCTCCTTTTTGCACCAGTTTTTCAAAGTCCTGCCACAAGTGATCTTGTAGTTTGATGTATTGGTTAAGATATTTCATAGCCTGAAATTTGAGAATTGTACTACCAAAGCTAAGAAAATGTAGAATAGGGGTCAAGTGCTAATTGAGATTTATGGCAAGAAAAAAGCCCGGACACACTGCCGGGCTTATAATTGAAAAGAATAAAAAATTTCAAAAACCAAATTCTAAAGAAACTCTGGTGAGCTTTTCTCTTTGAATTTGAAATTTAGTTTATTTTAATCTGTTTAATACGATTCCCGTTCATTGGGAAAATCGCCTGTTTTTACGTCTTCTATATAGTTGCTAAAAGCGCCTTTCATTTCGGCAAACAAGTTATGGTAACGACGCAAAAAGCGCGGGCTGAAGTTTTGATTGATGCCCAGCATATCGTGCACTACCAATACCTGACCATCGCAACCGCCACCTGCACCAATTCCAATAATTGGGATGGTGAGCTCTTGTGCTACTTTTGCAGCGAGTTCGCTTGGTACCTTTTCTATCACGAGAGCAAAACAGCCTAATTCTTCCAATAGTTTAGCATCTTCTATCAGTTTGTTAGCCTCAACTTCTTCTTTGGCGCGTACGGTATAGGTGCCAAATTTATGAATGGACTGTGGTGTAAGGCCCAGGTGTCCCATCACCGGAATACCAGCTGATAGTATTCGGGAGATGGAGTCTTGTATTTCGCTACCGCCTTCCAGCTTAACAGAGTCGGCGTGTGTTTCTTTCATAATGCGGATAGCTGAGCTCAAAGCTTCCTTGGAGTTACCTTGATAAGTACCGAAGGGTAGGTCTACTACCACCAAAGCACGGTTAACGGCTTTTACCACAGAGCTGCCGTGGTATATCATTTGGTCCAAGGTGATAGGGAGTGTGGTTTCATTTCCGGCCATCACATTAGAGGCGGAGTCGCCAACCAAGATAACGTCCATTCCGGCTTCGTCTACTATCTTAGCCATGGAATAGTCGTAAGAGGTCAGCATAGAGATTTTTTCGCCTCTTAATTTCATTTCCGACAAACGGTGTGTCGTTACTTTTCTACGTTCTGTATGTACTGACATGTTTATTGATTCAAGATTCTGAATTCAAGATTCAAAATCTAGTTAGTATTATATTAAAAGTTTTGTAGGCTAAGGTTGAGATTAAGGTGTTTCTAGATTCAAGTGCAAAGTTAAATATAACCCTCAACCTCAGCCTTAACCTCAGCCTTTAACCCTATAGTTTATTATCAAAATCCACCATCTTGATGGCAGTGACGGCAGCTTCGTCTCCTTTGTTGCCCAATTTGCCGCCACAGCGGTCCAGAGCTTCTTGCTCGGTGTTGCAAGTCAACAGACCATAAATTACCGGAGTGGTTTGTTCTGCATTGATTTGGGCTATGCCTTGAGTTGTTCCCTGGCATACGTATTCAAAATGAGGGGTTCCACCTTGAATAACACAACCTAAAACAATAATGGCATCGAAAGCCGGTACTTTATGTGCCAGTTTGTTGGCCGCATGTATTAGTTCGAAAGCGCCGGGTACATAGTAAGTGTATATGTCGTCTTCGTTAGTGTCAAATTTCAGAAGTGTTTCGATAGCTCCATCGCGCAGTGCAAAGGTGATATGTTCATTCCATTCTGAGGTGACGATAGCAAAGCGTTTTCCTTTGGCAGAAGGTACTTGTGACGCGTCATAAGCTGATAAATCTTTTGTTGCCATTATTTTATATTAAAGATGTAAAATTAAAAGTTGAAAATGAATGCTTAGTTCGTGGCTATTTCATTTTTTTTAGGCTTGCAAATGTAAGGAAAAATTATACAATGTAATGACAAAGTCCAGGGGCAACGCATCAAATATC
>DHQI01000111.1:0-2119 GCA_002408065.1 Bacteroidales bacterium UBA5342
TAAGCTCAAAAATATCTTCTTTGGTGGTGAGATACCACAAAATCTGGAAGAAATGCAAAAACTTCCGGGTGTAGGCCGCAAAACAGCCAACGTCATAGGATCAGTAGCCTTCGACATCCCCGCTATGCCGGTAGACACCCACGTCTTCCGTGTAAGCCAGCGCCTGGGCTTGGTGAGCAAAGCTAAAACACCACTGGAATGCGAAAAACAACTGGTGGACAACCTGCCTCGCGAGATTTTAGGAAAGGCTCATCACTGGATTATTCTGCACGGTCGCTATGTATGCGTAGCCCGCAAACCTAAGTGTGAAGAGTGTGGCTGTCAAGCTTTTTGCAAAACCTATCAGATGGAGAATAAATAATGACCCGAAGCATTCTTTTCACATTGCTATCATTGTCACTACTATCTTGCATGGATCAAAACTGGAACGATCCCGAAGATCTTGATCTCAACTATTCT
This sequence comes from Bacteroidales bacterium UBA5342, assembly GCA_002408065.1. Lineage (GTDB taxonomy): Bacteria > Bacteroidota > Bacteroidia > Bacteroidales > UBA5342 > UBA5342. The sequence goes on from DHQI01000111.1 coordinate 460, forward strand.
GGCGTTTACATTGTCAATTCAGGAAATTTCCAAAGCTCCACGGCCTCTTTAGACTATTATGATAAAGAAAAAAAGGTGGTGTATAATAATGTAATCAGCCGTGCTAATGGCATACAAAACTGGGGCGATGTGGCTCAGTCGATGGTCATAAAAGATGGTATTGGATACGTCGTGATCAACAACAGTGGCAAAATCATGATGATTGATACCAACAATGCAAAATATGCGGGTAAAATAGGAGGATTACAATCGCCCAGATATATGCATTTCATCAACGACAGTACGGCTTATGTTAGCGATCTTTATGGCCGCAACATCAATATTGTAAATCCCCCGGAACCTCTGTATGTAGACCATGCCGACTCCGCATTTTCAGATTCTACTCTCAACACTTCAGACGTCAACACCGGGCTTATATCGGTCAACAACCAGGGCCCCTTTTTTCAGCATTCAACCGAAAAAATGGTACAATGGGGACATCTCGTTTTTGTCGCTTGCTGGATGCGAGACAACCAGATATTAGTTATTGATAGTAACACCGATCAAGTGCTTGATTCCATTACTGTAGCAGCTCAACCCAACTCCCTGCAAATAGACAAATACAACAAACTATGGGTGCTGTGCGACGGCGGCTATGAGGGCAATCCTTTTGCTTACGAGAATCCTAAGTTGATCAGCATCAACCTACATGATTATACCACTGCCGGCACCTATGAGTTCGGCCTTGAAGAAAACCCTCAAGAGCTCTGTATCAACAACACACGTGACATGCTCTATTACCTTAATTCCGACCTTTATAAAATGTCGGTTAACTCCCTAACTCCTAGCAAATTTATCACTAGTGGCAGCAAATATTCCGGTTATGGACGGGGCTTTTATGGCTTAGCTATAGATCCATCGAATAATGATATCTACATCTCTGATGCCTTAGATAATGCTCAGCCGGGGTATGTTTATCGTTTTACCAGCAATGCTATACCTGTAGATACCTTTAAGGTGGGGGTGAATCCGGTGGGATTTTGTTTTAAATAGGGGGTATAAGGTTGCAGGGTTACAAGGTTGCAGGATTGCAGGGTTGCAGGACTACAAGGTTTTGTGGCATGACAGAGTCATTTTTCATTTTTAATTTTTCACATCCTCTTTCCATGCACCACTTCCAGCTCATTACTCAAAGCCTCCAGTTCACTCTCACTATCATCCCAAATAATGCTCTTGCGTATTCGGCTTAGGCTTTGCTGTTTCATATTAAGATAAGAAGCAATATCTTCCAACTTACACTCAACAGCTACTTGAGGGAATTCTTTCAGAAAATGCTTGTAACGATCCACGCCCTCCAACGCTCGTATCAAAGCGTGCTTATAATGCATCATTCCCAAATAGTTAACAACACCAATCATGCAAAATCGTGAGATATCCATATGCGTAAACATAAGCTCTAAAAAGGCTTCACGTGGCAACTCTAGTATGTCACAATCAGTACAGGTCTCTAAGGTGATAGTCGAAAGCGTTCCATTAAGAAAACTTACCGTTTCTGATAAAATAATTGGAGCTGTTCTAAAATCGTAAACATAAGTCTTTCCATTATAGGAATCTTCACACTTTACAATGCCCTTGCCCAGAAAACGCACCGCACTCTCCCTTTGCATAAAATCCAGCAAAC
>DHQI01000111.1:2327-7703 GCA_002408065.1 Bacteroidales bacterium UBA5342
CCCCTTAGGCGCCCGCCATAAGCTCATAATAGAGCACATCTTCTCCCATGATTCTTCCGAAACAGGGCTTGTATGGTCTATGAACGAACGTAATTGGTCAACATATTCCGGGTAATGGTTTTTCTCGAGTCTTCGCATCTCTTCAGCTATTTACTTGACTTAATACCAAGACAAATATAAAAAATCTACCAACACTAAAGCTTGACCTCCTACCTTTTTTTTAACATATGGTAAAAAAAATAAAATGACACTTCAAAACCACATTTGTTGACACTTAGTATCAGTAGATTTGTGCATGTTTTTTCAAAACCGAGCATTTATTACGACTAACAAATAAAAATCAAATAATACCAACACCATGAAACCACTATTACATTTTTTTAAGACCGGGAAACAAAGGGCATTTATGGCCACTTTGAGTTTGTTTTTGCTAATAATGGCTTTGCCGCGAGAGGCAAGGGCGGATATAAGCTTTAAAGAATATCATGTCAAGTTTATGGGCATGTCTTATGACAACGGGCGGGCATTTATTGATTTTCATATTCTATGTCAGGATTGGGACGGCTACGATGATGAGTTGGATGATATAATTTTGTATTATCTGGATCCAAATACCAAGCAATGGGTGAAATTTTTCAAAGGAGACTTTGATGACGGCAACCGTTGGGACTGCCACTTTAAAACGGATCTGGTCTACCACAGCCCAAGCAGTAATGGTAATTGGCACAATGGAGACCGCTATGGTCAGATTTTGTTTTATCCTCCTGAAAACTTATTTCCCGGTTACATCATCTTCAAGGCTGAAGTAGATTGGGACATTGACTCAAATGACAATAATACTGGAATTGACGATACCTTCTATTACAAATACATCAACAATATGATACCAAGTACCACTTGGGAAAGCTTAAGTTCGTATTCATACGATATCAACGACAATAATTATATAGAATTCACCTTTCCCATCACCGAGCTTTATGGCGATGGTGTGGTAGCCTCTGACAAACAAGAACGGCATGAACTGGATGATATTCTAGTTCAATACAAAGATGCCAACGGCAGCTGGCAAAACATCCTTCATGGAGATTGTGACAATAGCCGCTACGACATAGACTTTCAAATCTTTAGCAACAATACCAATGCTAACGTATCGACCTATAGTGTCGGAAATCGCCATTACGCAAAAGTAAAAAGCGTAATAGATCCCTCTATAATCGGGGGTGATGTTACATTCAGATATGCCTATAAATGGGACTTATGGGCTGATGTTATCAACACTGACCCAACAGCCTATAAAGAATTCACCGTAAACACCTTTAGTAATTATCAGTTGGCATCTAATGTTTCTGTCGTTTCGGACTATGACAGGCAGTTCCCACAAAACATTTTCACATGGAAAGTTAGTAACCATGCTAATATTGACCATATAGATGTCCGTAGAGATGAATATATAAACAATGAATGGACCGGACGTCAAACCATAGCTACCTACACGAGTTTTGACTATGACGGAGAGTATTCCATCGTCAATTCTATGTACGAAGATGACGATGAAACAAGCAATAATGACTATTTAATTCGCCATGGTGCGAAATATTTGTATTGGGTGGATGTTGTGTATAAAAATTCAAAAGTTAATTCAACTTATGATAACGATCAAGCATTAAGTTCTGAAGTTCTGGATATGACTCCTGAAGTCATAAGTTACAGCCTCAATTCAGCAACTGATGACCAAGACAAACCACAAATCATTGTTAAATGGGGAGAATTTTACCGTACAGAAAGTTATGACCTTTATAAGAAAACCGGAAGTGGCAACTTTGAAAAGCTGACTCTTACCTCAACGGATAGGAGCGAAAGACAATTTCAGGATGCTAACGTATCTGGTTGTGTCAATTACGAGTACAAATTGGAAATGATATCCCCTGTCTCAGGCTCCGAACAACCCCAAACCAATTCTATCTCTGAAACAAAATTGCTAAATACAGGACTTACAAATGCTTTAGTCGAATTGGATGTATCAAAAGGCTATTATGATGAACGCGTGGTACTGAAATGGACGAATAATGGTGGCGACGGCATGGATCGTATTAAAGTTTTACGCCGTCAACTGAAATATGATAATGCCGAAGAAGAAATCATTGCCGTATTGGATGCTACCGACAATACTTATATCGATGAAACAGCTTTATCAGGCACCTACTACGAATACACGGTATACGGAGAGGGCAAATGTGGCGATACCGAAGAAATGTCAGAAAGTCAGATTCTACAATCAATAGGTTTTTGTCAACGAACAGGCATTGTATCAGGTCAAATCACCTATGATGCCGGTACTGCTGTGGAAGGAGTTCGAGTAGCACTTGAAAGCAGCAATGAGAATCAGAGTTCCGGATCGTCAATATACAATAATTCCGACTGGGCATTAAAAACAACCCAAAAAGACATCATTAATACAGATGATAAAGGATTTACGATAGAAGGCTGGTATAAAACAGATGTTAACAGCGGTACATTATTCGAATGTATCGATAGTTGGCCGTCAGTCAATGCTGGCTTTATTCTTTACCAAAGCATTGAATCTGGCAAGCGCGTTTATAACTTAAAATTTAGTGGTTCACAATACTCTTTTTCTGTTGACTCCTCAGTGTATACATCAATCGGATCCAATGAAAAAGACTATAATCATTGGGCTTTAAGCTATAGTAATAACAAAATCAATGTGTATTGCAACGCCATTAATGTCCTCTCTGAAACACACGAATATATACCCGTACAAAATAACTTGTTTTTCGGTTACAACTACAAAGGCTTTATCGATGAAATAAGAATATGGAATAAAGCCAAGTCTCAGAAAGAAATTGAACAAGATTTTACGCGTTTGCTTTCAGGCACCGAAGAGGATCTGGAGCTTTATTGGCGTTTAGACGAAGGCCTTGGCTCCGAAGTCTACGACATGACTAATCACAATGGCAAGTTCAATAAAAACCACGGTGTAATAAATGGCGACTGGAGTAGCTCTATTCCAAGCTCAGAATGCTTGGCTTTAGTAGGCCTGACCAATGAAGACGGCTACTATATTATTGATGGTATACGTTATTCGGGAACAGGAGAAACGTTTAAAGTTACACCAATGTTGGGCGTACACGAGTTTAGCCCTAAGAACCGCACCATGTTTATTGGTAACAGTTCCTTAACTCAAAACGACAAGGATTTTGACGACATTTCATCCTTCAAAGTTAAAGGTAAAATTGTATACGAAGGCACTAACTTCCCGGTAAAAAATGTTTACATCAAAGTTGATGGCGTATATGTACAAGGGGAAGGTGCCATGCCAGTAATGAGTAATGTAGACGGGACTTATGTGGTAGATGTACCTATTGGGGAACACTATATAGAATTGGAAAAAGAAGGACATACCTTCCTATCGGCCTTTTTCCCTCAAAAAGACGAAAGTGGTGTTATTCAGTACCATACTTTTGAAGCACCTTTAGATATGGTTAATTTTTATGACAACACCACAGTAAAGCTAATTGGAAAAGTGGTTGGAGGAGCAGTAGAAGGAGGAAAGCAGACGGCTTCGATAGAGAACCCTGCCGTTAACAATATAGGACAAGTAAGCATCACATTAACTTCTGACAACCGCATTTATAACTTACCAAACGGTAAGCTGGACACCACCATTATAACTAATGCTGAAGACGGCAACTTTGTGGTTGAATTGTTGCCGGAGGTCTATAAGCCAATAGATGAAAATGTAGGCGTAGCCATTACTTCTACTAACACTAGTGCTGCAACAACTTACACTTTCAATGAATTTACTGACATGACAAGCATCGACTTAAGCAATTGTTTTAGAAAACAACAAGTCGTTGATTCAATATTTACCCGTGACAATTTTGGTGAACTTCAGTTTGTAAAAGACACCGTTGTATGCGAGTACAATAAGGAACGTAACTGGGTGTATCGCAGCACCCCAGAGCTTAAAGTCACGAACATGAAAAAAGGACAAAGCTTTGGCGAAAGCACCCTTCCTTATCCTATGAGTAATGGTGAAAGCGCCAATTGGGATGCTTTTACCGAGAATCCTGACGGTAGTGTCACCTACCATTTAGGACACCCGGTTTTCAACATGGGAAATCCTTATGGTTTACATATTACCGCCTTTGAAAAATACACCAATGCCGACAACGGAGCTGTAGATGAAGTGCCGGTAACCGACGGTAAGATTAAAATAGATAATGAGTGCGCTGCTGACAACAAAAATGTCGTATTGGATATTGAAGAAGATGGAAGTGTTGATTACACCTTTGGTGCCGGTATGCCAAATCTGGCCAGCCCCTATCTCCTGGCTATGGATGTAAACCTTATTATTGGTAGTGAACAATTCCAATGGGAGAAAGCACCACTTAATTGCTATGTATTGGGATCTCAACCTACAGGTAGCAACTTTGTGACTCAAGGCCCTGATGAGGTAGACTATATACTACGCGATCCAGCCGGCTCTAACTCTTATGCCTATCTGGAAAAAGGAAGTTCAATAACCAGTAGCACCTCTTCCTCGATTGCCGCGAGCAGCACAGTAGGGGCTTCTGCTTCTTTAATATTAGGCTCATCGGTAGGTGTTCACTTAGGTATTCCATTCTTCCATGTGCAAACCACAGTAGAAATTGATAATACGACAACACTTTCCACTGAAGTCACCTCTACATCAGCCGGAGAAACATCCTATGAGAATACGGTCACTTATAACAAAAGCTACAGCACCAGCGAAGCAGCCGATTATGTAGGAGCTATGGGAGATATTTTCTTTGGCCGCAGCACCAATATCATTTACGGACTCGCTAATTCACTAGAGATAATGCCAATTGAAGAGGTTATTGATAACACTACCATTATCAAAGAACTTAAGATCGATGACAAAGATTATGCTTTGGCACAAAAACAAGCCTTACGTTTTTCTCCTGAAGTAAGTACGACCTTTATTTATACGCAGAACCATATTGAAGAAGCACTCATTCCGAACCTCAAACTGTTGCGTAATTTGTTCTATTCTTCTCACCCCAATTATTACACCCTTAATTTTAATGATTCTGAAGATGACAAATTCTTATCTAACAATGATGATGCCTTTATCTGGGGATCAGAAGCCAGTAACACTGACGATCGTTTTGATGGCCCAAGTTATACCTTCCATGCTCCTGTTGATGCTGAAGGCAACCTACAATGGGATTCTGATACTGTGCGCTTCTACAACAAGCAAATTAAACTTTGGGAAGAACATCTGGCGGCTAACGAAAAACAAAAGCTTAAAGCAGAAGCCTATTCTGACTCTGAATTCCCATCCAACATCTCCTTTGATGCAGGCGCCGGGTC
>DHQI01000111.1:7916-8483 GCA_002408065.1 Bacteroidales bacterium UBA5342
CTTTACTTCAGAAGCTAAAACCAGTACTTACGAGATAGAACTGAATGCCGGCTTCTCAAACTCAACGGGTATGACGGTCAACAACAATGGTTTGGCTTTCGAAATCGCGACCTCTGTTACAGGTACAAGCTCAAAAACGGATGGTAAAACAGTAGAAGAAGAAACCACCGTAGGTTTTGTATTGGCTGATGAAGATGCCGGCGACTACTTCTCTGTAGATGTATTAAAATGTAAAGCTGGTAACGGCCCTGTATTCCGTACCCGAGGAGGACAGTCTTCTTGTCCTTACGAAGGTGCTGAAACCACCAAGTATTATAAGCCGGGGACTATCATCTCTGACGCCACTATGCAAATAGAACAACCTCATATCAGAGTTGAACGCAGCTTGATTACCGGCGTTCCTGAAAATGACGAAGCTTATTTTACCATAGAACTCTCCAACACTTCCGAGACGGGAGATGATGGTTGGTATAACCTGATTGTGGACTCTGAAAGCAACCCTTACGGAGCCACGGTTAAACTGGATGGTGCTGCTATGGTTGCTAATGGCAAACAAATATTGATTCC
>DHQI01000052.1:0-18013 GCA_002408065.1 Bacteroidales bacterium UBA5342
ACCAACTGAACTATCCGACCAATATTAGATATTTATATTGAGAGAATCTTTTTTCTCTCACTTTGAGCAGTCGTATACCCGACCGTTGCTTAAAGCGGCTGCAAAAGTAATATTTTATTTTAAACAACCAAAAGACATAGTGTGTTTTTTTTGTTAAAACTAAATAAGAGTTGAAATACTTGTCGTTTTGTTGGGTGATACAATTAACTCTGAAGTATATGTTGAGTGTGTTCCATCAAAATCTGGTGTGGGGAAGAGTGTTATTGTAGTTTTTTTCTCACCAACTTACCTTAGATTATATAATCCCATTGTATTTGATTATTTTTGCAAGCCAATAAATAGAAGTTTACGAGTTATGGACTCAGACAATTTGTTTGACCATAACATTTTGTTTGAAGGCTTATCTTTTGTTGTTGTATTTCGCTGTTTTATCTGAAGCTAGCCCCCGTGCTTCCAAATAAAAAAAATCGGGAACTATATCTTAAAATGAAAAAATTCCTTTTAGACCTTAAAGTTGTAGAGAAGCAATGTTGGAACGATAAGTATGTATTGTTAGGCTTTTCGCATGATGAAAAATTACCTTCTATGTTTCCCGGCCAATTTGTAGAAGTACGAGTAGATAATGCGCCAAATACTTTCCTACGTCGTCCTATTTCAGTGTATAACCTAGATGTGGAGAAGAATATCTTATGGCTCTATGTGCAGGTGGTAGGGGAGGGTACCCGGAAGATGTACGAATACGAAGTAGGTGATGTTGTTAATATGTTGTTGCCTCTAGGAAATCAATTTTCAGTGGCTCAAACAGGAGAAAAAGTAGCCTTAGTGGGCGGGGGAGTCGGTGTAGCTCCTATGCTTTATTATGGTATTAAGCTTAAGGAGCAGGGGATTATCCCACATTTCGTATTAGGGGCGCGTTCGGCTAAAGATTTAGTGACAATCGAAGATTTTAAGAAAGTTGGTGAGGTGTATGTCACTACAGAGGATGCTTCCTTGGGTGAGAAAGGTTATGTCATTGATCACAGTTTTCTACAGAATGGGAAAAATGATATTGATCGGATAGTAACCTGTGGCCCGGATCCTATGATGCGTGCAGTAGGCAAATTTGCTAAAGAGAATGGTATTTTATGTGAGGCCTCTTTGGAAAATCATATGGCTTGTGGTTTTGGCGTGTGCTTATGCTGTGTAACACCTACTACAGAGGGGCATAAGTGTGTATGTACCGATGGCCCCGTGTTTAATGTGAAAGATTTAGATTGGTAGCTTCGATACATTTGGCCTGAAAAATGGTAAAATACTCAGCTATCGCCTTGTGATGCTGAGTGGTGATATGGGAGGAAGTTAAATGAAATTTGAAATTTGAAAATTAAAAATTTATGCTTTCTGGCAGACAATTATTAATTTCATTTTTTAGTTTCCAATTTCAACAAGAATGAATTTAAAAGTTAATATTGGCGGTTTAGAGTTGAAAAATCCGGTGATGACCGCTTCTGGCACCTTTGGTTATGGTGAGGAATTTGCTGATTTGATGGATCTTAATCGTCTTGGTGGATTTTTAGTAAAAGGAACTACGCTTAAGCACCGTGAAGGTAACTCTTACCCTCGTATGGCAGAGACGCCATCTGGTATGTTGAATGCCGTAGGACTTCAGAATAAGGGGGTGGATTATTTTATTAAAGAGATTTATCCGCGATTGCAGCAATACGACACTAATGTCATAGTGAACGCCAATGGTTCAACTGTTGAAGAATATGTGGCGCTTTGCGAAGCGTTAAACGACTTAGAGCATATTCCAGCTATTGAGCTTAATATCTCTTGTCCGAATGTGAAAGCGGGCGGTATGTCGTTTGGTGTAGATCCTAAAATGGCAGCTAAAGTAACTAAAGCGGTTCGTGAAGTGTACCATAAGCCATTGATGGTAAAGCTTTCGCCTAATGTAACGGACATAGCAGAGATAGCAAAGACCGTAGAAGGCGAAGGCGCTGATAGTGTTTCTTTGATTAATACACTGCTGGGTATGGCTGTAGATGCCGAGAAACGTCAACCTGTTTTGTCTACTATTACTGGTGGGCTTTCAGGAGCTGCGGTAAAACCCGTCGCATTGCGTATGGTGTGGCAGGTGGCTAAAGCTGTGAAAATACCGGTTGTGGGGATGGGCGGCATAATGAATGCGCAAGATGCTATTGAATTTATCTTGGCTGGTGCTACGGCAGTGCAGGTGGGAACTGGCAATTTTATCGATCCTACCTTGACTATAAAAGTGTTGGAAGGAATCGAGGATTATTGTCAGCGTCATGGTTTCGATGATGTGAATGATATTGTAGGGCTAATTTAATATAACTAAATTGATGAATAATAAAGAAAACTGGTCTTTGGCTACTAAGGCAGTTCAGGGAGGTTGGGATCCGCAGAATGGTGAGCCACGTGTGGCCCCCATTGTACAGAGTACTACTTATAAATATGACGATGTGGAATCGGTCGCTAAACTTTTTGACTTAACGGCAGAAGGGCATATGTATAGCCGTATCTCTAACCCTACATGTGATGTGTTGGAGAAAAAAATTGCTGCTATGGAAGGCGGTGTGGCAGCTTTGGCTACTTCTTCGGGGCAAATGGCCTCTACCATAGCCATTACTAATATAGCAGGTGCAGGTGATCACTTCATTGCTTCAGGTACGCTTTATGGTGGTACCGTTGCTCTGTTTACCAATACGTTCAAAAAGTTAGGTATTGAAGTGAGTTTAGTAGATGCTTCGTTGTCGCTAGAAGAGCTTAAGGCTTATATTAAGCCTAATACGAAAGCGGTTTTTGCAGAGACGATTGCTAATCCGGCACTGGATGTTTTGGATTTTGAAAAATTCTCAGCTTTAGCAAAAGCAGCTAAGGTGCCCTTTATTGTAGATAATACTTTTGCAACTCCATACTTGTGTCGTCCGATAGAGCATGGGGCTGATATTGTGATGCATTCTACCACCAAGTATATCGATGGACACGCTACTAGTGTAGGAGGTATTTTGGTGGATTCCGGAAAATTTGATTTTACTAATGGCAACTTTCCTGAATTTACAGAGCCGGACGAGAGTTATCATGGCGTGGTGTATACCAAAGATTTTGCTGCATGTCCATACATCGTGAAGGCGCGCGTGCAGTGGATCCGTGATTTAGGGTCGTATATGAGCCCTATGAATGCCTTTTTGAGTAATATGGGCGTGGAGACATTGCATGTGCGTATGGATCGTCATTGTGAAAATGCTTTAGCTTTAGCTAAACATTTGAAAGCTCATCCAAAAGTGAGTTGGGTGAATTATCCAGGCCTGGAAGATCATAAAGATTATGCCTTAACTAAAAAATACCTTAGTGGGGCTAGTGGGGTGCTTACTTTCGGTGTGAAAGGGGGTAAAACGGAAGGTGAAAAAGTGATGAATAGTCTGGAACTGGCTAAGATAGTAGTTCATGTAGCTGATGTGCGTACCGGTGTATTGCACCCTGCTAGTATGACGCACCGCCACTTGTCTGATGAAGAGTTGGTAAAAGCAGGTGTTTCGGCGGATCTTATTCGTGTTACTTTAGGTATCGAAGATATTAAAGATATCATTGCTGATTTTGATCAAGCTCTAGAAGCCATATAGTCCTTCGGAAAATAAGGGTATAAAAAAAGAGCAACCTTACTTAGGATGCTCTTTTTTTGTTTTTTGCTTTTAGTGTTCTTTTACTATGCAGGATTAATTGCATCAGTAGGACAAACATCAGCGCAAGTACCACAATCAGTACATACGTCAGCGTCAATTACGAAGATATCGCCTTCAGAAATTGCGTCCACCGGACATTCGTCAATACAAGAACCACAAGCAATACATTCGTCAGAAATTACATAAGCCATGACAAAATAAATTTATTTGGTTAAACAATAATTATGTTCTCTAATAGTCCTACAAAAGTAATCTAATTTTTAAACTGTAAAAAGTCCCTTTGTTTTTTTTTGAAAAATATTGATAAATCTATGTTTTAAGTGATTTGTCGCACAAAGGTGGTGTTTTCTATAGCGACTTTAGGTTGCGTTTTATGCCCTTATATTTAGTCCTTTTTACTGGTGTTCCGTTAAAAAGAGCGTTAAATTCTTCCTCCTGGAGTTTCTCCCACTCAGCAGTGTTTAGTTCTATACGTTGCTTTGGAGGGATAAAATCAGTTATTTGATGAGGTGTTTTTTTGTTGAATGGGCATACGTCGATGCATACATCACAACCAAAGATATTATTCTGAAGGGAGGTGTTTTCGGGGAAGAGACCCCGGTGTTCAATGCTGAGGTAGGACAAGCATTTGTTGGCATCTATTACACCCGGTTCTATAATGGCCTTGCCGGGACAAAAATCTATGCAGCGGCTGCATTTTCCACAGCTGCGCTGCATTGGCTGGTCGTAGTTATCTACCTCTATATTCAGCACCATACCGCTTATGAGTGTGTGTACGCCCACGGTAGGAGAGATGAGCATACCGCTTTTACCAATCCAGCCCAAGCCGGCTTTTACCGCCCAGCTGCGTTCCATTACCGGTGCTGAATCGACAAAAATACGTCCTTCACAGTTAACCTTTTCACGGATACTGTTTAGCAGTCTTTTTTGCATTTTTAAGAGCACTTTGTGGTAGTCGCGCCCATAGGCATATTTAGCTATTTGTGGCAAATCTTTGGCTTGTAATTGTTGAGGGTAGTAGTTGCTCAGGCAAACTAAAACTGTTTTGGCGCCTTTTTGTAAAAGATCAGGATTTTTGCGAATATGTCGGTAGTTGTGCATGTACTCCATTTCGCCCTCATAGCCTTCTTGTAACCAGTTGTCGAAGTTGGTCATCTCGTGGCTTAAAAGGCAAGCTTTAGCTAAACCGCAAGCATCGAAACCGATGGTTTTTGCACGTTCTTTTATGACGTTTGAAAGGGCGATTTGCATATTCACAAAGGTATAAAAAAAGAGGATGTACCACCCTGGGGGATGCATCCTCTTTTGTGTTATTAGGATAAATAATTCTGTTCTAATAGAATTTTAAACGCATATCTTCCACTTCTGCAATTTCTTGCAAAGTATTGTAGGCTTGGTAATTTACCATGTAGGATTTGTTTTGTGCCATAGCTGCTTTTTCTTCTTCGATGCTGCGAGCGGAAGCGTTGTCGTTTGTTCCTGTTATTTTGAATACATACACGGCACGGTTGCCTGTTATGGGGTCAGAAACAACATTTGTTTTAGCAGCAGCAATAGCTCCTACAAGTTTTGGTTCTACACCAGCTGAGGGTACCGAGTAAGATGAAAAGTTAATACCAGAAGCTGTTTTGATGCTTTCGCCCATTTTAGAGGCTAAAGAAGTGATAGTTTGGCTATCTGCTTTTTTGCTGAGAATGTCAGCAGCGATCATTTCACCTTTCTTTTCGCGAACTAAGTTCTGACGTATCATTGCTGATACTTCACTTTGTGGGCGATACCCTTTGTCGGCTACTTTTGTCAGGGTGGCTACTACAAATAAGTTTTCCATTTCCAAAACCTCAGAGACATCGCCTGATTCTGCCTTGTAGGCCCAGCGTACCAAGTCTTTCGAGTCTTGAAGCCCCATAACAGTTTTGCTGTCGCGGGTAATGTTGCTACCGTAGCGTACACGCAAGCCATTTTCTTTTGCTGTCGCTTTAAAAGCTTCGTAGTCGTTGCTACCAGAGCGGAACTTACTGGCTTCGTTGTAAATATTGCGGTAAGTGGTATTGCTTGGTTCTACCTTGCGCATAACAGTTGCCAGTTGTACTTTTTCCACAGGTGTGCTTTTTTGCTTAACAATGATGATGTGGATACCAAATTGTGTTTTTACTTTTTGAACTTCTCCAACTTTACCATCAAAAGCAGCATCGTTGAAGTTAGGTACCATTACGCCGTCGGCAAACCACCCCAAGTCACCGCCATTGCTGGCAGATCCCTGATCTTTAGAAAAAGCTTCGGCAAGTTCGGCCATTTTAGAGCTGTTGGCTTTCAGTACTTCTACTAAGCTGTCGGCTAATTCCTCTGTGCGATCCATGTTTTCTTCCTGAATCAAGATATGACTGGCCTTTACTGAGTCAGAACGCATCTCACGGGATGCTAGTTTTACAACTTTATAGGTTTCATCTTCTTTGTAGGGACCGTATACAGCTCCTGCCTCGCTTTCAAAGGCAAAGTCCTGAAGTTGCTCATCCACGTCAGCTTTGGCTAAATATTTACCATCCCACGCTTCGTCAGAGTTAAATTTAACATATCGTACTAGTTCTTTTTCTTCATTGTATTTAGGATCTGCTAACTCTTCGGCAATGCCTTCGCTCCATTTGCCGGCTTCGGCATCGTCTTCACTAGAGGCTTCAATGTTGTAAACCACATACTCTATACTACGAGATTCTTTTTGTTGATAGTCTTCTTTATGTTTGTTATAGTATGAGCTGATGTCTGAAGAAGAAATCTGAACAGCGCTGTCTGATACCGTAGAATATGATACCGCAAAGAAATCTACATCTTTTACAATTTTGGAAGCTTCTACAGCCTGTTTAGCATCTTCTGTATTAACTAAAATACCTTTGGCTAAAAGATTGTTGTATTTTTCGTTTTTGCGTTGTTTGATAATTTCTTTTTCAATAAACATCCAGTAATCTTTACGTTCCTGACCACCTTCCATATCAAAAGATTTAAGGAAACTTAAGATTTGAGATTTGTCTACTTGTCCGGTTTGCGGATTAGCAAATACCTGGCGAACTAGTGGATGGATGTTGTCTCCATAAACTAAGTCTTCTAATTCATCAGGATGTACAGCAATACCAGTATTGTTATATTCTGCTTGCATGATATGGTCGCTTACCAGAGAATTCCAGGCATTATCCTGAACTTGCTCACTCATCGTTTCATCCAAAGCAACCTGACCAGAATTCATTTTGTAAACTTCCGTAAGTTCGCTTACACGTGCTTGATATTCTTCTATATCGATATCTTCACCGTTAATCTCCGCAATGATTCGGTCGGGGCGACCTATAGAACCATTATTCAACAAATCTCCCAACAAGAACGCTAATAGCGCTACAGCGATGATACCAATCAAGAGTCCTGCTCTGTTTCTAATGTTTTGTAAAACAGCCATTTAAAAATATATTTAATAATTGTAATTAATGTTTGAAAAAAATTGCGTGCGAATATACAAAGTTTGAGCTTAAAAGCCTAATTGTTAAATCCCAAATAATAAAAAACAGGTGTTAAATGCTTCACTTATTATGGTTATTTATAATTTAAAGAGTTGAAAATCTATAACATTCCTTTAGTACTAGGTAAATCTAAGGAATAAGGTTCTTGTTTTACAGCCATTCCTATGGCACGGGCAAAGGCCTTAAAAATGCCCTCTATTTTATGGTGTTCGTTATCTCCTTCTGCTTTTATGTATAGATTGATGCGTGCTGCGTCAGAAAAGGATTTAAAAAAGTGCATAAACATTTCTGTTGGCATATCGCCTACATATTCGCGACTAAAATCCGCGACCCAATTGAGCCAGGGGCGACCACCAAAATCCAGAGCTACCCAGCAAATGCTTTCATCCATAGGTAGAAAGAAACCATAGCGACTCAGTCCTTTTTTGTCACCAATAGCTTGCGAAAAAGCCTCTCCCAAAGCTATAGCGGTATCTTCTATCGTGTGGTGTTCGTCCACTTGCAGATCGCCGTTAACCTTGATCTCCAGGTCGCAGCCGCTGTGCTTGCCTATTTGATCCAGCATATGGTCAAAAAAGCCAAGACCTGTGTCTATTGATGTTTTGCCGCTGCCTTCCAGCGATAGTTTAACAGCGATGTCTGTTTCTTTTGTAGTACGAACGACTGTGCCTTGACGTTGAGTACGGCGTAGTATTTGGTATACATTATCCCAATTCATCCCTTCGGTAAATAGAACTGAAAGGCCGGGAAAGGCTACGAAATCATTGGCACTTATTAGAGCATCACCGCATTCTTGTTGGGTTTCGCGACTGATAAGTTGATAAGGAATGTCTTCGGATTTAAAAGCGGCTTTTACGGTTTCATCCGGCTCCGTCATCAATACGACCGCGTAATTAAGTGAGTAGTGGATAAAATAAAGGTTGCGTATAAATCCTTTTGCTATGCCGTCAGCTTCTGAAATAGCTGTTCTGTGTATAAATATTTTTTTCATTTTATTTTTTTAATTTAGCTTGCTGAGCCCCTCCCGGTGTATTGCGGGATCGGGGGAGCATCATTTTTTTATTCTTTCATCCGCCACTAAATCTTCGATTACAGCAGCAGCCATAGTGCAACCAAAAATGGCCGGCATATACGAGATGGTGCCAACAATGGATTTCTTGTTTTGTTCTTCTTCACAGTGTACCACGGCTTCTTTTCGGACTAATTCGGTAGAGAATACGGTTTTAAATTTCTTCTTAAAACCCATTTTTCCCAGACGTTTGCGAATCGTTTTTGCTAGGCTGCAATTGTATGTTTTTGATATATTGGCAATTTTTACTTGTGAAGGATCACTTTTGCCACCTGCTCCCATTGATGAGATCAGTTGATAGCCCAAGTTAAGACTTTCCATTATGAGGTATAGCTTAGGGCTTAAGGTGTCTATGGCGTCTATCACGTAGTCGTAGCTTTGAGCTTGTAGAACTTCAGGTGTGCGCTCGTCTCGCAAGAATTCGTTTATTACAGTCAACTCTATATCAGGGTTAATATCCCGTAGTCTTTCGGCCATAAGATCTGCCTTGGCTTTGCCCAGGTTGCTGCGTGTGGCTAAAAGTTGTCTGTTAAGGTTCGTCAGGCTAACGACATCGCCATCTACTAAGGTCATTCTTCCTATGCCGGTACGGGCCAGCATCTCTGCTGCATAGGCGCCTACGCCTCCCAGTCCCACAATGATGATGTTAGCTTGTTTGAGTAATGCTGTTTTTTCAGGAGAAAGGAAAAGCTCTGTACGCGATAACCAGTTTTCTGACATAATTATACGTTGATGTAATTCATTAATGCTTCGTATCGCTCTTCCTGGATATGGTCGATTTTTCCTTTGTTCATGAACCAGGCGTTCACATGGTAACTATGGCGTTCTAATGCTTGGATGACTTCTGTTGCATCTTTTTTGTTAATGCTAAAAACGACATTGACCTTAGTTGTGCCTTCGATGGGAAATATACTTAAGAGGGTGATCTTACTATTCGTGTTTTCTACGATGCCGGATAGTTCATGGAGGGAGTAATTGTTGTAACTCAGTTCCAGTTCCAGAATAGCACCTCCGTTTCCAATCGGAAAAATGTCGAACACGCGCTTAAAGATGTCTTTCATTAATACCACTCCTAATAAGTTGTTGTATTTGTCTGTTACCGGTAGGACATCTGTATTGAGGTAATGAAAGCTACGGATACTCTCCCATATATGATCATCGGAGTTTAGCGCATTTTTTTTCATCAGTTGTTCCACTCTATTTAGTGTTGTCTCTTGGGGTAACATCTCCAAATCAACATTAAAGAAGAAGCCGTAATGGCCATTAATACAGGCCGGAAACTGCTCTAAGCGATTATCTGTTGCTATTTTTAAAGCTTTTTCTATGGTCGTGTCTCCATCGGGCAAAGAAAAGGTGGTATTTATGAAATCTTTTGTGAGCATGCTTCTTTTTAGGTCTTTTAGTCTTACTTTTGCACTACAAAAATATAGAATTTTTCTCCAATGACGAAACTCAGTGTTAATGTTAATAAAGTAGCTACCATACGAAATGCTCGTGGTGGTAATATGCCAAACCTTATTCAGGTAGTAAAAGATTGTGAAACTTACGGGGCAGATGGTATTACGGTACATCCTCGTCCGGACGAACGTCATATACGCTATAAGGATGTTCGTGACTTAAAGCCCGTTCTGAGCACTGAATTCAATATTGAAGGAAATCCGCAAAAGTCGTTTGTAGATTTGGTATGCCAGAACAGACCCGCTCAAGTCACTTTGGTGCCAGATGCTCACGATGCTATCACGTCTAATTCCGGATGGGATACTATAAAGCATGCTTCTTTTTTATCTGAGGTGATTGACGAATTTCAGAGTAAAGGTATTCGTGTCTCAATTTTTGTAGGCACAGAATTGGAATATATAGAAGGTGCAAAGAAAGTGGGGGCTGACCGTATAGAGCTTTATACTGAACCTTATGCTACTGACTACCCAAAGGATAAAGAAAACGCAGTAGTCCCGTTTGTAAAGGCCGCGCAGTATGCTAAATCTTTAGGTTTAGGAGTAAATGCGGGGCACGATCTCAGTCTTGATAATCTGAAATGGTTTAGTGAGCATATTCCTTTCTTAGATGAAGTTTCAATAGGTCATGCGCTTATTTGTGAAGCTCTCTATTTGGGCTTGGAAGAGACTATTAAGCGCTACAAAGCCTGTTTGGTATAGCCTTGCATAAATGAGTTTATTAAGATTTTACGGTGCTTGTTTAGAATGATTTTGGAGTTTCCTCTATGACAGCGTCCGGGTTGACTTCCATTACCTTAATTTTAAATTCTTCAAAATGATTTTTGTTCTTTTTGTTTGGGATGATGCGGACATTTAACTTTTTCCCCTCGAAATCATAATAGTCCACTTTCCAGGTGGGGTTTCTGTTAAAGGTGATATTGGTAACTCTTACCTTGTGGACCTTATTTAATGGTATACGCTTAGTTTCTTTTTTATGTATAATATAAAGGAAGTCACCGTCATATTCCAAGTGTTTGCGATTGTTGAAGTAGTGATATGAAATGGTGGTGATAAAGCTAATTCCTAAGTAGGTTTGGGTGATGATGCTGTTGACGTCCTGCTCTTTGACGATGTTTCGAAAGAAAAGATAAAGTGACGCTGTAGCAATGGTTGCATAGATGTACTTTACCCACATGATATGGGTTGAGATACGTTTCCTCATTTCAATGATATGGTTGATTTGTTTGTAATGTAAGTTGGTGTTTTTTTAATAACAAAAAAAGTGCCAATGCAGGGTTGGTTGCATTGGCACTATTTCGAGAATTAACCTATGTTAATTTTTAACCTTGAATATTCGTAAATTTGGTCAAAAATATCCTTATTCTAAAGCTTTTTCGTACGAAGCTATGATGCCTTGAATGATAGCAGAACTATAGCCGTTGTGCTCCATTTCATTTAATCCTGCTATGGTAACACCGCCCGGGGTTGTTACCTTGTCAATTTCAACTTCAGGGTTTGATTTGTTTTGTAAGATGAGTTCGGCAGCGCCTTTAGCTATCTGGGCTCCCATTTTGGCGGCATCAGCTGCCGGTAGGCCAATTTCGACCCCTGCTTGTGTGGCTGCTCTGATAAAACGGAGTGCGAATGCAATACCACAACCAGCTACGGCTGTTCCGGCTGCCATCTTATCTTCTTCAAGGAAAATGACCTGTCCAAGAGTGGAAAAGATATTTTCAATCATTGCTTTTTTGTTTTGTGAAGCGTTAAAGTCAGCTATACAGCTCATTGATTCGCCAACCATAGCTCCGGTATTTGGCATAACACGGAAAAAGGTGGTTGTGTCGCCTAAATATTTAAAGGTCGTTGCGGAGCTGAGGCCGGTAACGCAGGAGGCCAGGATATGATCGGCAGTAAAAACGTCTTTGATTTCTTCCAAAACACTTTCAGCAATCCAGGGTTTAACAACCAAGAGTACGAGCTTGGATGCTTTGATTAGGGCTATGTTGTCAGCTACTTTGTAGCCTTCTTTTTCAAATTTTTTGATGGCAGTTTCGTCTTTAGTGGACAAATAAATGTTTTCGGCTTTGTATTGCCCGTTTTTTACAAGCCCTTGGGCAATAGCAAATCCCATATTGCCGGCTCCTATGATAGATATGTTGTTCATGGTTTTAAAATTCAAGATTCAAAATTCAGACTTAGAGAAATAGCTTACGTATGTACTTATTCCAGTCTTTTTTCTTTACGTCCTATTTAATTATAAATGTTTCTTTAAAGCGGTCAGGAACACGTCGGCTTCTTTTTTATTTAAACAGAGTGGTGGTAGTAATCTAACAGTATTGGATCCTGATACTCCTGTAAAGATGTGTTCTTCAAAAAGAAGTTTTGTACGCAACTCCTTGATGGGCTCTTCAAACTCCAGTCCGATCATAAGTCCAAGACCACGAACGTCTTTGATTTGTGGTAGTTGCTTAAGTTCATCAATCAGGTACTGCCCTATCTCAGCAGCATTTTCAATGAGGTTTTCATCTTTCATCACATCAAGAACAGCTATACCTGCCGCACAAGCCAAGTGGTTGCCGCCAAATGTGGTGCCTAGCATACCGTATTGCGCGTCGAAAAGTGGTGCTATCATCACACCGCCAATAGGGAAACCATTCCCCATGCCTTTGGCTAGGGTGATAACATCCGGCACTATTCCGGTATGTTGATGTGCAAAGAATTTACCTGAACGCCCATAGCCGGACTGTATCTCATCAAGAATCAGGATGGTGCCTGTTTCAGTGCAGCGTTTTCTGATGTAGGCTAAAAATTCAGGATCTGGAATAATGATACCTCCGATACCTAGAATACCTTCAATAATTACTGCACAGGCTTCTTCTTTGGCGATTTCGGCTTCAAAAGCTTCCATGTCGTTTAGGGGAAGTATACAGGTGTTCTTTGTTTGGTTTACCGGGGCTACTATCTTGGGATTGTCTGTAATAGCTACAGCTGCTGATGTGCGCCCGTGAAAGGCTTTACTAAAAGAGATGATGCGTTTTTTGCCCGTATGGAAGGAGGCTAATTTTATGGCATTCTCATTGGCTTCTGCGCCAGAATTGCAAAGGAAAAGATCGAATTCTTCGTAGCCGCTTAGTTCACCTAATTTTTGAGCTAATTCTTTTTGTAAACTGTTTTGTACAGAGTTAGAATAAAAACCGATTCGTCCTAATTGTGTGGCTATTTTTTCGTTGTAATGCGGGTGAGCATGCCCAATAGAGATAACGGCATGGCCGCCGTAAAGATCGAGGTATTCGGTCTCGTTTTTGTCATATACGTAGCAACTTTGTGCTCTTACAGGTTCAATGTCGAACAGGGGGTAAACGTCGAATAGTTTCATGTTTTTATTAAAATTTAGTGCAAAAATACTCATTTGTTTACAATCTATTAGCACAAGTGAACTTATGTTAGGAGATTTTGTATAAAACTGTTAATATTGCAGGTCAATGGAGCAGTTACAGTATCAAATAGCTTTAAGCAAGATAAAAGGCATTGGTGATGCCTCAATCAAGGCCTTGGTGGCATACATGGGTGGGGTAGAGCAGGTTTTTAAAGCAAAGGAAAGTCAGTTGAGGGAGGTTCCCGGCATAGATACCCGTGCAGTGATGCTCTTGCAGGGGCGCTCTAAAGCCCTGGAAACGGCTAAGAAAGAAGTCGATTTTATTCATAAGAAAAACATTCAGACGGCTTTTTTTACGGACAAAGATTATCCTTTACGTTTAAAAGAATGTGTTGATGCTCCCATTTTATTTTATTACAGAAGTTCGGTAGATCTCAATGCCGCTAAAGTGATAAGTATTGTAGGAACGCGTCGTAGTACTCCTTATGGTACTGAAATGACCCAACGTTTGATAGCCGAAATAGCCCGGTATTATCCTGAAACGTTGATTGTGAGTGGGCTGGCCTATGGTGTGGATATTGTTGCTCATCGCAATGCTTTGAAAAATGGCTTGCCTACCCTTGGTGTATTGGCTCACGGATTGGATAATATCTATCCCGGAGCTCATCGTCAAACAGCTGCTAAAATGTTAATTCAGGGGGGCTTGCTGACTGAATTTTCGAGTAATACGCGTCCCATTCCAGAGAATTTTGTACGACGTAACCGTATCGTTGCCGGAGTTAGTGATGCCACTATTGTGATAGAATCGGCTAAGCGGGGTGGTTCTTTAATTACAGCAAATATTGCATCGTCTTATAACCGTGAAGTATTTGCTGTGCCTGGTATGTCTACCGAGCCCCAGAGTGAAGGTTGCAATAGTTTGATAAAAACTCAAAAAGCAATTATGGTTGAGGGGATTGAGGATCTTGAGTATCACTTGGGATGGTCTCGTGATGAGAACAAGAAACGCTCTCAACAGACGCGTCTACTTATTGATATGAATGACGAGGAGCAGATGGTATTTGATTATTTGCAGAAAGAGGGTAAATCTCACATTAACCCTATTAGCATTGTTTGTAAAATTCCTATGAGCAAGCTAGCTCCTATTCTTATTAATATGGAATTTAATGGTTTGCTGAAATGCTATCCTGGTGGTATGTATGAGTTGTCTTAACTTCGACTCCGCTCAGCTACTGCTTCGACTCCGTTTTGATAGTTAGAAACTGCTCTGCTATAGCTAGCAGAGCAGAAATATGAGTTACAGTGTAGGGATATCTTTTAAAATCTTATTCCAGACTTCTTTGTTGAGCTTGGCGCCAGTAGTAGCAATCACATGGTCAGCTATATAAGCACCTATGCGGGCGCATTTACCAAGGTCGAAATCATTCATGAGCCCATAAAAGAATCCGGCAGCATAACTGTCCCCGGCGCCTGTTTTGTCGATAGGTTTGTTGCCATAGATACCGGCACGATAGAGATGATCTCCAGATTTTACCAGAGAACCGTTTGCCCCAATTTTCACCACCGCAATAGAGCAGTTTTCTGCAAGTATATTAACCGCTTCGCAGGAATCTTTAGTGTCGCAGAAGGCCAGCGCTTCTTCTTCGTTGGCAAATACGATGTCCACATATTCTGATAGCAAGTGCTGCATAAACTCTTTGTTGGCTTCTACTACGTTGTAGCTGGCCATATCAATAGCTACCAGTAGTCCTTCGGCTTTGGCCATTTTCATAGCTTCCTCTATCAATTCGTGGTTTTGAACTAAGTAACCTTCAGCATAAAAGATGTCGGCATCTTCGTAATACTCAGCTTTAAGGTCTTTGGCGGTCATCTCTATAGCAGCCCCCAGGTAGGTGCCAAAGGTGCGCTCGCCATCTACCGAAACTAAAGCAAAAGCACGACCTGTAGGCGTATCACTTTTCAATAAAAGTGTGTCTACGCCATTTTGACGCATCTCATTTTCAAAAAAGAGACCGCTGTTGCCAGTTCCAATTTTTCCTATAAATCCGGTTTTGACTCCTAGTGCAGCGAGTCCGTTGATTGTATTACCTACAGAGCCACCAGTGACTTTTTTAGTCGCAAAATTTTTGACTTCATTTTTGATAGTAGCTAATCCACTGTCGTCTATCAGCGTCATACTACCTTTGGGTAATTCCAGTTTGTCCAGAATCTCGTCGCTATCTATTTTCACTAAAAGGTCTACGAGTGCGTTGCCTATTCCAAGTACTTTTTTCATCGTAAAAGTTGTATTATAATTTTTCTGTGTTAATTATTCGTCTAAGGCCGTTTTCAGTTAAGCCCTTTATTTGCTCAGCCAAGAAGCCGGGTTTTGAGGTTTGAAGTCGATCCATACTTCGAAGTGAATGAGGGTTTTACCAGCATTGTCGGTGAAAATTTTTCCAATGCTCTGTTTGGTACTTACCATATCTCCTTTTTTTACATAGACTTCTTTTAGGTTAGCATAAAAAGTGTAATATTCACCATGCTGTATAATAAGACCCTTGTTGTAGCCAGGCAGGGCGTTGACAGAAATAACTTCTCCGTCGAAAACTGAACGTGCATTACTTTCTTGATCTGTAAGGATATCTATACCATCGTTTTCTACCTCTACACGAGAGAATTGATCGTGTTTGTGTTTGCCAAAAGGTTCGTCGATGATACCGGAAGCCACTGGCCAAGGTAGTTTTCCTTTATTACCAATAAACTGCGAAGATGTTAGTTTTTGCTCAGGCGTGAGCTTCATATTTGTCTTCTTTGCTTTCTTGGCTTCTTCTGCTATTAAGCGGTCCACAAATTTTTTCAGTTCGTCACGTTTCTTTTGTTGTTCGGCCAGTTGTTTTCGGAGCTTCTCCTCTTTTTTATCGAGTGATTTTACTTGCTTTTCCTTGATGTTTTGTTCTGATTGTAGTTTTTCTCTCTCGTTACTGTATTTCGCTAGAAGTTTGGTTTGTTGCTCTTTTTGTAGGTTTAAGCTGTCGCGCTCTAGTGTGAGACGATGAGAAAGTTCTTGTATAGCAGTGGCTTGTGCTTTTTGGTAGCCGGCAAATTCGTTCAGATACCTGAAACGACGATACATTTGAGTGATGTCGTTACCAGCCAGTATGTACATCAGCTGATCTTGGGTGGAGCGTCGTGTCCAGATGTAACGGAGTAGCTCGGCATAATTCTCTTTTTGACTTTCTAAGTCAGCAGCATAACTCTCGATAATTATTTCTTTGTGCTCAATGATTTCAGCAAGCGTCTTATTTTCCTTGTCAATATCCGAGATAAGCTTTTTACGGTAGTTTATTTTTCGGTTAATTAGTTTGAGTTGAGAGAGTTCTTGATTCTTATGCTTTTTGTTCTCGTTTATTAGTTTGTTAGTTAAGGCAATGGATTCTTCGGTCTTTTTTCGTTCATTTTGCAATTCGCTTAAGGTTTGAGCATCTAAATGCGATGTAAAGAAGAGTAATATGAAGAAGAAAATGATGTGTTTCATGCCGTTATCCATTGTAATTATGCAAAACTAATGTAATTCTTTAAAATTTTAAGTTTATGATTTAAAATTCGGATATCTTGTTGATGGTGTGATGTGGTTCTGTTACTAAATCTCGTTTCATATCCTATATTTCATTTCCAATATACCTTTTTTCCAATTACAAATTCTTACTTTTGTTTTCATGTTAAAAAAGCAACTACATCGTTTTATTGAGAATCATCAGCTTCTGAAGAAAGAAGATCGTTTGTTATTAGCTGTTAGTGGAGGGGGAGATTCTATGGCCATGCTGGATATAATGACTGAAGAGGGTTTTTATTGCGAGGTTGCTCATGTTAATTTCCAGTTGCGCGGAGAGCATTCCCTTCGTGATGCAGCTTTGGTAAGACAGGTATCAGAAGCCAAAGATTTAGTGTTTCATTATAAGAGCATCGATACGATGGCTTATGCCGAAAAGCATAAAATTTCGATGGAAATGGCCGCCCGTGAGATACGGTATGATTTTTTTGAAGAAATATTGAAAGAATGTCAGCTCGATTATGTAGTGGTAGCTCATCATCGCGATGACGTGGTTGAGACGTTTTTTATCAATTTGATGCGTGGTACAGGATTAAGAGGTCTGAGCGGTATCTTACCCAAAAAAGATAAAATTGTAAGACCGCTTCTTAATGTATCGCATCAGGATATTATAAATTATTTGGAAACGAGGAATCTGGATTATTGTACTGACGAAAGTAATTTTGATACAACAATATTGCGCAATCAGATTCGCCATGGAATAATTCCTGATTTTGAAGAGAAAAAACAAGGTTTTTCGGAAATAATGCAACGTACCATTGCTCGCTTGAGAGAGTCCGAAGCAGTGGTTAGTGCTTATGTAGAAGATTGGAAAACTAAGAATATGAATCGTCAGGGTGATGTATTGCTTTTAAATAAAAAAGCACTTTATACTTCGGTGTCACCCTCCGAGATTCTATTTCATATACTACAACCCTTAGGTTTTCCTATTGCTGTGATTGATGAAGTGGCTGCACAGCCTTTGATGCGTGTAGGTGCTCGTTTTGAAACGGGTAAATATCGTTTGACGATAGATAGGGACAGTCTTATAATTGATCAAAAGGGTAAAGAGAAAGGCGAATTTTTGATTGCACCTTTTTCGCAAAAACTGGAAAGACCTATGAGAATGGAGTTGTTTTTTTTTGAGAGAGAAGAAAGCTTTGAGTTGATTAAAGACCACAAAATAGCCTATCTGGATGCCGATAAACTCACTTATCCACTTACCTTGCGACGGTGGCAGGAGGGGGATGTTTTTTGCCCGATAGGGATGGCTGGAAAACAGAAAAAAGTGAGCGATTATTTTATTGATAATAAGTTTTCATTGCCGGAAAAAGAAAATGCCTGGCTATTGTGCTCCGGGGACAATATAGTATGA
>DHQI01000052.1:18220-24884 GCA_002408065.1 Bacteroidales bacterium UBA5342
TCCGGGGACAATATAGTATGGATTGTGGGGCACCGTTTAGACGATCGTTTTAAAATAGATGAAGAAAGTCGGCAAATTCTTAAGATTTGGCTTTAGTCTTCAAGGTGGATTCCCTTAGTATCATAGTGCCCTTTACAATAGTGTCAAGCAACGGTGTATTTATCTTCTCCATTTCTTTTAATATTTGATTGGCCGCTATAGCACCTATTTCCTTGCTATGCTGATCAAAAGAGGTAATAGGAGGGTTTAGAAACTCTGTGAAAGGTTCGTTGGCATAACCGGCAAGACCTATATCCTCAGGGATTTTTATGCCTGCCTCTTTGAAAACGAGGCTGGCTCCTAAAGCGGCATAATCACCGGTAGAAAAAATAGCATCTATCCCCAATTTATTATCGATGATATAGCGCGCAGCCTCAGCACCTTCCTGTCGGTTGTTTGTTTTTTCAAAGAAGAAAGCATCGTTTGCTTCAATACCATATTCCTTATGAGCTGCCAGATAACCTGCACGTCTGTCGCGGTAGATGTTACTGCTTAGTCTGCCGCAAAAAAGCGCAATATTATGGTAGCCTTGTTCTAGCATATGCTGTACGGTAGCTTTAGAGGCCTCAAAATCATTGTTGCGGACAAAGCTGGTAGGAAGATTTTCTACGATGCTGTCAAATTGTACAATCTTGATACCAGCATCCAGAGCTTTTTGCAGACTTTCGATGTTAGCTTTTGCTTTGTTTGAGGAGATAATGATACCCGATACTTTATGGTTGATCAGCGTATTGATGAGTTTTTGTTCGGTTTCCGGTGAATTGGAGGTTTGACAAATCATAACAGAATAATCAGCTTTGGCTAACTCATTCTCGATGCTGTGTATGGCATTTGAAAAATAATGGCGGTTGATGTTAGGTACAATAACCCCTACGACTTTAGATTTTCCTGTCCTTAGGTTCGATGCCACTATATTGGGTTGGTAATTGAGCTTTTGGGCCATTGCTTTCACCCGGTCTTTCATCTTCTGACTAATGCGCGGATGATTGTTCAGTGCTCGTGATACAGTGGCAGGAGTTGTTTCTAATTCACGGGCTAGATCGTGTATGGTTACTTTGGCCTCTTTACTCATATATACAGCTTAATAATCGCAAATGTACTTAAAAAGATGCAAACGATTGCACCCTGCGCGGAATTAATGCCTCAATGATTAGTAACCCGAGTTCGGGATAAGCTTATTGTCACTTCAAGCTTGATTTTTACAGATCACGCGTTTTCAAGCTTGTCTTTTTTGTTTTAATAGGCTTCGTCTTAGGCTTTGGTGCGTTTTTTGTTAGCAATGCTGACGAATACTTGTGTTGTCATGGTATTCTCATTAATTTTGGACACTCATAAATAACTTGTATTGTGAATAGAAAAACGCTGATCTTTGGTTTGAGTGCTTTGTTGTTGATATTACTCATAACTGTACCCGGCATTCTAAAAAATAAAGTTTCGAAACTGTTAGTTGCCGAAATAGAGAGTGAGTCAGATTATCAGGTGACATACGAGAATGTTAAAGTCGCTTTTTTTCGAAATTTTCCCCGGGTAAAAATGAATATTGAGGCTTTTCGAATGGCAACGGCTGAAGATACCTTCCTTTATGTGCCTTCTTTTGAAGGGGAGTTGTCTCTGGGTAAAGTGATGAAGAATGAGTTGGAACTTGGAACGGTATCATTTTTTCAACCCAAGCTTAAGTATCATGTAAAAAAAGAAGTGGACAGTGATACTCCTACTCATAAAATATCAAATAATCCGGGCAAGCAAGAGGAGGAAAACAATCCTTTTGCTTTGTTTAAGGTAAAGCATTTTACCATTACTGATGGCAGCTTTTTTATTGAGAATACAGATAGCACAAGTCTTAGTATTACAGGTGTAAACTATGAAATGAGTGGGGCAATAAATCAACAGTCAGCTGCTTTTATGATAAACCTTGGTGTGGCGGCGATGACCTATCGTGCTTCTGGTTTTTCTGTTAGTGATGTGCCCTTGAATCTGGATGTTATGTTGGGATATGATTTGACAACAAGTCTGTTAACGGTGGGGGATAATAAGCTTTCAATTGGTGGGGTGAAGACCTCTTTTGAGGGTGATGTAGAACTGCTGTCAAAGCCTGTTTTTAATTTACACTTTGAAGCACCGGAAACTCAGGTAAGCGATGTGTTGGCCATACTGCCCAAGCGCCTTATCCGTGATGTGGAGCAGCTCGAAACTGATGGTGATGTGAAGGTGTCTGGTTTTGTGCGAGGTGTTTATCTTGGCCGGGAAAGTTTGCCTGCTTATGGTTTTGATTTTAAGTTAAGGGATGCTTGGTTTAAGTATAAATATTTACCGGAAAAGGTGGAGAGTATTAATTTTTCAGCCAGTCTGGAACACTCTGAAGCTACACCTGCTGACAGCACTGTGATATGGGTAGAAAAGATGGCATTACGTTCAGGAGCTAATTATTTAGTCTCTGACCTTAAGATTTCTTCGCCCCTTTCTGATGTAGCCGTAGCCGGTACCTTAAAAGGAAAAATGGATTTAGAGGCATTGAAAAATGTAGTGCCTATGGCTGCTTCTGATATTGTTGGTAAGCTACAGGCTGATGTGAGTTTCAATGGTAAGTTATCTGATATTGAGCAGGAAAATTATGCCGATTTCGATGCTTCCGGTTATTTAGATCTTGATGGTTATTATTTGAAAAATAAAAGCTTGCCTCAGGGTTTGAGTATTACAAAAGCTAAACTTGATTTTACGCCTGATCGCATCAATCTGAGAAGTTTTAGTGGCAGATTAGGAAGCAGTGATTTGCGTCTGAGTGGTTATTTGAGCAACTATTTTGCTTATGTGTTTGATGAGAAATCGCTGAAAGGAAATCTGCAACTTAATTCCCGCTTTATAAACCTCAATGAATTTATGATTGCTCAGTCTGGAGTTAATGCAAATCAGTCGCTAGCTAATGCTGCGAAAAATAACGCGACTTCTTCATTCATTATTCCAGGAGATTTAGATCTATTATTGAATGCCAATATCTCAAAAATTAGAGCTGACGATATGATAATGACTAATTGTAAGGGGAAATTGGCACTTAATGATTCCCGCATTCAACTCGATAATTTTAATCTTAACACCTTGGGGGGTAGTATTAAGGTCAATGGGCAATATAATACGCAGAATACCTCTGAAATATATTCAGATTTGGATTTGTATGTTAAGAATGTGGAAATAGCGCAAGCGGTAAAATCTGTTACATTGTTTAAAACGATGTTTCCATCACAGCAAATTACTGAAGGCAAACTTTCGTCAGAAATGAGTTATTATGCCCGTTTGGATGAAAGGGGAGAGGTTGACTTGAAAAGTGTAAAAAGTAAAGGGTATCTAAGTTCTACCGGGGTACGAATAGCTAATAATAAATCGTTGACTCAACTAGCTAAGCAGATGAAGGATCCGCGCTATGCTGATATTACTACAGGTCCGGTTAAGATTGATTATACTATGGAAGAGGGACAATTAATCTTGGCGCCTTTTGATGTCAAAGTGGTGGATAAAAATATCCATACCGGGGGATGGTATAATATTGATAATACACTCAATTTTAGAATTAAAACGACTGTGAAAGCCAAAGAAATAGGGGGTGATGTTAGTAAATATGTGGCTATGGTTAGTGACCCTAATAAGCCATTGCCGGTAACAGTTATTATCACGGGCAATGCAAAACAGCCTAATATAAAATACGATACTCGTGAAGCCATTAAAATCCTGCGCGAAGATGTCACCAAGAACCTGAATGGTGATGCGGTTAGGAGTATCTTGAAGGGTATTTTTTAATATTAAAAATTGAGTTTGAAGCTTAGGGATTATATTCTGTGGTACTTTGGATAAATCATTCACTATTCTTTGAAAGACGGTACCTATTTATAAAGAAAACGGGGCGTGATGAAGCGGGTTCGCCTATCATCGCGTCCCATTTGTATAGGTGTGCCTCGGGTGTTAGCAGGAACGTTTTTTAATGACTTACTCTTCTATGAGTTTTAATTCAAAATCTTGAGTGTATTCGATAGGGTATAACGTTTTGTTAACAAAGCCGCCCCAGTTATTGATGCGTTCAAAACTAAAATCTACACATAAACCGTTGTTTTGAATCTCATTCAGATGATTTTCAAATTGGTTGCCATATTCTGCCAAGCCATTAATAAAGAAGCATACCACATCGTAACCTAACATGCCGTAATAAGGATATTTCTCACTAGGTAAAGTGTAGATGTAATCATTGTATTTTGTTCTGAAATTCGTCATACGTTCTTCTTCACTGAAAAGGTCGGCATAAAACGGTGAATACAGCTCACAGCCAACATTGTAAAGGCTCTCGAGTTCGCTTAGCTCAAACAATTGCCATTCGGAGAAGCCTAATAGCTTGATGTCGATTTCTTTGTGCCGCGAAGCATAGTTTTCCATAATAGGAATCACGCGGGTGTAAAGTTTTTCTTTTTCGTCCGGTATAATGATCAGGTTGTGCTTTTCTTTGCTTAAAAGTGCTGAAAGACCGCCCATCTGGTCACGTATGAAATCAATCTCTTTGTACGTTACTTGTCGTGTGAGTATACTATCCGGATTGTAAAGTTCCGATTTTAGCAACTCAGAAAATAAGGTTTGTCGTTCATCTCCCGGTTGTGATTTAACAACGATGATGTTTGAAGCGTTGTAGCGTTGGGCTACCTTATGCGTAATATGGGCATATTGTATGCCAGGTGTAGGGCGTACCTGAAAGAGGTAAGGGTTGCTGTCTATGCTTTCGCATTCCGATAGAAAAGGGACGACCATGCGGATGTGATTTTTCATGCAAAATTCTGACACCGGTCTTGAGTGGTCGTGAAAGGCAGGGCCTATGATGAGGTCTGATTCTAAGAGTGATGAGTCTTGCAATACTTTCATAATATTGATAACTCCTCGTTCTGTGTCATAATTTTTTATCCTAACGACGATGCCTTTTTCTTTCAGGTCGTTCAATGCTATTAAGGCACCAAAGTAAAACTCACGGAAAATAGGTGTGCCGGGGAAGATGGTTTTAGGGTTGCGCGTTTTATAGCTTACCTTGTTGGTCAGAGGATCGACTTCTTTAATGGTGTTTATGGTGTCGTTACGATGCAGGTATAGAGGCCATAAGAAGGATACATTGATCGTGTCACCTAACACTTTTTTGTGCTGTTCGAAATAGCGGGCCAGGTCTTCTTGTTCTTTGTTTTGAGCTACACGTGTTACCAGTGAGTCCACACTTTCTACCCTAAGGGTAGGGATGTTTAGTTGTGTTCCTTTTTTTAGCTTGGTCCATTTTCTGACGTGTGGGTTTGCCGCCCGTATGTCCATAATTGGTACTTGGTACTTCTCTGCTATATGGCGTATATCGTCTTTTTTTTCCACGGTATAGATCTCTTGTTCTTCGGTTGCAACTTCTACAGAGTATTCATACGAATGGGGGATTTTTAGCATATAACCTACAGGGGGTAATTGTTCGCCAAAAGTGTTGCTTTTTACAATTACATCTGAGGGTATTTTGTATAGAGCAGCTATGCTTTCCAATGTTTCGCCGTTTTTGATGCGGTGGTATACATAGCGTGTATCGGTCAGCTCTTCGGAGAGGAGCGCTTCTGCTCTTTTGTCTTCTGTTTGTACGGGTATGCGTATCTGAGCTCCTATCGTCAGGTTATTGGTTTCAAGCCCGGGATTAGCTGCCGCTAATTGCGTCAGAGATATCTGATATTTGCCGGCTATACCAAAGGCTGTCTCTTCTGGCTGCACAATATGGTATTGAAAGGTGTCTTTTTTTTCTAATTGTTCGGACTTTCTTTCTGTTTTAGGCAATTTAATATAAGCAGCTTCTGTTATTTTAGGTATTTTTAGTTCCTGATTTAACTTCAATACTTCGTCAGATCCCGGGTTATTTTTCACAATATCATTGATGGATACACCGTATTTGCGCGATATGAAGAACAGGGTTTCGCCGCTAGCTACTTTATGGTATATAAAGTCGTTATTTTTCACCTCTTCTTTATCCGAATTGCGCCCTTTTACAACAGGAATACGAATGATTTGACCTACTTTCAGTCCCTCTTTGGTTTCCTCTTTGTTAAGTTCTATGATGTCTTGGTAAGCTACGCCAAATTTACGTCCAATGGCCATAAATCCTTCGCTTTCTTGTACTTCGTAAAGGTAGTATTCCTTACCGTTTTCAATGATTTTATTGTAGCTAAGTTCGGCATTCTGAGCTTGTATGTTTAAAGTCAGAATAGTGACGAGGAGAGTTATGAGTGCTTTTCGCATGTGCTAATAGAGCTAATATTCTAATTTAAAAACGCAAATCTAAGCTTTTTATGATGTAAGAGTGGCAGGCTGGAGCCAATTTTTTCAACAAATAGCTATCGATTCGAAATCTATTATTCAAGAAATGAGTATACGGTAGTTTACATGTAAACAATAGACGAATAAAAATATTTACAATAAGACTCGTCATATTTTCACCACGAATCACACGAATAGCACGAATTTGATAGAGCAGTTTCGCTGAGTTTAATTTCACGAATTTTAAGAATAAAAGGTCTTACCTTTTATTCTTTGTGGTTCACTACCAGACTATACCTGTGTTGTTTAATGATCCACCTGTAAATAA
>DHQI01000052.1:25094-26710 GCA_002408065.1 Bacteroidales bacterium UBA5342
GTAAATAAGCGTATAATCATAATTCATGATTTTGTAGTCAAGATTCAAAACTGTTGCCAAAGTGGGAACAGCTGGCCTTAAATCTATAAATATTCAATTCCCCACAGAGGTATATTTGTGAGCCAGCTGTCCTTTTTGTATTCCGATAAGGAAGTGCGTATTGCTTGCACTGGATTGTATTTTTCACAATAGAATTTAAAGCTCTTAGAGCGTGTATTGGTTTCGGCTTTTACCTCTACCGGCACAAGCTTGTTTTCGTTGTTTTGAAAAATAAAGTCCACTTCGTTAGTGCTGCGCTCGTTGGTCCAGTAATGAAGCCTTTCTCCGGGTTTTGTTTTGCCCTGCAGTTGTTGCAATACATACTGTTCTGTAAGTGCACCTTTGTACTGAAGAAACAGTTTGTTTCCTTCTATCAGTGTTTTAGCATTGAGATTGCTCATAGCTGCTAGCAGCCCCACGTCATGCAAAAATAGCTTAAACACGGTGAGGCTTTCAAAGGCCGGAAGAGGCAATTCCGGTTTTGTGATGCGGGGTAGTTTGTATAGTAAGCCGGCATCGCACAGCCATTGTATGGCTTCTTCGAAATCGCGTGAGCGTCCGCCTGGTTTAAGCGCACCATAGACAAATTTTTTGTTCTCTTTGGCTAGATGCGACGGAATATTTTGCCAAACCAGCTTGACGCGCGCAACTAATTCAGGTGGTACATGTTTAGCAAAATCAGCTTCGTAAGCGGTAAGGATGCTATATTGTATTTCGCGGGCTGCCTCCCAGTCCTGATGCTCTACAAAGTGAGTGACCACCTCAGGCATTCCTCCTATATAATAGTATGATTTAAGGTGCTTAATGAGTTTGTCTTTTACTATTGAAAGGATTTGCCAGTCTTGTGCTTTTAGTTTTTCTACAATGCGTTCTTCGCCTAAAGCCAAAAGATATTCTGTAAAGCTAAGTGCATTTAATTCCAGAAAATCAACTTTCCCGACCGGGAAGGAAGTCTTATAAGGCATGGCAATGCCTAATAATGAGCCAGCCGCTACCACATGATAGTTGGGGGCTTCTTCGCAAAAATACTTTAAAGAGGTAAGGCCACGTTTTGCTTCCTGAATTTCATCAAAAATTATCAAGGTCTCATTTTCTTTGATAGGCGTGTTGGCGTAAAGCTCCAGTACGCTGATGATGCGCAGAGGATCCAGATTTGTGAGAAAAAGGTCTAAAAGTTCGGGTGTTTTTTCAAAGTTGACATACACAAAATTGCTGTAATATTGCTTTCCGAATTCTTTGAGCAACCACGTTTTGCCTACTTGACGGGCACCTCGAATAATCAGAGGTTTTCGTTTGGGCTTTTCTTTCCACTGTCGTAGTTCTTCTATTTTTAGCCGTTGCATAACACTATTCGTTGAATTTCAGTGCAAATGTAGGATAAAATTAGATGAGAGTAAAATTAAATTACATTTTATCCTGATAAAAGTGTAGTTGGATGCCATTTTTATCTTGATAAAAGTGGCTTGAGATGGCGTTTTTATCCTGATAAAAATGGCACAAACGTAGATTTAATGTCGATAAAAGTGTAATTAAGGGTCGGTTTTGATAGAGAAGTTGTTTAAAGTCCTATTGAAAAA
>DHQI01000113.1 GCA_002408065.1 Bacteroidales bacterium UBA5342
TTCACAAACTAACGACAACTTCTATGTGCTTGCATGATAATTGTTTGAAACTTTGAGAATATTTCTCCGCACTCCTCTGTGCATCTCTAAATTACAGCTAACGATATTACTGGCTCAGAGTTTCACAGAGAATTACGAAGAATTACAGTAGTTATTTTTCAATAGCCTGTTTCAAATCAGCTATTAAGTCCTCAATGCTTTCCAAACCAACCGATAAACGAACCAAGTCTGGTGTAACCCCGGCCGTAAGTTGCTCTTCGGCAGTCAGCTGCTGATGCGTGGTGCTCGCCGGGTGAATAATCAACGATTTGGTGTCGCCGATATTGGCCAGTAGTGAGAATACCTCAGTAGCATCCGATGCTTTTTGTGCCGCTTCGTAGCCTCCTTTTAGTCCGAAAGTAACAATGGCACTCTTACCTTCCGGTAGGTATTGATCGGCCAGTGTTTTGTATTTACTGCTTTCCAGCCCCGGATAGTTGACCCAGGCCACCTCGTCTTGTTGTTCCAGCCATTGTGCCAGAGCTAAGGCATTGTCAGAATGTTTTCTGATGCGTACATCCAAGGTTTCTAGGCCTTGAATAATCTGGAAAGCATTCTGCGGACTCAACGCAGCACCAAAATCACGTAAGCCTTCGATGCGCAGTTTTACGATAAAGGCAATGTTGCCTAAAGCTTCGGCATATTTCAGCCCATGGTAACCTTTTGACGGTTCGGTGAATTCCGGAAATTTACCGCTGGCCCAGTCAAAAGTACCGGCATCTATCACTACTCCACCAAGTGAGGTGCCTTGTCCACCAATAAACTTGGTCAGGGAATGAATTACGATGTCAGCACCGTATTTTATCGGGTTCAGAAGGGCAGGTGTAGCTACCGTGTTGTCTACAATCAGAGGAATTTTATTGGCCTTAGCCACTTCGGCTATTGCGGCTATATCCAGTACGTCCAGTTTAGGGTTGCCCAACGATTCTATGTAAATAGCTTTGGTGTTTTCCTGTATAGCAGATTGAAAATTATCTACCACATCGGCATCTACAAAAGTAGTATCTATTCCCAGGCGTGGTAAGGTGACATTTAGCAGATTAAAGGTGCCGCCATACAGACTGCCGGATGAAACCACGTGATCACCAGCTTTAAAAAGTGTGAGAAATGTAGTGGCAATGGCAGCTGTTCCCGAAGCAAATACCGCAGCGCCTACGCCGCCTTCTACTGATGCCAGGCGCTGTTCCAATACGTCGTTGGTTGGGTTATTGAGTCGAGTGTAGATATAGCCAAATTCTTTTAGACTAAATAAATTAGAAGCGTGCTCTGTGTTGTTGAAAACGTAAGAGCTTGTCTGATAGATAGGCACGGCGCGTGTTCCTTGGGTTAGTGAGGTGTCGTGTCCTGCGTGTAGCGCGTTAGTTTGTTTTGTTAGATTTGCCATAGTTGTAAGTTTTATTTTCAATTTTATTTTTAATCCTTCATTTTTGATATAAAAGTCCCTTGTTGTTAGTATTACCAAAGGGACTTTAGAAATCATTTTTCTATCTTCTTTTGATTAGGGTAATACTGTAGCATTTCAATTGTGCTATGCATTCGCATCATTATGTAAACGTATTTTTTCATATCTTGTTTGTGTGATTTGTAACTAAAAAAGCCCCTGCATTACTGCAGAGGCTTTTTTAGTTTAGTATTTAACAATTTTTACATAACAATAGCCCTGCAGCGAATCTCTCCACACATCATCATAGCCATCATCATATATGTATTTGTTTTTATCATCGCTGCAAATATAGCGACAAACTTTGTTGTGCGACAAATGATTTTAAGTAGAATCATTATTTCTTATGATTAATAGTTTAACAACAAAACAAAAGGCCAGCCATATGAAAAACAAACTATTAGTATAGCTCTGATACTGATAATACGCTAAGTAACATTTTTAGTCTTTCCATTGTAAAAGTTTTGTAAACATTATCTTTGCAAATCATAAAAACAGAGAAATTTTTAAGATGTCAGATCTCTTTTCAGAACTTAAGTTACAATACACTTCAGGTATACAAAACCAAGATGCTAAAAGCCTCAACGCCTTTGTACGCGATGAGCGTTTTCTAACACTAAAAACAGACGAAACCCGTCAGGAATATGTGGCAATGCGTTGCTACCGTGCCGAATGTTTTATTCTCTTTGGTAGTTTCGACGAGGCTATTAAGGAGTGCCGTTTTGCATTGGCTTATGCCTCGGAAAAAAAGAAGTGGGAAGTGTATATGCTTTGGGCTAAGCTGCACAGCTTGCAGTTGGTTTACACCTCGGGCGACAGTGCACTGACGGCCATTGCTCAAGCTGCTGTAATGGTGGCACAGAAAGGACGT
Organism: Bacteroidales bacterium UBA5342; assembly: GCA_002408065.1. Taxonomy (GTDB): domain Bacteria; phylum Bacteroidota; class Bacteroidia; order Bacteroidales; family UBA5342; genus UBA5342. Next base: position 2,352 of record DHQI01000113.1, read on the forward strand.
AAATCGGTGCCTAAGTCCAAAGACAGCGAATATCAAAACTTAGCTTTTGCTAATATTGAAGCCTTTTTTCAACTCTTTTTAGGGGAAGGGGATGCTGCACGCAAGGCATATCAGAATTTCAAGTTTACACCGGTACCTATTCCACAGTATAACGATGAAAATGCTTTAGATTACCTCTTTGCCAATTATGCTAAAGCATTGGCGGTAGCCATAGAGCTTAAAGATGAAAAGCTGTTGCGCAACCTGATGAAAGTTATTTCGATCGACGACCAAACGTTGTATGGCGAACAGAGCTTATTCAAAGTCTTCCATACGACTTTGGTGACCACTATGGATACGCACCCTAACTTCTCAGCAGATTTTAACCGTCTTTTTCAAATCAAGAATAAACTAAAACCAACGATGAAGGAGCTGGACTTTTTCCTGACCTCTACATCAGCCAATATGTCGCAGGCTTTAGAGGTGTTTTTTAATGGCTTTGAGTGAGAAAAGCTTTATCTATATCTACCGAAAAAAGACCGTAAAAAAGCAACAATTAACACATTTATCATCTAGTAAAAACACATAATCAGAACGTTAAGGATTGTCTTTCTTGTATTTTTCTAATTAATCGTCCTATGAAAAAAAATCTATTATTAATTCTAACTATCCTTCTAACAATATCTTGCAAGGATAATATCATAAAGCCGGGAGCAGAGTTACAACTATTGGCCGATGGTTTTAAGTTTACCGAAGGGCCGGCAAAATCACCAGATGGCCATATTTATTTCACGGATCAACCTAATAATCAAATATTAAAGTGGGACATTGAAAAAGAAAAAATCTCGGTTTTTAAAGCAGGAGAGGGGCGTTCCAACGGTATGTATTTTGATAACGATGGTTATTTGATCTCTTGTGCAGACGAAAAAAATGAGATGTGGCGTTTTGATATGAAAGGAGAACACACCGTACTCTTTGATAGCTACAATGATAACTTACTTAATGCGCCTAATGATTTGTGGATTGATGAGTTGGGCGGTATTTACTTTACAGACCCTTTGTACAAACGTCCCTGGTGGGAGCATCGCCCGGATACCATGTATCAGGATGGTATGCATGTTTACTATTTTAGCCCCGATGGAGAAATGACAAGAGTGATTGATGATTTTGTGAAACCCAATGGCATTATTGGCGATATAGAAAGAGGGGAGTTGTACGTGGCTGATTTGGGTGATAAAAAAATATGGAAATACACCATCGATAGCCCGGGAGTCTTAAGCCATAAAACCCTGTTTGCCCCTATGGGATCTGACGGTATGACGATAGATAAAAAACGTAACGTTTACCTGACCAATGATAATGGTGTATATGTTTACAATCAAAAAAGTGAACAGGTAGCCTTCATAGAAGTGCCTCAGCGCTGGGCTGCTAATGCCACCATAGGCGGAAAAGAAAATAAAACCCTCTATATCACTTCTATTTCGGGTTTTTATTCTATTGAATTATGCAATGAGGGCTTATACTAAGGGTTTGAGGTTAATGAATGGCTCTATGCCCCAATAACTAAAGACACACTAAACACTTTTCATATCCGCAATATTCTCCCCGCATTTAGTACAGTAATTTGCGTCTTTCTTGTTAATAGTTAGGCATCGCGGACAGTTTTTTGTCTCTGTATTTTCGTTCTTAATGCGGTTGGTTTCGGCCGTAACTATGCCTGTAGGAACAGCTATGATGGCATAACCTAAAATCATTACAATACTGGCGATAAACTGTCCTGTAGTCGTCATAGGCGCTATGTCGCCATAACCTACAGTGGTAATAGTAACCACCACCCAGTACATAGCACGGGGTATGCTGTCGAAACCACTTGCTTCTCCTTCAATAAAATACATTAAAGCCCCAATGACTATCACTACCATTACCACAGTATAGAGGAAAATGCCTATCTTATAACGACTGGCTTTCAAAGCTTCCCAGATAAAGGTACTGGCATTCATGTAGCGAGTTAGTTTCAGTACACGAAAAAGACGCAATAAACGCAAGGCACGTATGACCACTAAGCCCGAAGCTCCTGCTGTAAATAAAGCGATATAAGCTGGCAGACAAGAGAGTAAGTCAATAATGCCGTAAAAACTAAAGATGAATTTGCGGGGGGTACGCACAATAGCTATGCGCAGAAGATATTCTGCGGAAAACAGTATCGTTATTAACCATTCCAATGTTTTAAAAAGCTGAGTGTACTCCGCCCAAATGGATGCAACGCTCTCAGTAAGTACAACAAAAATACTGAGAATAATCGTAGCGATAAGTATCAAATCGAAGGCCTTACCGGCACGGGTATCAGCTTTGAAAACGATATTGAAGAGGGTTTCTTTCAGACGTAATCGTTGTATTTGGCTCATAGGCTTATTTAAATGTGACTTTATAAGCTCTCACGGTATTGTGAAAAAATGTTGGGACAATTAATAGTTGTTCTTCCGGAATATAATCTATATCTGCAGCATTGATTTTTTGTGCAGACGTATTTAACAATAAGGTGCTCTTATAATTTCGTGAAGAGATATAATACAACTTACCATCCCATGAAGAAGTTATTAGATCACCATTACAAAGTCGTATGATACCATCACCCCACCCAATACTATCATTAAGTATCGCGGTCGTTTGGCTTTCAAAATTATAAAATCCTAACTGACTTTGTTTAGAATAGGTAAAAAAGAGACCTTCCTCATCTACCAACAGGCCATTAAGTCGCCCTGTATCTACAAGTTGTACAAAAGGGGAAAATTTGCCGTTTTGTAGTTTGTAAATCTCGCCGGTGGCAGAATTAGAACTAAAGACAAGGCCTTTATCATCAATAGTAATATCATTAAGAGCACTTTCGCCATCAATAGGGTAGGTATTGGTGATTTTTTGACTTTTAATATCGACTTCTACCATTTGATTGATATCATTTATATAGAGTTTCCCATTGAAAATTCCCATTCCTTTAGGACCACTAAGCCCTTGACTTAACCAATATTTGTCAATAATTTTTCCTTTGCTGTCTATGGTCGAGATAAAACCATTGTGATCTGTTTCCCAAGGCTTGTGATTGATGTTTGCTACATAAATAACCTTGCTACTGTTGTCATAAAGTACCGATTCGCAAGTGGTCATTGTGCTGTCTGTTTCCCAAACCAAATGTAGCTTTGGCGTTATTTCTTCAGTAATTTGGGGTGCTTTGCTTTTGCAGGCGCTTAAAGCCATAAGGCTAAATAATAGTAACACAAGTGTCTTTTTCATCATCCTAATTTTTTATAATATTCTACAGCATTTCCAGACTTCTCAAACACACGTTCGACTAACTCGCTGCGTTGTTCTGCATTAAGTTGTTTGAAGTTACGTGCCAAATCAATTTTCTCTTGGAGTAAGATTTTATTCTCTGCTCCGGTAATGAGAACACTAACAGGCAATGACCAAACAAAATATAAGGCTTCCTTCACCGATAGTGTATCAGGTATTAAGGGTGTTTTACTTTCCCATTGTATTTTGCCCAAACGTTTCTTTTCACTGAAAAAACGTCCATCAGATAAAGATTTCATTCCTAAAATACCCATGTTACGGTCTAAGGCTTGGGGCAAGACATTCTTAATAAAACTATGAAAATGAGAATCTATAACATTAACAGGCATTTGCACTGTTTCAAAAAGGTCATAATTTTGGGTTTTGTCCAACATTTGCTTGTGAGCAAAAGGGTTTTGATGTCCTGTAAAACCAATATGCTTTACTTTTCCTTGGGCTTTTGCTTTTTCAAATACCTCCAATACTTCATTTTCAATGCGCTTATTTACATCATCAGGCGTGCTGAGAGCATGGACTTGCCACAAATCAATATAGTCACATTTCATCCGTCGCAAAGAATCTTCCAGATGTTGTAAGGCGAGCTCCCCGTTTTTTGCCCCTGTTTTGGTCATTATGAAGACATCATCACGGTATTTTGGCACTAAATATTTTCCATAACGGTTTTCACTTTCTCCTTTGCTATAAGATTCTGCACTATCAAAAAAACGTATGCCACCAGCTATGGCTGTCTCAATGATTTCCTGAGCATCGCGCTCACTAGTCCATCCTACATGAAAGCCACCAACTCCCAGCATGCTTACTTTTTCCTTGGTTTTACCCAATTTTCTCAAGGGGAGTAACTCGCCCCACTTATCACTGGCCGTTTTGGATAAGGCTGGGAAAGGAACCATCACACTGCCGGTTAGCAGCGCTAATTGTCGGAGGAAATCTCTTCGGTCTTGCATAGTAATAGTTAAATATGACAACCAGTATTACAAATTAAGACCCCGAATTGTTTATTAAACACAAAAAAGTCACCCGGTAACGAGTGACTATATATTTGTTTTGCTAATCAAAGTATTAATTGTTCTTTTTAACATACTGAGTCAAAATTACAATCATTTGACCGTTTACACGACCTTCTATTTGCTCAGGGTTGTCAAATACAAGCGATACATTGCGTACAGCTGTACCACGTTTAGCTACCATACTGCTGCCTTTTACATTCAGATCTTTGATAAGCACCACGCTGTCACCTGGCAATATTTCCACACCGTTACTATCGCGGTGTTTAGGAGTTTCTACTTTTTCTTCACCTTCGCCGGTAGCTTTAGCCCACTCCAGTGTATCATCATCCATATACATCATATCCAGCAAATCCTGTGGCCACCCCTCTGCTTTTAGTCGGCTGAGCATACGCCAGGCCATAACTTGTACAGCGCTTACAGGACTCCACATACTATCATTCAGGCAGCGCCAGTGATTGGTATCCATATCTTCGTTTTCTTCTATCTGAGCCATACAGGTGGGGCACACTACAATCTCTTCATCAGATGGTGCTACAGTGTAAGCCTGCAGATCTAGGGTATTTCCGCACAATTCGCATTTGTTCTCTGCACGGTTAAGTAATTCTTGGTTCATTATGGTTTGTATGTTAGAATAAGAAAAGTCCCGGGAAACAGCGTTTTCCAGGACTTTGAGTTAATATTTTTAAGAAAGTAAATAACTTTTCCTCCTTATCTTTTTTTGCAAAAGTAATAAAAAGCAGAATATCATTAAGGTTTTATGTCTGTTGCCTAAGGGGAAAAACTAATTTTTGCTACCACCACCGCCTTACCTTTTTTTTATAAGTCCTATACACACTTCCGAATGTTTCTTCCATCCAGCGCTCTTCTTGAGGTATATTAAAAAAGTGGTTTACCGCCCAAAAAATAATCGGAAAGAAAAACGAAAGAACATTTTGCGAAAAAACAGCTAATCCTATCAGAATGTAAATCATGGCGACATACATTGGGTTTCGACTTTGGCTATATGGACCTTCAGTTATTAAAGTTGTTGATTTGTCGTATTTATACGTTGTCTGGTGCTTTCTGAACAGTTTCTGAGCCTTTCTCATCATCTTAAAACCCCAAAGAGCAATGACAAGCCCCATAAGATTATAAGGAAAAGTAATAAGGTTTAACGCGGATATACAACTATATAGTACAACATAGATGACTATAATATAAACCATTAAAGCCGGTGGAATAATGAGTCGGGAGGTTTTCATAGTTTTGATTTTTTTAACAAATTCAGCGCTGTTCTGTTTAGAGGTTTTATTATTTTTGGCGGATGAAAAATAAATGGATGATTTTTGTAGGTTTAGTTCTGTTGTTGGGTGGTTTATTATTGAAACCGTTGACAGAAAGTGCTATTCCTCTTATAATGATAATGACGGGAGGAACTCTAAAACTCATCTATGTCATGATATCCTTTCTCAATAAAACTTACCGTCCGGGAAAAGAACTGCTATTGTTGCTTATGGGTTTAACTGTTTTTTTTACTGGTGTTTACCTAAAGCGTCAAGGCTTTGAAGGGTGGCTAGTAATAGAAGCTTCCGGTATCTTGATGAAAGTGACCTTTGTGTTGTTGTTTATAAAAAAGCTTAGAGCTGTTAGGGTTATGCTATAACACTAACCGAAATGCCGCCAAACAGTAACAAGCCACCGTTTTTTTTATTAAAGCTCTATAATGCAAGGTAAATGAATGTTAGGACTTTAATAATTAGACGTTCGCTTATTAGATTAGTTATTTTTCTAGCCATACCCGTCAACTATAGGCTTTGGTCTATTGTTTAGAGTCCAAATACTTTATTTACTGACTCTTTATAAGTGCTGCCTACCGGAATCTTATGTTCGCCTATTTCTATCATATTACCTTCAAGGGTATTAATTTCGCGTATAGAGGCTATGTAAGATTTATGCACGCGTAAAAACTGCTCATCAGGCAAGGCTTCCTCCAGCTCTTTCAAGGAGGCTAATGCTGTAATCTTTTTCTTGTCGGTATGGAAGGTGACGTAGGCCTTTTGCCCCTCAATAAAATGGATATCGTCAAAATTGATCTTATAAAATTTGCGATCAGCGCGTATGGTTAGAAAAGTATCGGCATAGCTGGTTTGCGTAT
>DHQI01000019.1:0-4438 GCA_002408065.1 Bacteroidales bacterium UBA5342
CTTATTACCATACCCGACATACTAAAAAAGGAGCTGCTCTTAGTAGAACAACTCCCCAAATCTTTTAGACTATATACTTCAATTGCAGGATTACTGCGCAATATCAATTTTCACGGCACTCACCAGTTCTTTTACATAATCACCAAAGGCTTTTTGACCTTCAGCCACATCCAGTTTTAACCAGCGCTCCACCATTTCCAGTTGCAGCATATAGCCGAAGATGCGTTCTTTTGTAAAATAATGAAACACATTATTATCATCTATCCATTGCCAGCGCAGAGCATCTATCCTCTGTTCACGCTCCAACGGACTGTTGCTTTCATCTATGCGCATCGTTTCCTCCAGATAAGGAAACATAGCCGCAATACCAAAATCTTTTGAGCTATTAGTTTTGATGTTTTCAGCGACCTCAGTGTTTCCTATTACTACCTTGTTAAGATCCAGCTTATGCTTACGCGCAGCTGTAGCCAGTAACACATTTTGCAGGTTGAGGTTAAATTCAAAATAGTTGCTAATAAAATCGTTAGAAGATTCTAAAGCATACAAATAATAAAGTGTGGTAAGCTGATCTGCCCAGCTCAGATCCGGAAAGATAGGAGCATCAGCCTGATAAGCCGTTATAAATTCAGCAAAATAAGCCGGTAAATGATCGTCCTGATGTATTTTTCCATCCTTGGCATAGGCAATAAAATCTTCTATTTCCTCTTTGCTCAAGGTACCCAAAATCTGCCATTCAGCTTCCGGGTTCATCAACATATTACAAAGGTTTTGATTATCGAAAGCATAATAAAAAAGGTTCAGGTCTTTACAGTCTTTTTCCGCTACACCTTCCTCTATATCAGCCTTCAGCGCAGACAAAGTTAAGACACTTTTAGTGTCGTCTGCATTTATTTCCGGCAATCCGGCTATGAAACTATGGTATTCCACAAAAGAAGGGGTTTAAGCTTTAAACAAAAGTGCTGCAATTTTCGGACGCACAAACGCCTTAAAGAAAGCGATAAAGTCATCGTCAGTAAAACTGATTTTGTAACTGCCATCAGCAGGTGCCAGTTGGAAACCCGCTTTCACATTGTTAGCGCTTGCTATAACGAAGCCTTTATCCAGGATACCTTTGGCCGATTTAGCAAAATAATCCTGAATAGCTTTCTCGTCCTTTGCAGGAACAATCACTTGCATATTAAGAGTTTTACCTTCGCTTGAAGCCCAATTTTTAATGGCTGTCTCGATGGTTTTTTGCAGAAATTTAACATCAGCAGAAGCCGCTTTTACCGATTTATCAATAATTTCGCCCCCCACCATATCGTTCACTTCCTGTTTCAGAGCACCTATGGCCTTTTGCGCTGCCATTTGTAATTCTGAGAGAGCTGTTTTTTGTGTCTCAGCCGCTTCTTTTTCGGCTTTTTCAGCCAATTTTTTAGCTTTAGCCTCTGCTTCTTTTACTATTTTTTCGGCTTCTTTTTTAGCAGCAGCTACGATACTTTCTGCTTCTGCATTACCTTTTTCTACGCCTTCTTGATAGATCTTGTCTGTCAATTGCTGAAGTGATGTGTCCATGGTCTGTGTCGTATTATATTCAAATTTTGAATCCCAAAATTACATTTTTTTTTATAAACCAAGCCAAACTATCATGTTAAAATAATAAAACATTTACCCGAATGCCCCTTTATGCTGACGTAAAGGCGCAAAGTTCATCTCAAAAGAAAATGTTCTTGTCCCAACAGGCGGGTTATTCGCTATACATCAGCGGCCGTCACCCTACTTCGGCATTAATACCCTACAATTAAATGGACGCGTTGGCATAATTAAATAAGCTCTCTAAAAATATCTATAAATATAATTAACAAGCTAATAATTGTAGGCAAACATTATAACTGTGGCATCTGTATTATTTATTGTTGTTGAAAAAATAGAATATGTTTAGAAACAACAGATAGCACAGATGAAACAGAATTGTTTTCCGCTTGCGAAAAACAGTCTTATCTAAATATCTAAAGCATTTAAAAATGAGACAAATATATTAACAATAAAAATCCTCTAGATCTAATTTTTCCAACAGGTTAAATGGCTATTTATATGGTATCTAATCTTTAAAAAAAATTAAGTAACAACACTCAACATTTCGTTGAACTTTCAATTCCAAATTTGAATATTACATTGATATTCAGCGATATATGACAAATGCAAAGGTTTTGACAAGCATCTAACAATCAGACATATAGAAAAATTTTACGGAATATAAAACACTAATACCTGAGTACAATCACATAATTTGAATAATAGAAAGCAACTAAGCCCAAAAAACAATACCTTTGCACACTTTAAAAGTTTGAAGTTGATAAAAGAAAACGCCAGACTCAGAAACAAAAGACATAAAACCTTTTTGCTATAACAAGTAAAAGTTTGATGCCTATTAGTCTGATTGCTTTGGGTCTAAAGTTTATTCGTCAAATTAAGTCATTTAACCATTTACTCATTGATATGAGATTAGTTGTAAAAACACTGTTTGGTCTGGAAGATGTTCTGGCCGAAGAGATCAAAGCCCTTGGTGGTAAAGATATAGAAAAATCGAAACGTGCTGTGGCCTTTTACGGTAACAAACGCTTGATGTACAAAGCCAATTATTGTTTGCGTACCGGTTTGCGTGTGCTTCAAAGCATTCACTCTTTTCGGGCTACCAGCGAGCAGGAGCTGTACGAAAAAACGCGCGCTTTCCGTTGGTCGGCCTATATGAATGTGAACCAAACCTTCGCGGTAGATTCTACTGTTTTTTCCAAAAATTTTACGCATTCCAAATTTGTTGCACTAAAGGTAAAAGATGCTATAGCCGACCATTTTCGTCGTGAATTTAAGGAACGCCCAAATGTAGACACCGAAAATCCTGATGTACGTTTTAATGTACACATAGCCGGCAAAGATGTCATTATTTCATTCGACAGTACAGGCGATTCTTTGCATAAGCGTGGCTACCGCATCCGTAACCATAAAGCACCTATCAACGAGGTGCTGGCCGCTGGAATGCTTAAAATAGCCGGATGGAACAAAGATATTCCGCTTTATGATCCTATGTGTGGTTCGGGCACCATTTTGCTGGAAGCCGTTATGCAAGGTAAAAATATTCCGGCTGGTAAATACCGCGAAAAATTTGGTTTTATGAGCTGGACCAATTTCGATCAGGAATTATGGAACGAGGTAAAAAACGAAGCCGATGCTCAGATTTCATCGCCTAAGCTGCAAATTTTTGGTTCAGACATTCTGACTTTAGCGGTAGATATTGCTAAAGAGTCAGCACTGCATATGGGACTTAAACCCAACGAGCTGAAACTACAACGTAAATCCTTCGAACGTTATGTGCCTGAGACCAAAGAAGGCATGATGATAACCAATCCTCCTTATGGCGAACGCATCAAAAAAGAAGATATCGATGCATTTTATAAACTGATGGGCAACCGTTGGCAAGAAGTATATCAGGGCTTCACCTGTTGGATGATTTCTTCGAATATAAAAGCCTACAAACACGTTGGCTTACGTGCCGATGAGAAAATTACCCTTTTCAATGGGGCATTGGAGTGTGAATACCGCAAATACAAAATTTATCAAAAAGACGAGTAGATTGAAAAAACTAAAAGCAATACTGTTCCTGGTAATAGGGATAGTGTCCTGGAATGTTAACGCAGAAGAAGTATACACCAGCGTCATAAACTTTAGCCATACCACGCAAATAGATTGGCAAATCACTAATGAAGATGGCCATACAGCCTATTCTTCTCAGGATTTTACAGAACCCGACTCGGCTTTTTTCTTTTTGGAAGGAGAAACAGCTTACCGTCTTAATATACAGGTATCTGATATAAGTTTTCAAGATTCTTTGTGGTTACATCTTGAACTTAACGGTTCGCCTATTATGGCCGTTTTTCCGGAAGGAGAAGAAGGCGAATACTCCTACCCTTTCTATACCGGTACCAAAGATCCCGTGATGAAAATAGTAGGGGGCACCAGCGTTAATATTGCGGATTATCCCTGGCAGGTTTATTTACAAGCCGGAGACTATGCTTGTGGTGGTACTATCATTGGAAAAAAATGGATTCTTACCGCTGCTCACTGTACTCAGGATGATAGAGGAACAGCTATTCCTGCTTCTGAAATGCTTATAGCAGCCGGTCTGACAAATATTGATAATTACACTCAAAAAAACCTCTATTCGGTAAAGAGTTATACCATACATAGTAATTATAACAATAGCACTTATCTCAATGACATTGCCGTTTTAGAGCTTGATGAAGAATTAAACTTACAAAATGCCGAAGTCATAGAGTTAATATCTACTAAAGACGTATATGATGGTGCTACCGATCCGGGAAAAATTTCAACGGTTACCGGCTGGGGGCTCTTACGTGGTACCGATGAACCTACCGCAGCGGATTATCCTAACAATCTTCAA
>DHQI01000019.1:4682-47536 GCA_002408065.1 Bacteroidales bacterium UBA5342
TAACAATCTTCAAATGATACAAATACCTCTTGTTTCGAATGCAACAGCTGCCAGTGTTTGGGGAAACAGACACGAAAGTATTTTGTTTGCGGGTTACAAGGACGGCGGTAAAGATGCCTGTAGTGGCGATAGTGGTGGCCCTTTGGTAGTAGATGTAGATGGTACACCTAAGGTTGCAGGAATCGTCAGTTGGGGATCCGGTGATTGTGACACCTACGGTGCTTTTACGCGTGTGTCTTATTTTCTGGACTGGATAGAAACACATACAGGCATAACACCCGGAAATTCAATCAAAAAACCTCAGGGAGACTACGACGTATGCTTTGGTACGGTGAGTTCTGATTATTATAGCGAAAACGGAGATGCCGGTAGCTATCAGTGGCAGTTTAGTCCCGATTCGGCTGGTACATTAAGCACTGATGATGCTAATGCTACCATCACTTGGGATGCTTCCTTTATAGGCTTTGCCACACTAAAAGTAAGGGGTTTAATAGGTGGCGATACCACCGCCTGGTCCTCTAGTGAAATAGAGGTTCAGCCCAATACTGTATTATTTTCTTCTCCTGATGATACGACTATTTGTGAGGGTGATTTCATGAGTTTTCGAATAGAAGCCGAGGGGCATGATTTAACTTATAATTGGTACAAAGACAGCTTATTTTACCGTTCCTCTACAGATGGTCTTCTAATCTTTATGTATGCCGATACCTTAAATACCGGAAACTATTATTGTACCGTAGATGGTTCTTGTGGTGAGCTAACTACTGATAAATTTAAATTTACCGTTTTGCCCAATACTGTGGTGGAAAACATCAGCAAAGATCAAACAGCAAAACAAAATGAGGACGTACGACTAAGTGTCGATTCCCGAGGACACCATCGCACTTATCAATGGTTTAAAGATGGTAAAGAGTTGCTAGGAGACACTTTAAGTTACCTTGATTTATTAAAAGTAGATGCTACTGATATTGGTAATTATCAGGTTTTTGTAAATGGCACCTGTCAGAGTGATAGTAGCGAAAAAGTTTTTGTATATGTAGATAAAACGGTTTCGGACAAAGGACTTGGTCGCGTATGGCCATCAGTAATCGACGATGGTTTTTATACCGCTATTAGTACTACTGATGTATATCAAGTGGAAATAATGGATAGTTTTGGTCACCTTGTCTTGAAAAAAGAAAACCTTAGACTTCAACAATATATTGATATCTCTGCTCTGAGTGCCGGCAGCTATTATGTACGTATCCATTCGGATGGATTAGTGCATACGACTAAGCGTATTGTGGTAAAATAGGGAAGCTTTTTCAGTAAAAAGAAGTTTTTAGAAAAGTGTCTTAAGTGTACTTAATTGTCTTGATTATTTAAAGTTGCCAAGTCCGCTACAAACGTAAGACACTCATAAATAACCAATAAGCTTATTATATGCGTCGCAAAGAACGCCAAATAACAGACGAAAAAGCCATACTGGAAATACTGACAAAAGCACTCATCTGTCGGGTGGCTTTTCACGGAGAGGAATATCCTTATGTAGTGCCTATGAATTATGGCTATAAAGATGGCGCACTATATTTTCATTGCGCTACCGAAGGCAAAAAACTTGATTTGATACGCCAAAACCCTAAAGTGGCCTTTGAAATAACAGCCTATCAAGAAGTCATAGCCGGAGAAAAATCTTGCGAATGGACCAACTATTACCGTTCTATATTAGGAAAAGGCACAATAGAGATACTTGATGATTTTACAAAAAAACTACAAGGCCTTGATATAATAATGCAGCAACATGGTAAAATGAAAAATGCTTATGACCCTAAGCTCGTAGATCGCATGCTAGTTCTAAAACTGACAATCAATGAGATGACGGCTAAGAAACATGGATAGTTTTCAAAAGTTGACAGTTGGCATTGTGCGGTCGGCAGTTGGGTTTCGGTTCTTTTTTATTTTTTGGTTGGAGTTGGACTAGCTGCAGAGCAGAGGTGTTTTGGTAGCTCCGGGATTTATCCCGGGGTATATATGACGTAAATCATCAAAAAAATGCCGGCCCCAAAACATCACAAAACCGAAAAACAACTCCGGCATTTGAATACCAAACACCTTGCTACCCTATTACCCTGCTTCCATTTAACCCTGCTCCCCGGCACCTTTTCCTAATTCTTAATCACAGACATAACATCCAGCCCCGACAACACATCGCGGCCATGCAAACCTTCCAATTCTATGATAAAACTCACAAAAATACCGTTCAGATCAAAATTATCGAGGAGCTCCAAAGAAGCTTTTGTAGTACCACCGGTAGCCAACAGATCGTCGTGCAACAAAACGACATCACCATCCTGCAGAGCATCTTTGTGGATAAAGATAGCATCCTGTCCGTATTCTAAATCGTAAGACACACTGTAAGTTTCAGCGGGGAGTTTTCCCGGCTTACGGATAGGAACAAAACCAGCTCCCAGACGCGAAGCCAAAGCCCCGCCAAAGATAAACCCGCGCGATTCCACACCTACCACTTTGGTGATACCTTTGTCCTTGTAATAATCTACCACTAAGTCCAGCACGAAATTAAAATAATCCGGGTGACTGATCATCGTAGTGATATCAATAAACTCAATGCCCTCTTTGGGGTAATCTTTTATACGGCGTAATGATGCGTTAATGGTTTCAATATTCATAATCTATTCAAAATTGTCAATTTAAAATTCATAATTGTTCCCGAAAACCGAAGGCTGAGTGTTTTTTCGATGCTGAGCGTTGCGCTGTGCCTGTCGAAGCGTGATTCCAATGTAATTGGGATAGTATCGAAGGCGGAGAAAAATTGTCTCGAAGTCCCCGGATAAAAAAAACAAACGCCTGCCCCATAGGACAAGCGTCTGCAAATATAAGGATTAATTACTGTTTTAGTTTAATATAAAGTTGAGCAAAAATACCACCCCTAAAATAAGGGTTAACGGGCTCACATCTTTCATTTTTCCTGTCAATACTTTCAACAACACATAAGAGATGATACCAAAGAAGATACCATCAGCAATAGAATAGGTCAATGGCATCATAATCAGGGTAAAGAAGGCAGGAATAGCTTCTGTAAAATCTTCGAAATCGATCTCTTTTACCGGTGTCATCATCATAACACCTACCAAGATAAGTGCCGGAGCAGTAGCAGCACCCGGTACCATCAAAAAGATAGGAGAGATAAAAAGAGCCAGCAAGAAAAGAACAGCAGTGGTTAGAGCTGTCAGCCCCGTACGACCACCCTCAGCCACACCCGAGGCGCTCTCTACATAAGTAGTCACGGTAGAAGTACCAAAGATAGCACCAAAAGTAGTACCGATAGAGTCAGCAAAAAGTGCTTGTTTAGCGTTAGGGATTTTACCGTCTTTGGTCATCATATTAGCTTTGGTCGTTACACCGATAAGTGTTCCGATAGTGTCAAACATATCCACAAAAAGGAAGGTGAAAACCACCACCACCATAGACATAATGCCATCGCCGCTTTTAGTCCATTCCCATTCAAACTGACCAAAAACAGGCTCAAGAGACGGTACAGAGAGGTCAAAGTTATGAGGCAACTGAGTCACACCAAAAGGAATACCAATGATAGTAGTTCCTAAAAGACCAATAAGGATAGCTCCTTTAACACGCAGGGCTAAAAGCACCCCGGTTATTAAAATACCAATAACCCCCACAATAGCGGCAGCCGATTTTACATCACCCAGAGCTACAGAGGTAGCCTCACTGCTTACCACCAAACCGGCATTTTTCAATCCAATAAAAGCGATAAAAAGACCAATACCTACCGAGATAGCTTTTTTCATGCCGGCCGGAATGGAGTTAATAATCATCTCACGGATATTGAACGCGGTGAGCGCTATAAAGATAAGACCCTCAATAAATACGGCCGTCAGGGCAAATTGCCACGAGTGACCCATACCTATCACCACGCCAAAGGCAAAGAAAGCATTCAGCCCCATACCCGGAGCCAAAGCAAAAGGAAGATTGGCTACGAAAGCCATCACAAGAGTACCAAGAGCAGCAGCCAGAGCTGTGGCTACAAAAACAGCGCCCTTATCCATTCCGGTAGCCGAAAGGATGTCAGGGTTAACCGCCAGGATATAAGCCATCGTCATAAAGGTAGTGATACCGGCTACGATTTCGGTTTTTACCGTGGTGCGGTTAGCGTTGAGTTTAAATAATTTTTCAAACATAGTTTTAGAAGTTGGAAGACGGAAGACAGAAGACGGAAGTATTCCCGTCTTCTATTTTAGTCTTGGTTTTATTTTTCAGGAGCAATGTTCCATTTAACACCAATAGTAGGACATACCTTAAAACCATCGTTTGTGCCAAAATTATTAGAAAGCTCAATCTCTGTTCCTGCAGAAAAAGAACTATTAAAATTCCACCATAGTTGAGGCTCAGAAATGAAAACGTACTCTGCAATTTTACCTGTAAGGCTTCCGTCATTTACCCACGCATCTTCTTTCCAGAAATCAGCAAATCCAGTAAACGAAAGTTTACCATCCATAAATTCCATACCCCAAACACCAGTAATTTGGAAAGAGTGTTGTATCTCATCACCAGCTGTACCTAATTTATCAGCTATTGCTTTATAGTTCAATTGCAATGTGAAATTTTTGGTAAAATCTTCAGACAACCAAGTTTTTTGCGCACCTACCAAGAAAGCATCATTGATACGGTAACCACGCCCAGTACCGCCATTATATTCTACCCTAGGTTCTACAGGTAGATCACCAAAAGAAAAGCTACGGGCTATTTCCCAATAAGCCATATCAATACCATCTACTCCACTAGCGTCGCTACCATAATCCATATCGATAAAGAAGAAGGTACTTCCAAGGTCATCAAGCTTAAACATTTCCACCGTAGAAGTAAGCATTTTGCGACCATCACCAAAGTCGTAATGCAACTGAAGGTTTTGAGCAAACATAGCAGTGCTCATCAATGCCACAATAGCGGCTAATACTAATTTTTTCATAATACTAATTCGTTTTGGTTGTTAATTGAAACAAGTTGAAAACGGAACAAAAGAAATTGTTTCCGTGAGCAAATATAAGTCAAAAGCAGTATTCTACTTATTTTGTTAAGAACTTATAGGTCTTAGGGGAGCACTGAGCACTCTTTTATTGTATATATTGCATTTGTATGTCAAGATATACAGAAAGAAAAGCATTATTATTTTTTTTTAAACAATCTATAAAATTATTGTTAATAAGTGTCTATTTACACCTTTATGGAGGCTTGTTCACATCAATAAAAAGCAATAAATCGACAAATTTTCATTAGTTTTGATTTTTGAATGGCAGATTACGTCCTTTTTTAATGTTTATGGGACGCTGTCTTGAGTATAATCCAAAAATCTAACCAAAACCATTCAAAAAAAATGAAAGACGTTTCAAGCCTTTCGCCGTCCAAGCAGATATTGGTCGGTGTTCAATTTCTCTTTGTAGCCTTCGGTGCTACCGTGTTAGTTCCTCTCCTTGTCGGTATCAATCCTTCCATCGCCCTCTTTTCGGCCGGTGTAGGTACGCTGATTTTTCACCTTATTACCAAAGGTAAAGTACCTGTATTTCTGGGTTCTAGTTTTGCTTTTATCGCACCTATCGTAGCCGCCACCGAAAAGTTTGGTTTGCCTGGTACGCTGAGCGGTATCATAGCTGTTGGGGTCGTTTATACCTTGGTTTCCTTCTTGGTCAAATGGCAGGGTATTAACTTTATCAAACGTGTATTTCCTTCCATCGTGGTAGGTCCTGTCATTATGGTCATTGGGCTTTCGCTGGCCTCGGTAGGGGTGGACATGGCCAAGGGTAACTGGATTATTGCCGGTGTATCATTGCTATCAGCTATTGTTGCCGTGGTGTATTTCAAAGGGGTGATAAAACTTATTCCTGTCTTTGTAGGCATCGTGGTGGGTTACCTCCTATCTTTAGTGATGGGCAAGGTGGACTTTGTCCCTATTCAGGAAGCCGGATGGTTACAATTGCCGGCCTTTACGATGCCACAGTGGAGCTGGGGAGCTGTTCTTTATATGATTCCTGTAGCTATAGCGCCGCTGATCGAGCATATTGGCGATATATATGCCATAGGTGCGGTGGCTGAGAAAGACTTTATCAAAGACCCCGGCCTTAACCGCACCATGCTGGGCGATGGGGTAGCTACTGCTGTAGCCGGTGCTATGGGTTCGGTACCAAACACCACCTATAGCGAGGTAACGGGGGCTGTAGAGCTCACCAAAGTAACCGACCCTAAAGTATTGCGTATTGCAGCTATTACAGCCATTGTTTTTTCTTTAGTAGGAAAAATATCGGGCTTCCTTAAATCTATTCCGGCAGAAGTACTCGGCGGTATTATGTTGTTACTTTTCGGTATGATAGCTTCGGTAGGTATCAAAACACTTATCGAGAGCCGTGCCGATTTCCATAAAACACGTTCTATGGTGATTGTGTCTGTGATTTTAACCATAGGTATCGGCGGCGCTGCTATCGACTTTGGCGCCTTCTCGTTAGGCGGTATTGGTCTGGCATCTGTCGTGGGCGTAGTGCTTAACCTGATCCTTCCCGGCGCTTCTAAGGAAGTTCACATCGAAAAGGACGAAACGAAATAATCTAGTGTTAAGTCGATAGCGCTATGCCTGAGCGCTGCGCTGAGCTTGCCGAAGTGTGATTCTGACCTAAAGGAAGAATCGTATCCAAGGCGGAGTAAAATAATATAAGAACCGATTCCCATTTATTTAGGGGTCGGTTTTTTTGTGGGGAATGTTTGTTTAATGTTGATAAATAGCATTACTTTGCAAAATCTTTTAACATGGATTACTTTCACACACAGGAGCATAGAGGTAATACTTTGTCTCAACCAATAATCTGCAAAGAGGATGATGCTTGGTTAGGAGAGGCATACTATTTCTGGGAAGAGGAGAGTGATGCTGAATTTTGGGGAATTAAGAAAAAGAACAAAACAGGGAAATTTGATGTTTATAAATGTAGCATTGAATCAGACGATATATTAGATACTGTATTTAACAGGAAACACTATTCTTTTTGGTTAAAACAAATTGAAAAAGCAGCAAAGAAAATTGTTAAATCGACAGGCTCAAAACCGACGCTTAAGGAAATAAATGACTTTTTCTTAGAAAAAGGTATTTGGGACGATGTTGATGGTATTCTTTTTCAAGATATTTCGGCAAATCCTGTTCACTTTATGGTTAAAGAATTTCAGTATAAAAAGCGTATACAATTAGCACTATATAATGAGAGCAAGCTTTTAGCGTTTAAACTTAATTATACAGGTGAGTGTACTAAATAGGAAAACGATGATTAATTTAGATAAAATAGAAAAAAAAGTAGATGACTTGCTAGCAAAAGAAACTTCTGCAAGCTTAAATCATTGGTTATTTAACAAACGTTATGGTAACCTTAACAAAATTTTGGGCTCTGGTACATTTGTTAGTTTAAATAATGAGACTAAAGTTGTGTTCTCCTCAACATTTTCATCAAGTAATTTTAAGTCAAGTACGGCTAAAACAAATTCATTACCAACAAATAGAAAAGCAGCATAATGAATGTAGCTAATCAACCAAGTCTTAAGTTTCACGGTGTCAATTTTGTTGATGTCCATTTTCGAGCTTTAAATCAATACGACAATAAAACAGGTATTGACTTAAAGGTGGAACCTAAAGTTTTTTACCCTTCTCAAGAGGATAGTTTGGTGTTTAGAATTATAATGGATGTAAAATTGTCTTGTCCGGACTTTTTTGATATAAAACTTTTGGCTATTGGTGATTTTGAATTTGATAAAGAGTTTCCAGACAACGAACTTAAAAAAAGCTTTATTAATGCAAATGCTCCTGCAATTATGTTTCCATATGTCAGGGCTTTTGTAGCAAATCTTACAGCAAATGTTGGAAATATTACCGGAACACTTAATATTCCTACTCAATTCTTTTCCGGCGATTTACCAGAACATTTAGTAGAAGATATTGAAGAATAATACTTCATTTAATATTTTATTAAAACCGATGCTCCATTTATTTGGGGGTCGGTTTTTTTTACACCTCTTTCAGATCAAAAGCAGACTCTTTATATTCCTAACCAACTTCAATTGTTTACTCCGGAAACGGGATGTTGTATTTAGCACGGTATTGATTGACCAGCTGATTATAATTTAGTGTTGCTAGCTCATCATTTTCAAACAACTCTTCTGTATCTTCACATTTGAATGCTTGAAAAACAATTTCAAAACTTTCTTTGCGAAAACTTAAGCTGCGCACTTCCTGATAACGAAACATAGGCTTGCCTGTAAACGGACTATCCATCTCAATATCTATTAATAACCACGTGAAAATATATACCTGATTAGGCCTCTTTGGCAACTTTAAAGTTGTTTTGTTCCAGTTTAAGGAGTTTTACCCTATTGCCATTTTTGCGGAATCTTTTTTGTGGTAGTGGGGAAAAACTATCGCTTAAAAACACTGTCCATATGCCATTCTAGAAACTCTTTCTCTGGTTCGTATCTCTCTGGCAGTGTTATTTTTAGTCCATTAACAGGTTTAAAGTATTTGGAGAAATAGTCCTTGGATTGATGGTCAAGTATTTTATTAGAAAGAATAATGCTGTAATCTGATTGAATCCCAATCAAGCCTTTATCAAAAGCCACATCATAAGTTGCAGACAAGCAAATACCATTTGCCGGATTTAACCGTTCTTTTTCATTTTTCGACCAAGGAATGATATGACTTGCAAACAGAAGTTCTGGAATGTCAATTCCACTGATAGCACAGGTGCTAGAGTAGGAACTCATAATCATTTGTCTAAAGAGCGATTGATTTACTCTTGTTTTAACAGAGCGGACTTTGTCTTTGCCAATGACGGTCTGTATTTCCTCCGATTCAATATGAGATTCTATTGCTTCTCCTTTGTATTCTGATAATATCTGTTCGCTTTCATAAAGCAAGATTTCTTTGTTCTGATTGTACTCATCCCATATAGGTTGACATTGCTTAACTCCTCCGGAAAGACCTTTTACCCCTCTAGCCTGATGGTATGGGTTATGATGTGCAAAATTTCCTAAACGCATAGCTACAGCATTAGGAGTTCTATCAATCAACCTTGCCACTTCAATAACTTCTGGCGTTCTATGTTACATCTTACCAAAAGGAATTTTAAAGTATAGGTTGAAGACTATTAATAGTTCGTTTCTATTCCAGAGTTTTTTTGGCATATTCACTAAAGGTTATTGACAATTTTGAATTTTACCCAAAGTTACAAACTATTATTTGAGAAGTATGGCATCTGTTAAAAATTAATAAAAAATAAGGACAATTGAATTTGAGAGTATCGTATTTTTAACTACTTTTGTAACCATTGTATAAGGTTGACTAATATGGTTACAAAAAAATATATTTCGTTAGCAGAAGCTGCTGAGATGGTAGGCAAAAGTAAGGAAACTTTGCGTAGGTGGGATAATATTGGAAAATTAAATGCAGTACGTGAACCGGGTTCAAGTTATAGAAGGTATAATAGAGATGTTGTAATAAAGTTTATGGGGGAGTTTTTTGAAGAAGAGAAAGTTGAGGATATTAACAACTTTGTTAAACCGCTGAAGGATTATGGTGTACTTGAACTTTTTGCAGGAGCGGGAGGTTTAGCTTGTGGGCTCGAAAAAGCAGGTTTGAAGTGTATAGCTCTGAATGAGATTGATAAGTGGGCTTGTAACACGTTACGAAAAAACCGTCCACACTGGAATGTACTTGAAGGTGATATTGTAAACTATGATTTTTCAGAATATAATGGAAAGGTTGATGTAGTGACGGGTGGTTTTCCTTGTCAGGCCTTTAGTTATGCTGGAAAAAAACTAGGCTTAAATGATGCGCGCGGAACGCTCTTTTATGAATTTGCACGGGTAGTAAAAGAGGTAAATCCACCGATTTGTATTGGCGAAAATGTGCGGGGCTTGTTGAGTCATGAAAAGGGAAAAACCCTTGAAGGAATGATTTCAATTTTGGACGAAATTGGATATAATGTTGTTCCTGTTCAGGTACTAAAAGCAATCAACTATAAAGTACCGCAAAAAAGAGAACGCTTAATTCTTGTGGGGGTAAGAAAAGACATTGATGTTAAATATCATTATCCTCTGCCACATAGAAGAATTTACACTCTAAAAGATGCACTACAAGAAGGTGACCTTTTTGATTGTAATGTGCCTGATTCAAATGGAGCTAAATACCCTAAAAGCAAGCAAGAAGTTTTAGATATGGTTCCTCCAAAAGGTTACTGGAGAGATCTTCCTATAGATATTCAGAAAAAATATATGGGCGGTAGTTTTTTTCTTGGAGGAGGAAAAACCGGAATGGCTCGTCGGATTGGTTGGGATGAACCTTGTCTTACCCTTACTTGTAGTCCTGCACAAAAACAAACTGAGCGTTGTCACCCCGATGAGACACGTCCATTTACTGTGCGTGAATATGCACGTATACAAACATTTCCTGACGAATGGATTTTTAATGGCTCTGTAGCTCAGCAATACAAACAAATAGGTAATGCTGTGCCTGTTAATTTAGGAAGGGAAATTGGTTACTCTATTGTAGAGTTTTTGAATGCCTATAATTTATCTAAAAGTCAAATAGAGGAGAATTCTTAATTTCATCTTCTAAATCAGAACACCCTTTATTCATTAAATCTTTTGTGTCAATAGTGAGAATACTTTTATGTAATTCTTTAACAAGTCCTTCGTAAAAATTTGGGTAGCCTGTGAGTCTGTGCCAAAAGTCTTTTCCAACTATGACAGGGAATTGTTTATCAATCCTTTTATAATGTTGACTTAACTGGTTATCTTCTCCATAAAGAACACCGAGTATTAAATCTGAATTATTTAGATTTATCGAATTTGTTCTTGCCAAGTTTGTAACATTTGTAAACTTTTTTATCAAAGGATTAACATCTTCTGAATTAATTGTATTAGGCCCTGATTTCAATTGACACCATTTTTTTCGACCATCTATTCTATCCACAAATTCAATATCCATCCCTTTGATTAGTGAACCTTGAGCTAAGCCAAGTTCTACAAACATATTCTGGATTCTTGTTCCAAAAGATGAATTTATAGAAGTTCCTAATACCCTAGGAAAATACAGCGCTTTAGCAACACCTTTAGCTGTATAGTCACCTTCTAGCACTTTTGATAAATATTTTATAACAATTGGGTTAATGTTGTATGATTTTAGTTTTGCATTATTTTTCAAAGAAGCTTCAATATGGTTTTGAAAAATATATGTTTCAAAATAATTTACAATTTGTGTTAGTAGTTGTTTCTCAGTCATAATGTATTGGATTAGAAAAACAAAAGTAATAAAATCATTATATCAATTGTGGTTTTTTATAAAATTATTATTCGCTATAAACATAATTAGCGGAAACCTTTGGCGTGCAGATATCTCCGTACAAGCAATTCGGGTTTGGTGTCTTTCCCTTTTATTCTGCTCATATTATAGCTACGGGTAGCTTTGTCGTATACATCTGCCATTAGGCAAAGTTAGGGATTCTTTTGTTTTATATTTACAACGTGCGTCAGCTGTGACGAGTAACAAGCGGCAGGGGTAGCAGCGATACGAGTAGTGGCAGAGTGCCTGTGGAGCGGCATAGCGTGGCTACCAGCAGTAGACATGTGTATGCCTTGCGAAACAGAGCACTGTGACGCTGATAGTACAAGCGAATAGCCCGGTCCTTTTTAGGAGCCGCCCCCAAAAAACTCTTTTTGGAAAAAAATGGGTGGGAGATTAACCCGCCTTCGCCAAGGCTACGGTGGGTAAAGAAAATCCCCACCCAAATGAATGGATGAGGATGTGATAAAATTGTTTTTAAATCCGGCGCTTCGACTCCGCTCAGCGACCTTGGTCAGAGACCTGAGCCAAAAGCCAAGGGCTAACAGCCAAATTGCAACAGCTAATTCGTATACACGCGGTTTTCCTGCTCGGCTACGCGGATAAAGGTGGTGCGTTTAGAGAGTTCTTTGAGCTGTGAGGCGCCCACGTAGGTACAGGTGCTGCGCACGCCGCCCAGGATGTCTTGTACGGTGTTGAGCACATCGCCACGATAAGGAACCTCTACCGTTTTGCCCTCGCTAGCGCGGTAGTTGGCCACACCACCGGCGTGTTTGTCCATAGCCGTGGCGGAACTCATACCATAAAACTGGCGGTATTTTTTACCATCGCGTTCGCAGGTTTCGCCGCCACTTTGGTCGTGACCAGCCAGCATACCACCCAGCATAATAAAGTCAGCACCGGCGCCAAAACCTTTGGACACATCGCCGGGCACGGCACATCCGCCATCGCCAATGATATGACCACCCAGGCCATGTGCGGCATCGGCACATTCTATGATAGCGCTTAGCTGCGGATAGCCCACGCCGGTTTTTACACGCGTAGTACATACCGATCCGGGGCCTATGCCTACCTTGATAATGTCGGCACCGGCTAGCAGGAGTTCTTCCACCATCTCGCCTGTCACTACATTACCAGCTATGATGGCTTTGTCCTTGAACTGCTCGTGTGTGCGACTGACAAAGTCTACAAAATGCTCGGAATATCCGTTAGCCACATCGATGCAGATAAATTTGAGCTGCGGATTGGCTGCTATGACGGTTTTCACTTTTTCGAGGTCAGCATTGCCCGTTCCGGTACTGATAGCAATGTATTCCTCAATACCTTCAGGAGCTGTATTCATAAAAGCGTTCCACTCGTCCACGCTGTAGTGTTTGTGTACGGTGGTGAATATTTTATGTTCGAAGAGCGCCAAGGCCATTTCGAAGGTGCCTACAGTGTCCATATTGGCAGCCATTATGGGTACGCCGGTCCATTCTATGCCGCTGTTGCGAAATTTAAACGTGCGCTCGAGGCTTACCTGCGAACGGCTTTTGAGGGTTGATCTCTTAGGGCGGAACATCACGTCCTTAAACCCTAACTTAATTTCGTTTTCGATTCTCATTGTTTTGAATGTTTATACGTTAATTTTTTTGGGTTGCGGTCGGCAGGTGTTTCAAGAGCTCTGAGAGTACTCCCTTAAAATTTTGCAAACGTGCAAATGTACAAAAAAGGGATTTGCGTATAAATATTCTCATTTAAAAGAACAGAACAAATCGGCATTTTATTTACCAGTGAGGATAATTGAGTCGTTTTGTCGTAGGACTGTTAGAGTGTTCTGAATATAAAGAATGATTGGCATTAATAGCTAAGGTTATATAGCACAAAACGTTAGCTAATGAATTTAATATTAATATATTAAAACCTAAATACTAAGAATATACTATCGTAAAAAAAAGTGAAGAAAAAGTCAATTACAAAACAATGTATTAGTTTTGCATCATTAAAAATGACTTAGGTTTATAAGAAGAAAGCCTTAAAAGTTTTGTATTCAAACATTAAATAACAAATAAAATGGGTAAAAAAACATTGATAATAGGAGCTAGCGTTAATCCGGAACGTTACTCTTACAAAGCTGCGGAAAAATTACTGTCACATGACCATGATATCTATATGATAGGTAATAGGCCGGGTTTTTTATTCGATCATGAAATAACAAAAGAACAAATAGCATATCCTGATGTAGATACCGTCACTATGTATGTGTCAGCAAAAAATCAAACAGGCTATTATGATTATATAAAATCCTTAAAACCACGACGCGTTATCTTCAATCCGGGAACCGAGAATGAAGAATTTTATAAAGAACTGGAAGCCCAAGGTATAGAGACAGAAGAAGCTTGTACCTTAGTTTTATTAGCTACCAATGCTTACTAAAGATTAGCATTTATATGGGTTATTTATTGCCTGCGGCTTTTAATAAGGGCGCAGGCAATTTAATCTTACGAATCAATATTAAATTCTGTGGAAAGATAAGAAATATATAATGAAAAGTCCTGAAGAGATTTAATTTGAATAAGCACAAGTGTAAGCCTTGGTAGATTGAAATATTGCAGGAAAGCCCTGATAAAGGAGCAATATTTTTGTTCTACATTTTTTCATTCAAGGTTCTTAAGAACTCTTTCCCCACCAAGATTCTGCTTGATCCAATCTTACCTTCCATTCTGATAAAACAACGGAGCAGTATTTGCTCTGTTATAGGCTATCACGGCTTTTCCCCGCTTGTTCAAATTGAATTTCACAGAAAATTATTTTTTCTACCCCGGTAATCAATCTTAAGCCTTAATCATTTTTAAATAGGTCTAATAATAATATACTTGAAGGTAAGGCATCTAAGTTATCTTCTCATGTACTTGTTAACATATTCACTGTATAATAAAAACATCAAGGTTCATACTTTACTGCCTGTAAGAGTAAAAAATCTTTAACATTGAATCTATTTTTGCCTGACTAATTATGACAGCTCAATGAGGTCATTTTTCTGAAGCAACAGAAAGGCTTATATTTTGTAATAAAAACAAATTATAAAGCTAATAATCTAAGCTAAAAAGACTTATTTCTCAAGCCCTTAAATATAAACTTAATTATCACATTTTCTTATAGTTACATATATATTACAATCTTATTAATAATGTTACAAACGTGTTTAATTACTGTGAATAAATAAGCGTAAAAAATGAAAACTTTTTTGTGCATTATTCAGCTGCTTTTAGCATATAGGAAAAAGCCATCAGAATTCAAATTTTACTTTTTATTTTAAGCTAAAAGTTTTGCACACGGTTTTACACAGCAATTAATAAATCCACACCATAGAATTTATTAACTTTGCACACTTATCAATAATTGTTGATAGCGTATATTATCGGGCTTTTTTCTAAGCTTTTAATAGTGTGGATAAGTTTGTATAAAAAACACCCGGAGTGATAACAACTAAAAAAACAAGAAAAACGGGGCTTTTTTCTACACCAAATTAACACGCCTTATTATTCTTCTTTTTATTTAATTTTTTAAAATCTTTTAAGATAAAAATATATAAATGTTGATAAGCTCAACATTGTTGATAAATCAAAATTTAAGAAAAACATTCTCACTACATACAGATATGAACAAAGCAGAACTCATAGAGAAAATCAATCAACTCAAAAAGGAAAAGAATGCTGTTATCATGGGGCATTTTTATCAAAACGATGATATTCAGGATATTTCAGACTATATAGGGGACAGTTTAGCGCTGGCTCAGCTGGCTGCTAAAACGGATGCCGATATTATAGTATTGTGTGGTGTTCACTTTATGGGCGAGTCGGCCAAGATACTTTCGCCGGATAAAAAAGTACTGATTCCGGATATGGAAGCCGGGTGTTCTCTGGCAGAATCATGTCCTGAGGATAAGTTTGCAGCATTTATTGCAGCTAATCCTGGTCATACGGTGATCTCTTACGTTAACACTACAGCAGAGATAAAAGCCCTGACCGATGTGGTGGTGACCTCTACTAATGCCAAACAGATTGTAGAAAGTTTTCCTAAGGATGAAAAAATCATTTTTGGTCCGGACCGTAACCTGGGGAACTATATCAATAGTGTGACAGGACGCGATATGAAGCTCTGGGATGGCGCCTGTCACGTTCATGAGCAGTTTTCGGTAGAGAAGATCATAAAACTTAAAAAGGAGCATCCTGAAGCTGAAATACTGGCTCACCCGGAATGTAAGAAAACGGTATTGACCTTGGCTGATCATATAGGATCTACTGCTTCTATTCTTAAATATGCTACGGCCTCAGACAAAAAAGAATTTATAGTAGCTACTGAATCCGGTATTTTACATGAGATGGAGGCTAAGAATCCGGATAAAGTTTTTATTCCTGCCCCTCCTGAAGATTCTACCTGTGCCTGTAATGAGTGCGAATATATGCGCCTTAACACGCTGGAAAAACTTTATGCTTGTCTGCGCGACGAATCACCTGAAATTATTGTAGAAGAAAGCCTCCGCAAAAAAGCCGAAAGTTCTATTGTCAAGATGCTGGATATTTCGGAAAAATTGGGACTTTAATTGAGGGGGGCATGACGTTCACAGTGCGATGGAGCAAAAGGTTATGTGATGAAAAAACACGCCGTGTATAAACCTTGGTAAGAAATGAGAAGAGAGGGAGAGAATGTGATGTAGAAAATCTATCTTTCAATCCTTTACTATTTTCACCTTGCTACTTTAAAAAGGATCTGTGAATAAACGTCAATTTTGATGGAAAAATATTCTAAAAGACGTAGAAAAATACGACGTAGAACATCTATCCTGTAACCCTGAAAACCTGAAAAACTGTAACCTTGTAACCAAATCTATTTATGAACAACATAAGAGAAGAAATAAAAAAACGCGTACTGGTACTGGATGGTGCTATGGGTACGATGATACAGCGCTATAAACTGGAAGAAAAGGATTTTCGTGGTCAACAATTCAAAGATTTTGATCATAATCTGAAAGGATGTAACGATCTTTTAGTAATGACTAAGTCCGAAGTAATTTCTACTATTCACCGTCAGTTTTTGGAAGCTGGTGCTGACATTATCTCCACCAATACTTTTAATGCGACGTCGATTTCTTTGGCTGATTATGGCTTGCAAGCTTATGCAAAAGAAATGAATAAGGCTGCCGCTACATTGGCCCGGGAAGTGGCAGATAAGTTTTCTACCCCAGAAAAACCCCGTTTTGTGGCCGGTTCTATCGGTCCTACCAATAAGACAGCCTCCATCTCGCCCGATGTTAATAATCCGGCGGCACGTGGCGTGACTTATGATGAACTGGTGAAGGCTTATACCGAACAGACCGAAGGCTTGATAGAGGCCGGGGTGGATCTTATCTTGATAGAAACTATTTTTGATACTCTGAACGCTAAGGCGGCTCTGACAGCCATAGATAATGTGCAAAAAGATAAAGGCACTGATTTGCCGGTGATGATTTCGGTTACGGTAGCTGATGCCGGCGGACGTACACTCTCCGGACAAACCATAGCATCTTTTTATCATTCCATAGCTCACGCTAAACC
This sequence comes from Bacteroidales bacterium UBA5342, assembly GCA_002408065.1. Lineage (GTDB taxonomy): Bacteria > Bacteroidota > Bacteroidia > Bacteroidales > UBA5342 > UBA5342. The sequence goes on from DHQI01000019.1 coordinate 21,639, forward strand.
TTTCTCGGTAGGTACCAACTGCTCGTTTGGTGCCGAGGCCCTGAAAAAATATGTGAAGGAACTCTCTGATGTGGCCGGTTGCTATGTGAGCGCACACCCCAATGCCGGACTGCCTAACGTGATGGGCGACTATGATCAAACGCCGCAAATGATGGCGGATAATGTGAAGTCGTATATGGACGATCAGCTGGTGAACATCATCGGTGGTTGTTGTGGTTCTACACCGGAGCATATTGCTGTTATTGCTCAAGTGGCTGAGACAGAAAAACCACGCCAAGTGGTGAACAAAAAAGAATTTACCACTTTTACAGGCTTAGAAACGTATGAGATAAGACCGGAGAATAATTTTACCAATGTAGGCGAACGATGTAACGTAGCTGGTTCGCGTAAGTTTCTGCGTCTTATCAATGAAAAAAAATATGATGAAGCACTGGAAATAGCCCGTACTCAGGTAGAGAATGGAGCCCAGATAGTAGACGTTAATATGGACGATGCCATGCTGGATGCTAAATCCGAAATGGTGACTTTCCTTAACTTACTGATGAGCGAACCGGAAGTGGCTAAAGTGCCTATTATGGTGGATTCTTCGAAATGGGACGTTATAGAAGCCGGACTGAAGTGTTTGCAGGGAAAAGCTATTGTTAACTCCATCAGTCTAAAAGAAGGAGAAGAAGAATTTATTGCGAAAGCAAGTAAAATAAAACAATACGGTGCCGCTACCGTAGTGATGGCTTTTGATGAAAAAGGACAGGCAGATAGCTACGAACGTAAAATAGAAATATGTGAGCGTGCTTATACTATTCTGACCCAAAAAGTAGGTTTTAATCCGCACGATATCATCTTTGACCCTAACGTATTAGCGGTAGCTACCGGCATCGAAGAGCATAATAATTATGCTGTTGATTTTATCAAAACAGTGACATGGATAAAGGCTAATTTACCTCATGCCCTTATCAGTGGTGGTATTAGTAATTTATCCTTTTCGTTCCGTGGTAATAACGTGGTGCGCGAAGCTATGCATTCTGTTTTCTTGTATTATGCCATCAAGGAAGGCATGGATATGGGTATTGTGAATCCGGCCATGCTGCAGGTTTATGATGATATTCCGAAAGAGCTTTTGACTTATATAGAAGATGTGGTGCTGAATAGACGCCCCGATGCTACCGAACGCTTGATAGAGTATGCTGAAAAAGTTAAAGGGGATGGGAATAAGAAAGTAGAAATACAAAAAGATGAATGGCGCGAAAAAAATCTGGAAGATCGTCTGGCTTACGCTTTACGTAAAGGTATTTCATCTTATCTGCAGGAAGACCTTAACGAAGCGTTAAAAAAATATCCGCTGGCTCTGGACATCATAGAAAAACCACTGATGGCTGGTATGAATATTGTCGGTGAGCTCTTTGGCGATGGTAAAATGTTTCTGCCCCAGGTGGTGAAGACAGCCCGTGTGATGAAGGAAGCGGTAGCTATCTTACAACCGGTGATAGAAGCTGAAAAAACGGAAGGAAGCCGTTCGGCAGGAAAAATTCTTATGGCTACTGTAAAAGGCGATGTTCATGATATAGGTAAGAATATCGTGAGCGTTATCTTGGGATGTAACAATTACGAAGTGATAGATTTGGGCGTTATGGTGCCGACAGAAAAAATTATCCAAACAGCCATAGATGAAAAAGTGGATATTATAGGCCTGAGTGGTTTGATCACTCCATCGCTGGAGGAAATGGTAGAGGTGGCTTCGGAAATGAAAAAACAAGGGCTTAAGTTGCCCCTTTTAGTTGGGGGAGCTACCACTAGTAAGATACATACTGCCGTAAAAATAGCGCCGGCTTATGATAATGAAGTCATTCACGTAAAAGATGCTTCGTTGTCGGCTGCCGTAGTGGGGCAGTTGGTCAACGAAGAAAAACGCAAAGCTTACCGTCAGCAGGTATTTGCCGAATATGCACAGGTACGTGAAAAATACAGCGGTAAGGAAACTAAATTTGTAACTCTGGAAGAGGCCCGTGAAAATAAGGTTAAGATTGATTTTAAACAAGAAGACATTCGTGAACCTCAGTTTGAAGGAAACCGAATAATTTCTTTTAAAATCAATGAATTGCGTGACTATATCGATTGGCGTTTTTTCTTTACAGCCTGGCGTGTAGGTGGTAAATACGAAGGTATAAAAGTCTTTAATAGTGAAGATAGTAAGCAGGACTGGTTGCGTCAGTTTACAGGTTCGGAATTAGAAAAAGCCAAGGAAGCTATCAAACTGTATGAAGATGCAAATCGTATGTTGGATGATTTAAACAAAAAGATTAGCGTCAGTGGTTTAGTAGGTTTTTACAAGGCGCAATCTGAAGGTGATAATATATTGGTGAATGAAAACGTTTTTCCATTTTTGCGTCAGCAAACAGAACGTAAAGGGAACTATGCTTGTCTGAGTGATTTTATTGCCCCTGTCAGCTCTGGCGTTCAGGATTATTTGGGGGCATTTGCCGTGACGGTTGGTTTGGAAACTGAAAAAATGATTGCCGCTTATGAAAGCCAAGGTGATGATTATAACTCTTTATTATTAAAATCAGTAGCTGATCGTTTGGCTGAAGCTGCAGCTGAATTGTTACACCAGAATGTACGTCAATCTTATTGGGGATTTTCAGCAGGAGAAAACTTGCCTGTAGAGGATGTATTGAAAGCTAAATACCGTAGCATACGTCCGGCTGTGGGTTATCCGTCGATGCCTAATCAGGCCGATAGCTTTTTGTTGGATGAAATGATTGATCTCTCAAAAATAGGTATCTCTCTGACAGAATCAGGGGCTATGTATCCTAATGCTTCAGTGAGTGGTTTGTATTTTGCTCATCCTGAAGCGCGTTATTTTGCTATCAATAAAATAGATGAAGATCAGTTATTAGATTATTCTGAACGCAAAGGGCTGAGTGTAGCTGAAATGCGTAAGTGGTTGCGGATGTAAAAGTGAGATGTATGAGTAAGAAACTAACATTTTCAGACAGAGGGAAACATTAGAAAAAAGGTGAATGAGATTCTTGTAGTGAAGTGATGTCATAATCAGAACTCAGGTAAATATATGATGGATAGAAATTTTATTTTTCTACTGTTTATTCTTCTTTTATTGACCCCCTGCAAAGCAAAGTCCCGACAACAAGGTTTTTAACTTGTCGGGATTTTTATTTTTTTAGGCCATGTTCTAAGTCCTGTTATTAGCATTTTCCTAATACAATTAAAATACTATTTTTGCGTTAATATATATTCATCTATGATGAAAGCTAAGGACTGAAATGAAAAAGATACTACAAATATTACTATTTTTATTTATACCTTTTTCTCTTACTTCTCAGACTATTACATTACAGTGGTCTGAAAACCGTATAATTTATATCGGGGAAGATAGTGTAGAGGTAATGGCTTTTGATGGAGCTCATTATGATGGTACGCATATGCCTTATTATCACAATTCTATTGAAATAAGTGATGATGAAGCTGCTTCTTATGAGTATAATTTTAGTATTTCAGATCTTGTATTTACACCCATTAATTCTGAAGTAAGTATTGATAATAATTTTCTTACAGATGACTTTCAAGTCTATGGTAAAATGACCACTTCCCGTCGGGTTTCTTTTCTTGATGTGACTATTATTCCTTTTAAACTGGAAAATAAAAAACTTTTTCGTTTAGAGTCTTTTAAGCTTAATATTGAGAAACACCCTATTATAAAACTTAAAAGCGCAACTGGTTGGTTTGCTAATAATTCGCTTTTGTCTACGGGTAAATGGTGTAAAGTAGGGGTCAAAAAAGATGGTATTTATAAGTTGACTTACCGCCAGTTGCAGGATATGGGAATAGAGCCGTCCCAAGCCTCTTTTTTCACTAAAACACCCGGAATGGAATCTACTATCATTCAAGATTATGTGGATGATATAAAGGAAATTCCTGTTTATGATGGCGGCGATTATATATTATTTTATGCTCAGGGTCCTGATACTTGGAACTACAATAACACTAAGGATATTTTTGAACACGAGCAACATTTATTCTCGAACGAAAATTATTATTTTATTTCTTCTGATGTAGGCGAAGCTAAGCGTATAAAAGCCCGTACGGAACCTGTAGGAACAAGCACCAAGACTTATACGACTTATGTGGATTATGATTTTTATGAACCCGAGGAGTATAATATTGGTCAGTCCGGGCGTGAATGGTATTCTGATGAAATCACATCGGGTAATAGTATTACACATACTTTTAACTTCGATCAGGTGATTCAATCCACAGCTAAGTTAAATGTAAGGGTTTTAGCTCAATCTTATTCAAGTGATAATTATTTGAGCATTAGTGTGGATGGCCAAAAGAAAATGGATATTATTCTGTCTGCTGTGGAGAGTTCCGGAACGACTGATCTAGCCAGCTATCAAAGTGAGATTTATTCATTTGTACCGGTAGGAAATAATGTGGAGGTACAGTTGACTTATACATCGCAGGAGAATACTGCTAAGGCTTATGTGGATTATTTTGCTGTGGAATTATTAAGGGAGCTAACATTAGAAAACAGCCATATACTCTTTAGAAATAAATCTGTTTCGGATAATTTAGTAACTTATGAAATAAGCAATGCAAATGCTAATACTCTTATTTGGGATGTTAGTAATGCTTTTGATGTGCGTTCCGTCAGTAGTACTTTAAATGGCACTAAAAGCTCTTTCTTAGCTGTAGATAATGCTGCTTATGAATTTGTTGCTGTGGATCTTAACAGTAGTTTTTTATCTCCCGACATTTACGGATCAGTAGAGAATCAAAACCTTCATGCGACAGCAGTGCCTGATATGGTTATTTTGACTGATGAGAGCTTATTAAGTGTAGCGGAAGATTTGGCTGATATTCACCGTAAAAAGGATAGTCTCGATATTTTTATTGTTACGCAGCATAAAATTTTTAATGAATTCTCGGGCGGTAAAGCTGATGTTACAGCTATTCGTTGGTTTATGAAGATGCTCTATGATAAATCGGCTGATACCGATAAATTTAAGTATCTGCTTATCTTAGGTGATGGCTCTTACAACAACCGTCTTTACGAAAAAGGCAGCAATGTAGCTGTAGAACCAGGATTGATAATGACGTATCAGTCTATAGAATCGCTTTACGGCTCTACCTCTTATATTTCTGATGATTATTTTGGTTTGTTGGACGATGATGAAGGTTATCCTGTCATCACTAATGCTACGACAAAAGAAACTTACATCGATAAGTTTGATAAGGTAGATATTGGTATTGGCCGCATTCCTATCAATACGGTAACTGAAGGTAATAATGTGGTAAATAAGATTAAGACTTATCTGGATAATAATAAACGTACTGTATGGAAAAACCGTATATGTCTGGTAGCTGACGATGGTGATAATAATGTACACGTAGATGATGCCGATAAATTAGCTGAGAAATTACGTCGCGAAAATCCGGGAATGGCTATTAAAAAGGTTTATATAGATGCTTTTGAAGAACAGTCAGATTATAATGGAAGCAGTGTACCTGATGCTAAAAAACTATCGGATAAATATATGGAAGAAGGCACTCTGATATGGAGTTATACCGGGCATGGAAGTCCTGTAGCACTTTCCGGAGAACAGATGATGCGTCTTACGGATATTGTAGCGTTGAAAAATATTGATAATCTTCCCATCTGGTTAACAGCTACTTGTGATTTTACTCCTTATGATCATAACAATATATTGTCGGCTGGTGAAAATGTAATTCTGAATCCTTCTGGAGGTGGTATCGCACTTTTTACTACTACCCGTTTGGTTTATTCCAGTTCTAATTATGTGATAAGTAATAATTTCTATAGTCATATTATGAAATCAGACGCCAATGGCGATAAACTACGTTTGGGCGATGTCGTCCGTCTGACTAAGCAAGCTACCGGCACAGGTGCCAACAAACGTAAATTTACTTTGATAGGTGATCCGGCCCTACATCTTAATAATGTAGATGCTCTTTGGGAAGTGAAAACGGATAGTATCAATGGTCAGAGCGTCGCTCTTTTTTCAGATACTATTAAGGCTTTGAGTCAAATGACTATTAGTGGGCATATAGCTAAATCAGATGGATCGCTGGATACTGATTTCACGGGTTTAATATATCCTATCATCTATGATAAGATTTCTGAGTTTACTACTTTAGCTAATGAAGGAGGTTCGCAGAAGAAAGATTTTGTGATGTGGAATTCTGTTCTTTATAGTGGCAAAACGTCTGTGACGAAGGGACGCTTTACCTTTTCGTTTTTAATGCCTAAGAATATGGATTATAGCGTGGGCCAAGGCCGTATTGAATATTATGCTACCAGCGAAAAGGCCGAAGCTAATGGTTATTATGAGGATTTTTATATTGGAGGTTTTAATAGCGATTTTGAGGCTGATAATGAAGGGCCTAAGATAGATTTATACTTTAATTCCAAGGCCTTTTCTGATGGTGATGTGGTTAATCCTAATTCCTTATTGATAGCTGAAATATCGGATAGTAGTGGTATTAATACCTCGGATAATTTCATCGGTCACACTATGACTATTATGTTGGATAATGATTCGAAAACACTGACAGATATTAATTCTTCTTATGCTACAAACGACGATGATTTTACCAGAGGAACGGTGGCTTATCGTCTGAATAATTTAGAAGAGGGCACTCATACATTACAACTGAAAGCTTGGGATATGCAGAATAATTCTTCGACTAAAGAAGTAACATTTCAAGTAAAAAATGATGGCAGACCGGAAATAGCTTCGGTGTATTGTTATCCCGTTTCATCAGGAGAAACCATGCGTTTTATAGCTGTTTATGAGGATTCTGACAAGAGCCTGACTGTAAAACTTAATGTGTTTGATGCTAGTGGTCAGGTGGTGTATTCTAATGGCGATTATTCTTATTCGCCTTCTAATGAAATTTATTTCGATTGGAAAGATTTAAATTTACTCCATCAGGGACTCTATTTTTACCGTATTACTATTGATGATGGTAATGGCGTATCAACTAGTGGAACAAAATATTTTGAGTTAAATAATTAAACTCTTATAATGAAGAAAATAGTTCAAGCAATATTATTATTTATACCTTATCTACTTTTTTCTCAATCTATGACTTTAGATTGGGAAGAGAATAAAATAATTTATGCGGGTGAAGATAGTGTAGAAGTCTTATCTTTTGCCGGGGCAGCATATACTAATGCTTCATTCTTACCTTATTATAACTATAGAGAGCGACTTAATGCTGATGAAGCTCAAAATTATGATTACAGCTTTAATCTGACTCATCTTATTTTTTCTGAAATAGACATTGACACTTTTATAGATATTAAATCTATTCCTGAGGAGTTTCAAATAGATGGAAAAGTGACTTCATCCCGTCAAGATTATGCTTTAGAAGCTTGGCTTTTACCGTTTAAATATAAAGATGGTAAGCTTTACCGTTTAGAATCCTTTGAACTTGAGATAAACAAAGATAGAAAGATAAAACTCAAAAGTGCCAGTACATGGTTTGCTGATAATTCTTTGTTAGCCACAGGCAATTGGTATAAAGTAGCTGTGAAAAAAGATGGTATTTATAAATTATCTTATAGTCAGCTGCGCGATATGGGAGTAGATCCGGCTAAGGTCGCGGTGTTTACCAAAATACCCGGAATGGAACCTACTCTAATACAGAATTATATAGATGATATTAAGGAAATTGCCATTTATGATGGTGGCGATTATATTTTGTTTTATGCTCAGGGCCCTAATACCTGGAATTATAACAGCAGTAGCGGAATGTATGAACACGAGCAACATTTATTCTGGAACGAAAACTATTATTTCATCACTTCTGATGTCGGCGAAGCTAAACGTATCACAGCCCGTACAGAACCTACAGGAACAAGTAGCAGAACCTATACCACTTTTGTAGATTATGATTTTTACGAACCGGAAGAAAGTAATATAGGTCATTCGGGACGCGAATGGTATTCTGATGGTATTACCTCGGGGAATAGTATTGAACATACTTTTTCTTTTGATAATGTAGTAGCGTCTACAGCTAAAGTAGGGGTACGTGTTTTAGCCGAATCTTATTCTTTATCTAATTATTTAACGATTAATATCGATGGAAATAGCAAAGGCAACATTACTTTAGGAAAAGTCAGCTCAGAAGGTACTTCTAACCTACTGCAATACCGCAGTGCTACTTATGATTTTACACCTTCGGGTAATAGCGTAGAAGTGCAAATGAGCTATTCTTCTCAAGAAAATTTAGCTAAAGGATATATCGATTATTTTAGGGTAGAATTGTCACGAGAACTAAGTCTGGAAAACAGTTATTTACTGTTTAGAAACAAACCTGTAGTAGATGATCTGGTGAATTACGAAATAAGCAATACTACGGCTAATACCTTGGTTTGGGATGTGAGTAATGCTTACGATGTCAAATCTATAAGTGCTTCTATTAATGCTAATAAAACAACTTTTTTGACGGATGGTACTGCTATTCAAAAATTTGTTGCTGTTAATATTGGAGCTTCTTTTTCATCGCCTTCTCTTATTGGTTCTGTGGAAAATCAAAATCTCCATGCTACACCTGTTCCGGATATGGTCATACTTACCGACGAGACTTTTATGAGTGTTGCTGAAGACTTGGCCGATATTCATCGCGAAAGGGATGGAATGGACATTTTTATTACGACACAGGATAAGATTTTTAATGAATTTTCCGGTGGAAAAGCGGACGTAAGCGCTATTCGTTGGTTTATGAAAATGCTTTACGATAAATCTGCCGACACGGATAAGTTTAAATATTTGTTATTACTGGGCGATGGTTCGTACAACAACCGCCTCTACGAAAAAGGTACGGATGTATCAGTAGAGCCATCGCGGATAATGACTTATCAGTCTATAGAATCTATTAATGGATCGGTTACTTATGTATCTGATGATTATTATGGCCTATTAGACGATGATGAAGGCAATGAGGCCAAAAATAGCAGTACTGGTGAAACGAATATTGAACAGTACGATAAGGTAGATATTGGCATAGGTCGCATCCCTATTAATTCGGTGAGTGAAGGGGATGATGTGGTGACTAAAATTGAAACTTATCTGGATAATGTTAAACGTAATACATGGAAAAACCGTGTTTGTTTTATTGCTGATGATGAAGATAGTAACCGGCATTTGAATGATGCAGAAGAACTGGCTGAAAAAGTGCGTCGTGAAAATCCCGGAATAGCGGTTAAAAAGATTTATCTCGATGCTTTTGAACAAATAAAAGAATCTAATGGACATAGCTATCCTGACGCTAAAAAATTATCAGATAAATATTTGGACGAAGGTACTTTAATATGGAGTTATACCGGGCATGGCAGTCCCTCATCTCTTTCTGGTGAAAAATTGATGTATATTTCAGATATCAATGCCATGGAAAATCTTGCTAATCTTCCATTATGGGTAACGGCCACTTGTGATTTTTGCCCTTACGACCATAATGATGAATTGTCAGGTGGCGAAAGTGTATTTCTTAATCCCATAGGCGGCGGTATTGCCCTTTTTACCACTACCCGTTTGGTATATTCCAGTTCTAATCTTACCATAACACGTAATTTTTATGGATATGTTTTGGCTAGTGTTAATGGCGAAAAACACCGTTTGGGTGATGTCTCCCGATTGACCAAACAAGCTACCGGTACAGGGGCTAATAAACGAAAATTTGCCTTGATAGGTGATCCTGCCCTGCAATTGGTATTTGCCGATGCTGATTGGGAAGTTATGACAGATAGTATTAATGGTGAGGATATTGCATTATTTTCTGATACTTTACAGTCTTTAAGTAAAATGACGGTAAGTGGGCATATAGCCAAATCAGATGGTTCGGTAGATACTGATTTTAACGGCTTGTTGTACCCTATCGTTTATGATAAAATATCTGAATTAAATACCTTAGCTAACGATGACGATTCCAATGAAACAAGTTTTTTAATGTGGAATTCTATCCTCTATAGTGGAAAAACTACTGTAGACAACGGTCGCTTTACCTTTTCATTTATTCTACCCAAAGATATGGATTATACATCAGGTAAAGGCCGTATAGAGTATTATGCTACAAGCGACGAAGTGGAGGCTAATGGTTATTACGAAGACTTTTATCTGGGCGGCTTTAATTACGGCTTTGAATCAGATACGGTAGGTCCTGCGCTCGAAATGTATATGAATTCACCTTCTTTCTCTGATGGTGATGCCGTTAATCCTAACCCTATGCTAATAGCTAATGTGTCAGATATTAGTGGTATAAACACCTCGGGTAATGCCATAGGTCATGATATTACGATTAAGCTGAATGATGATCCGAATACCATTGAGGTGATTAACACGAGCTATACCACGCGTGCCGGTGATTTTACCCAGGGCACTATCGCTTATAGTTTGAAGGATTTAGATGTTGGCACACATACCTTGCAGCTTAAAGTATGGGATATGCAGAATAATTCGTCAACGGCAGAAATAACATTTAAAGTTAAGAATGATGTTTTACCGGTAATTTCTTCTGTTTATTCTTATCCTAATCCGGTATCTCTTTCATCGGGTGATAAGGTACATTTTGTAGCAGAGCACGACCGTCCTGATAAAACCGTGACGGTAATGCTGGATATTTTTGATGTTTATGGTAAAACTTTATACAAAAGTTCCGAATACTATTATTCTTCTACCAATGAAATATATTTCGATTGGCAACCCTTGACATCACTTAATAGTGGTTTATATTTTTACCGTATTACTATCGACGATGGTTTCGAGCAATCAGTGGGTAAGACACAGAAACTGTTGTTGACAGACTAAAGAAAAAAATTCTTAAAGGAGCTTTGAATAAAAGGGCACAGTTTTTTAAGCTGTGCTTTTTATGGCCTACTGTTTTAATCATCTTTTTCAGGCGTTGAGTTTCCCCTAAATAAGTCTTATATTTGTGGTATTATAACACAAAACACATAAGAATATGAAGATCGGAATATTATCAGCAGGAGGAGATTGTCCGGGTATAAATGCCACCATACGTGGAGTGGGTAAAACAGCCATTGTGAAATACGGCATGGAAGTGATTGGTTTTACTGAAGGATTCCGCGGACTTTTGTATAAGGATTACATCCCTATGGACGAAAAACTTCTGTCAGGTCTTTTGACTAAGGGAGGTACTGTGCTGGGCACATCGCGCGAAAAACCGTTTAAGAAAAAAGATTCTGATCCTTTCGAAGATAAGCCCGAAGAAATAAAGAAAAACTACAAAGATTTAGGACTTGATGCCTTGGTTTGTATTGGTGGTAATGGAACCCAGCGTACCGCTAATTTATTGGCTAAGGAAGGTTTAAACGTTATTGGAATTCCCAAAACCATTGATAATGATGTGTATGGAACAGATCTTACTTTTGGTTTTGATTCAGCTTTGTCTATTGCTACCGATGCTATCGACCGTTTGCACACCACTGCCAACTCGCACCGCCGTGTTATGGTGATCGAAATTATGGGTCATCATGCTGGTTGGTTGGCGCTTTATGCCGGTATGGCCGGTGGTGGTGATGTTATTCTGGTGCCTGAGATAGAATATGACATCAATAAAGTGACAGACTATCTGCAAGAACGTTCGATGCAAGAAAAATCCTTCTCTATTGTAGTAGTAGCCGAAGGTATTAAGAAAGAAGGTAATAAACCAGCAGCCCGTTATATAGCCAAGCAAATACAGGAAATTACCGGTATGGAAACCCGCGAAACAATCTTGGGCTATATACAGCGTGGGGGGTCGCCTACTGCTACTGACCGTATTTTCTCTACTCAGCTAGGTGGTTATGCTACGGACCTTATTCATCAAGGTATTTTTGGTCAGATGGTAGCTAAACGTGATGGACAAATAACTCATGTTCCGCTCGAAGAGGTAGGCGGAAAACTTAGATTACTAACCCCCGACGATCCTTTGATAGAGCGCGGACGTAGTTTGGGTGTGTGTTTTGGTAATTAATAATAGATATTTGAAATTAGAAATTGGAAAACTCCATCGAATTTCCAATCTCCAATCTCCAATTTCCAATCTCCAATTTCCAATTTCCAATTTCCAATTTCCAATTTCCAATTTCCATTTTCAAATCTCCATTTTCCAATTTCAAATTTTCAACACAAACAATGAAACTCATCTCATGGAATGTCAACGGCATACGCGCTGTGGCAAAAAAGAATTTCTTCGAAGATTTTAAAACAATGGACGCTGATGTTTTTTGTTTACAGGAAACTAAAGCCCAGGATGATCAGGTGGCAGAAACGCTTGCTAAGATTGAAGACTATCATATTTATTCCAATTCAGCCGAGAAAAAAGGCTATTCTGGTACGGCCATCATATCAAAAAAAGTACCGATAAATGTAACACAAAACATAGGTATTGCAGAGCACGATACCGAAGGTCGTGTACTCTGTGCCGAATATGACAACTTTTATGTGGTCAATGTTTATGTGCCCAATTCCGGATCTGAACTTAAGCGTTTAGATTATCGTCAGCGTTGGGACAAGGCTTTTTTTACTTACCTTAAAACTTTGGAACAAAGCAAACCGGTATTGGTGTGTGGTGACTTTAATGTAGCACATAAGCCAGTAGATTTGGCCCGTCCTAAAGCTAATTATAACAAATCTGCAGGTTTTATGCAGGAAGAAATAGACGGTATGGATCGCTATACTTCCCGTGGTTTTGTGGATACTTTTCGTCATTTTTATCCCGATGTGACCGATAAATATTCTTGGTGGAGTTACCGGGCCGGAGCAAGGGGTAAGAATGTAGGTTGGCGCATTGACTATTTCCTGGCAAGCGAGACTTTCGTAAATAATATTTCAGATGCAGCTATCCACAACGATGTTATGGGGTCTGATCACTGTCCGGTATCCATAACTCTTAAATAATGAGATTTTTATTATTTATTTTTTGTCTTTCCTTTTCTTATCTATTGACCGCTCAAACTGATAATTATCAGGATTTATACGAGCTTAGAAGTAAAATGGAAAATGGTAAGTTTGGTGAGCGTGATGCACATATTGAAGGTTCACCTTATTACAATGATGATTTTGTTAAAGGACTTGTACTTTTAAAAGATAGTTCCTTTTATGAAGATGTGCTTTTACGCTATAATGCTTTTGATGATGAATTAGAAGTGAGTTTCAGGGAGCAAATTTTTCAAATCCCATCTAAAGACCAAATGATATTTGCAGTGATTGGTAATGATACCTTAAAATCAGTCAAGTATTTGTCCGGCAATAGAGAACGCTGGGCCAATTTTTATTTGTTGGCTTCCGGTGAATTAACTTTGTATGCTAAACGTAGTAAAGGGTTTAAAGAAAAGGAAGAACCTAAAGGATATCAAGATGCTCAACCCGCTAAATATGTTAATAAAAGTGACGAATACTATTGGGCTAAAGAAGGTGAAACATTAAGCTTGATTAGTAATAAAAAAGAGCTCATTACATATCTTCCAGAAATAGATGCGAAAAACTATATGAAAAAAGAAAAATTATCCCTTCGCAAAGAACAAGACCTGATACAACTCGTTGATTATTATAATAGAGTAGTAAAATAATTATTGAAATAAAAAAAACATAAACTATGTTATATCCCTTAAAATTTAACCCTATTCTAAAAGAAACCATTTGGGGTGGAAACTATTTATACAAAGAACTGGGTAAAGGTGATAAGCCTGATGCTAAAGTTGGTGAAACCTGGGAAATTTCTTCGGTAGAAGGTAATGTTTCTGTGGTTTCTAATGGTGCGTTTAAAGGTAATAATTTAAGCGAGATGATCGAAGTCTATATGGGCGATCTTGTGGGCGAAAAAGTCTATGAAAAACACGGTTTAGAGCTGCCTGTTTTGATAAAAATTATTGATGCACAAGCTGACCTTTCGGTGCAGGTACATCCTAACGAAAAACAAGCTAACGAAAAGTACAATGCACACGGTAAAACTGAGATGTGGTATGTACTGGATTGTGAAAAAGAGGCTAAAATAGTCTCTGGTTTTGATAAAAACTCCTCACGGGCCGAGGTGGAAAAAGCCATCAAGGAAAATGCTGTAGAAGAACTTCTTAGAGCCGATGATGCTGCACCCGGCGATGTTTTCTTTATACCTGCAGGTCGTGTGCACGCTATTGGCGGCGGCAATGTGATTGTAGAGATACAGCAAACGTCGGATATTACCTTCAGGGTGTATGACTATGACCGTCGCGATGATCAAGGTCATGCTCGTGAGTTGCACGTAGAAGAGTCTCTGGAAGTGTTGGATTATCAAGCTCAGGAGAATAATAAGACTCCCTATGAAGAAGCTATAAATACACCCGTGAATCTGGCCAAATGTGACTATTTTACAACCAATCTTTTTAGTTTTGATAAAAAGCTGGGACGCGATTATTATTTCCTTGATTCTTATGTGATATTAATCTGTACCGAGGGCGAATTTGATATTGAGTACGAAGAGGGGGAAGCTGTTAATATTAAGAAGGGCGAGAGTGTCCTCTTACCGGCCGCCATTCGCGAATATTTCTTTAATCCTAAATCAGAAAAGGCTACCTTTATCGAGACCTATCTGGAATTATAACTTCTATCTTTTAACTGAGTAATTTATAACTTATATTATGACTTGTTACCACTGCCATACCCAATTTTGTGACGGTGCCAGTTCTGCCGAAGAAATGGTGCAAGCGGCTATTAAGGCTGGTTTTCCAGCTCTTGGTTTTTCTTCCCACGCTCCTGTACCTTTTCCTGCTTTTTGGTGTATGCCGCATGATAAAAGTGGGGCTTATACGCTTGAATTACTAAGTTTAATAGAAAAATATGGCGATCAGATAGAAATATACCGCGGTCTGGAAGTCGATTATATCAAGGATGAAACAAATGCTTTAAGTCCTCATATACAAAAAATTGCATCTGATTATTTGGTAGGATCTATTCACTTTCTTGGTCAGTTGGTATTAGATGGTGAGCGCTGGACGATAGATGGTAGCAGCGAAGAGTTCAAAACGGGTCTGGATCAAATTTACGGTGGTGATATCAAACGTTTGGTACGCGATTTTACCGAGCAATCGGTAGCTATGATGGAGCTGGGTGGTTTTGATATCGTTGGTCATATCGATAAAATCTATCAGCACGGACGTGAATATTTCTCCTTGGATGAAAAGTGGTATCGCGATGAAGTCATGACGTTGTTAGAAATAGCAAAAGCCAAAGACTACATAGTAGAAATCAACACCAAACATTACCATCTTTTAGACTTTTTCTTTCCTCATCAGGATTTTATAAAAGACCTTAAACGTTTAAAAATACCCGTACAGGTAAACTCTGATTGTCATCAAAAAGAAATGATGACAGCCGCTTATAAAGAGGCTTATGAGGCTTTGAAAGCTGCGGGAATTACTCACGAGCGTGTCCTTTTGGATGGGGAATGGAAAGATATAAAGATCAAATAACAAAAGCTCATTTAGAAATTCCAATCCTGATATATATCAGTGGAATACGTGACTTTAAACTTGGATTTACATGCAAAAAGCCATATTCATAGATCGTGACGGTGTTATAAATAGTGATGTGGGGCATTATTACATCTATAAGCCTGAGGATTTTATATTGAACGAAGGCATTATTGATTCTTTAAAAGCGTTTAAGAAGGCCGGTTTTATGCTTATTGTTATCAGTAATCAGGGCGGTGTGGATAAGGGACAATACAGCTGCGAAGATGTGGAAAAAGTCCACCTTAAAATGCGGAATTTACTGACCGAAGTTGGTATCACATTAGATGAGATTTATTATTGTCCGCATCATAACGATGTGCAAAAATGTTTATGCCGCAAACCGTTAAATCTTAATATAGAAAAAGCCATATCGCGTTTTGATATCGACCGCACTCAATCCTGGATGATAGGCGATAGTCTGCGCGATATTGCTGCTGGAGAAGCTTCCGGTTTAAAAACGTTAAAAATTGAAAGCAACGTCGATATACGACCATTTGTAGATCGAATAGTAAAATAGTTGTCCTTTAGAAGTGACTGTTGATAGTTCATGATATGACGTAGTGATGACACTAATATTAGATACTTATAACCCGCATAATGTCGACATCTTGAAACCATTTAATCCCTTTTTATGAATTATCTCTGCCTGAACGGTGAAATATTACCTCAAAAATTTGCCCAGCTTAGCTTTGACAATCGTGCCTTTCGTTTTGGAGAAGCCATCGTGGAAGAGATGCGTGCTACAGGTATTAGGGTGCCTTTTTTTAAAGATCATTTCAAACGTTTTTCCAGAGCATTAGAAATCCTTGGTATTTCTTATCTTTCTGCCTTTAGCGAGGAAGAACTTCTGCGTTCTATCGAGTTATTGGTACACCGTAAAAAGCTTTATAACCTCAATAGAATAAGGCTGACCCTTTGGCGTCAGGACGATGCTGAGTTGTTGACTACGAAACATGAACTCAATTATCTTATAGAAGCAGAGCCTTTGGGCGAAAAAAATTTCGAACTTAACGAACGCGGATTCAATGCCGATATATTTCCCGGTGCTTACAAAGCCAAGACTTATCTCTCACCTTTTCAGACCAATGACCTTACGTTTAAATTTCAGGCTCTGCGCTATGCCGAACAAAGTAAATTAGATACCTGCTTCATCTGTAATCCTGAAGGTAAAATAGTGGAAGCTATTGATGGTAATATTTTCTTTGCTAACGGGAAAACCATTTATACCCCTTCAGCTGATTGCGGTTGTACTGATGGTATTATGCGTAAAAAAGTCATGGAGATAGCAGAAAAGGATGGTTATATTGTTACCCCAACAGATGCTGTTTCATTAGCTTTTATCAAGGAAGTAGAAGAAATCTTTATTACTAACGACCTCTACGGCATACGCTGGATAGGTGGTTACAAAGACGTTAAGCGTTACCGCAAAAAACGCTGTGTGGATTTTGTGGCACGTTTGAATCGTTTGTTTTTATAGTTTGTTACGGTGAATCTATTTCCTTAAGAAAAGCGCACAACCTGCAATAGTTATAGCAGCATTGATCAAAAGCAATTCATAGCCAAAATGATAATTTGAAAAAGTACTGACCAGCCATTTTACCCCAAAAGTTAAGAAAGGTGAAACAATCATTACCAGAGGAATACCTTTATCCTTCAGTTGCCATTGAGTAAAAATACCTATAATAAAAATACCTAATAGTGGTCCGTAGGTGTACCCGGCTGCTTTAAAAAGAGCTGAGACTACACTGTCATTATTTAAAGCATTAAAGAGCAGGATAATGGTGGTAAGTAAAACTGCAAAGCCCAGGTGAATCTTAATACGGGTATATTTGGCTTGTTTTTCTTCTTGTTTTCCGATGTCTACAAAATCGAAAGCAAAAGCTGTGGTCAGTGAGGCTAAAGCAGAATCGGCGCTGGAATACGCTGCGGCTAATAAACCAATCAAGAAAAACACTGATGTGACCGGGCTCAGATATCCGCCTGTAGCCAGCATAGGGTAAATATGATCGGCTCTTTCGGGTAAAGTTATCGCATTCTGTTGAGCAAATAAAACTAATAAAACACCCAGAGAAAGAAAGAGTAAATTGGCCGGAACAAAGGCAAAACCGTAGGATTTTACATTTTTCTGTGCTTCCTTTAAATTACGGCAAGTCAGGTTTTTTTGCATCATATCCTGATCCAGACCCGTCATTACAATAGTGATAAATATTCCGCTGATGAATTGTTTTAGTACATGATTAGCACTTTGCCAATCGTCCCAGATAATCATGTTTGAGAAGGGGCTTTCGACAACAGCACTTACGGCTTGTGTAAAAGTAAAATCTAAGCGGCGCGATACATCCCAGATAGTCACCACTAGAGCGACTAATAATATAGCTGTTTGCAATACATCTGTCCAGATAATGGTTTTCATTCCACCACGAAAAGTGTAAACAAAAATAAGTGTTAATGCCACTATAACACTCACCCAAAATGGAATACCTAAAGAATCAAACACCGTTAGCTGCAGCACACTTACCATCAAGAAAAGACGAAAACCAGCTCCGATAGTTCTGGAGAGCAGGAAAAAAGCCGAACCGGCCTTGTGTGTTCTTTGTCCGAAACGTTGGCCTAAATATTCGTAGATAGAGGTAAGTTTATTTTTATAATAAACCGGTAAGAGCACATGTGCTATCACCAAATAACCAAAGAAATAACCCACCACCATCGGCATATAAGTCATCCCGGTATCGCGCACCCAACCCGGTACAGAGATAAAAGTGACACCGCTGAGTGAGGCCCCTATCATACCAAAAGCCACCACATACCACTTGGCATTATGATTGGCTGAGAAAAAAGTGTTGCTGTTAGCGCCTTTGCCCGTTAAATGGGAAATAAGGACAAGTACAGCAATGTAAGTGATGATGGTGATGTAAAGAGTTGTCGGTGACATGAAACTATTCAAGATTATTAATTTAAAATTTACGACTGGCTAAAATAAAAAAAAGGGCGCTGAAACTCTATTCCAGCCCCTTATTTTATAACTCTTAATTGCTGAACCCCTCGCAATAGACATCAGGATTTAGGGAAGCATTATTTTTAACTATTCATTTTTAATTTAAACGACCCCTTGTGCAATCATAGCATCTGCCACTTTTACGAAGCCACCTATATTAGCACCTTTGATGTAGTTGACTTTAGAGTTTTCTTGGCCATATTCCACACAGGTTTTATGAATATCGCTCATGATGTGTTTCAGTCGCTCATCTACTTCTTCTTCTGACCAGAGCAAACGCATACTGTTTTGACTCATCTCCAGTCCGGATACAGCTACACCTCCGGCATTTACCGCTTTGCCGGGTGCAAAGGTTGTTTTTTCTGCAGCCAAGTCTGCAGCTTCCGCTGTTAAGCCCATATTTGATACTTCTGCTATGAGCTGACAGCCGTTGTCTATGAGGGTTTTGACATCCATATCATCCATTTCGTTTTGGATGGCACAAGGCATGGCGATGTCCACTTTTTGTTCCCAAGGTTTTTTTCCTTCGAAAAAAGGTACACCGTAACGCTCGGCATAAGGTTCAACAATATCCATATTGCTAGCACGCAGCTCCAGCAAATAATCAATTTTATGGTCAGTGATGCCTTCTTCATCATAAATATAACCATCAGGGCCGGAAATGGTCACCACTTTTGCGCCTAGTTCCGTTGCTTTCAGAGCAGCACCCCAGGCTACGTTGCCAAAGCCTGAAAGAGAAATCGTTTTTCCTTCCAGTGTTTCTCCTTTGGTAGCTAGCATCTCTTTTACAAAATATACGGCACCAAAACCGGTTGCTTCGGGTCGGATACGGCTACCACCATACTCCATACCTTTCCCCGTCAGAATACCGGAGAATTCATTTTTAAGCTTTTTATATTGACCAAACAGATAACCAATCTCACGACCTCCTACACCGATATCACCAGCCGGCACATCGGTATTAGCGCCAATATGACGGTAGAGTTCGCTCATAAAAGCCTGACAGAAGCGCATTATTTCGTTGTCACTTTTTCCTTTGGGATTAAAATCCGAACCACCTTTTCCGCCTCCCATTGGCAGAGTCGTCAAGCTGTTTTTAAAGGTTTGTTCAAAGCCTAAAAACTTTAACCCGCTCAAGGTCACACTGGCGTGAAAACGTAAACCGCCTTTGTAAGGACCCAGTGCACTGTTAAATTCTACACGGAAACCACGGTTGATCTGTACTTCCCCACTATCATCTACCCAAGGTACGCGAAACATAATCACACGCTCCGGCTCAGCCATACGTTCCAATATCTTGGCCTGACGGTATTGCGGATGTTCCACATAATAATCCCATACAGTTTCCACCACTTCTTCTACTGCTTGTAGAAATTCGTCTTCTCCTTTATTTTTTGCCCGAACAGCGTTCAGGAATTCTGTTTTACTGATGTTTGCCATAACTGCACTTCATCTTTTAAATTACAAAAAAGCAAATCTTAATCACGTTGGTTTTTGCTATATACAAGTCAAAAACTCAATTCTATAGCGAATGTCGGTAAAAAATCGATACGTTATGCCCGAAAGATGACAATTTTCTGAAAAATTTCACCCAATTGCCATTTTACCCTTCTGCAATTAGCAAAGTATTGTAACTGTGGGCTGAGTTTCTTGCTCGCTGAACATTTTTATCTCATCTTGCGTTTTAGTTTTAAAGCTATTTTTTTTAACAACTTCAATATAAAACTACAATTATGAGCGAAGAACCAATCTGCAAATGCTTAGAGATTTACAAAAGTGAAATAGTAGAAGCTATTAAAACTAAAGGATTGACCACTGTAGAAGAAGTGGGAGAAGAAACGGAAGCCGGTACCTTGTGTGGTGGTTGCCAGGAAGATATTCAGGATATTTTAGATGAAATAAATGGCTAATTCCAGTTTTATTTTAAGATGAGCCTTAAGACATGATTTCTATATAAGCACTCATTACGTATAGAAAAAAGCCTGTTCAATTCCGGATGGAAGAGAACAGGCTTTTCTAATTGGTATTTTAATTGGGATTATTTCGTTGTGTAACCCTTGATCACACCGCGTTTTGAATTGCGAACAAAATAAAGAATATTGTCACGCTCTTCTGATATTGGTAATTCGGTTTCGATGGCATCACATGCATCCGAATTGTTCATACCACGCTGGTATAGATAACGGTACACTTCTTGTACTTCGCGAATTTGCTCGTTAGAGAAACCACGACGACGCAAACCTATCACATTCAAACCCGAGAACACTAATGGCTCACGTGCTGCTGTGATATAAGGCGGTACATCTTTGCTTACTTTAGAGCCACCTTGGATCATAACGTGAGCTCCTATTTTTACAAACTGGTGAACCATAACAACACCGCTTAGAATAGCAAAATCTTCGATGACCACCTCACCTGCTACCTGACTGGCATTACCAATAATAACATTGTTTTTCACCTCACAATCGTGTGCAATATGGCTGTAAGCCATCAGTAGACAGTTGTTTCCTACGGTTGTTTTTCCACGGGCTTTTGTGCCACGGTTGATGGTAGCACACTCGCGTACGGTGGTGTTATCACCTACCTCGGCGGTGGTTTCTTCGCCCACAAATTTAAGGTCTTGCGGAATTCCTGATATCACAGCTCCGGAATGGATATCACACTTTTTTCCAATGCGTGCTCCACTTAATATTTTTGCACCGGAACGTATCAGGGTTTCGTTACCAATTACTGTATTGGCATCGATATAGGCAAAGGGTTCAACAGTTACGTCTTTTCCTAATTTGGCCTCGGGATGTATATAGGCTAATTCACTTATCATCGTTTTATTGTTTTTTATTTTTAATAATCTGAGCCATAAACTCAGCTTCTGTTACAAGTACATTATTGACAAAAGCTTCGCCACGCATATAAGCGCATCCACGTCGTATAGGCGAAGTGAAAGTAAGACGAAATATTAATGTATCCCCTGGGATTACTTTTTGGCGAAATTTTACATTGTCAATTTTCATAAAATAGGTGGAGTAGTTCTCCGGATCTTTTACATCGCTCAATACCATCAGGCCTCCTGTTTGTGCCATTGCTTCTACTATAAGAACGCCTGGCATAATAGGTTCATCGGGAAAATGGCCAACAAAATATGGCTCGTTCATGGTGACATTTTTCAGCCCAATAATGGTATTGTCTTCACGTTTAATAACTTTATCAACCAGTAAAAAAGGTGGTCGGTGAGGCAAAAGACGACGAATTTCATCAATGTTCATCAAAGGCTCTGCATTGATGTCGCAATCCGGAGCCTGATACTCCGGTTTTTTAACTTCTGTAAGTAGTTTTTTAGCAAAATCGGTGTTTAGCTTATGCCCCGGACGGGTAGCAGCTATACGGCCTTTGATACGCATTCCCAGCAATGCCAGATCACCGACGATATCTAATATTTTGTGACGGGCCGGCTCATTGTCAAAAGTCATCTTGGTATTGTTGAGCACCCCGGCTTTGTCTACTTTTACGTGAGGTTGGTTGAAAAGATCGGCCAAGCGGTCTAGCTCTTCTTGTGGTATCACACGGTCTACTATCACTAAGGCATTGTCAAGACTACCACCTTTTACCAAGTTATTATTGTATAAAAATTCTACTTCGCGCAGAAAAACAAAGGTTTTACAAGGGGCTATTTCAGTAGGAAATTCGTCCAGATTCTCCATAGAGGCATACTGATTTTTCAGCATTACTGAGTCATCAAAACTTAAAAAGGTATTGATGGTGTAGTCATCATCCGGAATAATTTCCATTTTCTTATTACCATCGCGTAGGGTAATTTTCTTTTTGGGTTTGAAATACTGACGGTAAGCATCTTGTTCTACTACTCCTGCTTTTATTATAGCATCTACAAATGGTTTGGCACTTCCTTCTAGAATAGGTACTTCTTCGGCATCTATTTCTATCATACAGTTGTCAACCCCCATAGCGTATAGTGCAGATAGAGAGTGTTCTATAGTGGTTATATGAAAATGTTCATTTCCGATAATAGTTCCACGGGCAGTATCAATCACTTTATCAGCACGTGCAGGTATTGTGGGATGTCCATCTATGTCTACGCGTTTAAAAACATAGCCATGGTTAATGTCTGCAGGTAAAAATTTCATATTTACTTTTTTACCTGTGTGTAGTCCAACACCAGAAAATTCAATGGCTTGTTTTAATGTTATTTGTCTATCCATCATAGCTCTATTTAGACTTTATTTGCTTAAATGTGTGGGGTTACTATTCTCCTGCTTGTTCTTTTAACGCTTTTAATTCGCGTTCCAAGCGATTAATGGTGCGTTGCATATCCGGCAAGTTTTTCATCACAATGGACGAACGACGCCAGGTGGACATGTCTGTAACAGGAGACCCCATTAGTATAGCTCCCTCTTCTTTTATATTATTGTTAAGGCCTGATTGAGCCCCTACTTTTACATGGTCGGCTATGTTTATATGGCCTGCAAAACCTACCTGACCACCTACCATCATATGTGCGCCCAGTTTAGTAGAACCCGAAATACCCGTTTGTGAAGCAATCACGGTATGTTCTCCAATCTCCACATTGTGTGCTACCTGTACCATATTGTCTAGTTTCACACCTTTGCGAATAATGGTAGATCCCATTGTAGCTCGGTCTACAGTAGTATTGGCTCCCAATTCCACACGGTCTTCGATTATTACGTTACCTATTTGTGGTATTTTTTCATAGTCCTGATCATCGCTAGGTGCAAAGCCAAAACCATCAGATCCAATCACAACACCACTGTGAAAAACACAGTCGGATCCTACCTTACAGTCATGGTATATACTTACATTAGGATAAATAACAGTATTATCGCCAACTGTCACATTATCTCCTACATACACATGTGGGTATATGCGTACATTGTCGCCTATTTTTACATTAGCTCCTATAAATGCAAAGTCATCTACAAAACAACTGTTTCCTAATACAGCAGTTTTATGGATACTAGCTTTTTTCGATTTACCTTTTTTCTTAGGCTTGCTGCTTTCGTAAAACTGCATTAGTTTAGCGAGTGATTCATAAGCATTGGGTACACGTATCAGTGTGGCACCTATTTCTTTATCAAACTCAATATCGTCATTTACTAAAATGATGGAAGCTTTTGTTTCATACACATAGTTGGTATATTTAGGATTTGCTAAAAAAGTTATAGAGCCGCCTTTGGCATCTTCTATTTTAGCAAACTCTGAAACCTTGACTTTTTTGTCACCTTCTACTTTCCCCCCTAAAAAGTCAGCTATTTGTTGTGCAGTGAATTTCATATATTTTGAATTTTTAATTAGTTTAATTTTGTCGTTTTTCTTTTACTCTATTGTTGAGTGTCTGTATACAAATGGTTCTTAAACGAAAAAATCGTCCCAAAATAGTATTACTTGTTTACCATTTGCTTTTGTATTAGTTATTTCTTTTCTGTAATGTCAACAGTAGTTACTGAAATGTCATCAGCAATTAACTGAAATTTGTTGTTTATTAATCTTTAAAACCATTTTTTACCACCGCCTATTTCATAACCTATTTTTAGTGAAAAATAATTTAAATCTATTTCATCAGTCATAATGTAGTTGTATTCGCAAGACAACCTGAACTGACCAATGTTGAATCCTGCCCGTGGCATAAAGCCCATGGCGCCAATGTTTTTCTTATTCGAATAATCAAAAGAATTTTCAGTATCGATATACATATAATATAAGCCGCCACCAATACCTATAAATGGTCTTAAATAATTATCGTTAAAATAATAATCTCCGGTTAGTATGGTTGAGAAATTCCATCCTTCGGCATTCGCATCAGTAAAATACGGGTTGTCCGGGTTGTAATCCACAAAATCTTCTTTGTAATAAAAGGTATATTCCAAACGCATTCCTACAGTAAAGCGGTTGTTTATATTATATTTTGGCTCTACATAGGGGGCTATCAGGCCTACATTATGTTTGTGTACTTCGCCTAACAATAGTCCGGCATCTACCTTAAAAGGACGGTAGTCATGCTGTGCTAACATAGGCAAAGCCATTAGTGCTAAAATAATAATATGTAGAATTCTACTTTTCATTATTCCTGATCATCAATTATTTTAAATTCTTTAATACCTTGATCAAAAGCGGCCCAATCCAAGGGATTTATTTCCGCGTCTTCTCCGGGAATATAGTTGTTTGTTTTATTATCCATATCAAATAAATAAATAGCTGAAGCTTCAGTGTCTTTACCATCTGTATTGGTGTAGCTGATGTCTGATTCTCCTTCAGAAATATATTGATTGGGGGTGTTGTGAAAGTATAAGGTATAATCCCCTGCTGTATTGAATACAAAACCCGCTTTGAAGCTAATAACATCTTCTTCGGGTGTACTGGTTAATAAACTGTTTTGTGCGAAGTAATGACCAAAAGTGGCTGAAAAATAATTGTCTGTTTTTCTTAGTCCGTTTGCCTCCAGTATGATGGTTCCCGGAAAAACGTCATTGTACATTTCGTCAAGAAAAGCAAAGCGAGCTTCATACACAGCATCAGATACGGTGATCATTTCCTGTGAAATCTGGTCATATAATGAGGTGTTTTCTATTATTATTTCCAAATAAACGGTATCGCCTACATTGAAAACCTCTTTATCGTCACCAAAAGAAACAGGAATTTCGAATAATGCACCATTGGAGTACAAATTATCGTAATAAAACATACTGTCCTCTTCGCACGATGTAAAAAAGAGCTGAAGAACCAAGAAGAACAGCAATATCTTGACCAAGGCCAAAGGGAATATGTATTTCTTTATTCTTATCATTTTTTTATCGTTTATTTCTAATTCTTTCTTTAATATAAATTTATATCACTGTAGGAAGATCGGATGATAAGGGTTCCTACAGCATTTTCATTTTTAATACCTAAGCTTTCTTTGGTATCATTTTTTATTATTTTTTCTTTTAATAATTCATCCAAAACACTGATGTGTGATGCTTCAGTATTTATTGCATAATCAAACTCAATAGCTGTGCGGTTGATAAAAGTTGCTTCACAATGTTCCAAATTGGCATTGAATAGGCTCAACTGTTCTGACATTGTACACGATATACTACCAAATTGTGCGTTAACATCGTAACTGCCACCACATTCCTGGATTTTTATATGTACGTTTTCGGTAATAAGCTCCCCCTCTAAATACGATTTTTTCAGGTTAATATCTCCGATACGTGAATCGGCATAAATTTTTCCTTTGGCGTTTTCTATTATGACGTCACAGTATTGAGCATTCAGTCGTGTAGTGGTTCTTACTCCATCAATACGTATGGCACCCAATTCATTTTTTATTTTAAGATGACAGTGTTTGGGTACTTCTACTAT
>DHQI01000115.1:0-70940 GCA_002408065.1 Bacteroidales bacterium UBA5342
CATAGTGGCTCTACGCGGTCTGGTGAGTATTGGTGCACCTTCGTGATGTATGCTTCCTGAAAGCGTTTGCGCTTACGTGTCACTTGCAGGTCCACTACATCGCCGGGAATGGCATAAGGTACAAAGACCACCATTTCATTAATCTTGGCTATAGCTTTGCCTTCGGCACCAATATCCGTGATGCTTACTTGCTCGTAAAAAGGCTTTTTCTTTTTTCTTCTGTTGGCCATGTGTAATAAAGACTAGTAGATTTAAGACAAAAAAGACATCAGACAAGACGGTAAGGTCTTAAGATCTGATGTCTTTTCATCTGTTGTCTTGTTTGTTTATTCTTTCGCTTTCTTGATGTTTTCTATAAAGACATCGAAGAGTACTTCGGTATCAGTAGGGCCGCTGGTGGCTTCCGGGTGAAACTGGGTGGAGAAGAAAGGCTTGCTTTTGTGGCGAATACCTTCGTTGGTATTGTCGTTGACATTTACGAAAGCAGGTTCCCATTGGTCTCCTAATGAATCGGTATCCAAAACAAAACCGTGGTTTTGTGAGGTAATATAACATGTGTTAGTACCAATTTCCTGTACCGGTTGGTTGTGGCTACGGTGTCCGTATTTTAGCTTGTGGGTGCCGCCACCGGCTGCTATGCCCATCAGTTGGTTGCCCAAGCAGATGCCAAAGATAGGTTTATCTTCGCCTAAAGCTTTTTTGATGTTTTGGATGGTGGCCTGACATTGTTGAGGATCACCGGGACCGTTAGCCAACATCAGTCCGTCGTATTCTTCTTGTGTGAAATCGTAATCCCAAGGCACGCGTACTACGGTGGCGCCGCGTTTGGTCAGGCAACGGATAATGTTGTATTTCGCGCCGGTATCTACCATCACGATTTTGTGTTCGCCGTCGCCGTAGGTGATTTTTTCTTTACATGAAACTAAGTCTACCAGATTGTCTTCGTTGGGATTGTAGAATTCTACATCTCCATCGTCAGCAATAATTTTGCCCAGCATAGAACCTTTTTCGCGAAGTAACTTGGTCAGGGCGCGGGTGTCTACGTCGAAAATACCCGGAATCTCCTGTTCTTTCAGCCAGTCGCCTAAGCTTTTTTCAGC
Source organism: Bacteroidales bacterium UBA5342 (assembly GCA_002408065.1). Taxonomy (GTDB): domain Bacteria; phylum Bacteroidota; class Bacteroidia; order Bacteroidales; family UBA5342; genus UBA5342. Next base: position 1,101 of record DHQI01000115.1, read on the forward strand.
GTTCCAGTGACTGTAATCGGTGGAGTACTCCGATACAATAAATCCGTTGACGTGGATTTGGTCTGATTCAAAATATTTTGGAAGTCCGCCTTCTTGTTCGTCAGATGGTACACCGTAGTTACCAATCAAAGGATAAGTAGAAACCAGAATTTGTCCTTTGTATGATGGATCTGTAAGGCTTTCAGGATAACCGGTCATAGCGGTGTTAAAAACCACTTCGCCGGCGATAGATTTGTGGTAACCAAATGATTTTCCTGTGAATACTGTTCCGTCTTCTAATACAAGTTTGATGGGCTTAAATGTCATTTTTAGTCTTCTTTTTAGATTTGTGCAAAAGTAGTATTTTCAGAGGGATTGTGAAAATGTAAACGTGCCCCGAAGACCGGATTTTTCTAAAAAAAATGAAGCTAAAGACCAAACGGCAGAAGTTTGAGTTTTGTTGGTCAGCTATTTTCTTGTTTGTAATCTATTCAATTATTCATTGAACTCTATACAAACAAGTCCTTTAGTTTCTTGGCATAACGGCGCGAAATGACCACGGGTTCTTCGATGCCTTTCATGTTTACGCGGTAGGAATAGTTGAACCATTTTTCAATATTCTCGATGTATTCCGTATTGATAATAGATGTGCGGTGTACGCGTACGAAATGGTTTTCAGGCAGGCGCTCTTCCCACTCTTTCATTGTTTTATTGACCAGTCCGTGGGAGCCATTCGACAGGTTGACGTCGGTATAGTCCCCATCAGACTGGATAAGGATGATTTGGTTGATTTTCAAAAACTGCATCTTAGAGCCCACAGTGGTAAAGAGCTGATCGTCGTAGTTTAGCTTTTCTGTCACTTTGTCTTTTGCGTTTGTTTTTGGTGGTGCGGCGAGGCGCTCCAGAGCCTTTTCCAGGCGTTCTTTGTTGACTGGTTTCATCAGATAGTCCAGCGCATTGATCTCAAAAGCCCGTATGGCGTAATCGTCATAAGCTGTTACAAAGATGATTTTTCCATTGTAGTCTTCTAGCTGCTCTACCAAGTCGAAGCCTGTTTGTCCCGGCATTTGTATATCCAAAAAGACCACATCAGGTTTTAGTGATTTGATCGATACCAGTGCTGCAGGCACGCCATCAGCTTCACCTACTACTTCTACTTTCTCTACTAGATTTAACTGATCAATCAATCCCTTGCGTGCCAGACGCTCATCGTCTACTACTAATGCTTTTATTTTATCCATGGCCAATGATTCTTTTTTAAGTTAACAGAGCGAATAAGGTATTCTTTGTTTCAGCATAATGTCACTGATATACGCATGTGGTGGCTGAGTGATTTTGCCGTAGGAACGGAGGCAAAATTGTATCGAAGTCATCCGTTTAGGTAATCCTCTTTTATCTCAATGCGAATACATGTTTTATCGTCATGTTTAATGATTTCGAAGCGGTGGTCTTCGCCATAAGCGTTTTCCAGTCGTTCGCGCACATTACATAAACCCGTTCCGGTGCCTTTATGTTCTTCGCCATCCTTTCTTTCAATCCATTTTCCTGTGTTGCAAACCTCTATCAATAGGCCGTATCCCGTTTTAGAAGCCGAAAGACGAATCTTAAGGGGCATAGGGCTGGTGCGCATGCCATATTTTACGGCATTTTCGATTAGGGGATGAAGCAAGAAAGTGAGTACTTGTACATGGCGCAAGTTATCATCCACGGCATAATCAATTTCCAGTTTTTCTTCGAAACGTTTCTTTTCGATGGAAAAATAATGCTGAATGGCTTCCAGTTCATTACTCAGGTTCACAAAAGTAGCTTCTTTGTGAAGGAGCGAATAACGTAAAAATTCCGATAACTCGCCAATCATTTCCTTGGCGTGGTCTTTGTTCTCATCCACTAGTACCTGTATGGAATTTAGTGAATTAAATAAAAAATGAGGATTTAGCTGATAGCGTAACATTTTCATCTGGGCCTTGTGAGCCATCGACTGCGCTTTCAAGGCTTTTGATTTTTCTGCCTGCCAATCCAAGGCATATTTTATCCCAAAATATAAGCCACTCCAGGCCATAAGTATCACCATAAAGAGGTAGTTGTACTTAATCATATAAAAGGGTTCCAGACGGGCCCGCAACTCAAGGCTACCATTTTGCCAGAAAAAATGACTGATATAAACATCTACGAAATACCATACCATGGTAAATATGATTGATGTTACCACTACCGAGACGGGAAGCCATATCAGGCGTTCGGTACGCTTGTATACCCTACGGTATATGTGACGCATGCCCAAGGTAATCATTATGCCCAGCGGGAAGGTTATGGTGTAAAGCATCCAATCTTTACCGCTAAAAAACATCCGTTCGCTAAAAAAGATGGTATGAAAACTGTAATAAGCCAACCATCCACTTACCTGTAATATCCAGAAGAGTTTTTTCTTTCCCATAAATATCTGCTTTGATAATGCAATATTAACACAAAAGCTTAGCTTTTAAAAATCTCTTTAGATGAGCGGTCGATCAGGGCGGTAAGTGGTTGTTTTTTCGGATGGGTTAGACTGTACTGGAGGAGGCTGAGGGTGGGATAAGGTGCGCGACACAAGCTGTTGACAGGTCTTGCTTGTGTTATCTTTTCCTGTTCTTTGGTGTAGGTCATTTTTTACCTTACCTTTTTTTTCTTTTTATTTCGCTACCCATTGTTTGTGCTATATCATTCACTCCGCAAACGGACAGTCGTGCGCCATTCGTCCCTGTAGATGACCATTCGTCGAAAAAACATTCCTATCCGTAACATCCGGGAATAAATTTGCGTCAAATAAATGAACGATGTTCACCAACAAACAAAAACAAAACTCAATACTCATCACAAACAAATCAAAACCTATGAAAACTTTCAGTAAATTATTGGTTGTATTTGCAATGTTTGCATTCACCAATGTTCAGGCAGAGGAACTTCCCAAGGCAGAAAAACAGATGGAACTAGATTATTCTACCGAGTACGAAACCGTAAGAGTGGCCGCCAAGGTGCCGCTAGGATTAAAACAGGCTGTGGTAGACGAATTGATTTACCCCGAGTATGCTAAGCGTCGCGATCTCGAAGGTCAGGTATATATGCGTCTGTGTGTGTGCGACGAAAACACCGTGAAAATTGTTGGCTTAAGTGCTACTAACCCTTATTTGGGTAAATATGTGAAAAAAGAGTTGGCCGATCTCTACGTCAAAGAACCCGGATGCCAGCCCGGTCAGGTCTTTATGCTTAAAGTTAATTTTGACTTACTAAACAACTAATTATTTGATTTCCCCTTAGGGTAGATGCTAGTATCAGAGGGCTTTGCTGTAGGTGAAGCCCTTTCGTTTTGACCATACCTCTTGCTTGTGTGTGACGCGGGAATGGGCTTTATTCTTTGACTTTCATATTGTTTGCTTCAATTTTGTCTACCGTTGTTACGGATGGTAGAAAATGCTTGAATAATTCTCTGTTTTCAATGTCACTTTTCTTGAAAATGATATCAGGGTAGAGTGTGATGAGTTAATTTTTTACTCATTTATCATTTTTATTTGAGTTTCGTAATAATCAAAGCTATCTAAAACAATCTCTTCATTTTTATATTTTTCATTGATTCTCGTTAATGCATCTTTTTCATTTTCAGCCTCTATGTCAATGCTCCTTGATAATAGTTCTTGTATTTCGATTTTAAAAATTTTCATTCTTCACCTTTTTGTAATTACCACGACTAATAAACTCAATAATGCCTTTATCTCTCAATAGTTGTAACTGTTGCCTGATTTTGTCCTTAATGAAGCTATTGTTAGGATATTTTAATTTTAGTTCGTCTTCAAATTTATACATCATTTCTAAAGAAAAGATGTCAGAGTCAATAGAATCGACACATTTTAGGATGTCTAAAATCCACCCTTTTGATGCTTTCTTTTTCTCTCGGATAAACAGTGTTTTTTTAAATGATTTTGAAACAATTTCTGGGTTAGCGACTTGTGAGTTTTTAATTAGGAATATTTTTCCTAATTCTGAAACATTAGAAATATTAATATTGCATCCTACCCAGCCAGCTCTTTTTGCTGTGTTTTTTAAAGGAGGTCGTTTTATAATAATATCTTCATTAAAGAAGTGCTTAGGTATTGTTAGGAAGTTTTCTACTTTCCATTGTTTTGAATAAGTTAAGAAAAAAAAGTTTGGATTATTGTCTGAGGTGATTCTTTTTATCATTGTAGAATAAGCACCATCAGCTATGGTATTTGTTAGCCGGCCGTTTTTGCTCTTAAGTTCATATTCTTCATTACATTTCTTACAGTAGAAGTCTGCGACAGGTCTGTTGTTTTCAAATTCAGTTAATATTGGATTGCCACACAAAGGACAATAGGAATTATTTAACACCCAATCTTCCGTTAGACGTCTTGCAATCTGTGAGTTGCTCTTGTAACCTTTGGCTAATGCAACATTGAAATCTAAATTCATTTATGCAGAATATTTTACGTTAAAAATCCTCTAATTACTCAAAAATAATACATCTATGCTACCTATTATTTTTATTTACAAGATTTGAAAATGGTTGAATTATATGCTTTAAAATAGGGATTTGTTGTCTACTCGCTATAGATAAAATTTTGCTGTCATACTTCTATCTATTCTGTAAATTTAATAATCCTCAAAAATACTCTTTTTCTTTATGGGAGTGTTCAAGAGTTGGTGAAATTTTACTCTTTACTTTCCATTATCTAGGGCCAAGAAAAAGAAAATAAAGGGGGTAGTGAAAAAATACCTGTTGTTGTTTTATTCCCGAAGTCTTAGTTTCCCGGACAAATATTCTTAAGCCATATTTTACAAATGAGAACATGCAGCAGTGCTATTATTGTAGCGTGGCACAAGCTATTTTATTTATAAGGAATGGTGTTTTTTTCGTTGTTTGGGTTCATTGATGTCCTATTCTGTTTTAGAAATAATAAAAATATTTGGATAAATTCGGTTTGATTATGATATACTATCTCTGATAATAAGTGTGTTGTGTTTTCTGGGGGCTTTTCCTAGAATTTTTATCAAAAAATATTTTGTAAAAAGACTCAATAGTGAGAATATTCTCGCTATCTTTGCAGCGTCAAACGAGATGAAACGATAAACCGGGGTTTGGCCAGAGGGGAAATGCTACTGGGGCCCGGGTTATAAACTAAAGATAACATGCCAAGAAGACGACGTTTAAGAAAAATAGTGGCGCCGCCTAATTTTAAGGGCTATAAGCCTTATGGTGCTATAGATCATGGGAGAGAAGCAGTAGAGTTGTTATACGAAGAATATGAGGCTATTAAGTTGGCTGATTATGATCTTTTAAATCATCAGCAAGCTGCCGGAGTGATGGGGGTGTCGCGTGCTACCTTTGCGCGCATTTACGAAGAGGCCCGGCGCAAGATAGCAAAAGCTCTGACAGAGGCTCGTGAGATAGTGACTGTATACGGCAATGCTGTGATGGACAAAAGCTGGAATGTGTGTGATAATTGCCACGCGCGTTTTACAATTCCTAAACGTCCTAAGGATCACAACTGCCCTATTTGCGGTTCGGAACGGGTATCGACAGTAGGGCGTGAATAAATCGTGGGTCTTTAGTGCTTGGCTGATGTATTTTGCGGTAGTTGAGCAATATCGATTTTTTATGTATCATAAACTTTGAATCAAATAATAATGAAAACAGTAATAACAGCAGCAAGCGGAGCGACAGAAGCAGATTTTGACAAACGCTTTGGACGTTGTGCATGGTTTTGTGTGTACGACGAAGAAACCGGTAAATCTGAATTTGTTGAGAATTCCGGTAAAAATGCTAACAATGGTGCCGGTACAAAAGCCGCTGAAAAAATGGTGGCGATGAGCGTAGAGAAGGTTATCTCCGGCGATTTTGGCCCTAAGGCTAAAGAGGTATTAGAAAAATTCAATGTTCAGATGGTCATTCTTCAAGAAGATGGACTGAGCGTACAGAATATTATTGATAAGATTAAAAATCAATAGTAAAAGATTAAAAATGAGTGTGATGCACTTTGTTTTTGCACTTATATAATTCACTTAAAATTTAAATGTTATGCCAGGTTTAAACGGAAAAGGTCCTGACGGCCAAGGAGCCGGAACAGGACGCGGTTTAGGAAATTGCAATGTAGAGAGTTCGGAACAGGAGTTTGGTCGCGGAATGGGGCGTGGCCGTGGAATGGCTTTTGGTCGCGGTTTTGGCGGTGGCCGTGCTATGGGGCGTGGAAGAGCCCGTGGTAATGGCTTTGGCCTGAAAAGAGCCGGTGGCTTTGGGCGCGGTCGTGGTCAGGGACAAGCCGATGCCTGAGTATAGCTTAGGATGCCGTTAGTAGAAGCAGCTTGAGCTTGTCTCCTTATTAATAAAAATGCCTTTATACCCAATAACCTATTTTATAATAAAATATTATGTCGAAAAAAATAGCTATCCCTGTAGATGAAGCAGGGGTGTTAGATGCTCACTTTGGGCACTGTAAGTACTTCGCTCTTTTGGACGAAGAAGATGGAAAAATAGTTAAAGAAGAAAAAGTGGTGCCACCACCACACGAGCCGGGTGTGTTGCCAAAATTCTTGTCGGATTTGGGCGTAACAGACATCATTGCCGGTGGCATGGGGCAGCAAGCCATTAAGCTTTTTAATGATAATGGGGTAAATGCTTTCGTAGGAGCGCCTAAGTTAACGGCTCAGTTTTTGGCTGAAGGTTATCTGGAAGGAAAATTAGACTTTACCGCAAATTATTGCGATCACTAAAACAATTTATTTTCCCGCTTCTCTTCTCCGTATACTCATTTCTGGTTATTTTGAGTTGGGAATCAGGTTGCGTAGTTTTTCATAGTTTAGTTGATAATGCCTGAGACTGTGGAGAAGAGAAGTTGGGGAAATATATTTTGTTTAGCAGCGTTTCTTTGCTATAAGCAGAATTTGAGCTAATCACACCTTTATATATTAACAGTCAGCTTATTGTGGTAAAGGTGTAAGCATCTATTTTATGAAAACAGAGTGTTACTTCTGCCATCAAAAGACGCTGCAGAAATTGATTAAGAAATTCAGTCCGGATGAAAAGACGGCGCTGGATTTTGTTTTTTCAGTCCATGACTTGTTGGGCAAAAGCCAAGATGTGATGAATCCGGAATTGGCGACTTACATTCATCGTATAGCCCGCGAGCAGCTTAGTGTAGCGGATCTGTATGCCGAAGAAAAAGAAACCGCTAATGCTTTGTTGCTATCTGACAAAGAGTTTTGGCGCAGTTTTATCGATAATCAGGACGATCCCTTTGCGGCAGCAGCTAAATTGGCGGTGGTGGGCAACATCATCGACTATGGTGCACATAGCCTCAAAGGTGATTTGTTGGAACAGATAAAGTCCTTGTACGAAAACCCTTTGCGCGTCAATGAAACGGCTGAGCTAAAAGAGGCCTTGTCTAAAGCGTCTTCTGTGTTATACTTAGGTGATAATGCCGGCGAGGTGTTTTTCGATAAGCTTTTTATTCAGACCATTAAGCACCCTAATATGACTTTTGCCACGCGCGGTGTGCCGGTGATTAATGATATCACCCAACAAGATGCCTACGCTATGGGAATAGATCAATATTGTAAGGTGATTGATAATGGTTATGATGCACCTTCTACCTTATTAGAGCATTGTTCTGAATCCTTTTTAGAGGCTTATCATTCGGCGGATCTTATCATCTCAAAAGGTCAGGGGAATTTCGAGGGTTTGATGGGTGCCCGACATCCTAATACTTATTTTATGCTAATCGCTAAATGTGCGCCTATCGGTGAACTTTTGGGGGTGGAAAGTGGCAGTATGATCATTCGCAAAGGTGGCGATTTTGAGGCTTTCTAGTGTGTTTTAAGTCACTTGTTTTAGTTTGCTTTCTAGTGCAGTGCTTTTTTGTTTCGACGTACACCGAGCACTGTTTAAAAGAAAAAGTATGGATTGCTGATGACTTGTATGAGCACGAAGTTTTGCATAATACATAAGATAAAAAAAGTAAAAAAATGTCATATAAAATAGCCATAGCCAGTGGCAAAGGTGGTACAGGAAAAACCACTGTATCGGTCAATCTAAACCGTTACCTCAGGCAAGAAGAAAAGCGTCAGGTGTATTTGGTGGATTGTGATGTGGAGGAACCCAACGACTTGCTCTTTTATCCGCAGGCCAAATGCACGGGGGAGGAGATTATTACACAGTTGGTGCCGGAGATAGATCCGGATAAATGTACCTATTGTGGACGTTGTGCCGAGTATTGCGAATTCAACGCTATTTCCATTATTTCTAAAGTAAAATATTCAAATGTAGATGCCGGTCTCTGCCATTCGTGTGGGGCATGTACCTATGCTTGTGAGTATGAAGCTATCCTTGAAAAACCGAAAGAGATAGGTAAGGTGAGTTTTTATGAATCGGCCGGAGGATGTCTTTTGGCCGAAGGACGCCTTAAAATAGGATCACCGATGCAAACCATGGTGATTAAAGCACTGAAAGACCGCATACCCCTTGATAATGATATCACCTTGTACGATGCGCCTCCCGGGACCAGTTGTCCGGTGGTAGAAACCATGAGTGATGTAGATTATGTGGTGTTGGTAGCTGAACCAACGCGTTTTGGACTTCACGATATGAAACTGATGGTGGATTTGGTAAGGGAACTTTCCCTACCTTTTGGTGTCGTTATAAATAAAGCCGGACTTGGTGATCAGGAAATCTACCGTTACATCAAAGAAGAAAATCTTAATCTATTGGGCGAAATACCTTTTAGTAAGGACTATGCTGCTATCTATGCCAAAGGTGAGATAAATGCGAAAGTACCCCAAGAGATAGAGGAGGCTTATGCCACCATTGTTAAAAATTTGCTTGTAGGAGCAAAAATTCCCCAAGGTTGATGTTTCGGATATCAATGGCTACTTGGATCTTTTTGAGTTGTTTTATCGTTAAATTATTCTATCATTTGTAATGAAAGAAATTACCATACTTAGTGGAAAAGGTGGTACTGGAAAAACCAGTATCACAGCAGCAATAGCCGCATTGGCACAGCATGCCGTTTTTTGTGATAACGACGTGGATGCCGCTGATTTACATTTGCTTCTGGCACCTGAAGTAAAGGAGGAAAATGTTTTTTTGAGCGCTTGGCAGGCCGAAATCAATCAGGATAAATGTACCGGGTGTAGTCTGTGTATGGAGTATTGCCGTTTTGATGCTATTCATTTACAAGAGGATGGTCGTTTGCAAGTCAATCCTTTTCAGTGTGAGGGTTGTAAGCTGTGCGAAAAAGTATGTCCTGCCGGAGCAATAGTTACAGAGCAGAGTGATAAGAATTTTTGGTTTATTTCTGATACCCGTTTTGGAGCCATGGTGCATGCTCATATGGGACCAGGCGAAGAGAATTCCGGTAAATTAGTGACCAAAGTGCGTCAGGAGGCTGCTAAGATAGCCGCAGATAATGCTTTAGAATATATCATTAACGATGGCCCTCCGGGCATTGGTTGTACGGCTATTTCGGCCCTTTCGGGAACGGATGCGGCGCTTTTGGTGATAGAGCCTACTAAATCGGGGTGGCATGATGTCTCACGTTTGATTGAATTGATTAATACGTTTGGAATCAAAGCTTATGCCTTGATTAATAAATACGATATTAACATGGAGGTCAGTGATGAAATAGCCTCTGAATTGGCTAAAAGGAGTATTCCCCTGCTGGCGAAAGTACCATTTGATAGGGCCATGGTGAAAGCCTTGACCGAGGGAAAAACCATCGTGGAATATGCGCCGGATGCTTTGATTAGTCAAGAGATAGCTAAGGTGTGGGATGCTATTAAATAATGTCTTTTGGAGGAAAATACTGGCTGTATAGCTTTGTTTTTGAGGTGTTTTACAAGAGATTTTTGTGCATCTTTGTTTAATGTGCTTAGCTGAAGAAAAGAGTTCCTGTGGGTTTTAGGGAATATTTAACCTTAATTAAAGAATAAACCAGAAAATAAGGTAAGATGAAAGGTTCGCATATAAATATCTGTATTGATATCCTGATGTTTGTGGTGATGATGCCTGTTATCGGGATTGGTTTTTTGATGAAGTATGTGCTAGTAAATGGCACTGTGCGCAATGCTTGTTATGGTAGCGATTGTGACCTTTTGTATTGGGGACTCGATCGTCATCAGTGGGGGAGCATACATTTGCTACTGAGCTTGATATTGGTTGCTTTGCTGGTGTTGCATTTGGTGTTGCACTGGCACATGATGATTGCTCTGTTTAAAAATATGGTAAAATCGACTATGGGGCGTGTAGCTACAGCTGTTATTCTCCCCCTGACCGTTGTCTTTTTTGCCATTGTGCCTTTGTTTCTAAAGCCTCAAGTGGTGGAAAAACACCGTGAGCATTATCATAGGGAAAGTACGGTGCAGGAGGAGTTTATCAGACAGGAAGCACCGTTTTCGCCTGTGGAAGAAACGGTAGAAAAGCCCGAACATAAAAATAACACTTTGGAAAATGAACCGGAAAACAGTGTTTCGGTGCATCATGAAGTAGAACATGAGGAGCATTTATCCGATATTAATGGAAAAATGACTTTGCAGCAAATAGCTGATAATTATCAATTAAGTGTAGCAGATTTAGCTGCTGTTATTGAGGTTTCAGTCCATGATAAGGACCAAACTTTGGGGCGTCTAAAAAAGCGTTATGGGTTTGATATCGATGTGCTTAGAGATTTTGTAGACAAAGAACTAAGTAAAGAATAAATGTTGTTAAAAGACAGTATGACACTTCGCCCCCGCTATGGTGAAGTGGACCAGATGGGTTATGTGTACCATGGTAATTATGTGAGTTATTGCCATCAGGCGCGTACCGAGTTTTTACGTAATTTGGGTCTTGAAGATGCTATGATAGAGGCTCGTGGCCTGATGATGCCGGTTATTTCCTTTCATATCGATTATAAAAAACCATCATCTTATGACGAGGAGTTAGTCATAGAAGTAAGTATCGGTGAGTTACCAACAATCAAGTTTTCTTTTGATTTTGTAGTGCGTAACATCGCTGGTGAGCTAAAGAGTAAAGCAAGTTCTACTGTGGTGTTTGTCGACAAGGAAACCCGGCAGCCACAGCGTGTGCCGTCATTTGTACGAGAAACTCTTGAGCGTGCTTGTTTGGTGGGTGATGGTTGATGTTGTTTATTCTCCTTGGCTTGATGTGGACGTAATATATTGATGAAAAGGGTTTGTTCTAAACCTTTTTGCGTTTTAGACCTTTGGGTTGTCTTCAGATCAGATTATTAAGACTTTATCTAATTAAAAAAACTACATATAAATAACCAATGAATAAAATTTTTAATCCCAAACTATTTAGTTTGTTTAAACAGGGCATTGATAAGACTCAATTGCCTAAAGAAGTGATGTCCGGCATTGTTGTTGGCATAGTGGCATTACCCTTGTCTATTGCTTTTGCGGTGGCTTGTGGTGTATCTCCTGAGAAAGGTTTGATTACAGCTATCATAGCTGGTTTTCTAATCTCTGCCCTAGGGGGTAGCCGTGTTCAGATAGGAGGTCCCACCGGGGCCTTTATTGTTGTAATAGCGGGTATTATAGAGCAATATGGCTTGAATGGTTTGATGATTTCAACCATCTTGGCTGGTGTCATTCTTATTGCTTTTGGGCTGTTGAGGTTGGGTGAATTGCTGAAATATTTTCCCCATTCGTTGATTGTTGGTTTTACAAGTGGTATTGCTCTGGTTATTTTTTCAACTCAGATACGTGATGCTTTAGGCCTTGACATTGCGCAGACGCCTTCCGATTTTATAGAAAAATGGGGTGTTTATTTCTCGCAGATTCATACGGCTAACCCCTATGCTGTGGTTATTACGCTGCTTACTATTCTTATAGGCATCTTTTCCAAGAAAGTTTTAAGCAAGATACCGGGGTCTATTATTGCCATATTGCTGAGTACTTTAGCGGTGCAGCTTTTTGACCTTCCGGTGACCACTATAGAGTCTTTCTTTGGCGATATACCGACACAAATCTCTTTGCAGAAACCAGATATCGTTTTGACCGACTTAGGAAACTACGTGGCTCCGGCACTGACGATTGCGCTATTGGGTGGTATCGAGTCATTATTATCGGCAGTCGTTTCGGATGGTATGTTTGGTGGTCACCACCGCTCCAATACCGAGCTGATAGGGCAAGGTATTGCCAATATCGTGACCCCTTTCTTTGGAGGTATTCCTGCTACGGGAGCTCTGGCGCGTACGGCTACCAACGTGAAAAACGGAGGACGTACACCGCTGTCGGGTATCGTTCATGCCCTTACTTTATTGCTTATAATGTTATTTTTGGGCAAATGGGCAAAACTTATCCCAATGTCTTGTTTGGCTGGTATCCTGATTGTGGTGGCTTATAATATGAGTGAGTGGCGCTCTTTTGTGGCTATTTTTAAAGGGTCTTATTTTGATATCATTATATTGCTTAGTACTTTTTTACTGACCGTGTTTGTAGACCTTACAGTGGCTATCGAGGTGGGGGTGGTGCTTTCTGCTATTCTGTTTATGAAACGTATGAGCGATATGAGTGGTAAAACACTGGAAAAACCTATTGATAGCGATGTGATAGAAGATTATTCGCGTATACCTGCAGGTATTGGAATCTACGAAATAAGTGGTCCTCTTTTCTTTGCTTCAGCTAAAAAGTATTCGGAGCTTATCACGCGTGTGGGACTGAAAAAAAAGTTTGTTATCATACGTATGCGGCATGTCTCTTTTGTGGATATGACGGGAATTCAAAACCTCAAAAGTACGATAGAATTACTGAAACAAAAGCATTGTGAAGTGGTGTTGAGTGGCTTGAATGAGAGTGTGAAACAGGAGTTTAAGAAAACAAAATTGACGGATTGTATTGCTGAATCAAACTTTTTCGATTCCTTTGATAAAGCATTGACATATGCACAAAACCAATTACAAACTAATACCAAATGAAATTAACGGTACTCACAGAAAATAATGCCGGAAGCATATTTTTGGCAGAACATGGTCTTTCTTATCTTTTAGAGGTAAATGGTGAAAAAGTGCTTTTTGATGCCGGGCATTCCGATGTTTTTTTACAAAATGCCGCTAAGTTAGGTCTTGACCTTAACAAGGACGTAAAAACTGTGGTGCTGAGTCATGGTCATTGGGATCATGGCGATGGCTTGATTTACTTGCAAGGACAGCGTTTGATATGTCATCCGATGTCTTTTATGAAGCGTTATCGCCGTCTTAACGACACTTACCTTGGTCTGAATCAGACCGAAGGTGAGGTGGCGAGACGTTTTGAACTCACCACCAGTACCCATCCGCTAGAGGTGGTGCCGGGCTTATTTTTTTTAGGCGAGATACCTCGTGTCAATGATTTTGAAGCCCAATCCACGATGTTTTACGATAGTGATAAAAACCCGGATTTTATACCCGATGATTCGGCTTTAGTGCATGTGGATGGCGATGAAATTGTGATTATTACCGGTTGTTCTCATTCCGGTATTTGTAATATTATACAGCATGCAATCGCCGTAACCGGCATCCGCAAAGTACGGACGGTTATAGGTGGCTTTCACCTGAAAAAGAAAGATCCAAACACCATGAAGGTTATTGAATGTATGAAGGATTTGGGGGTACAGAACGTATATCCAAGTCACTGTACCGAACTGCCGGCCTTGTCTGCTTTTTATGATGCTTTTGGTATTAAGGCGCTTAAAACCGGTATGGTTTTGGAGATATAAGTTATCAATGAAAAGTTAAAAATGAAAAGTTAAAAATCGCGTTACAGACATTTTTCATTTTTCATTTTACGTTTTTCATTCTACACGCTTCATTCTTCTTCTTCGGCATGTTTAAAAAGCATAAAGCCGGGCAGATACCATTTCCAATAAATGGAAGCGGTACGAAGACCAAATACCACAAGGAAAGAGATGGAAACGGCTATCTGATCGTTCCATACTTTACTGAAAAGTACGCAGAGAATAGCGCCGATAACAGCTGGTGTGATGTAGAATGTGCGCCCCATCACTATGGGTTTGCGGTTAATGACCACATCGCGCAAAATACCACCAAAAACACCGGTAATTACTCCCATTACAATGGCTATGACGGGGTCGTAGCCTTCGCCCAGAACCGATGAGGTGGCAGAGGCCACAAACAAGGCTAAGCCGAAGCCGTCGAGATAGGCCAGTAATTTGTCCACCCGTTTTATCACCGGATAAAAGTAGAACACAATAACTATAGGTATGATGGGGGCAATGAGGTAGTTAACATCTTTGATGAAAAATACCGGGCGGTCGAGCAAAACATCGCGTATAGCTCCTCCTCCTGTAGAGGCTATAAGGCCTAATAAGATCACATTAATCAGGTCGTTTTTTTCCGGCTTAAGTGCCAATACACCTGTAAAACCATAGACACACATGGCTATGATTTCAATAGAATAAATGTAGTCGTGCGATAAGAAATTCATCTCCTTAAAAATTTTCGGCGCGCAAAAATAATATTAAAATTCAGAATGCAAAATAAGAATTTATTCTTGTATTTATAGAAGGAAAAAAAAACGGCAAATCCCGAAAGACTTGCCGTTTTAAAAAAGGATAATAAAGAATATTATTCTGCTTCTATTATGGTCACGGTTTTGCTATCACCGTTTGTAGCATCTATTACAAGGGTAATGATGTATTCGCCTTTTACACTGACACTAATATTATTGTTATTGTCTATAAGGTTAGGGGAGCTATTAGTCAAGTTTATACCAGAATAGCCAATGTCCCATACATAAGCTTCATTATCCACTTCGCGAAGTTTAAAACCTTGGTTAGCTTCTAGTATAAGGTGCCACACATAAGTATATACGTCTTCTACCTTTGTGGGTAAACCATCGGCATTACCACCTGCCCACAGACGGTTGCCCCAACTCCACAGAGGATCGGCCTCTTTATTTGCATTGTCATCACTCACTCCTGTGCCAACTACATCGCAGGTTTTGGAGCTCCAGTCGGTCAGTGGGTATTCTATTTGTGTTATTACCTCCTCGCTAAAACCTTCACCTAATATCCAGGTCAATTTGATTTGGAATTTACCACTTTTTTTGTGTTGTATGTTATATCCGCCAGCATAGAGTTGACCTTCCGGGTCGACTCCTAAGTTAGCGTTCACTTTTAAATCATTGTTAAATACGATTTTCCAGCCATTATTGTAACGGTATTTATAATAACCGGTATACATCTCAAGGCTATCAGACATAAAAATCATAGTGTCCAGATCAAATGCTGCATTGAGAGGAGTACTCGATGCCCAACCTTCGGGTGTTGCATCGCCAATTATTCCCCAATTAGCTTCAGCTATAGCACAAGTGTTAAGCTCTGTATCGTACACAATATGGTATAAAGCTGATGTGTCAGCATTAAGGATTGGGGCATTTCCACTCTTAACTGTTCCTTTATAGAGATGGCCTTGTATTTCATCCGCGTCTCTATTTTCTAGTGGAACGAAAGCACTGTTTTCGGTGAATACATGTGGTGTGGCTATACCATCCGATACTTGTACTAAATAAATTGGACTGTCCTTATGAGCGGCTACAAATATTTCCAATAATTCAGCCCGTTCCTCTTGCAATGCTTCATTAATAGCTGTTTGCATTCGGCCCAAAGGCATTACTGTATCCAGTGCAGTACCACTACCGTATACATACCATCCGTCTGCTATTGTGTTGGTATTTACATCTGTGGCTGTGATAATAATGGATGTACTGTCTGAGTTGGCTGCATCAATCGAAAGAGTAATGTTGTATATGCCTGCATAGGTGACGCCAATATCTTTGTTTTCGCCTAAGCTGATAACGTAATCGGAGCTGTCAACTAAGACATTGTCAAAGCCTAAATCGGCACTCTGCTGAGTTGTATCCAGTCCATAAGATCTTAGTTTAAAGCCTTCGTTAGCATTGAGCCTTACATCAGTCCAGGTGTAAGTATACAGATCATCTGTTTTGTCTGAATAGAATTTGCCATCGGCCCATAGGCGTTGTCCCCAGTTCCATAGCGGATCGGGATAGCTGTTTTTATTCAAGTCACTTATCCCGTTGCCTACAGCATCCCATGAATACGCGCTCCAATCTTTGAAAACAACATGTCCTAAAGCTGTCATATTAGCCATAAAACCACTGCCAAGAGTCCATTGTAGTTCAATGGCATAAGTTCCGGTATTTTCTTGGGCAATATTGTCACCACCTGAGATCAGCATATCGTTGCTACCGCCTAGGTTAGCAAACGCTGAAATGTCTACTTCATTATTGTCTTCGTAATGTAGATAGATTCTCCAGCCATCGTTGTAACGGTATTTATATTCATTCCCTGCTGTAAGTGAGACACTGTCCAGCCAGAAGGATACCGTATCACGTTGATAATTGATATTCATGGGGATGTTTTGGCTCCATCCCTTTTCTGTAGCACTACCTATAATGCCCCATTCTGTTTTAGCTATCGCAACTTGCATGTTTTTAGGATACAAAACGATATGATAAAGGCCGGTACGGGTACAGGTGAAAGAGCGATCTGTCATTATGCTGCCCTTGTAGAGCATTCCTTGTGGTTCGGAATATATCAAATCGTCAGATGTAATTAAGCCAAAGTCATCGCCGGGGCCAAAGTGCATATTTTCTTCGGCCAGTCCGGCTAAGAAGAATTGTTCGGCAGAATCGAGGGTGATGTATAGCTCGAACAAATCAGCTTCACCATCGATGTTGTACTCACTGTTAATAGCCAGCATTTTATTGCTGTTGTTAGGCTGCAAATCTTGGTCATTTCCTCTGATCAGATGCCATTGAGTGATGTTGTTTGCCGGATTTTCTACTTTAGTAATGTAAACACTCATACTGTCTTTGTGATTGGCAAATATTTCTAAGGTGATATTGTATATGCCTTTTTCTCTGGCTATTATAGTATTTTCATCTTCGTTGCCATAGATTCTGTCAGAGCTAAGACTTAGGTTAAGAGCATTATTGCCGGCTTCGTGACCATAAGAGCCATCTTGGTACATATGTCGGAGTTTAAAACCAGCTTCGCTTTCAAGTACCACCTTGGTCCAAGAGTAGAGGTATGTTTCTTCATTTTTACTAGGCAAACCATTCATGTCGGCCCATAATTGATTACCCCAATTCCAGACATTGTCCTGTGAAGCATTTTTGTTCTCTGCACTTACGCCATCGCCTACAATATCCCAGGCTTGTCCGGACCAATCGGTAGGAGGAAGTTCCCCGGTTTTGCTCATGGTAGCCTTATAACCTTCACCTAAAATCCATTGTAGTTTGACGTCGTAAATTCCGGCTTCGCTAAGCGTTATATTGTTGCCTCCGGGTTCTAAGGATGTCATGTCTCCTCCAAGATTGGTGTTGACAGCGTATGGTGAATAAGCGTTTTGAATAAAAACTTTCCATCCATTACCATATCTGAATTTAAAGTCATTGGGTGTAAGAGGGAGATCTTTGTATGTGAAATTTATAGTGTCAGGATGGTATTCATAGTTTAACGGGGTGCTTGTAGTCCACAATTCCGGAGTGGCAGAGCCTATGATGCCCCAGTTAGCCTGGGCTACTATGCAGGTGCCAAAGTCGGTATCTATAATGATGTGGTAGAGTCCGGATGTAGGTACCGTAAAAGGTGTTTCATCGGGTAAGAAAGCGCCTTTAGCGATCCATTCTTGTGGTTCTTGCTTATCGCGTATTTCGCTGGAATATTCGGTGAAGTTATCGGCTGGTCCAAAGGTGTAAGCCTTACTGTTTTTGACTTGAATAATGCTAAAACCGGCAGATGCCTGTAATGCTACATATATCTCCTGGGTTTCGGGTCTGAGAGCATTCATCATAGCTTCATTTGGAGCACTTTGCATTCGTCCTTCTGCTTTGAGTTCGGTAAGGGCTTCACCACCTACTATATACCAGCCATCGGCTACATCAACGCGTGGTGTGCTGTCTACTTCAAAGATAATGCTGTCTATTTCGCTGGTTAGGTATTCCATAGCGGGTTTGTCGTCTGAAAAGATAACAATCTTCCAGTCCTGCGCCATCAGGGAGCTTATTCCCCAGAGCGCAATTATTAATAGGGTAAAAATTCGTTTCATAACGCTTTATTGTTTGATGAAGATTTTGGTGTTTGTTTGGTGTTCAATCTCAATCTGGATGAGGTAGATGCCGCTGTTAAGTTTTGAGACATCTACTTTTTCTTGGTGTAGTTTTCCCCGGTGCTCTAACAGTATTTCGCCTTGCAGGCTAATAATGGATATATTGATGGGCGAGTCGCTGTTGATTTTAAACTGAAGGAAGTCTTTTACGGGGTTAGGGAAGAGGCTGACTTCATTGTTGTTTTGCTTTTGTTTGTCGATTCCGGTGGTTGATTTTTCGCCAAAAGCAAGTTTCTGAATGTCAGTAATGGAATAGGTGAGAACTGTTCCATCGTTGAGGTGTAAACTAAATTCATCTTCGTCGAAGGTGATTTTGTGCAGCTCTGATAAAGCAAAATCAGCTTTATCATCAGTTTGCTCCACTTTAAGGGCTTGCTGAGCAGTAAGCGAAGTAAGAGCAAAAACGGCCAGTAATAGTAACAGAATTTGTTTCATAGGGTAAGGTATTAAGAATAATTATTCTTGAAAAGAGACTAACAAAATTAGCCCATAATTATTACAACGTCTATAGTGGAAAGGTAATTAGTTATCCTGACCTGGGATGAATAGTGTAAAAAGAACAACCAAAGATAACGGTCAGAATATTAATTGGATAAGATATTTTTTGGGCTTAAACCCAGTATTGCAAAAGGGTACCGTATATGGCAAACATCAGCAATTGGTATCCGCCCTGAATCAGGAACTGAGCCCATTTAATATCCTTGCTTTTATTCGTCCACATAATGGCGCCGGCCAAAGTAGGTATGATGAAAGCAGCCCATATCCAGAGCGCCCGTTCTACGCCACCTACCAGTTGGGTGTCGGCTATTAAATGGGCAAGAACCAGTACCTGAAAAAGTGTAAGGGTAAATTGAATGCCATAGAGAGGTCCGGCCGATTTTTTCATTTTAGCAAGGGCTTCTTGATCGCTCTCATCAAAATAAATTATTTGCATCCATTTTTTGCCGAAAAGAGGTCCGTACCATAGTGCTCCGGCTATCATTGATAGCACTGCACCTGCTATTATTGCCCAGTAATTTATAGTGATTGTTTCCATAATGTTGAAATTGGCACTTCGGCTACGTTCAGTGACCGAAATTTGAAATTAGAGTTGTTTGTTGTTTAATGCTGTTGGTCTATAAATTTTAATGCTGCTTTGAATCCTTCTGTCCATATCATACGTTCATAGCTGTTGTCTTACAAGGAAATCTAGAGTTGAGTTTTGCGTGTGTTTTCAGAGCTTTGCGCTATAGCTAATAGGCTAATAACTCCAAGGCAAAGGGATATGATAAATTTCTTCATAGTAGCATAACAACTCTTGCGCTACTATGTTTTGTGCAATGCTTTTATTTCATTAGAAATAGGGAGTAGGCTGTAAGTATGTAGAGGGTAATAGAGAAGCATACACTTTTTTAACTGCCCCATCTATTGATGTGGGAGAATAGGGGAGGATGCCGAATTTATTGTATGTAAGTTTTTGTTTTTAAGATTGTTTGTTTAATTTTGTGGGAAGCGTTTTTTTATAATGAGAGATGCTTGCTAAACTTGGAATATTGTACTTATGGAAACAAAAAAAAGAGCAGGAAAAGGATTGGGAACAGGTGGAGGAAGAGGACGCAATAAAGGTGGCAGTTGTGGCCCCGGCGGTTATTGTGTTTGTGCCAAATGTGGTGCGAAATTACCTCATCAGCAAGGGGTGAAATGTACCACATTGAAATGCCCGGAATGTGGCAAAACAATGGTAAGAGAAGAGTTGTTGCAGAAGAAAAACAAGTAAGATGTATAAGTATTTATTCGGACCTGTGCCATCACGGAGGTTAGGCATGTCTTTAGGCGTCGATTTGGTGCCTAAAAAAGTATGCTCATTAGATTGTGTGTATTGTGAGGTAGGTAAGACGACCAAACTAACTGTTGAAAAAAAAGAATATATCCTGGCAGAGAAAATCAAAGAAGAACTGAAGCATTATTTTAGTCATAACCCTGACCCGGATTATATAACTTTTTCGGGTTCGGGAGAACCCACTTTAAATGCGTGTATTGGTGAGATATTACAGTTTATAAAGCAGGAAAAACCCCATGTTTCAACGGCTTTACTGACAAATGGTACGCTTTTGTATGATCCTGAAGTGAGGGAAGCAATAATGGATGCCGATGTGGTGCTTCCTTCGTTGGATGCTGCCTCGGAGCATGTTTTTCGCAAAATAAACAGGCCTGCTAATGATTTAAAAGTAGAGCAGTGCATTCAGGGTTTGATTGATTTCAGGAAAGATTTTAAAGGAAAACTCTGGCTTGAAGTTTTTATCTTGCCCGGTTATAATGATTCAGTTGAAGAATTAAATGCATTGAAACAAGCTATTTTGGAAATAAATCCTGATTCTGTGCAAATCAATACTTTAGACCGTCCGGGTACGGTGTCTGATCTGCGTGGTGCTACTCATATGGAATTACAACGCGTTATCGACTTATGGCAGTTAAACCGTGTCGAAATAATATGTTCTTCGCAACAGCGTAAAGACATACAATCATTTAGGAGCGATGTAGAAACGGCTATTCTCGGGACGATATCACGAAGGCCTTGTACTCTTAATGACTTGACAAACATATTGGGTCTTCATGTCAATGAAATCAATAAGTATTTAGACGTTTTGGAAGCAGATGAAAAAATAACTACAGAAGAACAAGCCAGAGGTGTATTTTACCGCATAAAGGAAGCTTAGAGAAGTATTTTGTCTTGATAAGACTTCCTGTAAGGTCTTTGCTTATGATAATTGTGTTTATAAGTCGGTCATTAATTCGTAAAAGCTCTGAGGAATTCTGCTAATGCGTTTTGTCTTGAAGTTTAGCAGGCACCATTGGGTGAGAGCATTCATACACATTTTCCCGGTGGTGAGGTTGGTGATAATGACGCGACGCCAAGAGTAAACGCCTTCAAACTTTTCTACATAAGTCTTGATTTCCAGTTCGTGTCCTTCGAGGGCAGAGGCTTTATAGGTAATGTTGTGGTTTATCACAACCCAGAAATATTCTTTGTCGTAGCCATGAGGTTTGACCAGATGAAACCAATGTGCTTTTGAAATCTCTTGTACCCACTCCACATATTTGATGTTATTCATGTGTTGGTTTTCATCAATGTCGGATGGCTGAACGGTGTAGTTTTCGGTGTATGTGATTGGCATAGCCTTAGTGATTAGTTATGTGTTAAGGTTTGTAGTAAGATTTGGTGCGAAATTATAAAAAAATAGACCAAAAAACGGAAAGTCATAAAGTTTCTAACTTCATAACTTTCCGTTTATATCTCTTACTTAGAGAGAAATCAGCTGAATATTAAAGTGCTTGAAAAGATAAAATACAAGGACGATGAAACATACTGTGCCAAGTTCTGCCAAAATCAATGAAGAATTATATCGTATAAATTCAATACCAACTTGGGTATCTTAATGCGCAAAATAGGAAAGAGGGGATGAGATATGATTTTTTTCCTCAGCGTATCTCTGCTCCTCAGCGAATCTCTGCGATACTATGTGCCAGAGCTTATCTCCTAAATCCCGACCCGATCACATCTGCAGCATTCAGGATGGTAATAAATACATCAGGGTCTATCTTCTTTGATATATTAACGACTTTAAGCATACCTTTACGATCGAGTGCCGATATAATGATTTTCTTTTCATTATCAGGGTAAAACATACCACTGCCGTTAAGTAAGGATCCGCCAAAATCGTTAGCCAGTACAGCTTTGCGGATCTCTTCGTGTTTGTCTGACATCACCAGAACCACTTTCTTAAGACTCATACCATTGAGGAAAATGTCGATGGTGCGGCTGATGGCAATAATGCCGATGACAGAATAAGCCGCTAGCTCTAAATCACGAAAAACAGTATAACCAAAGCCCAGAATAATACCGTCAATCATAATCAGGCCACGACCTATAGAAAGGTTGAATTTTTTATGTAGCATAGCAGCAATGACGTCTGATCCGCCGGTAGTGCCTCCTGCTGTGATAATAAGTGCTACGCCCAAGCCAATAAGAGCTCCGCCAAACAAGGCCGATACGAGTACGTCGGAGGTAACAATGGGCTCTGGATTAAGAAACATGATAGTGTCGATAAAAACTGAACTTAAAATTAAGGACAGTAAGGTTTTGATACCAAAACTGGCACCTACGACCCAGAATCCAAGTAGTAGCAAGGGTATATTGATGGCTAAAGAGATGGCTCCAATAGGAAAACCGGTCAACTGATTGATGGCTATGCTGAGGCCAAAAACACCACCCGGTACTAAATTGTGAGGGGCTATAAAGAAGGCTACGGCTATAGCCAGTAATGCCGAGCCAAAGATGATTAAGACATAATTTCTAAACCATAAACGGGAAAATAAACTTTCTACTTGTTCTTCACGTACTTTAAATTCTGTCATGTATGTACTTTTTTTGAGTACGCAAAATTAGAGATAAATTGTCAGAGAAAAGAATCGCGAGACATTGCATTTAGAGCAACTGCATTTGTCAAGATATGAATGCAGTATGGCGCAGATAAGAATGCTTCAATCAGGTATTATTTTTTAATTAGAAATAAACCAATTGTAGGAGAGTTGGTTGAATTGAGCCTCAAATGAGGGATTGTATTATACCCAAAATTAGGAAATAAAAAAGGACAATTCCCTATCTATTAGGATCCTTTTTCAGTTTGCTACTCTAGGGATGGCATTAAATTACTTTTTCTCCAATAATACCTACGAGAAAACCCAGAGTAGCCCATAGTGGCGTGCCGAATGAGTGTGCCAGCTTGCTTTCCGGGATGATATCCTGAAAAAGCAGGTATAGAATACCGCCACCAGCAAACACCATTAAGTGCGCTGTAATAATTTCACTATCAGTAAGGAAAAATTTACCTAGTAAAGCTCCAATGATACCAAAAAAGCTGAGAAAGAAGAAAATAATAAGGATGTTACGGGCTTTAAAACCGCTTGTTATTAAGTCACGGTAGGCATTAAAGGCTTCAGGCAGATTTTGTAAGCCGATAAAGACTGAGAGTAAGATAGCCGTTTGGTGGTGAGATACAAACATAGCTCCCAGAGCTATGGATTCCGGCACAAAGTCGAGCATCATAGCTAGTAGAGTTCCCATTTTACCTCCTTTGACGCTGAGGTAACGACTAACAAACATAAAGGAGAGAGCGCCCAGTATAAATGAAATTGACATTGGAACAGCGTTAAGTACTTCAAGACCGTGAGGAACCAATACCAAGGCTAAAGCTGACAAGATAATGCCGGCACCAAAGGATTCCATGCCGTGAATGATTTGTAAGTTTTTGAAACCATCACGGGCATGTTTGCAGTAGAGCTTGGCTATGAGTCCTCCGATAAAGACCGTAATTCCGGCTACTCCTGAAAAAATAAGTAACTCTTTCATCTGATTGTTTGTGAAAATATTAAGGGTGCAATATTAAGAAAAAAGGTTCTCTTGTAAAAAACAGGAGAACCTTTTTGTAACTGTAATGCTTAAATATTCTATTTCAAAGGAACAATGCTAAAGCTATAGTTGTAAGCCTTGTCGGCATAAAACATATAAGGATCGTGAGGTTTAGCTCCCCAGCTGGTGTCACCACCTACGCCCATCATTTTGTGGTCGATGTGCAGCTCTACAAAATCGCCTTCAGTAATGTCGGCAGGTGTACGTAGTATTTTTTCTGAACCTTCGTCTAACTGTTCAGTTGAATAGTGAAGAGCATTAAATTCGATAGGCTCTTGTTCTGCTACAATTATTAATCCCATTCCGCTATGGTTGACCAAAGATAAACGGCGTACATCGGTTTTGTGTCCATTCTCTTGTGGGCGACCATAAGCAAAATATTGGTCAGCTACTTTACCTGTGTATTTACCAACAAAAGCAGCACTATTGCGGTCACAGTAGTTCTCCCAAGGACCACGGCCAAAGTATTTTAGATTATCCATTTCTTTTGGCAATTGCACTTTCATACCAATACGTGGAATTTCCGGCAGTTTTTCTTTTTTAGCTTCAAAAGAGTAAGACACATCTATTTGCCCATTACCAAAGATGGTGTAATCGAGCATTAGTTTTCCTTCTACTGTAGGCAGATCCATTTTAGCTACCACATTGATAATGTTGGCATCTATTTGTCTGCTTTCAATGCTTGATAGTTTAGCGTTGTCCATCGCTTCTTTCCATACAGTAGCACGCTTTTGAAGTTTATTACCAAAGTCGTTATCGGTAGGAGCGCGCCAGAAGGTTGGAACAAGCGGGCTTTTGATGATTTCCGCGTTATTCATTTTATAAGAAACCAGCGCACCATTTTCTTTTGCAAAAGTCATGAAAAAGTTGATGCCGTCAATGGTGATAGTATTGTTATCTTCTGATAATACAACTTTATCTTTTGAGTTAGAAACCGGAGCTTTAAGCTTTGCTGTACTCAATTGAAACTGTTCGCGGGCTATTTCGTGAGCAAAAGCCAGCATTCCGCTATTGTCTTTATTCAGCGCATAAACATTTAAGAAAACTTCTTTGTCGGTAGGGATGTTGCCTAAGTCGATATCAAAGGTTTTTTCGTTTTGTGGCGCTACACCATCCGGGCGGAACTGCCCCCCTTTTATCATTTTGCAACCCACATAAAGATCCCATTTAATGATACAGTCATTCAGTTCCGTAAAGAAACGTTTGTTTTTTACCGTGATTGATTTGGCGTCAGCAGCAAAAGCTATGTTGCTATACACTTTTTTTACTTCCATTAGTCCCGGGTGAGCTTGACGGTCAGGGTCTACTACACCGTTTAGACAGAAGTTATTGGAGTGGATTTGTCCTTCAGGTTCGTAGTGTCCACCATAACCCCAGAACTTACGCCCGTCTTTTTCATCAGCCAGACCTTGGTCTACCCAGTCCCAGATAAATCCACCTTGCACCTGACGGTTGCCTTCTATCAAATCCCAATATTCTTGGAAGTTACCATTGCTGTTACCCATAGCGTGAGAGTACTCACACCAGATAAACGGACGTTCCGGATCTGTTCCTAACCAACGCTCTTCGATACTGCTGATACGACGGTACATATCGCCTTGTATATCGGTATGGCGTTCTTTTACGTCAGTTAGTTTTTCGGCACGCTCGTAGTGTACAGGGCGGCTGCCGTCACGTTTGTGAGCTTCTTGGTAGGCTGCTAAAAAGTTGGGTCCAGTGCCAGCCTCATTTCCCATACTCCATACGATGATGGAGGCGTGATTCTTGTCGCGCTCTACCATATTCATTACGCGTGCTACGTGGGCGGCTTTCCATTCCGGTTTGTTAGCCAAGGTATTTTCTGGCTTGTAACCATAACCGTGTGATTCTATGTTGGCTTCGTCGTACAGGTAAAGACCATATTGGTCACACAGTTCGTACCACCTAGGGGCGTTGGGGTAGTGGCAGGTACGTACTGCATTAATGTTGTGCTCTTTCATCACTTTGATGTCTTCAATCATCGACTCTTCACTGATGACGTGACCGTAGTATTCGTCGTGCTCATGACGGTTAACCCCTTTGAGTAAAATAGGCTGACCGTTAACTAATAATTGTCCACCTTTGATTTCAGATGTGCGGAAACCGACCTTTATAGCTGTTGCTTCTACGACTTTTTCGCCTTGCATCAAGCTGATGGCCAGTTGATACAAATTAGGATCTTCGGCTGACCAGTGTTTGATGTCTAGTGTTTTAGCTTCGAAGCTTACGCGTGCTTTTCCTCCAGGCTTAATAGAAGAAGCCGATGCTGTCATTCCTGAAATTTCTTTTCCTTTTTCATCTAAAAGTTGATAATTAACGTTGTAGTTTTTAGCTACTTTGTGGTCTTTGTTAGCCACTTCTACGTCGAGAGAGAGAATACCTTTGTCGTAATTATCGTCCAAAGTAGGATGGGCAAAAATATCGCGGATATAGGTTTTAGGACGGGCATAGAGCATCACATCGCGCTGAATACCTGACAAGCGCCAGAAATCCTGATCTTCAAGATAAGTACCATCAGTAAATTGGAAAACCTGGACGGCCAGTTTGTTTTGACCGTTTACCAAATAAGGGGTGATGTCAAATTCTTTAGGTAATTTAGAATCCTGAGCATAGCCCACTTTTTTGCCGTTTAGCCAAATGTAGTATCCTGATTTTACAGCGCCCAGCTGGATGAAGATCTGACGGCCATCCCAGTGTTCCGGTAATTCAAAGTAAGTGACATAAGAACCCACAGGGCTGTATTTATCCTCAATGTAAGGTTGATTCTTTTTAATAGGATACACACTGTTGGTGTAGTTTTTGAAACCGTAACCATACATTTCCCAGTTGCCTGGTACCGGGATGTTGTCCCAGCTGGAATTGTCAAAATCTGTTTTATAGAAATCCATAGGACGTTGAGAGATTTGCCCTACGTAATTAAATTTCCACGACCCGTTAAGGCTTTTGATGTAATCCGCCGTTTGGATTTTGTTAAGCAAGGCCTTTTCTACACTGGCATAAGTGTAAAAAGTGGCACGTGCTTTTTCGGCATTACGCTCAAAAATTTCCGGATTCTCCCAATCGTTTTGTGCAAAAGCCAAAGCAAAGAGGCTTAGCAAAACGGTCATCATACTTAGTTTTTTCATTTTATTTATTTGCTTTTAGTTTTGGATGCATTTCTTTTCAATCACAAAGAACGCTATTATTGGCTATAAATAGTATCATTATTTTGTCAAATAATAGGACAAATTCTGTCAAAAGAGCTCAGAGTGGTCATTAATCCCACTACTTAGAGCTCTGTTGCATTCTGAATCGTTTTAGTTCTCCAGGATTTCTCACCTTCGGAAAAGTATTGTTATAGTAGTCTTCGTGAATCATCCAGGTGATGGTGTCCCATAAGTGTCCTTCGGACCAGAGGGCTTGCATTTTATCATTTTCCCATGATTCTAATGCCGTTTTTAACGCTTCGAACCCTTCCGGATCTTCATTTTGCAAGTCGTGGTCTTCAGCCAGATTCTCTTCAAGATTGTACATGCGGTAACCGAGTTTTTCCACACGAATGAGTTTATTGTCGCCTACACGGGCTGCTGCCATCTGGTCTTTGCGCCAGAATAATTGTGCATGCGGGTCGCCCGTTTTTTCGCCTTTCAGATAGGGGATCAGGTTAACACCATCGCTAGGCTTTTCGGGATTAAAATTCGGAATACCTGCGGCATTAATGCTGGTGGCAAAGATGTCGAGCGATGAACTGAGCCCATCAAAATGTCCGCTGCCGAAAGCCTCAGGGTAAGTGGCAAAAAAGGCTACGCGGTGTCCTCCTTCAAACTTATTGCCTTTAAATCCTTTTAGTGGCAGGTTAGAGGATTGGTTGTTGTGAGCACCACCATTATCACTTAAGAAAAAGATAAGGGTATTATCATAAATATTTTCCTCTTTTAGCTTGTCAGTGATTTTTCCTACAGCACGGTCTAGTGCCCAGGTCATAGCTGCCAATTGCTGGCGGGGATGTCCTTCGAATAAGGCTAAATCTTCCTCAGTAGCGTGCATAGGCGTATGTACAGCATTAGGCGCCCAATAAATGAAAAATGGACTCTCCTTGTTGCTATCAATGAAATTTACACATTTTTCACCTAAAGCATCGGTCAAATAGCCTTCAAAAGTAGCGTGTGTTTTATTCTCACGGATGCTGTGCGAATGGCCGGGTTTGTCAATTTGGGGGTCAGGAAAATAACTACGCCCTCCGGAATGAAAACCCCAGAAATAGTCGAAGCCACGGTCGTTGGGTTGATAACCTTCTTCGCCTCCCAGGTGCCATTTACCAAAAGCGGCAGTGGCATATCCGGCTGATTTCATCGCATCGCCAATGGTTTTTTCGTTGAGGTCTATACCTTCGTGTCCGTTGGGGTTACATTCAAAACCAAAGCGCTGCTGATAACGCCCGGTGATAAGGCCGGCACGTGAGGGACCACATACAGTAGCGGATACATGAGCGTCCGAAAAGACCACTCCGTCAGCCGCCAGTTTATCAATATTAGGTGTTTTCAAGTCTTCGCAGCCTGCAAAGCCAAAGTCGGCATACCCGGCATCGTCTACCAGTAGTACGATGATGTTAGGCTTTTCTTCTTCGCTTTTGCAAGAGAATAATAATGTTGCCGCTAGGAGGTATAGAATGATGTTTTTCATAGAATAATAATTTTGTTGCAAAACTAGGTGGAGTCGTTTTAGTGTTATGTTAAAATCTATTCAAATAATAGTGATATATTTGTAAAGTTTACAAAGTCTGAGCTTAATAAATAATGACTTTATGTATTTCGGTATATTGCGTAGATTGTTTGGTGTAGACCAGGTAACTACCAGGAGTTAAGTTTGATATGTTTATGTCTGTGTGTTGTTGGTAAATGTTCTTAGCTGATTTTACCAATTGACCATTGTTGTTATAAATAGCGTATGATAGGATATCTCTTTTACTACTTAAGGTGAAATTGTCTGAGGCCGGATTAGGGAAAATGGTTGACATAATCAATGGTTTTTCTTTTGTGCTTGCTGTGGAATTACTTTTTACACTCACCTCATCGATGTAAGCAATGTTCCAGTTTTTACTTAATTTAAGGTTTATTTCATTTATGTTTTGCGGAACAGAAAAAACACCACTGCTGGTGGTGTTGGTATTGGACTGTATTGTGAAGGTTTTTAGTGTCGTATTATCGGCAATGATCTCTGCTTTTAGTGTCGCTACTCCTTTACCGTCTCTGTTGTTATCGGCACTACCACTTTCGCCGTGGGAGTTTTGTATGCGACCTGAAAAAGCGAAGCTGTACTCGCGTTCTTCATCTACGGTTATGCTTTGTGATATAGCGCGGCTTTGTCCTGCTCCGGGCATACGGCAGCACTGACTTTCATTTACCGGATATGTCGATTCGTTATAAAAAACGTCAGAGTAGTTATCGGCGCTAATCCAGTCGCTATTGGAACTGTCTTCAAAATCACCGTTTTTTACCAATTCATCAGAGTCATCAGTTTTTTCTTCAAATGTCCATACGCGTATATAGTCGACGTGGGCTTCGGTTAGGTAACCAATATCGGCACTGGTAAAATGATCGCCACTGAAACCAAAGCTGGCGCCGTCCGAAAGCCAGAGGTATTCATCGGCATGCACCAGCCATTTGGCATCGTTGTAGGTTACTTTTAACTCACCGTCGTAATAGATTTTCAGAAAGTCTTTGGTCCAGTACAAACTAAAGGTGTGAAAACCTTCGTGTATACCAGGTGTCGTGTATTTTTTAGTATTAGCTTGGTGACTGTCACTGTACCCATCGATGTGGAGCACCGATTTGGTGTAGTCTTCGAGCCAAGCCGATTCAAAAACGTCAATCTCGGCACCATCATTGGCTGTGCCGTCGATATTGCTCATTCCCTGTCCCTGTAGCCAGAATGCGGTGTGGGTGCCTTTGGCGGCTTCGGCAATTTTTATCCGTGCTTCAAAATAGCCATAAGTGGTTTCAAATTTATTACGCGAGTTGATGGAACCACAGTGCATAGTATTGCTATTGTATTTGCTTACTTTCAATACCAGGTTGCCGTCTTTCACTTCTACATTGTCTGGGCGCCAAAACCAATTAGAGATACCTAAGCCAGGCCGAGATGCTCTTGACTTGCTACTATTATCAATGGTCCATTTATCAGTGTTGACTTCCGTACTGTTAAATTCATCCGTAAAACTTAATGCTAGATTTTCGGTAATATCACTGATAATTGGAGCCGCATTATCAGGTGTTTCGGGGTCTACCTGTGCAAAAGTTGTGGTAGTTAGTAATGGTAAAAGGATTAGTATGTATTTGAGTTGTTTTGTCATTTATTGGGGGGGGAGAATGTCCCTTGTTGATTTTTATGAAGATTGTATAGAGAAGGTATGCCCCCATTCGGGGTCGTACGTCTGAAGAAAGATGATCTTTCTACAGACGTCTGACTCCGGCTGGAGTCACACCTAAAGGCATGAAATGTATTGGAATATTACTATTTAACCAATACTTTTTGAGTATAAAGGCTTCCGTTTACTGTAGCGCGTACAATGTAAATGCCTTTTTCATTGCAATTAATTGTGATTTCTTTAGCATTAGTTTGCGCACGCTTGATGAGTTTTCCGTCTATACTAAAGATAGCGTAATTAGAAATGGCTTCGTCTGCGACTAGCTTAACCGTACCTGTATATGGTGAATAGGCTTTAAGTCCATTTACTGTGGTGTTTGACTCTAAAGCAGTAACCGTAGTTTTTACTAATTCCATATCATCTACATAGGCTATGCCTTTGTCTTTATATACCTGAACTCTGATTTCTGTTATTCCAGCTGGTACCGTGTAGGTGTTCGACAAAGCGATATCAGTAGTCGATTGTGTCGAGAACAGTTCTGTCCAGTCGCCACTAGTGGTACCTGCTCTGATGCGGCCTTTTAGAAAGCCATCTGTTGCTTGGGCACTACCGCTAGCTCCTCCAGCTGCTCCTATGCGACCAGTACAACTCAATGCATATGTAGCACCAGCTTCTACTTCTACATCATAGCTAAGATATGACCAAGCACTTACTCCAGTCATTCTGATGCATTTATCGCCATTTATTACATTGGCAGCATCACCTTCCAGAGCCATATTTGAGCCAGTACCTATCCAACCTGCTGTGGCAAGATCAGCCAAGCTAGCCACTTCAAAATCGCTATTAGGCAACAAGCGGGTATCTTTTACTAAGATCACATCATCAATATAAGCAATACCATTATTTTTGTCGATTACAATATTTACTGATGTTTCACCTGCAGGAACAACGTAAGAGCCCGTCACTGTCGTGTCAGTATTTGAGGTAATAGAGGCTACTGCCTGCCATTGGGGATCTGCATTGGCATTGAAAATAAATGCATTAAGTGTATGGTTGGTGTTTGCAGCACTACCACTTGCGCCGACAGCATCCATGATGCGTCCGCTAAATGTTAAAAAATAAGTGGCCCCTGCTTCAACAGCTACTGTTTGATTAATTGAAACTTTAGTGGTTACACCAGTTAAACGAACACTCCTAGCATCACCAATAAAGTGAGTGGTCTCCTGGCGTATGTTGCTGGCATTTCCAGACCAGTTGGCGAATGTATGGCTATCACCATCACCTTGCATCTCCATATCTCCATTTTGAACTAAATTAGTTTGAGCAAAGGCATTGAAGCCGATGGCTAACATCAAAATACTTAATAAAATGTTTCTTGTTTTCATGACTTTTGTTTTTTTAAGATGGTTATTATTTAATGATGACTTTTTGAGTGCTGACCTGTCCATTTTCAGCTTGTACTTTAACAAGGTAAATACCTTGCGAGAGAATGTTTTCTGAAACCGAAGTGCTATTCACTGACTTTTGAGCCATCATGCTACCGCTAATGCTGTAAATAGCATACGACTTAATCATCTCAGGACTTTCTATGTTTATAGAATGATGGTTAGTGACAAAGATTTTTATCTTAGACGATGTCGATTCTTGTATATGGGTACTTTCTTTTTTGATGAAGCTAAGGTCATCAACCCAAGCAATCTTTTTGTTTTTCCATATCTGTACCTTTAGTTGAGTAATGCCGGCAGGTATAGTAAAATCTGCAGACAAGGTAGTATCTACATTCGACTGTGTGGACATTAAGTCAACCCAATCTTTTGTACCTCCGGGTGCTACTCTGCCGTATAGTGTTCCAACCTTAGTAGTTGCACTACCCGAAGCACCCCACGCATCGTGAATGCGCCCTGTAAAAGTAAAGGTGTAAGTTTCACCTGCTTCAACATCTACGGTACGTGTCAGCCAAGAACCTGTGCCTGCACCACTAAATCGGATACATTTTGCACCATTGATTACAGCATCCGCATTCATTTCCAGCTCATTGTTGGTTTTGGCGTCGACCCATCCTTCACTGACAATAGAGTCTTTCGTTTCAAAAATCTCAAAGTCGCCATTGGTGAGCAGGTTGTCGCCGGCATAAGCTGTAAAGCTCACAAGAGCTGTTAATACAAACGATAGTAATGTTTTTGTTTTCATAATAAAAAAAATTAGAGTTAATATTGATATTTATTTAAAGGCCTAAATAAACCTGATTAATATATGCGATGCAGAAATACGCCTGAATCAGTTGGGACAACAGGCTCTATGGCCCCTTCCTTATCAAAAGTTAATCGATCAATACACACCTGACGTAGGAGTGTTTTTTCTGAATAAGGACGCTTAAGTCGATGATAAATAATATAGTCATTTCCGTCCTGTTGAAAAACAGCATGGTGTCCTGGTCCTAGAATCTCCTGTTCGTGATCCGATTTCAGAATTGGACTATTAGGCCCTTCTTTGTCAAACGGACCCCATGGAGAATCAGCTATAACATAGCGCACCTTATAGGATTCGTCAATACATTTTCCATCAGAATACATCAAATAATAGCGCCCATTTCGCTTGATCATAAAGGGAGCTTCTATATAGTTAGGCGGCGTCACTTCCTTAGGCTGTGTTGCAAAGGTAAACATATCCTGTTCGAGTTCAACCATAAAGCATTTACCATTACCCCAGTTCTGTCCCGATCCCCAATAGAGATACACCTTGCCGTCATCATCGATGAAGGGTTCTGCATCGATAGAATTATAGCCTTTGGGTATCAAAGGACGTTGATCTTCAAATACATTATTCCATGGCCCGGTAGGGTGCTCCGCTACTCCACAATAGATCTCATTCCCTACAGAAACATACATATAAAACTTGCCGTTTTTAGCCTGAATCATACCAGGAGCCCATACTGCAGATTTTGAACTACGCGGTGAACTGCAGGCCTGTTTAGTCGGCCAGTTCAGGGAGTGATCTTGCCACGTTACAAAATCCTCTGTTGATTTGCAGGCAAGCGTTTCTCCCCCCCAGGGATCACGTGTAACATACATATAAAAGCGACCATCATGAATAATAATGGAGGGATCCGCCAAATACTCTTCCAAGATTGGATTTGACACTTGAACTCCGCTTTTTGCCTTATTATCAGAGGGCTGAAAATCCAACGAAGTATTAGCAACAGACAATTCAGATGTTGAACAATTTATATTCTCAACTTTTATATTGTTTTCGGCATAAGCCGTAAAGCTTACAACAGCTGCCATTACTAACAATCGTAATCTTTTAGTTTTCATTATGTTTAGTTTTTTAATTATGAATAATTGGCTAAAGCTATATGATGACAACTCTTCGCTAATGCCCTCTTTTAGTGCTACTTTATTTTTCAAAAAATGATAAATCCCACTGACTATACCATTTTACGACCGGTTTTTCATCTTCCCAAGTAATTGGCAGCCATATGTACCGTCCATCGATAGCATTGTTAGGGCGCCAACGATCGCCACAGTAAATGAACTGCCCCTCTTCACCAATGACAGGAATAACATAAGTACTTTGTGAGCCAAATGTCGTTTTTACCTCCTTATCAGTACCACGGCAGAAGTTACCCAGTTCTGTCCACTCGCCCATAATGTCATCCGCTACGGCAGAACGACCCGGATTAGGCTTCCACCCGGTACAACCCGAACTAAACATGTAGTATTTATTGTTGTGCTTAAAGATGGCTGGAGCCTCATTGCGTTTGTCTGGAAAAACCCTGACATAACGCCCTGTAAAATCCTGATAGTCATCTGTCAGTTCTCGGATATGAATGGTACCATTATCTTCGGCAGAAGCAATATGGTAAGCTTTCCCATCATCATCCACAAATAGCGTCATATCACGGCTCATCTGTCCCCCTTCAAAGTCGCGCATCACAAACATGCCATTAATCACGGCCGCACGTCCTTCGTTATTCCAACGATTGATGCTGTAGTCGTATGTCGCATTTTTTTGTTCTTCGGTGAAGTTGAGTGGCCATTGACCAGCATTAGGACGCAGGCTTTTGACAAAAGTGTAAGGCCCTGTTACCTTATCAGCCACAGCTAGTGCCGTACGCGCTGCGGCATAGCCCTGATCCTTTAGCTCCAAGTGAAACCACATCACAAATTTGCCCGTCTTCTCGTTGTAGATGACTTTAGGTCTTTCGAGTACGCAACCAATGGTGATGTCGTGTTGAGGATTATCTTCAACGACTCTAAGTGCTATGCCTTCGTTAGTCCAATCAGTCAGATTCTTTGAAGAGTAGCAGCTCACGCCTACGTTGGCTCGATTACCAGCTTTACCTGCTGTTTTGTGCTCGCCAAACCAGTAATAGGTGTCGTTATATACCAAGAATCCTCCGCCGTGGGCATTGATGTGTTCGCCATTGTTATCTGGCCATATTTCACCAGGGATAATTGATTTTAATTCTTGCTCTGCACCACAAGCCATAAGGCTTAAGAGTGCGAATATGCAGATATATAGTTTTTTACTCATTTTCTTTTATTATTCTTTAACTAATGTCACCACTACATCATCAATAAAGGCGATATCTTTATTTTTAGTAAAAATGATGGTCGCTTCCGTTTCGCCATCAGGAACTGAAAAGTTAGCCGTTTTCTTGGTGTTAGTATCTTCTGTAAGTGTAATGAGTACAGAGGCCTTTTCATTGCCTATCTTTACACTAGCATATAGTTCACCACCATTGTCATTTACTTTCTCCCCTTCGGCACCATAGCCATTATGGATACGCCCCGTAAAACTCAGTGTATAGGTTTTGCCGCCTTCTACAGTAATTTTTTGAGATAACTGGCGGTCTTTTGCGGAGTTGCCTGTCAAACGCGCTGATGTGGTGCCATTTATGTGTTTGCCCTTTTCCGCTTTTACATCAGATACTGTACTCCATCCGCTAAGGTCACCAGTTTCAAAGTCGCCATTAACGACTAAGTTGTCGCCTTCCGTTACCACAGTGGAATCTCCACCATCTCCACCATCTCCACCATCGACTATACTGTCGTTAGGAGTAAAGTTGGCATAGTATTTACCCAGTTCAGTCAGGTTGCCATTAGTATCAAATAATGCAGAGCTTGTACCTACAGCATCTGCTTGAGCAAACGAGAACCAACAGTAGCCTAGTACATAATCTGTTTCTTCCATCCACGTGAGTGATTCTTGCATGAACTTCAGTACTTGAGATTTTGAAAACTTATTATCTTCGATAGTACTTGCATTCCAATCAGCTACAGCAAATTCGGTGATCAACAATGGCCTTTGGTACTTGGCATAAAGGCGTTTGCATTTATCAATAAAAGCTTGAGAACTAGCACCACCATAATGGTGAAAACATATATAATCGACACGATATCCCAGCTCGTCTGCTTGGGCCATAAACTGAGCTAGCCACGAATCGTCCCCATCAGGGTGCGCTACACCGGGACTGCCCAATGGGATGTTTAACTCTTCAAGTATTGGCCATACTTTAATGGCTGTTTCTACGGTCATATTCGATTGCTTAACCATATCTGGTTCATTAAAACCTAGAAATTTCTTTACATTACCATTTATTATTTGTGGTAACACTTGCGTTTGTAGAAATTCACGCCCCGAAGTCAAATCACCTCCAGAGCCCCACATCATAGGCACAAATTCAATCCCCTGTGGATGATGTCCATCTGCCAGATAAGCACCACCAGCGCCCCAGGTATATAACCAACCGGCCTTTAGTTTCAAAAGTTTGGGTACATTAACATCCCAGCCTCCTCCTTTGCCGGAAGATGGGTCGCGCATAGTCATACAAACCCCTTTCTTTTGTGGGAAAGAGAGCTCTTCCAACGTAAAATCATCATTAAGCACTAAAGAATCCTGAGGGTATCCTTTGGGTAAAGGGATAGAATTGGTTTGCTGCTCACAGCTTATCAGAGCGATGATAAGCAAAAGGACACTACTTGTTAGTTTCATTATATTAAAAAATTTCATAATCAATCATATTTAGTCCCACAACGGGTTTTGCTTTAAATTATCGTTCTTATATCGTTCGTTCTGAGGGATGGGGTACAGGTAATACTTATTGTTCCACGTCCTTGCTTGAACTGTTTTTAGTGTGTAGTTGAATACGTTTTCAGTCACCTTTTCGATACTAGCGCCAAGGAGGTCTTGCGATGTATTCTCTGCTGTTTTCCAGCGCCTAACATCCCAAAAGCGGTGATTCTCAAAAGCCAATTCTACACGACGCTCATGATGTACCGCTGTTCTGAAATCAGCTTTTGAAAGACCTGCAGGGATAGATGGCATATCCACACGATTACGCACCATATTTATGGCAGCTCTTGCTGATAGTGTAAATGTCGCATCCGTATAATCAGCTCCATAGGCTTCATTAAGCGCCTCTGCATAGTTGAGCAGTATTTCTGCATAGCGGAAATACACCCAAGTGTGGTGCTCCGGCGTTGGGGTTGGTGCGATGTCAATATTCTCTATGATATATTTGTTGAGATAGTAACCTGTAGGACTTGCTTCCTCTTTGGGCAAACCATCGTTCCCATTTGTAAAGCTCTCGATGTATCTGCCTTTAAAGATTTGATTGTTATGCACGATCGTTTTATAAAAACGAGGGTCACGGTTCTTATAGGCATCAGCTGCATTGATCTTCACATCATTGGCATACCAGCCATCACTTTTAAGTGTTACTTTAGCCCCATCAGTGCGTTCAAAAGCATCTACCAAATTTTGACTAGGACAAGTTCCTCCTTTAGCGCCATCAAAACCTACGGGGTAATTACGTTGTTCAAAACTGGTAGAGGTGCCTTCTCTACGTTCAAAAATCAGCCCTTTGGCCCCTAAATTATTGACAACATCTTCCTTTACGAGTTGATAAGTTCCACCATCAATAATAGCCTTTGCCGCTAAAGCAGCCGCTTTCCATTTGTTTTGGTCATCAGCCGAAAATAGAGGGCTAGCGTTATAAAGCAGCGCTCTGCATTTAAGGGCCATTGCAGCCCCTTTGGTTACTCTACCCGTTTGCGCACCCGCTACTGAAGCATAATTGTCGGGCAGTTTTGGAGCAATGCTATCGCACTCTGACTTTATAAAGGAGATAACATCATTAAAGCTACTTGGCTTCACTTCATTTACGTTTTCTAATGTATAAAGCTCTGTAGGAATAGCCACATCACCATAACGACGTGCAAGCTCGAACAAGTAGAAGCTACGCAGGAATCTTGCTTCAGACTCCCAATACTGCATTTTTTCTTGCATAGTAGCGTAGGTGTTGTTCCACTTGTAGCGCTCAAATTCCTCTCCTTCAATATACTCTAAGAAAAAATTGGCTGCACGAATTGCGCTAAACAAGTGGCTCCAATATTCATCTACCGTATTTTTTGGACTCCAACTACCATTAAAGTAGGTATTCACATTGCCTTGTGACCATACATAAACAGCATCATCGGTAGCACACTCACGCATAGCACCATTAATGGCTGAATAGCCTGTTGGCAAATAAGAATACACATGCGTTAAAGACTGTTCGGCCTTTGTAAATGTATTGGTCATTTCCTGCGGATCATCATAGCCCACAGACTCATCAAACGCTAAAAAATCACACGATGTGATGCCGAGACATATCACCCCAAATACAAGTGATAAAATTCGATTAGAATATTTTTGTTTCATATTTTTCATTACCTAGTGTGTTTTTAAAAGTTTACTTGAACGCCAGCAGAGAACGCTCTACTCGTTGGATAATTGGCTCCCATATTCTCAGGATCTTGAGTGTTAAGATTATCTATGCTAAATAGATTAGATCCATTTAAGAAAATACGCGCTGTCATTTTATTTGCTGACTCTAAGTTGAGGTTATAATAGAATTGTACATTGCGAAGCTTTAGGTAATTACCATTCGCCATCCATAGGTCACTCCAGGCAAAATTGTTTGGGTTGTCTAAAGTCGTCAGGCGAGGTAGATTTGCCTCTGCTGCTGTAGCCGGTGTCCAATGGGTGTTTTCTTCCAAGTACCAAGAAGAGATGTTGGTATTATTGGCTAGGGGCTTGTGTAAACTGGTCGTATTTTGATAGACATTGCGGTGGGCTACCCCTTGAAACAAAGCATTCATTCCAAAGTTTTTATACGCCAAATGCAGATTAAAACCATAGTAGATTTCTGGCATGTTACCATAGCCAAGAAGCACATAATCATTTTCATCCACTACCTTATCTCCATTCTGATCGGTGTATTTTACATCACCAGGTGAAAGTGTTCCGCCAAAAGATTGATATATATCGTAATTGTCAATCTCGGCTTGAGTGTTGAAGAAGCCTTCATTTTCCAATCCATAATATTGACCTAGGCTATTGCCTGTTTTGTAAAGGTATGCTTCTGGCTGAAAGCCTTCGTTGTTGTTAATGATCTCGTTTCTAGCAAATGTATAATTCGCATCCACACCAAAGGTAAAGTCACCAATTGTATTGTAGTACTGAAGATTTAACTCGACCCCTTGGTTTTTAACTTTACCAGATGCTAACTGAGGAATACTTATACCTATCATGCTTGATACAACACTACCGCCAGACACCAAAATGTCTGATCGTAACTCATTAAAGTAAGTAGCAGAAAGGTTGATCTTCTTTAATAATGTAGCTTCAGCTGTAACATCGAATTTTCGTGCCTTCTCTATCTTTAGATCAGCAATAGCTAAACCACCTTCTTTGATACCACCAAAAGAAGTATTGTTATTACCAAACAAATAGCCGCCACCACCAATACCATAGTATTGTTTGTGTAAATCGTGACCAATAAAATCATTACCAGACAGTCCAAAAGAAGTTTTCAGTTTTAAGTAGTCGATGATACTATTACCACTTAAAAAATCCTCCTCTGAAAGCAACCAACCTAAGCCTAATGCTGGATAGGTATTGAACTGATCTCCCTCAGGTAATACCGCCGTGCCACTGTAGTTCACTACTGCATCGGCAAAGTATTTACCTTTTAAAGTATAGTTAGCAATGGCCATAAGGTCTTGACGTTTCATAGTAGAGTTTCGCCACTGTCCCATATAAGCCGTTTGGCGATACTGCAACTTTGCTGATATGGTATGGTCGCCCTGACTCATATCATACCCTAATGCCCCTTCAACAGCTGAGCGGGAATACATACCACTAGTGTTAGAGCTCCAAGCTAACTCGCTTGCTAAACCTAAGGTTTGATAACTAGCCCCAACCAATTCGCCATCGCTGGTAAACAGGGGAATAACTTCTTCTCTTGCATAGTTGCGTTTTCGTGCATCATTGATCTGTATCTGATCGTCATAAGCGATAGCAGCTTCTGCGTACAGGCCATCAATAAACTTATCCAAGTCTTGTTTTAAATATAAATTTGTGTTTATTGTACGTCTGAAATCTTTGATAAAGCCACGATCAGCAATCTCTCCAATAGGATTATAGTCCAGAAAACTGTTTCCACCCCATACATCATTACTTGTTTTAATAGGAAATGCATTAGCAGGAGTGTTGTACAGCTTAGAGTATAAGCTAGACAAGTCTGTGCCTGGACGCTTATTTTGCACCAAACGTGCCATCAAATTTAACTTAAGGTGAGTGCTATTGGTGATATCTACATTAATATTAGAGCGTACATTAAGGTTGATTCTGTTATTACCTGTATTGTACCTATCATCATAGTTTTTGAAATCAATGAGCGAGTTGCTATTGCTGTAATTGATGATGGTATAATAGTTAAATCTATCTGTACCTCCTTGGTTTTGTATGTCTAGTAGGTGGCTGTTTGATAATGATTTGTAGGCCCAGTCTTGCCAGTCCACATTGGGGAAAGCCTCAGGCTCGTCTCCATTTCTGTAATAATCTAGCTTGTCCGTATAGAGCGGATCCAGACCATCATTAAGCCTTGCTTCATCAAAACTTTTGGCATAGGTTTCAGCATCTGCAAATTCTTGCATTCTGAATGGCGTATTGACGATAAAGTTATAATTCACTTCTGTAGATCGACCTTTTTGTCCTTCTTTGGTTGTAATAAGGACAACACCATTGGCGCCTCGTACACCATATATAGCCGAAGCTACAGCATCTGTTAGCACTTGTATGCTGGCGATCTCCTCGGTAGTGATATGGCTTAATGAGCGCTCGAAACCATCGACTAAAACCATAGGACCATCATTACCAAAGGTGCTTCTTCCTCTAAGGTTCAATGAGGCCCCATTTTCTAGTGGATTAGTGTTGTTCACACCTTGCATCACATATAGACCTTTTAATCGTCCGTATAGTGTATTGTTTGGAATTATTTGTACTGACTCTGTGAGCTTGTTGCCAGACACGGCTTCTCCAAAAGCATAAGACAAAGAGTCTGGTTCCGAAGTCTGCGCCACTATACTCGAGCTTATCCCAAGGCAGATACAAGCTTTTATTAAAATATTTTTCATGTGTCTATAATTTGTTTTTTTTATTGCCACATGGAACTCGCCAATTAGTCATTCTCGTATCTGAGAAACCAATTCTCATGGCTCGTTTCATCTGTTTTTAATTTTCTAGTTTGTTTACAGAATATCTAAAGACATTAAAGCATTTAGTGACCCAACTCTACCATCCCGGGTTTTGAATAATACCATAATCTTTTTCCAGGTCAACTTTAGGAAAAGCACTCAAATACCATTTAGGACTCCAGTTGGTTTTCCAATGTCTTTCTGGTGCTATCGTAAACACTTCATAGCGATAGCCGGTAGGTTTGCTTGCGTCGATAAACTGGTTGATGCCCTGTATGTCATCTTTAAAAGCAGCTTCATCTTTCCAACGTACGATGTCGAACCAATGACAACCCTCATAACCTAATTCACATGCACGTTCTTTTAAAATGGCCTTACGGAAAGCAGCCTGATCAAGTCCAGGGCTTAAGGGGCTTAAGCCCACACGGCTTCTGACGGTGTTAACACATTCGTAAGCTTTAGCATCGGGCCCACCTTTGGCTTCATTGATGGCTTCTGCGTAGCTTAAGTAAACTTCGGCCAAGCGTAGATGTGGGTAGTTATCAACAGCGCCCACAGCAGTGGCACTTGTATAATCTTGCGAAAACTTATACATCAAAAAACCTGTTCCAATACTGGTCGCTTCTTTTCTGTGATTACCGCCAACAAACAGCTCACTTGTAGCTCCGGCATAAGGGCGACCAGAGGTCAGCACTGTTTCGTAAAAACGCGGATCGCGTCCTACATAAGGGTCTGTTTGTACATTTGACCAATCAAAATCTTTAGGAAAATCTGAGCCATCAGCATATGGGAAAAGGTTCACATACTTCAGTGTAGGATTTTGACAACGGGCAAAATTATCGGCACCGCCTGTAAAACGATTGTTGTAATTATTCTTATACCCTGTTCTGATGGATAGTAATACTTCTGTGTTTCCACGTGTGAAATAGGCGTCGTTGTAAGCTTTGCGATAAGCTTCTTCTGTGGCTTCTGTAGCTTGAATGAGTTCATAGCCACCTTCAGCACTTAAAGCATCAAAAAATTCTTGACCAGCCAGGCGAGCTTGCTCCCAGCGATTGGCGTCATAATTGCCATACCACGTCAATTTCTTAGTGCTTGCTTCACCATCCATATAAGGGGTGGCACTATTAAATAATGGACTGGCGGCAAATAGTAAGGTGCGAAGCTTTAGTCCTAGAGCATAACCTTTAGTCATACGGCCATCATCAGCGGTGTTGCTCACTTTCCATTCCAGATCGTTTTTAGACTCATCGATGAGTTCTACAATAAAATTCACTGTATTCTCAACAGTAGCACGAGGATAATGCATCACCTCATTCACATCTACAGCATGATCTATGATAGGTACTCCTCCCAGATGTCTTAACATATCTACATAATGAGTCGCCACTATCATTTTGGCTTCTGCTTTAGCTCTGGCTTTTTCGCCATCTGACATGTCTGGTACTTTATCTACATGTTCAACCATCAACCATGCTTTACGTATTCCTTCCCAAACTGATGGTCGAGAGAAATAATACTTTTGGTTTTTCATTTCAGTTGTTGAGTTATATACCCCAATATAGTATTGCGACTGACCGGCTGCATAGTGACAAATTGAATAAGAATGATCGGTGATACTCTCCAATAAATCACCTCCCATAGCGTAATTGTTGCCATAAGGAATAGGGTAAGGTAGACTGGTATATGCTTTTGTCAATACTTGATTAGCAAAATACTGGCTATCAAAAATGGTATCAACAGTAAGACCGATTTGTTCTGGTTGCTGATCGAGAAAATCATTACCAAAACGCAACTCTTCGCACGATGACATTGCAAACCATACTATCAGCAGGCCTACAATTGCTTTTATATTATTTTTTATTCGGTTCATAGGTAATTGCTGTTAAAAGTTCATGTTTACACCCATCGTATAGATTTTAGAGACAGGATACTGGTTACTGCGTTGCCCCCAGGTATGCGCTTCAGGATCTACAAACTTTAGATCATCAAATGTCAAAAGGTTATAGCCGCTCAAGTATATCTTCATACTTTGCATGCCTAAGGTTTTTAGCATACGATTTTTGCGCATCGTATAGCCAATCTGAATGTTTTTTAATCGAATGTATGAGGCATCTTTCACCCACAATGATGAGTTGGAGTAGTTCAGTTGTTTACTGGTGTCAGAGAGACGAGGCAGAGTTGCCGTTGAAGCTGTTTCTTCCGTCCATGCGTTATCTGCATGGTACTGAAACAAAGCTCTGTTGCCACTGTTAGAGAACGGGATTCTGTACTCAAGGGCCAGATTACGCGATACATTATCTGTCGCTAACCATTGCATAGAGAGGTTGAAACCTTTCCATTCAACACCGTAATTTAATCCATAGGTATATTCAGGTCGCTGAGATGAATACCCAAGGTAAGTTTGGTCATCTACATCAATGTCACCATCGCCATCTTTATCAGTGTATTTACAATCTCCAGGGCGAGGATTGCCAAAGTCAGGTTTAGCTAAACCATCAATAAGTACGGTATGATTATCATCTGAAAAGTCATCCGTGGTATAAAAACGCTCAAACTCATATCCATAAGTCAAGCCGGTAGATCGAC
Organism: Bacteroidales bacterium UBA5342; assembly: GCA_002408065.1. Lineage (GTDB taxonomy): Bacteria > Bacteroidota > Bacteroidia > Bacteroidales > UBA5342 > UBA5342. The sequence continues at coordinate 44,181 of DHQI01000115.1, forward strand.
CAGTCTCATAGTTGAAGTCGTTTGGCTTAAGCAATTCATCTTTGAAGATAATTCTATTCTTAGCATAAGATACATTCGCATTAATATAGTAACGTAACTCGTTGATGCGATGATTCCATCTAAGGTCGAGCTCATAACCTTTATTCTCAAGCTCTCCTAAATTGACAAGAGGCATATTGAGAGAAACAAGATCAGGCGTATTGTTACGCTGAATCAGAATGTCTTCTCTTACTTCTTTAAAACGATCAACACCAATACTTAACTTGTTCTCAAAAAACTTACTTTCGATACCGTAATTCTGTTTTGTTACCGTCTCCCAAGTAACACCAGGGTTACCAATGACCCCTTCGTTAGCAGCAGGTAATTTTTTTGAGGTATTGACCCCAAAGTTGTAACCTGCACCATCAACAGACCAGGTGCTTGGCATATACATAAAGCGTGTTCCCCCAATCTTATCATTACCTACTATACCATAAGATGCTCTGACTTTAAGGTATGAGATGATTTTTTGTTGCTTCATGAAATCCTCCTCTGAGATGACCCAACCCACAGATCCGGCAGGGAAAACTCCAAAACGTGTTTTGCCAGGAGCAAAGTTTTCGGAACCATTATAACCGATGTTAAAATCGAAGATGTACTTCATTTTATAGTTATAGGTTGATCGACCCACCAAGCCGGCATAGCTGTAAGGTATATAGCCATAGGAGCCTGGGTAGTATTGTCTGTTTTGGTTATAAAGGAACAGAGCACTTACTTTATGATGTTTCTTAAATGTTCTATTGTAGTTCAAACTTGCTTCTGCATACCAATTGCGGGCTTTAGTAGGATAGTTTTCGTTATAATTCACATAACTATTATTGCCATATACCTCATAAATTATATTTTTATTAAAGTTAGGATCATCTAAAGCTAAGCCTGGCGTTGTTTTAGTACCCTCATAATAGGCGGTATAGCGCTCGGTACTTGTGGTGTGTCTTACTTGAATCGTGTTGTTTGTATTGTAAGATGCTTTCGCTGTGAATTTTAAACCTTTGGTTACAAAATCTAGTTTTTGTTGAAATACGAGATCTAAATTCAACTTACTATTAGTTTGAGATTGGTTGCCCCGACCATAAAAGGCGTCTAGGCCGTTTTTACCCCAAACTGGAATGTAGTTTGTTGGTACATTGATTACATAGCCATCTTTACTCAGTCCCGGACTCGAAAATGGAACAGCCCAGGTTACCATACGCCATAGTCCATCGCCGTGTCCAATTGGTTCTTTCTTTTTACCAACAACGCCTCCAAGATTAATTTTAAGCTCAGATGTTTTAGTGATCTTGATATCCAGGTTGGCTCTGTAGTTATAGCGATTATAACCAAAAGTATTATCATAGTCGAGCTGTTCAAACTCTTTAAGAATACCATCTTGATACAAGTAACCTAGTGAAGTAAAGTATTTCACGCGTTTTGTTCCGCCAGATATATTGATGTTATGCTGAGTTTGCATATAATAATCATTGAACATATAATCACGCCAATCGGTATTAGGATATATGACTGGATCAGAACCTGTACGGTATGCTTCTAGTGCATAATCAGAAAAACGCGCTTTTGAACTGCCATCATTATCCAGCTTTGAATTATACATCATAGCATTGGTATAACTATCACTCATCTCCACAAGACGTGTAGGCGATTGTAAGCTGACATTAGAAGATACGGAGATTTTTGCTCTACCTTCTGCTCCCCTACGGGTGGTGACCAAGATAACACCATTGGCTCCTCTTACCCCAAATACAGCAGTAGATGAGGCATCTTTAAGAATAGTAATATCTTGTATTTCATTAGGATCAATGTCTGAGAAAGTACGCTCTACACCATCTACAAGAATAAGGGGTTGAGCACTCGCATCATCAGAAAGTGATGAGCTACCACGTATAAATAACTGAGCGTCACTAGCACCAGGCTGACTGGTATTTTGTACCGAAGTAATCCCTGGCATCGTACCTGCAATGGCATTCGTTACACTAGCAGTGGGTGTTTTTAGTATGGTTTCTGCTTTTACACTAGAAACGGCTCCAGTCACTGTTTTCTTGTCTTGTTGTCCGTAGGCAATAATTTGAACTTCGTTCAAGCCTATGGCGCTTTCTACAAGAACAACATTAAGTGTTTTTCTTTCCTCTACTTTCACTTTTTGTGATTCGTAGCCGACAAAAGAGATGGTCAAGACTTCTCCTACTTGTGTGCTTACAGAAAAGTTACCGTTAATGTCTGTAATTGTACCATCTTTTGTTGATGATTTCATTACTGTAGCACCAATGATCACTTCTCCTTTGCTGTCTTTGACTGTACCCGTAAGCGTAAAGCTTTGGGCAGATAGTTGCTGCAGCATACATAGGAAAAGAAACGAAAGGTAAATAGTTGGTTTCTTTAACATAGAATTTGGTTATTAGGGTTACTTAGAAACTGATTGCGCGGATGGCAATTCTAACACTGCAAATAAAGAATATTTAGAACCTTTTGAGGTGGGGGTTTTTAGGCCAAAAAATGGTAATTTTAATGCTAAAAAAATAAATATTGTGTCGGTGATTAATGAAATAATCGTGCGGGATATTTCTTTAAGTTCAGTATTACAGTTGTTTGTGATTTGCTGATTATTCTTATAGTATTTATGATAAAGAGTGAGGATTTATCACACAATTTTTTTTTTAAAGTATTTATTTGAAATTTTTACGGTATTCACCCGGAGTCATTCCTTTTTCTTCTTTAAAGCATTTCTGGAAATAGCGGACGTCCGAAAAACCGGCTTCAAAGCTAATGTCGTCGATGTTGCGTTGTGTGTCACGCAACAGGGTGCAAGCGGTATCTATTTTTACCGTTTTGATGAGGTCTACCACAGTTCTGCCCGTAGCGTTCTTCACCTTACGGTAAAGGCCGGAGGAGCTTAAGGAGAATTGTTCGGCTAAGAACGGTAGACCCAATTGTGGGTTGTTGACGTTCTTTTCTATTGTACTCATCAGTTGTGTAATGAAGATGGCTTGTTTGGGGCTCACTTCTTCTTTTGAGGATGACAGTTGTATCTTTTGAGAATAGACTTCTTTCAAGCGTTTACGCATCTGTAGTAAGGATTCCACTTTGGTTTTAAACAGCGTAGGGTCAAAAGGTTTTTTCAATACATCATCAGCGCCGTTTTCAAAGCATTTCAGGATGGTTTCCTGATCGTCTTGTCCGGTGACTATAAGTACCGGTGTGCTTTCCAGTTTTTTGTTTTCCCTAATTTTCATCAGCAATTGTACGCCATCGCCATAAGGCATAGCTATATCGCTAATGATGAGTTTAGGCTGTGTGAGTTTGGCTTGCTTGTAGCCTTCTAGTCCGTCACTGGCTTTTAGTACGGTATAGTCTGTACTCAGGATGCTTTCCATCAGCTGCATCATCTGCGGTTTATCTTCTACCAAGAGTATTTGTGGCTTGTCCTTCGATGGTTTTTCTTGTGCCGGGCTTTCATTTATAACAGTTTCTTCTGTGTCAATCTCTTTCTCAGATTTCTCTTTTGCTGCAGCAATGGTGGCTTCATCTGCTTCGCTGTAAGGGAGTTCTATGTGGAAAGAGGTGCCTTTTTGTTCTTCACTGTTGATGTTAATTGTACCATGCTGAATATCTACAATTTGTTTAACGAGTGCGAGGCCTATGCCACTACCCGAAACCTTGCTTGAAACGCGGTAAAAACGATCAAAGATTTTGTCCAGTTGTTCTGCAGGTATTCCTATGCCTTTATCTTCTACTTTGAGGGTCAGTTTCTGTTGATAAGCATTGATGTAAAGCTTTACTTTAGGTGTGTCGGGGGAGAACTTGATGGCATTCGAAAGCAGATTGTTGAGTAGGATTTGCAATTTCTCGCCATCGATCATAATATGTTGACTGCCTTTATTACATTTGACACTTAATCGACCACCACTAATTTCTACAATTTCGGCAAAGGGCTGTGTGAGCTGATGCACAAAAGAGGGCAAATGAACATAAGTTACATTTATTTCCAAACCTTTTTTTTCTGATTTCCGGAAGGTCGACAAATCAATTATTAAGTCGTTCATCCGTTTAGAACTCATAGCAATAGAATTGAGCTTTTTTAAGACAGATTTATCCAATTTATGCTCATCCTTTTTGCTGATTAATTCTTTTACAAAAGCCGAAATAATGGTCAAGGGGGTTTTGAATTCGTGTGAAATATTAACGAATGCCTGTGTTTGTATTTGGTTGAGTTCTTCTTGTTGCGTTCTTTTTAAAGCTTCTAAGTGAGCATTGTGTTTTAACCTGAAAAGATAAACAATCATAATAAAGATGACAAGAATTAGTGCTGCATAGATGCTGTAGGCCCACCAGCTACGATAGGGAGGGGGTGGAATGATGAGTTTTATTAGCCTTTCTTTCCCTTTGGTATTGTCAAAAATATTGACAGTTCTTATGTGCAGGTTGTAGTGGCCGCTATTTAAGTTGTCGAAACGCAACACACCATCGGTGCGCATCAGGTTCCATTCCAAAGTGTTGGGTTTGGATTTTGTGCTTAGTGAGTATTCGTATCTGATACTTCCCAGATTGACAAAGTCTAAGGTGGCTACATTAAATTCTATTTGTTTTGTTTTATGGCTAATTTGAAGTTTATCGAGCTCGTTAGCAGTGGGTATGTAATACTCTTTGCCATCAATCTTAATTCTTCCTTTCAATTCCTTGCCTGATAGTTTAACAGAAGAAAGATAGAGTGAATTGTTTTCAGTGTTTTTATGACTTGAAAAATTGTCTTTGCAAATAGTGATACCATCAATGCCTCCAAATACGGCTTCACCATTATTATTGAGGCATAGAGAATTTTCGTAAAAGCGAAGACTACCACTCATTTGTCCTTTTACGTAGGCGTTGAAACGATCTGATTTCGGGTCGTAGACAGCTAGTCCTTTATTAGTACTTACCCATAGCATATGGTTGGCATCGTGAATTACACCGGTAACATAAGCATTGGGGAGACCATTCTTTATTCCATAGTATTGTATTTTCCATAAGCCTCTTTCGTGGTAAATCTTATTCAGTCCACTGGGTGTTCCACACCATATATTCCCTTCTTTATCAATAGAGAGGGAGAGTATGATTTTGTCTGAAAGGGAGCCTACAATGTCTTCGTTACTAAAATGAACAATACTATCTGTTTTATAATCGTAATAGTCGAGTCCTCCGTAGGTTCCAATCCATAAGAGTGAATCGGAAACCAGTGCCGACACACGGCTGTCGCTCAAACAGTATTTTTTATTCTGGTGTTTAGCGTGGAAACGATTAACTATTTTAACGTCGTCTGTTTCAGAATTGATATTGGTAAGGATTAAGCCACGTTGTTGGGTGCCTAACCAATGCATGTTTTTATTGCGACTTTTGACTGCTGATGTTAGTTTTCGTGTAAGAAGTGCCTCTTGCTTGTTGATTTTCGCTTTTTTTAGATGATAATCATTGCCTTCTCTTGTAATGATTTGTAAACTTTTATCGCTGGCTCCTAGAATGATTTTATCATCGTTTAAAACATACAAACAACTGATTCGTGAATTTTTTTTATCATCAGAAATACTGATCCATTTATAATCAATTAAATCATTACTGTAGGCTATGCCTAAATTGTCGGCCGCCAGAAAATAGGTGCCGTGTATATCTTGAATAATCTGACTTACTGGTTTAGTCGTTCGGTCTTCGCCAATCAGTTGGTATTGGCTTAGGTTCTGCCGTTCTTTTTGCATCACAATGCCATCTCCATTCGATCCTATCCATATGTTTTTTTGTTTGTCTTGATAGAGGGCTAGAATGCTTTTGTATAAAAATGGTGATTTTGAAAATGATTGAGCGCTGATATTTAGGGGGTTAAAAGTATTGCTTGTTTTATTGAATAACCATAAGCCACTTCCCCATGTGCCTACTAATAGCTGCTCTCTACTGATTGAGAGTAAGCTATAGATATTGTTTATGCGTTCTTTTGCATCCTGAATTCTAGTTACCCGACTTGTGGCATAGTCGTATTTTATCAGTTTGTTTCCCCAGTAACCTAACCACAAACAGGAATTGGCCGTATCTATCTCAATACTTGTTATTTCGTTGCGTATTTCTCTTATCCATTTCTGTTCCAGTGTCCTGTTATTTAGTTTTAAAAGTCCATTGTTGGTGCCTATCCATACGGTATTGTTGTTGCCCAAGCCCATATCCAGAATGCGGTGATTGCCTAGGAGGCGGGTTTGAATATCATTATCGTAGTCGTATATGGTAAGGCCGCTTTCCCATTGTCCGATGTAAATTTTACCATCGTCATCTTCCAGAAAAGAGATGACACGTCCATCCTCATTGAAAGAGTCCATGTGGATATGTTCGAGCCAATTATTATTGGGATGATAAACTGAAACGCCTCCTTTTTTATAGCCAATCCAGATGCGTCCTTTACTGTCGGTAAAAATCTTTTCGATGGAAGAACTGATCAGTGTGTTTTGTTGGTCAAATACCGGGCGAATGACCCTGAAGTGGTGTCCGTCGAAACTATTAAGTCCGCCACGGGTGGCAAACCACATTACACCGTTGTGGTCTTGGGTAATGGAGGTGACTTCGTCTTGTGAGAGGCCGTCTGAACTATCGAAATAGACATAAAGGTACTTATCGTTTCCGGCCGTTAAAGTGGCGTAAAGAAACAAAGATACAATGAGGAAAACATCTTTTAGTACACGGAATATCACTACGGAGTTACTTTTAGGTAAAAACGAATGTAAAAGAATAAAATTCTTATAAGATATGCAACCTAAGAGCTAATGGAATCCAAAACTAAATAGATTTATGGACTAAAAAAAGCCCCAATGCAAAAGCAAAGGGGCTGTAAATTCTTTTATGTGGAGTTATCTTACTGCAGCATCCAATAGATAATAATTTCAGTAGAGCGTTCCACGGGTTGGGGAGTTATGCTAAGGCTTTTTCTGGCAGCGCCGCCGGCTTCCATATCCATTACCATATAGGCTTTGTCCATTCGTGGTATCACCGATACATTTTCCTGTACACCGTAGTTTATTTTGACGATTTGTCCCAGTTCCTGTTCTGTGGTACGGGCTATAATCTTAGCTTTTTTCTTAGCATCCAGTATGGCCGCTTCTATTAGTTGATCGTTGACCTTGTCTTTGAGTTCTTGCGACAACCTAAAATAAGTGCTGACCTCAGCATCCGCTTTTGATTCGCCTATGGCATTGATGATTTTATTGGCCAAATCGTTATCGTTTAGAAACTCTAATTTGATGTTAAGAGTAGCATTGTAGCCTTTGAATACCTGCTTGCGGTTTTCGTAGGCATACGATTTATCAATATTAAAATTCTCAGCTGTGATGTGTTCTTTGGCTACGCCTTTTTTCTTGAGGAATGCCTTGATGTCGTCGGCTTTGTCTTGTAATTGTTCTACAGAGGTGCCGTAGTTCATATCTATGGCCGTCAGGTGTATATTGATGACAGTGATGTCGGGTGTGACTTCTGTGGTTGATGAACCGGATATGGTTAATTGTGCCGGCATTTGTGCTGTTCCTAACAGTGGTAACATACACAATATTGAAATGATCATTGTTTTCATAAGGTGAAATTTTTATGGTTTGACGGGAAGGATTGCAATTTGGATGCCAAGCATGTTTTGGTATCGCAGAGAAACAGAGATACACAGAGTTTATATTGTATAGACAAAGTGTTTTGTGTCTGTTTTGAACCCGAATTGTGGTTTTCTACCGGTAGAGACACAATGTTTTGCGTCTATGATGTGTGTTTTATGCATTGTTATACTGGATGTTATGAAGAATTGCAGAGAATCGCAGAGTCACACAAAGATGCGCAGAGCCATTTCTCACTCCCATACTAAAACGTCAAACAACATTTTTAATTTTTCATTTTACATTTTACATTTTTCATTCAAACAAGGCGTTCCATCACCAAAGCCGAACGGCTAGGTAAGTAGATTTTCAATTCATTCGCTGTTTTATCGCCCATTTTATAGGTCTGAGTGAAGTATTCCTGTGGTTCTTGCACTATGCCGTGTCCGTCAAATTTAGGATTGTCGGTATTCATAAGCAAGGAATATTTACCCGGTAGTGTTGTGATACTGTAGTCGGAGTAAGATTCTGTAGGGTGGAAGTTAAAGAAGAAGAAGAGACCGCCACGTTCGTAAGCTACTATTTTCTTTTCGTTGTCTATCGTTAGTGTTTGAATGCGGTAGTCGATGATTTGGCGCTTACGCATAAGGCTTAGCATAGCACGGTCAAAATCGTTTAGAGCTTTAAAGCGCAGATTCTCATCTTCTGCCAATGACCACTGACGGCGACTTTTGTTATAGCTCCAGTCGTTGCCTTCCCGCGGAAAGTCGATCCATTCAGGATGGCCAAATTCATTCCCCATAAAGTTAAGGTAGCCATTGCCGGCTGTACTTACTGTGATGAGACGGGTCATTTTGTGCAGGGCTACAGCACGTTCTATAATCAGGTTTTGCGAACCTTTGTGCATGTTCCAGTAAATCTCGGCATCTGCCATGGTGAAAATGGCCGATTTGCCCCCTACAATAGCTTGGTCGTGACATTCTACATAGCTGATGGTGGCTTCATCCTGGCGTTTGTTAGTCAGTTCGTGGAAGAGGTGCCACATATCCCAGTTTTCGTCCGAGATGTCAAAAAGCTTGAACCAGAAATCGGTGATACCCATAGCCAATCGGTAGTCGAAACCGCAGCCACCTTGTTCTACAGGAGCGCCAAGGCCCGGCATGCCGCTTACGTCTTCGGCTACTGTGATGGCATCAGGGCGCACGGTATGAATCAGTTCATTGGCCAAAGCCAGATAGCAGTAGGCATCTTCGTCTACACTTTCGTTAAAGTATTTGCCATAATTATCGAACGCATCGCCTAGGCCGTGGTGCAGGTAGAGCATAGAGGTGATGCCGTCGAAACGGAAACCGTCCACTTTGTATTCATCCAGCCAAAAGCGGCAGTTGGAAAGCAGGAAGTGCAGTACTTCGTCCTTGTTGTAATTGAAACAATAGCTGTCCCATGCCGGGTGTTCGCCACGGCCGCCATCGTGGAAATACTGGTAGCGTGTACCGTCGAAATTGCCCAGACCTTCCATCTCATTTTTCACGGCATGTGAATGTACTAAATCGATGATGATGCGGAAACCTTTGCCGTGAGCTTCGTCTACAAGGGCTTTGAATTCTTCAGGTGTGCCAAAGCGCGAAGAAAGCGCAAAAAAGCCGGACACATGATAACCAAACGACCCGTAATAAGGATGCTCCATCACGGCCATCAGCTGAATGGTGTTGTAGCCGCTGCCAACTAATTTGGGAAGTCGTTGCGTACGGAATTCTTCCCAAGTGGCTACTTTTTCTTCTTCTGAACTCATGCCTACGTGAGCTTCGTATATGATGGGTTGTTCCTGATGAGGGCAGTCAGGATTTTTCCATTTATAAGGTTTCTGGTCCCATACCTGAGCATTGAATATGTGTGTGTGCTCATCTTGAACCTCACGACGACACCAGGCCGGTATACGGTCGCCTTGTCCGCCTTCCCAGTGGATGGACAAGCGATAGAGTGTTTCGTGGGACAATACGTTCTTAGGCATTTCAATGGTCCAGACTCCACCATCCTCTTTGCTCATTTTAAAAGGTTCGAGTTCTTTCCAGTCCGAAAATTCGCCTACTACATATATCTCAGATGCGTTGGGTGCCCATTCGCGCAGTACCCAGCCTTTCTTGGTTTTATGCAAACCAAAATATTCATGACCTGAGGCAAAATCAGCTAATGAACCATCGCCACACAGGCGCTTTTTTATTTCTTCCGTTTTGTGTTTACGGTGATCTATGATGCCGCCAAAATTATAGAGCGCAAAGTCGTCTCTTAACGGCTTTAGTTGGGTTTTTATAGATGGGGTAGTTAGTGACATAGTGGTTATTAGTTGGGGATTATTTCGTTTTGATGTAAAAATTACTTGAAATTATTATCAAGTGATTGTGTGAATTTTGCTATATGGTCAACTCCATGTAGTAGTGTTTTTTCATTAATCTGCATCCAGTCAAATAAAGCAATAGTCTTTTTATAACAGTTACTTATATAATTGGTTTCAACCTTTGCTTCACTTTTTTTGAAACAAATAGGTTCGTGATGAGCTATACTGTTGCGTAAGTCATTAATTGTTTTTAGCTCATTAAAGATGAGTTTATTATTGTATTGTTTGTTCTTTGAGCTTTTGGGCTTAGAAGGAAAGATTGCTAATAAGCTTTGTCCTGCTGAATTAAATTGAGGTTGAGAGAATAAATATCTCCAAAAACCAAAGTCCATCTCTGCAATTAGTTTTGAATGGGTATAATTATTTCCTAATTTGTTAAGTGATCGAATAATAATTCTTTCAGTTTGGATACATTTTGAATTGTTGAAAATGCCGTTTTGAGAGATCGAATTTTTAAGCCAATCCATTCCATATATTGATGTGTAATGATAATCAATCTTATTTCGTAAGGCTATTTCAAAACAACTTATAATGGTGAATGCTTCTTGAGATAGTTTCAGGTTTAAACGATATAGTCTCATCGCTTTATCTTTGTCATAGTTACAAGCAATGAAATACCTATTAATACGAGGTTTTGAAAATGTATTTTCAAATTCAGAGAAATTCATTTGAAATAATTGACAGAATAGATAATGAACTGTATATTTGCAGCAGATTATTCCCAGTAGCCCCTGATTTATTTCAAGCTATTGGGTTTTGTTTTTTTATGACCTTTCATCTTAGAAAAGTAATTCTTTTAGCTAAAGACTAAATTTCGCAGTTCAAAACTGCGAAATTAGAAAAGCAAATGGCACAAGTTATCAGCCTGTGCCATTCTCGGTGTTTTCTTACTGATTAAATACAGGGTGATGAACAATCTGTTCGTATAGTTTGACGTATTCAGCAGCCGTTTGTTCGTGACTAAAGCGTTGGTTGCTTTCTATCATGATACGTTTTATTTGCGCATTTTTAACTTCAGTATCAAGTTTGTAGAATTTTACTGCTTCTTTAATAGCCCAAGCTAAAGCTCCGGAGTCATAGTCGTTAAAGGTGAAGCCATTACCGGTATTTTCTTCTACATTCATATGAGTAACCGTATCCTTAAGACCGCCGGTGGCATGTACTATCGGCAGTGTGCCGTAAATAGCGCCAATCATTTGAGGTAGTCCGCAAGGCTCAAACAACGAAGGCATCAAAACAAAGTCACAAGCGCCGAATCCAAGGTGCGAAAGGGTGTCGTCAAAGTCAACAACTGCTACTTTGCCTTCCAGTTTGTGGAAACGTACAATATCCTTGAAGACCGATTGGTAAACTCCATTAGCCACAATAGCCACCTGTAGGTTTTCTTTGTAATATGTCTCCGTTGTTTTGTAAAGGATGTCAGCTAGTAGTTGACAGCCTTTCTGTACGGGATCCAGACGCGATGGCCAGAAAAGGATAGGGGCATCAGGGTCTACTTTTAGTCCACATTCCTTTTGGAATTTAATTTTATTGATGAGCTTGGCATCTGCAAAATTATTCTCGTCATACTTCATTGCCAAACTTTCGTCGCAGCGTGGGTTATCGATAGCGTCAGGCGCGTTAAGGATGCCGCTGGCAAAGCCCTGTGAGCGTTTGTTGCTCATTTCCTGACGGGTGTCGTGCGGAATAAAATCGTGTTGACCTAAGGATATCTCGTCAAGAAACGTAGGGCTCACCGTATTGATAAATGAGGAGGCAAAAATACCACTGTTAAGCATATCGACAGGGTTGTTAGAGCGTGATTCCTCGTAAGAATACGGAGGTTTTTCAAAATAAAGGTTTTCCCAGAATTCTGCAGCATCAATACCACGGTCTTCTATCACATCCATAGGTACTTTATTGGTATGTATGTTGTGAACCGTGAACAGGCAAGGAATGCCTACCCGCTTAGCATAAGCAGGGATAAGCCCCGTCATCCAGTCGTTGCAGTGAATAAGGTCAGGTTTTACATGAGGAATAATATTATTAATGACTTCGCGTTGGAAAGCAAGGGCTATCTTGTAGTTCTCGTTGCCATAATTGCTGTAAACAGAATCACAGTAGTAGAAGGCACGATCTTCGGCTAGATGTATCCGTTCAGACGAAAGGTTGTTAAGGTAGACACGCAATTCGTTTTGCATCAATTTGCCTACATCTATATTAAACATTTTACGGTAGTGGGGCAGTGCTACGTGTACATCAGCGCCGTGTTTGTACAACTCTGTTACCAGAGTAGCTGATACATCGGCCAATCCACCTGCTTTGGCTTTCATGCGGTTGGACATATTGCCCATGCCGTTAGGTAAATAGGTGATTTCCGGAGTGACAATGAGTATTCTAGGCTTTTTCTTACGTGGCTTGGATCGTGGTGAGGGGTTTGTTTCTACCATAGTCGTTAGTTTTTGTTGGTTCTACAAAACTGTTTTTCGGGGGATGAAGTTAGTAAACTAGATACAGTAAAACAATAAAAATGTCACATTTCTGTGCAAATAATCTAACTTAACACATCTTTCGTTGTTTTGTTTTTGTGGCTTTGGTTGCGAATAATATTAAAGAACTGTTCGCAGATGATACCAATTTTATCATAAAGCCTGCCTAAAATAAATTTAGCAGTTTTGTCTTTTTATTAAGGCAAAAGGATAAAATTATAAGGCTTTTTTTACGTAAAATTGGCACACTGCAAACCGTGTCCTTTAAGTATGATTATTCAGCCCACTTAATAAAAGTAGGGATGCGGTGTTTCCATTCTTCGTTGACAGAGGTCACACGTGCAGTGAGTCCAAAACGACCGGAAGTATCACAGTGGACTTTTTGCTGGTACAGATAATTGCCATTATCCAGTTTCTTTATCATAGTCATATCTTCCGAGGTACCATTCTCGATGTTGTTGTTCAGGTCTACTTTGCCATAATAGACTTCCACTTTTACATCTTCCGGTGCCAGATCGGCCAGGTATACTTCTGTTTCAACTTCAAACAAATCGCCTATGTGCATTTCATTGTCTATGCTGTCTTTTATTACAGGTTGGGCGATGTATATGTCCTCGCGGTATTTGGCATAAGCATGTTTCTGTTCTACCATTTCGCTGGCCAGTGCCTGATGGTTGTCAAACAAACGGGCATAGTTGGCTATTGCTGGTTTATAAAAACGTTCGTAATACTCAGATACCATACGGGAACTGGAGAAGTTGTAAAGCGACATACTCATTGAGGCCTTCATCATTTTTATCCACTGAACAGGCAATTCTCCTTCGCTTCTGTTATAGAATTTTGGAGCAATTTCCTCCTCGAGTAAGGTGTATAGGGCGTTAGCTTCAAAGTTGTTGATGTCTTCTTGTGATAAGCTGGCATTTTCGTTGCGGATAGCCCAGCCAGATTGGTCGTTGATCTCGTAGCCTTCTTCCCACCAGCCATCAAGTATACTGCAATTGAGCGCACCATTGGCAGCAGCCTTCATTCCTGATGTGCCTGATGCTTCTTGCGGACGCAAGGGGTTATTCAACCAAACATCAACACCTTGAGTTAGCAATCGGCCAAGCTCGATATCATAGTTTTCGATAAATACGAAACGGTTGCGAACATCGTAATTATTGGCAAAAGCTATAATATCCTGGATGAGCTTTTTGCCGCCATCATCAGCGGGGTGTGCTTTACCGGCAAAGATAAATTGTACAGGGCGCTCTTCATTTTTCAGGATTTTTGCCAAGCGATCCTTATCGTTCAGAAGCAGCGTAGCTCGTTTGTAAGTGGCAAAACGACGGGCGAAACCTATTGTAAGAGCATTAGGGTCTAGTATTTGTTTTACCAGGTTGACTTGGGTGTTGCTGGCATTACGTTGTGTCAATTGTTTTTTCAGACGCTTGCGGGAGAATTGTATGAGTTTGTTACGTCCTGACTCACGGGCTTTCCACAGTGTTTCATCTGAAATAGCTTCAATTTCATCCTCCAAAGTTCCCTTAGAGCCTAATGCTTGCCAGCTTTCGCTGAGGTTTTCGTCTAAAATGGCTTTGTTCTCGGCCGATAGCCAAGAGTTAATATGAACCCCGTTAGTAATAGAAGAGATTGGTAACTCTTCGGATGGTAGTTCATCCCATAGAAAAGCCCACATATCGCGTGCTACCTGGCCATGCAGACGGCTTACTCCATTTGAGAAATAAGACATGCGTAGGCCTAAGATGGTCATAGATAGCTCGTTACTTTGTGTGTTTGGGGCTATTCCCCAGCTGATCATACGTTCTACATCCAGTTTGAAGTTATCTTGCAATGCTGCCAAGTAGGGACGGATTAGGGCCAGGTCAAAGACTTCATTGCCGGCTGGTACAGGCGTATGTGTTGTAAAGATGTTAGAGCTCCATACCACTTCTACTGCAGCATTTAGCTCTACGCCGCGTTCTACCAAATCACCGATACGAGCAAAGCTCAAAAAAGCAGCATGTCCTTCGTTGAGGTGACACGATTCGGCAGGGTAGCCCATAGCACGTATGGCCCGGTAACCGGCAACTGCCAATACCAACTCCTGATGCAGACGCATACGCTTGTCGCCACCATACAGGTGAGCAGTGATACCGCGTAAATCTTCAGGATTTACCTGTAGGTTAGTATCTAAGAGTACCAAAGGAATATTACCGACGTTCAGTACCCAGGCTGCTACGCTTACTTCACGATCCAGCAAACGAAGTTTAACGATAATATCTTTGCCATTAGTGTCCTTTGCAGGAGAAATTGGCATGCTGTTTAACTCGTTGTCGGGGTATTTCTCATTTTGCCAACCGTCCTTATCTAGCTGTTGTACAAAGTAACCTTGCTTATACAGTAAGCCTACAGCTACCATTGGTACCGATAAGTCGGATGCTGCTTTCAGGTGATCACCAGCCAGTACACCAAGACCTCCCGAATAAAGTCGTAAACTCTCGTGTATACCGTATTCTAGTGAAAAATATGCCAACTTACGGTTAGCAATATCTTCAGGGGTGTTAATTTTTTTGTTTCCAACTTCCACCATATAAGTTTCTTCAATGGCTTTCAGTTTTGTTAAGAATTTCTTGTCTTTCGATATGTGTATCAGCTTTTTTTGTGACAAACTATTGAGGAAGAGCTTCAGGTTGTTGCCTGATTTTTCCCAAAGTACCGGGTCTATGCCAGAGAAAAGCTCTACGGCATCGTGCTGCCAGCACCACCATATATTCTCTTTAATGATCTCTAAAAAAGCCAATTCTTTTGGCATTTTTACAGACACGTTGTATAAGTTAACGTTGTTGATCTTCATTGGGTTGTTTGTTTTTACGAATTAAATTAAGATGGAAAGCAATATAATTTAGGGATATTAATTCGCCATTCCTTATGGTGAACAGATTTTGGTTGTTGTCTTTTTAAAATAGGAAAAGCAGACCACAAAAAAGGTGATCTGCTGTTTCTCAAAACAAGAGAGTTCCTTTTTAGGCCTCTACCTTAACTACGCTATTAAGGGTGCCCATTTTATTTTGGTTAAAGTTCGGGTTTTCAGCGTCAATTTGCCAGTCGCCGTTTACGATGAATTTGTACTCGTATTCACCGGGAACCAAAAGAAGTGTTCCGGTATAGCATCCGTCACCATCTTTTTCTTTTAGCTCTTTAGCATTGTCATTCCAGTCGTTGAATGAACCAGCTAAAAACACCTTTGCACCAGGATTTGCCAATACTTCAAACTTAACTCTCTTTCTTTTTGGGGTTGTTGCTTTTTTTGCCATAACGTTGGTTTTTGTTGAATGATTAATTGTTTTTATTTAATTATCTTTAAAACTCTGTAGTATTCAGTAATGCTCCAAGCTTGAGCTAGGCAGCCCCGTTGCTGGTGTGGTGCATTACCGTCACTTACTTCAGGCATATGGTTGATGATGCCTTTTTCCATTTCCTCTTTGGCCGACATTAAAATGGCCATACTGTTTTCTTTGTCTTTGGTCAGCATAAAAAGAGCTTCGCAATAGCTAAAGAAAGGCCAAGCCCATCCGGTTCCATTGTGATAGGCTGGTTTGCGGCGTGTATCTTCGTCCCCTTCGTACCTGCCCCAGTAAGGTTCCGCTGGATTGTTGAGCAAATGACCCTCGCGATAAATTGATAAAGGTGGATCAACAGGCGCATCTTTCAGGCTACGTATAGCGCCAGGTATGATGAGACTCTGTGTGGCCATCACAATGCTTTGGACCCATTCTTGTTCGGAAATGACGCCCAAGGTCACCGCAAAAAGCTGATTGGGACGACATGCATTGTCTTTTACGGCATCTTTGGCTGGTTTAAAACCTTGGGTATGCAAACAGTCCGAGAATCCGTTCCCTCCACTCAGTGGGTAATAGCTTAAAATGCTGTGTTTTATTTTTTTGGCTAAAGAGTCCCACTTTTTATTTTTATCAATAGTGCTCAGAAAGCTGACACCGGCTTGCCAAAAGGATTGTATCTCTATAGGGTAGCCTTCTCGTGGCGTTCCTGCAGGATAGTTGGTATCCATCCAAGTAAAGTGTGACGGGCTGTATATCAATCCACTGTCTTTGTCCATTCGAATGCCGTTGCTAGTACCTTTAGTATAATTGTTTACAATGCTTATGATAACATCTTTTACGGTTCGCTTGCCGCAATTCATAGCCAAAACAGATGGCTCCTTAAAAAGTTCAACGTAGTCTTTTACTGCTATGATAAACCAAAGTGGAGCATCACTGGTATCCCGGTTGCTGGCATTATTACCACGTATCATATTAGGTAGGGTGCCATCTTTCTCGTATTTCGCAAAAGTGAGTAGGATGTCTTTTGCTTCTTGTTGCATGCCGGCAGCTATAATGCCTCGCAGACAAATTAAAGTGTCGCGCCCCCAATCCAAAAACCAAGGGTAGCCAGCGATAACAGTCTGTGCCTCGTTACGTTTTACAATAAACCGCTGGATCGAATTTTTTAACACACTTTCTTGGTCTCCTTCCGGTGCAACAGGAGTCAACTGAGTGATGGTGTTTTTTATTTCTATCCCGGCTTCAACGTTAAGAGAAGCAATTTCGTTTTCGCTTAAATTTAGTTTGAAATAGCCCGGACTAAACAAATCTGTGTGATGTTCCAAGCCCCGGTTTTCTTCTACCGGTAATGTCTGCATATAGTGCCATTCGGGTTCTGAAATATAATGCCCCTTATTGATGGATAAATGAAGTGGTATAGTGTTAAAAGGATTAAAAGAAAAACCATTTTCACGTTTTTTTATGCTTTGCGGAAAAAGGTTTTCTGCCCCGGTAAAAGCTTTCGTGATTTCGTGATTACTACGGTATTCTACATCGGGCCGTATGATGAGTGACACAGCAGTATTGCTTTCGAGCAAATCTTCTTGTTGCTTATCTTGTTGCCGTGTAAAGGTAATAGAGGCTATGTTCTCTGTTTCGTCCAAATGCAATTGAATATCCAGAAGAATAAATTTTCCCTGACCTATTGGTGCTTTGAACGACCATATCATATCAGAGGCACCATCAGCCGAAAAGCTGTATTGAGATTTAGGACCCAACTGATGAGAAAATTCGTTATGTACTACCCAGCAGCGCAAGCGACTCAGCAAGGCAGTACGGTCTACCGGTACTTGTTCGTCTAAATTGGCAGCAAAGAATGAATCATATTTACTGTTGTATTCGCCCCAGATACCGCTCACTTGTACCATTGTGCCGGATTGATTGGCCGCAAAACCGTAAAGTTGTTTCGCTTTAGTTTCTTTGTAGGAAAATTGTTGTTTAAATGTTTTACACTCACCTTTGGGCAGTAATACTATCTTCCCTGATTTCTTCAGGCAGTCGTTTCCTTTTTTAGCTTTAATGTTCAGGTCTAGGTGTTCCACCTTTTTAGATTTGCTCTTAGGCAAAGGGATCAAGACGAAATAGTTATATTTGTTGCGGCGTATAGCTGTTCCTGAGTTCAGGTTGGTACCATTATACTTCAGGTTATAATTAAATGCTTCCTTGCTTTGCAGAAGTAAAATACCCCGGCTTGTAGCCATCACCATACGTTCCGGATCGCGTAATACATCATATTGTACTATTTGTCCTAATGTGGCGCCTTCGTTTAGGCAAAATTTCAAAGGATCACGCAATAAGAGTTCCAGCTTATGGGTAAGGTAATGGCTGGGTAAAGCCGAAAAACCATTAAAATGCGCCTTTATTCTTAATAACAAAGCTTTGCATTGCTGCAGTTGTAGAGTGTTGTTTTCTTCTTCGTTACAATTAGAGATGCGCTCGGTATATAACCCGCTGTTGTCGATACAATGAGCTGAGCCAGCCTTTAGATTAGTTTGATAGTCAATGTTTTTACTGCTTATCAAGTCTGTGAGAATTGGCTTTCCTTTTATGAAAGGAGTATAATTGATGGTCTGATCGCTTTCGCAATTAAGATTAATGGCGATCAATACTTCGTCACCATTTTTTGCTTTACGCTTAAACATCACCACATCAGCAGTATTCTGATAAACGATTTCTATTTCAGCATCGGCAAAAAAGGCTGGATGAACCTTAAAAAGAGAGGTTAAGCGTTTGAAAAGCGCTATTTGATTGTTGTCATTTCCCCAATTTAAACCGCTGGCATGGTGGACGCTGATCTTTTCTTCTGCAAAGTATTCCACACCATTGCTTATTCCAAAAGAACCGGCAGGTGCGGTGAGTGCACAGAGTAAATTACGCATTTGTGACCAGGTTTTAGACTTTGCTGCTAAGCGCATGTTATCGTGCGTTTCGCTAAAGTTAACCATGCCGCCTTTGGTGTAGTTGATGCGCAACATGTTGTTAACATAATGTGTTACTTCATCTTTGCTGTAATTCTGGAAGAGCTCAGAGTAAGCCCACGAAAAAGTTGTTTTGGACAGCAGCTGTTCGGTCACTTCCGGGGGACCGCCCAAGCCTTCGAGCAAGAAGATGGTGTCGGGAAATTCGTTTCTTATTTTAGCAACAATATATTCCCAATCTTCAACAGGTACCATGTAGCCGGCGTCACAGCGGAATCCGTCCACGCCTTTTTTACACCAGAATAAGAAGACTTCGGCCATCATTTGCCGAACCTTGGGGTTGCTGAAGTCTAGTTTTACTAAGTCTTCCCAAGTGGTTCCCCAAGCTCCGGGACTTATAAAATGACCTTCTTTGTCGCGAACAAAATATTCAGGGTGATCTTTTTGAAGATTAGACGCCCATCCTGTATGGTCTACAGGAATGTCGAGGAAAATTTCACCTTGACGGCGATGTACGGCATCCACCAATTCTTCGAACTGGTCTAGTGGAGTAGCTTGTTTGTCAAATTCAGCTAATGCCGGATCTACAGAAAAAAAATCGAGTGCTGCGTAGGGGCTACCAAAGCGTCCCATACGGGCATAAGTAGTAGGAGTTGGATGAATAGGTAGTAGTTGCAAAATGCGGAAGCCCATATCATCCATAATATGATCCAGTTCTTTGATCACATCGCGAAAAGTCCCGGATGGTGGTATGACGTGGTAACCTTTTGCATCCAACTCTTTGATGATGTCAGATTCGTCTTTTAGAGCAAACTTTTTGTGTTTGTTAGGGCCAAACTGACGTGTGAAAATGCCATAGATGGAGTTATTAACAATCGTAGATGCTGGTTCTATTTTGATGTGAATGTTGTCGCCCGGTGCCCATATAATGTCTTTTTTACGCCCTTGTTTAAACCAAACTTTGGCTTCAAAATAACCTACCTCATACAACGGTAGCGTGATCTCGTAGTCTTTATCGTTGAGCTTATTAAATGGGAGGTCAAGCCAGTTGTTGCCTGAAGTGCTGAGCTCTTGTTCTGTTTTGATAATAATGGTATTACCTAGCTTTTTAGCACCACCAAGACTGGTTCGTATATGTGGACGAAGACTTTGATCTTCTACAGACAGTTTGATCTGTAAAACATCGCCGCATCTGAATATATTAAAAGAACCCGGTGCGGGTGTTTGTATCAAAGTCATACTTTTCAATTTTGCTGTTATTAAAATAGCTTTATCAGGACTCTGAAAAGACATTTATTTGTATCGCTACAGTATTATTGGTTTTGTGTGTTAAAGTAGCTAATTCGTAACGAAATCGCAATAAAATACACTTGTATGTAATAATACGTTGCAAAAGTAAGCTATTTTGGTGTGATAATGCTATTCTGGTGTAAAAATGTTATTTTATTTGTTTTTTTTACTTGATAAGTTGTGTTTGTTGCTTATTAAGTGTTGTTTTTGGTTTTGTAATAGACTGAAAAACAACATGGTGACAGTATGTCATCATCTTTGTTGAAATTAGGGTTTGGGAGCTCTTTTTTTTGATGTCAACAAGCTGTAAATCTAGCGTAAAGGTTTACGTACAAATCTACCTTTACAAAGAGCACTGAAAATAGCCTCGTTTTTGGATTTTTTCTATCAAATAATTATCTACATTTGTTTATTGAAATATATTTAGAAAAGAATGAAAGCAATCATAAAAAAGAAGGCTGAGAAGGGGTTGTGGATGGAGGATGTGCCTGTGCCGCAAGTAGGTGTTAATGATGTTTTAATAAAAATCAAAAAGACGGCGATATGTGGTACTGATTTACATATCTATATGTGGGATAAATGGGCACAGAAAACCATTAAAACACCGATGATAATTGGCCACGAATATGTAGGTGAAGTGGTGGAAAAGGGCGATGGTGTGGAAAATATAAACCTGGGCGACCGTGTGACCGGTGAAGGGCATATTGCTTGCGGGCATTGTCGTAACTGTCGTCGTGGTAAGGAACACGTCTGCGAAAATTCAATAGGTGTGGGGGTAAACCGCGACGGTGCTTTTGCTGAGTATTTGTGTATTCCGGCAAAAAACGTAGTGCATCTTGACAATCGTATTTCTGACGATATGGCCGCCATAATGGATCCTTTTGGTAATGCGACGCATACGGCACTTTCTTTTCCATTGATAGGTGAAGATGTGTTAATAACCGGAGCGGGGCTTATAGGTAGTATGGCCACAGCTATTTGCCGTTATGCCGGGGCGCGCCACATTGTAGTCAGTGATTTGAGTGATTATCGTTTGGACATAGCCCGCAAAATGGGGGCAGGTCTGACCGTAAATCCAAGCAAAGGAGAAACGATTGAGGATGCAATGAAACTCCTTAAAATCAAGGGGTTTGATGTGGGACTTGAAATGTCTGGTTCGCCTATAGCTTTTCGTTCTATGGTGGATAATATGTATAATGGTTCCAAAATTTCGCTCTTGGGTATACTTCCGGATTCTACTTCCGTTAATTGGAATGAGATAATTTTTAAAGCCCTGACCTTGAAAGGGATTTACGGGCGCGAGATGTGGGAAACCTGGTATGCTATGGAGCAAATGTTGCTGGGAGGTATCGATCTGAGTCCTATTATTACACACCGTTTCTATGTGGACGATTTCCAAAAAGGATTTGATGTGATGGAAGAGGGTAATTGTGGTAAAGTCATTTTGGATTGGGAATAATTAATTACGAATTACGAATTGCGAATTACGAATTTCAAGTTTCAAATTTCGAATTTCAAATAAATACATGGAATCAATACGCGAAATATACAAGATAGGACGTGGACCATCGAGTAGTCACACGATGGGGCCGGCCAAAGCAGCGCAACTTTTTCTGGAGCGTGAACCTGACGCAGCATCATACAAAGTATATTTGTATGGTAGTTTGGCAGCTACTGGCAAGGGGCACTTAACTGATGTGGCTATAGAAGACGAATTTGCTGCTAAAAGAAAAGAGGTGGAAATCCTATGGGAGCCTAAGGTGTTTTTACCTAAGCATCCTAATGCTATGAAGTTTGAAGCGCTGGATAAAGCCGGAAAAGTTGAAAATGAATGGCTTGTCTTTAGTGTTGGTGGTGGCGCAGTAGTGGATGCCCATACCGAAAGCGAAACGCGTCAGGTGTATCCGCATTCAACGATGGATGAGGTGATGGCCTACTGCAAAAAGAACGGGATGCAGTTTTGGGAGTACGTCAAGGAGTTTGAAGACGAGGCTATCTGGGATTATCTGGCTCAAGTATGGAAGGTGATGCAAAAAACCATCCAAGAAGGCTTGAATGAGGAAGGGGTGCTACCGGGTGGACTTAAGTTGGCACGCAAGGCTTCTTCTTATATGGCTAAAGCCAAGAGTTATTCAGGCTCCATCAAACATAATTCTCTGATATTTGCTTATGCTCTGGCTGTTTCAGAACAAAATGCCGGAGGTGGTATGGTGGTGACTGCACCTACTTGTGGTGCTTGTGGCGTAATTCCTGCCATTTTAAAATTTTATAAGAAATCTAACGATATTACGGATAGGCGTATTGTGAAAGCATTGGCCACAGCCGGATTGATAGGAGCTATAGTGAAAAGCAATGCGTCTATCTCAGGGGCTGAAGTGGGCTGTCAAGGCGAAGTAGGCACGGCATGCGCTATGGCTTCCGGTGCTGTTACACAGTTGCTTGGCGGGAGTATTCATCAGGTGGAATATGCCGCTGAAATGGGTTTGGAGCACCACTTAGGCCTCACTTGTGATCCTGTACGTGGTTTGGTCCAGATACCTTGTATAGAACGCAATGCTTTTGCTGCAGCACGGGTGCAAAACCATGCTTCTTTTGCTCTGATGAGTGATGGGAATCACCGCATTAGTTTTGATCAGGTGGTGAAAACGATGATGAAAACAGGACTGGATCTTAATTCTAATTACAAAGAGACTTCTCAGGGTGGTTTGGCTTTGTGTTAAAGCCTCCTCCGTTCCCTCCTGAGGAAGGGTGATTAAATATATTGTTTTTTTGTGAAAGTGCCTTAATATAAGGTTTGATAGTAAGGTTAATAGAGAATTGCTCACACAGTGTGTGGCTAATTAAAGGATGTTGATGTTTAGTTTGAACCTCTCTGTTAAAACAATATGTAAATTATGGCAAATCTTGAATCTAAATTTTAAACTACAGAATAAATAACAAAATATCCGGCAAGGGAATTTTGAATCAAATAATATTGAATCAATTATGTATACTAAATTTCAACAACACTTACAATCAGAACTAGCATCGATAGAAGAGGCCGGTTTGTATAAAAAAGAGCGTGTGATAACATCACCTCAGGGAGCGGACATTCAATTGAACACAGGTGCTGATGTGCTGAATTTTTGTGCCAATAACTATTTGGGGCTTTCGAATAATCCTAAGTTGGTAGAAGCCGCCAAAGAGGCGCTTGATTCGCATGGTTACGGGATGTCATCGGTACGTTTTATTTGCGGAACAAGTGATATTCATTTGGCTTTGGAAAAGAAAATAGCTGACTATTTTGGTACTGAAGATACGATTCTTTATGCCGCCTGTTTTGATGCTAACGGTGGCGTGTTTGAACCATTACTAACCGCCGATGATGCGATTATTTCAGATGCGCTGAATCATGCATCAATTATTGATGGCGTTCGTTTGTGTAAGGCGCATCGTTACCGTTATAAGAATGCCGACATGGCTGATTTAGAGAGCCAGTTGAAGTTGGCACAGGCACAGCGTTTTCGTTTGATTGTGACCGATGGTGTATTCTCGATGGACGGTAATGTGGCACCGATGAATAAGATATTAGAGTTAGCTGAGAGGTACGATGCTATGGTGATGATTGATGAGTCGCACTCAGCAGGTGTGGTTGGTCCTACCGGCCGTGGTGTGACCGAGCTTTTTGATTGTAAGGGAAAAGCTGAAATCATCACCGGAACGCTGGGTAAAGCCTTTGGTGGTGCTATTGGTGGTTTTACAACCGGTAAGAAAGAAATCATTGATATGTTGCGTCAGCGTTCTCGTCCTTATTTGTTTTCTAACTCTATTCCTCCATTAGTGGCAGCGGCTGGTGTCAAGACTTTTGAATTGTTAGAAGAATCGAATGAACTAAATGCCCGTTTAAAAGAGAATACTGACTATTTTGTGAGTGAAATGACGGGAGCTGGTTTCGATATTAAGCCTACGCAATCTGCTATTTGTGCCGTGATGCTTTACGACGCTAAATTGTCTCAGGACTATGCGACTAAACTTTCTGAGGAAGGTATTTACGTGACCGGATTTTATTTTCCGGTAGTACCACGTGGCGAAGCGCGTATCCGCGTACAGCTTTCGGCTGCACATACCCGTGAACAGCTAGAAAAAGCAGTGGCGGCGTTTGTTAAAGTTAAAAGTGAAATAGAGTTAAAGTGAGCTAAAGTGAACTAAAGTGACTAAAGTGAGCTAGAGTTATAAAACATTACCGGAACACTTTAACTCTAGTCACTTTAGTTCACTCTAATTACTCAAGTCACTTTAAATGAAACTCACTCCAAATCCTTAGAAAATGATATTAGGAAGTTTAAAAAACACAGAACGCATTGAGGAAATGCACCCAGGCTTTAAAGCCTTTTTTGATTATGTGAAAGCCCATAATTTGCAGAGTGCAGATTTGGGAACCATAGAGTTGGATGGTAATAATTTGTTTGCTATCAATGCCGAAATAGATGGAAAAAAGCCTGAGGATGCAGCTTTAGAAGCTCATCGTAAATATATTGATATTCAGCTTTTGTTGATTGGAAGTGAGGCAATAGGCTGGAAACCCTTGGAGGATGGTGAAACTGTTTCGCAGGCTTATGATGAGGAAAAAGACTTGGTCTTTTATGCTGATGAAGCCGATGAGATAATCAATTTACAGCCCGGACAGTTTATGATTTTCTTTCCGGAGGATTTGCATGCACCGGGCATTGGTGATGGTACGATACGAAAGGTGATTGCTAAAGTAAGCGTGTAAGAAATGCTCTATGACTTCGTGTAATTAATTGTCTGAAAATCCTCAATCAACTATAGATATATCAATAATAATTGCGAAATATTGATTAATATATAGAAATATCTATAGTTTTACATGAGCTAATATATGTTGCTTATGCTGATAAAAAACGCCCAAATAATTTCCCCCCAGCTTAATATACCTTGCGGAGCTATTTTGATTCAGGAGGGGAAGATTAAAGAGGTTTTTCCCTCATGCAAAAATCTGCCGAATGATGCTGAAATCATTGACGCAAAACGTCAGATGTTAGTTCCCGGCTTCATTGATATTCATATCCACGGTATTGGTGGTTATGATGTGTGCGATGGTACTGTGGAGGCTATCGAAACGATTTCGAAGCTTAAGATGAAGGAAGGAACCACGAGCTATTGCCCGACCACCTTGACCCTGTCACATATGCAGCTTGAAAAATCTTTAAGCGCGGTGGCGGCGTATAAAAAAGACGAGAAATATGCCAAATTAGCAGGTGTGCACCTCGAAGGCCCTTTTGTGAGTAAAGCATACATTGGTGCTCAAAATCCTGACTTTGCCCGCTTGCCGGATATCGAAGAGGTGAAGCGGCTGAATGATATTACTCCTGTGGCCATAATAACTTATGCGCCTGAGTTGGAAAATGGCTTGGATTTCACACAGCAACTTTCCGATTTGGGCATTGTGCCATCGGCAGGGCATTCTTCGGCCTCGTGTGGCTGTATTCGTGAGGCCGAAAAAGTAGGGTTAAAACATTTGACCCATTTTTGCAACCAGATGAGCCCAATGCATCACCGTGAAATTGGAATGGTGGGTGCCGGATTGATGGATGAGGACTTATTAATTGAGGTGATATGTGATAAAGTGCATTTGTCTGCCGAAATGCTTCAGCTTGTATATCAATTGAAACAGCCCGATAAAATTGCTGTTATAACGGATTCGCTGGCAGCTACTGCTCTTGAGGATGGCGATTACGAACTGGGCGGTTTGCCCATTTATGTCAAAGGAAACGAGGCCCGTCTGAAACATAACGATCATTTGGCAGGTAGTACTTTGCGGATGAATATGGCATTGAAAAATGTGGCTGAGGTGACAGGTCTTCCTCTGGAGAAGATAATACAAACGACTTCGTATAATCAGGCCAAGAGTTTAGGGCTTTCAAATTTGGGTAAATTAGAGGCAGGTTTTGTAGCCGATATGGTTTTGCTTGATGAAAATTTTAATGTGGAAAAGATATTTATTGATGGTGTGCTGAAGTCATAAGGCAGATTTACAGGAAAGAATAAAAAACGCTAAAGAATTGATGGTCTTTAGCGTTTTTAGTTTTTTAATAATCTGAATCTCTTCCGGATTCTTGTATTAATTGCTTTAATAGTCGATTAAATTCATCCGCATTTTGCAGTTCCTTGATGCTTTGGCGCATTCTGAAACGCCACTTATGACGTACATTGCTGGGTTGGTTTATCTGTTCTTCCTGAGTGTTGTCCCAACGCAAGTCTCCGTCTATTGCTATTAAATCCTGAATAGGGAAGGTGGTCCACATCGCCGGTGAATGCAAATGTTGTACGATGATTTGCTTACAAATGTCCGGTTCCGCATAGAAGGGGGCAGCTCCTTCGTTGCCCAGTTCTTGATTGAAAAATTGCTGAATAAGCGCACGGTCTTCTTCCCACCAGCCGCGAATGGTAGGCATATCGTGGGTAGATGTGGTGCAAACTGACAGATAAGGTGCATCAGCCGGGTGGGCAAATTTTATCTTTGGATTTTTTGACATACGCTGTATCTCCAGACTGAGGATGTTGAGTTGTTTCATCACCGGCGGTACACAGTCCGGCACCATGCCCAGGTCTTCGCCGCATACCAGCATATCACTGGCTTCCATAATTACCGGGAGTTTTTCCATGCCTTTGTGATACCAAAAATCATCGTGACGCCTATAAAAATTT
>DHQI01000115.1:71147-94280 GCA_002408065.1 Bacteroidales bacterium UBA5342
TATAAAAATAATCGGTATACAGCCGGTTGAGCTGTTCTTTGGTGTAGTCGCCCAGTTCGGCAAATGAAGTCGTTTCCTGCATAGAAATGCGCGGATGCCATTGGTTAATGCCCGTTTGTACAAAAAGGACATTGGCAATGAGGTCAAAAAGTCCGTCGCGCAACAAGCGGTCGTCGCCTGTAAGTTCTTCCTCTTCTATATTTTGCAGGAAGTGTTGATTGACTTTCTGCTGTGTGTTAAAAGCTTCTTTGAGCTGGTAATTTCCGGATTCTGATTTTTCCAGATAATCTAGAAATACCTTGCCGGCAAGTGCGCCAAAACGTTGTTCCACCAAATGATGAGGGATGTATGGTTTTAGCATTCTTTCGTAATCAAAATAGACGCCATAGCTTTCGATTTCCTGGGCGCTAAGGGGCAGAGCCGGATTGAAACAACCCAAAAGGCCTTCGACAGCATCAGTTGGGATCTCCCAGATACGGAAAAAACCTAGTATATGATCGATGCGGTAGGCGTCGAAATATTCGGCCATCTTTTGCAATCGTCTTTTCCACCAAGCGTATCCTTCTTGGGCCATTTCTTCCCAGTTGTAGGTGGGAAAACCCCAGTTTTGACCTTTCACGGCAAAATCATCCGGTGGTGCTCCGGCCTGAGCATTCAGATTAAAGAGGTGGGGCTCTGTCCAGGCTTCCACACTATTGGGACTAATGCCAATAGGGATGTCACCTTTCAGAACGATGCCGTTTTTACGGGCGTATGCGCTGACTTCTTTCAGTTGTTTGTCCAGATGGTACTGGATGAAGTAATGGATGGTGATGTCATCTTTCACCTTTGATTTTGGGGCGCTTAAGGCTAAGATTTTCTCTCTGCTATACGTGCTGTATTCTCCCCAGGTTCTGAAATCCGGATTTTGATATTTGTCCCGGAGGTAGTTGAAGGCAGCATAAGGAATCAACCATTCTTTGTTCTTTTGCCAGAACAAAAGGTAGTCTTTCTGCCCGAAAAATGTATCTTTTTCCTGATCGAAGAGTGATTTATAGTATTCTGATTTTATGCGGTGTACTTCAGGGTAGATGACTTGCCTATTTTGATTAAGTTCCGCTTGTTTTTCTTTGAAGTACTTCACCCTGCCCTTGTCCTTTAAGGTGCCCATTTTGATCAGATTCAGATAAAGGGAGTGAAGAGCGAGGACAGAAATGGATTTGTAAGGGTAGGAGTCAAGCCAGTTGTGCGATGCTACTGTGTCGTTGATAGGGAGCAGTTGCACCATTTTCATTCCTACGCTCTTAGCCCAATCTATAAAATCAAGCAGATCGGAAAAATCACCAGCGCCAAAGCTGTTCTCCGAACGTAAAGAGAATACTGGCACGCTAACACCTGCTCCTTTCCAGTTGCCTATAGGGTAACGGAAACTTTCGTCCGATTTCACTATAGTGTAACTGTCGTCTTTTATTTCAGGAAGTTTGAAATGGCGGTCATGCCCTTCTTCGAGCGTTACAATTGCTTTTTTCTTAGTGTCATAAATGCCATACTTATAATTGATGTGGGTGTCTAAGCTATTGGTATTAATTTCGCCGATCCATTCGGGAAAGTTCTCACCGGTGGTGAGTAATAAAGGTTTTTTATAATCCCAGTTGCCCAATTGTGGTACATTACCCAATACACAGACCTGATAGTTGCTGCTAATTCTTGGCATTTGAATCTTAAAGCGCAATTTCTTCTTAGAGCGCGATATCTTGTTTTTCAAATCAGCGTCAGGACGCATTAGTACCTTGCTGAATGCCGAACTAAAGAATGTCTTTTCTTCGTTGGAAGGAGCGCGCCAGCTTTCTTGTAAAATGATATTTTTTTTAAAATCCTTAGCCTTTATGGTGCGGTTGTTGCCCCATTCCCAGCTGAAGCTGCCATCGTCATTGATTAAACAATATTTATAGCTAAGGTCATTTTTGATTGTTATAGCATCTATCTTTCCTGTCCATAGTCCACCATCTGAATAGTTTAGCCTTAGGGCTTTAGTGCTGTTCCAATTTCCAAATTCTTTGCTTGAACCACAAACGGCTATGTTCTGTCCCGGTAGAGTGTGATATTCGATAGAGAAGTGTATTGCCATAACGAATCTGATTTGGTGAGGTGATATTTTTTTCGAAAAACATACCAAAAGTCGTGATAAGAATGCATATCACATAATAAATCAGCTCTTAAAAGGATGATAAACAACGCAAACGTTTTCGGGAATTGGGTGGGGGGAGCACGCTTTATTTTTTAACAATGGGTAGGAAATTCTCTGATTAAATGCATTTTCGGTAATAAGTATGTAGTTTCCGGTGCATAAATATGTGATGTTCACTGGCGTGTTAAATTCCGAATCTGATAACATGCATTGCTCTGAAAGATGATACTGTGTTATAGAATATTCTTACTGTCTTGTAGTCCGATAATAGCCATTATCTCTACAGTGTTCTGATTGATTTTAAAATAGATGCTGTCATTGCTGTGCGGGCAACGCCTGTAGCCTTCTTTAATGTAACTTGCAGATTCAAAAGCAAAAGGGTTTTGAGCAATTATATCAAAATAAGTAAATAAAGAATCGATATATTTATCGGCTTGGGTAAGCCCAAATTGTTTTATACCATAATGATGGATTCGGATAATGTCTTCTTTGGCCGTATTGCTTAATCTATAATTATACATTAAGCAAAGATTTTGATTGAGCTAAAATTTGCTCTTTTGTGTCTGTTGTGAAACCGCTTTTTTCAGCTTTTTCAAGTTTGGTTCTGAGCCAATCTACTTGTGTTTGTTGTTGTCGGGCTTGCCTGATAAGGTCATTGATCAACTCACTTTTGCTGGAATATTCTTCGCTTTCAACCTGAGCCTTTAACCATTCGTCGTTAGGTTTTGTAAAAGAGATGCTTTGTCTATTCATGGGTGTCGATTAAATTATTGTGATGCAAAAATACATCATAAATACACCTGTGGCAATTGTTGTTATATCATTTTTAAAGAATTGGGCCATTTTTCTCGTTCGCTATAGGCGAACCTCACTCCTCACTTCTACGACAACCTCCTATACATCGCCGGACTATTACCCGTTATTTGCTTAAAGATTCGCGAAAAGTGATAACGGTCGGCAAAACCGGTGAGGTCGGCTATTTCTTCAATGGACTTTTGGGTGTGGTGCAGTAGGATGCAGGCTTTATCAATGCGTTTTTGCTTGACGTAACGCTGAGGTGAGCTTTCTACTTCCTTAGTGAATAGTCGTGTAAATGAATTGGTAGCTAAGTCTAGTTGCTTGGCTAAACTTTCATTCGAAAGATCTTGGTTGATGTTTTTATCAATATAGTTAAGGGTTTTTACAATACGGCTATCCTGTGTCAGAGCCTGCCATTTTTCCTGGGGAATGGTGCATAGGAGCTCGTTGAGTAAGGCACGCACACTGAGGTTGGCGGCAAAGCTGAACTGTACTGCTTCGTCCATCAGGTGCTGGGTAATAGTTGCTACTTTTTCGCGCATTGCCGGGCTGATGTCCACCGCTATCACGCCTTGTTTAATATTATCGTATGGAATACCGAGGTTAAAATGGATAAATAAATGTGGGATAAGTCCTGTTTTGATGTTTGTTTTAGTAATTCTTTCGCCTTCCAGACGAAAGCCCTGCTTAGGTATACTATTTCCCCAAATATAACTAGAATAAGGCGTGTTAGGTGAAATCAAAAATATTTTATCAGAGCTTAATTCGATACTTTTGTCGTTCCAGCGTATAAATGCCCCTTTTTGAAAGTTATGATAGACACGCCAGTAGGGGAAAGACAAATCTTTGAATTCCCATCGCTTGAGTTGCCAGAAGCGACAGCATAGCAGTTGGAGATCATAGCTAGGGAAGTGTTGAAGTACACTGGACGGATCCCCTTTGTGACTTAAAATAGTATTTTTGGGCATGTGAAAATGTTTAAAATAGATACAAATATACTGTTTTTAGATATTGGAAAGGTTTTGTTCTGTACTTTTCTTTGCAGCGAGAAAAAATCTTAAATGGATACTTCAAGTTCTCAAAGTTGAATATATTATATAATGGGAGCATTGGAATTGTAATTCTAAAATTTTTAAAACGACAAAATTTAATACTTTAAATCATGGCAAACAGATTAATTGGTGATTTACCTAAGGTAGGCATACGCCCCGTGATAGACGGACGCGAAAATGGTGTGCGTGAGTCTTTGGAAGACCAGGTGATGGATTTGGCAAAAGCTGCCGCTTCTTTTATTGAAGAAAATATAACATTTCCTAGCGGTGAAAGTGTAGAGTGTATACTTGCTGATACCTGTATTGGTGGTGTAGCCGAAGCGGCAATGTGTGCTGATAAATTTGCCAAAGCCGGTGTGGGGGTTTCTTTAACAGTGACTCCTTGTTGGTGTTATGGTACTGAGGTAATGGATACTGATCCCTTAATACCTAAAGCTGTTTGGGGTTTTAACGGAACAGAGCGTCCGGGAGCAGTATATTTAGCAGCTGCTTTAGCGGGCTATACACAAAAAGGCTTGCCTACTTTCGGTATTTACGGCCGTGATGTTATGGATGCCGGTGATACTACTATTCCTGCCGATGTTCAAGAGAAATTATTACGCTTTGTGAAATCAGCTTTGGCGGTGGCACAAATGAAAGGAAAATCATACTTGTCTATGGGGTATAGCTCTATGGGTATTGCCGGATCTCAAGTAGATGATAAATTCCTTCAAAAATACTTAGGTGTTCGCGCCGAATTTGTAGAGTCTTTAGAGATATTACGTCGTATTGACGAAGGTATCTATGACGAAGAGGAATATCAAAAAGCGATGGCCTGGACTAAAGAGAACTGTAAAGAAGGAACAGACCGTAATGGTAAACCTCATTCGCGTGAAGCGAAAGATGAAGAGTGGGAAAAAGTAGTTAAGATGACGTTGATCTACCGCGATATTATGGTAGGTAATGAGAAGCTCATTGAAAAAGGATACCGCGAAGAAGGTTTGGGTCGTAATGCGATCTTTGGTGGTTTCCAGGGACAACGTCAGTGGACAGACTATCAGCCAAACGCCGACTTCTTAGAAGCGATCTTGAACTCTTCATTCGACTGGAATGGCATTCGTCAAGCTTATGTAGTTGCTACTGAAAATGATTGCTTGAATGGTGTAGCGATGTTGTTTGGTCACTTATTGACTAACACCTCTCAAATTTTCTCTGATGTACGTACTTACTGGAGTCCTAATGCGGTAAAACGTGTTACAGGAAAAGAATTAAGTGGTACTGCTGCTAACGGTATTATTCACTTGATTAATTCGGGATCTACAACACTTGATGCTACAGCGCAGCAACGAAATGCAGCTGGTGAACCGGCTATGAAACCATTCTGGGAAATTACTGAAGACGAAGCTCAAAAATGTTTGGATAACACCGTATGGCCACCTGCCAATGTGGAATATTTCCGTGGAGGAGGTTACTCCTCTCTTTTTAAGACAGACGGTGAGATGCCAGTGACTATGAGTCGTGTTAACCTTGTGGATGGCGTAGGTCCTGTTCTACAAATAGCCGAAGGATGGACAGTGAAGATTGAAGACGATATTCACGAAGTGCTTAACGAACGTACTGACCCAACCTGGCCCACAACTTGGTTTGTACCACGTACGACCGGTGAAGGTGCCTTCGAAGATGTGTATAGCGTAATGGCTAACTGGGGAGCTAACCACGGTGCTATTTCTTACGGACATATTGGTGCTGATTTGATCACATTAGCGTCGATGTTACGCATTCCTGTTTGTATGCACAATGTAGAGGACAAAGATGTATTTCGTCCTAGCGCTTGGGCTGCCTTCGGAACCGACAAAGAAGGACAAGATTATCGCGCTTGCGAAAACTACGGTCCGCTTTACAAATAAAAAGCCTCCCCCAACCCCTCCTGAGGAGGGGGAGTAAGAGTGTGCAAAATTAATAGGTAAGGTTCATTTCTTTTGAGCCTTACTTTTTTAACAATTTAAAAATGGTTATCCACCAGTCCTGCCCCGATGTACATCGGGAAGTTAGTTGGGCACCATTTCTAATTATAAACTATGAGGTAAGTGACAGAGATGTAACGAGTGAATAATCATTTTTACATTTTCATATTTACTTATTTACTCATTTACTTGTTGACTATGAAAGATATAGCCATTGTTTTTGACTGTGGTGCAACCAATGTGCGTGTCATCGCCATGGACACCAAAGGTCAGATTCTAGCCTCAAAATCGGCACCTAACGAAACCGATCCCGATCCTGAACACGAAGGAGGAGTCATATGGGATATTGAAAAAATGTGGGGCAAACTTTGTGTTGCTGCCAAACACGTTACTTCTCAAATAGATCCCTCACGTATAGCCGGTGCTACAGTGACCACTTTTGGTGTAGACGGTGCCTTTGTAGATACTGAAGGAGAGCTACTCTATCCTGTTATTTCTTGGCAGTGTGAGCGTACCCATCCTATTATGGATAGTATTGAAAAGTACCTGCCTCTCGAGGAGCTTTACAGCATTAGCGGAGTGTACCCTTACGCTTTCAATACGATAAACAAAATGATATGGTTCCGTGAAAACCGACCTGATATCATTAATCAAGCCGAACGTTTTCTTTTTATCCCTTCGCTTTTTATTAATAAATTGACCGGGGAGTTGAAAAATGATGCCACCATGATGGGGACTTCTATGATGGCTAATTTGGGAGAACGTGGCTTTTCAGCCGATATTCTTGCCAAATTAGGTATTGATGCTACTATCTTTGGCGATATCAATGAGGCAGGTGATCAAGCTGGTCTTACACACCAACAAGCTTTGAGCGAAACAGGCTTGCCTGTAGGTACTCCCGTTTTCTTTGCCGGACACGATACACAGTTTGCTGTATTTGGTTCAGGTGCTGAGTTAAATCAGCCTGTGCTTAGTTCGGGTACTTGGGAAATACTAATGGCACGTACTAATGCTTTTACTTGTACTTCTAAAGAATTAGAAAATAAACTGACTACAGAAATAGATGCTAAAGAAGGTGTTTATAACATTGGTCAGAATTGGTTAGGTTCAGGTATTTTGGAGTGGTTCTCGCGTAACTTCTATGCTGACTTGAAAGGCGATGAGCTATACGAAAAAATGATTGGCGATGCCTCGAAATTGGAAACCGGAGCTCATGGTTTAATGGTTAACCCTAACTTTTATAAAGATAACGTAGGTGATAGCGGAGGTGAAATCAAAGGACTGACCATTGCTACTAAGCGTGAAGAAATTTACCGTGCTTTGTTGGAAGGTCTTGCTCAGCGTCTAAAAGACAGCTTAGATGCTCTTGAAGAAGCGGGTCATTTCAAAGCTGAACGCATTATATGTGTAGGTGGAGGAAGTAAAAATCGCTTGTGGAACCAGTTACGTGCCGATGCTTGCGGTGTGCCTATTCAGCTGATTGACCAGAAAGAGACGACCGTGCTAGGCGCTGCTCTATTCGTTTTCTCTGGCGCAGGTCTTTTTGATTCTCCCGAAGAAGCGCGAAGCAATATCGATTACAAAGAAGAAATCTTTTATCCGAGCGTATAAATAGGGGATTAAGATTTATACTTAATAGAAATTATTTTTCATTTTTAACTTTTCATTTTAAAATTAAGCTTATGTCTGCAAAAGTTGTCGAAAGAAGGTATCTTCTTCCATTTATATTGATTACAAGTTTGTTTGCCCTATGGGGTTTTGCTAATGATATCACGAACCCTATGGTAGCGGCTTTTCAAACCGTGATGGAGATATCTACTTCCCGGGCATCAATGGTGCAGTTTGCCTTTTATGGAGGTTATGCTACAATGGCTATTCCGGCTGCTCTTTTTGTGCAGAAATTTAGTTATAAAAAAGGGATTCTTCTCGGACTGGCTCTTTATGCTACCGGTGCTTTACTTTTTATACCTGCTGCAAAACATGAGGTTTTCACATATTTCTTAGTCTCGCTTTATATTTTAACCTTTGGTTTAGCATTTTTAGAAACCACTTCTAATCCATTCATCCTTTCATTAGGTGATCCGGAAACTTCAACCCGACGTCTTAATTTAGCTCAAGCTTTTAATCCTATGGGATCTTTAATGGGGATGTTTGTAGCTTCACGTGTCGTTTTAGCTTCCTTGGAATCTGATAAACGCGATGCTGCTGGAGAATTGATTTTTCCCACTTTAGATGAAGCTACTAAAGCAGCGATTCGTACCAGCGATTTGGAAATTATACGAAACCCGTATATGATTCTGGGTTTTGTAGTTATCGCTATGTTTATCGTTATTGCTTTGGTTAAGATGCCGGCAAGTGGTCACAGTAATAACATTCACCCCATAAAGTCGATGAAAACACTCTTTAAAAACAAGGTGTACCGCGAAGGGGTATTTGCTCAGATTTTCTATGTGGCAGCTCAGATTATGTGTTGGACATTTATTATCCAATATGCTGATAATTTAGGCATTGATAAAGCTACAGCGCAGATGTACAATATATTGGCGATGGGTATATTTCTTGGTAGTCGTTTTATAGCCACAGCGCTAATGAAATATGTCAATTCACGAAAACTACTGATGATTTTTGCAATTGGTGGTATGTTTACCATTACAGGTGTGATATTTATTGAAGGAATGCTTGGTCTTTATTGCTTAATTGCAACTTCAGCCTTTATGTCTTTGATGTTCCCTACCATTTATGGTATTGCTCTGGAGAATGTAACCCAAGAGGATGCCACTTTAGGGGCAGCCTTCTTAGTCATGGCTATTGTTGGTGGTGCAGTAATGCCTAAACTTCAAGCTATCATTATTGACCTTGGTACTGTTGGTTCATTAGCTGCTGTAAATGTTTCATTTGTTCTGCCTTTTATTTGTTTTTGTGTTATTGCAGCTTTCGGATTTCGTTCTTACAAAGCCACTTTAGCCCGTTAAGAGCTTTTTTACTTAAACTATATATCATGTCACTTAATGTGATAGAATAAGATAGAAGAAATTCATATCCTCTTTGAGGGCATGGATTTCTTTGTTTTTATATAACGTTACACGATGAAAAAAACTCTTGCTTTTGTATTACTTACACTACTTTTAGCCTCTTGTGTATCAGAGTCTGAAAAACCCAATATCGTCTTTATCTTTGCTGACGATATGTGCTATGATGCTGTAGCAGCCCACGGGCTAAACAGTGAGGTGATTACTCCTAATCTAGATCGTTTAGCCGCGAACAGTCTTACTTTTACACACGCCTATAATATGGGAGCTTGGAATGGAGCGGTGTGCGTGGCCAGTCGTGCTATGATCAATACCGGACGTTTTGTTTGGAATGCTTATCCTTACGATAAGACTCCAAAAATGACTGCTCTCAACGAAGAAGGTAAACTTTGGGCTCCACTGATGAAATCAGCCGGGTATGATACCTATTTAACTGGTAAATGGCATGTTAAAGTAGATCCTGAAAAAGTTTTTGACTATGTAGCACATCCGCGTGCAGGTATGCCTAAACAAACCGAAGCAGGCTACAACCGTCCTTTATCTGAAAATGATACAACTTGGAAACCTTGGAAAACCGAATTTGGTGGTTTTTGGCAAGGCAGTAAGCATTGGAGTGAGATTGTTGGAGACGATGCATTAGGCTTTATTGCACAGGCAAAAGAAAAGGAAAACCCTTTCTTTATGTATTTGGCCTTTAATGCGCCACACGATCCACGTCAGTCTCCCAAGGAATTTGTAGATATGTATCCACTGGAAAATATCTCGGTACCTGAGAGTTTTCTCGAAGAGTATCCTTATAATGAAGAAATGGGTTGTCCACGAACTTTGCGTGATGAACGCTTAGCACCATTTCCCCGCACAGAGTATGCTGTCAGGGTCAATCGTCAGGAATACTATGCTATCATTACTCACATGGATCAGCAGATTGGTCGTATACTGGATGCTCTTGAAGCTTCAGGAAAAGCTGATAATACCTACATCTTCTTTACGGCTGATCATGGCTTGTCGGTAGGCTGTCATGGCCTCATAGGAAAGCAAAACATGTATGATCATAGTATCCGACCACCGCTTATGATGGCTGGTCCTGATGTCCCTAAAGGTAAAAAGACTGATGTTGCTGTTTATTTGCAA
Source organism: Bacteroidales bacterium UBA5342 (assembly GCA_002408065.1). GTDB lineage: Bacteria > Bacteroidota > Bacteroidia > Bacteroidales > UBA5342 > UBA5342. The sequence goes on from DHQI01000115.1 coordinate 81,268, forward strand.
GATATTATGGCTACCAGCCTCGATTTGGCTGGCGTAGAGAAGCCCGATTATGTTGAGTTTTCATCCCTGATGCCTTTTGTAAAGGGGAAACAGCAAGAAAGTAATTATCTGGCCGTTTACGGTAGCTATAAAAATCAACAGCGTATGATTCGTACCGAAGATTATAAGTTAATCATTTATCCTACGGCTAAAGTCGTACGACTTTATGATATGAAAAACGATCCCAAAGAGCTAAATGATTTAGCACAAGAAGCGTCTTACCAAGAAGTCGTAAAAACGATGAAGGAAGATTTTAAAGTTTTACAGAAACAGTACAATGATTCTTTGGTAATTGACTTTTAATATTCTTTCAAGCTTAAGTAGTATGTCTCTGTAATGGCTAAATTTTCATATAAACAGAACCAATTTTTATAGCTTGAAAAGGGGTGATAATATACTTTTGTCCTCACAAATTAAGAGGAAAACACTAAATTAATATAAAATGAAACAACTAATTGCACTTGTGTTAAGTGTTTATTTATTAGGTGCTTGTCGATATAAATCGGTCAATCTGCCTGATGCCACCAAACCTAACGTTGTATACATTCTGAGTGATGACTTGGGGTATGGCGATGTACAATGTTATAATCCTAAGGGGAAAATTCCAACGCCTAATATGGATGCCATGGCGGCCAACGGGGCTCGTTTTACTGATGCACACACTACCTCGGCCGTATGTACACCTACGCGCTATAGTATCTTGACTGGTCGTTACAACTGGCGTTCTAAACTGAAGAATTCAGTGGAGGGAGGTTATTCCAGATCTTTGATTATGCCTGAGCGTACCACCGTAGCCGAGATGATGAAAACACAAGGTTATACCACGGCTTTTATTGGAAAATGGCACTTGGGCTGGGATTGGAAGATGAATACTGATTACTCTGATAAAGAATTAAAAAGTCTTCATAAGGCCCGTGATGTCGATTTTAGTGCTCCGGTAGCCAATAATCCTAATACGCATGGTTTTGATTATGCTTTTGGTTTTTGCGGTTCGTTGGATATGCCTCCTTATGTATGGGTAGAAAACGGGATGCCTACGATGGTGCCTAACAAAACGACAGAGAATAAGGATAAGAAAGGTTTTTGGCGGCCGGGACCAACGTCTGAAGACTTTGTTCACGAGACCATATTGCAGGATGTGACAGATAAAGCCAAAAGTTATATTGCAAAAGCCTCAAAAGGTAAACAACCTTTCTTTTTGTACCTGCCTTTACCTGCACCACATACGCCTATTTTGCCTACGGAAGAATTTCAAGGTAAAAGTCATACCAACCTCTATGGTGATTTTGTAATGCAGGTGGACGATGTGCTGGGACAAATCCGGAAATCATTACTTGAGAATGGTATTTCAGAGAACACAATGCTTGTGTTTACCAGTGATAATGGTTGTTCGCCGCGAGCTGATTTTAAAGAATTAGAGACTTTCGGACACGATCCAAGCTATATTTATCGTGGTCATAAGGCAGATATTTACGAAGGTGGGCATAGGGTGCCTTTTATGGTAGAGTGGCCGGCTAAAGTTAATAAAAATAAAGTGGTAGATGCAACCATTAGTACGGTAGATTTATTTGCCACTTGTGCCGATTTGACGAATTATAAAACTCCCGATGATGAAGGTGTAGATAGTTATAGTTTTTTACCTCTTCTGACAGGAGAGAAAGAAACTATGGAACGTGAGTATTTGGTAATGCATTCGATAGATGGTCGTTTTGCTATCCGCAAAGGTGACTGGAAAATGGCTTTTTGTGCCGGTTCTGGTGGTTGGAGTGCACCCAAAGAAAATACTTTTAAAGGAAAAACAGATTATCAAAAGTTCCAGCTTTATAATCTGAAAGAGGATATTGAAGAGCAAAAAAACCTTTATGGAACAGCTTTGCCTATAGAAGCAGAACTGAAAGCAGCGATGAAGAAAATTATTTTAGATGGTCGTAGCACACCAGGGGCAAAGCAAAGCAACGAAGGTATGGAAGACTGGTGGCAGGTGAAGGATATTTTGAACTAAAGGATGTTACTTAGATAGCCTACTTTTTTGCATTTTTGCACACCTATCGAAGTACTATGCTAGTTTAACTAAAAATTGCAAGTGAGAAATGGGAATCTGCTATGTTGTTTTCTCTTTTCTTTCTTGGGATAATTTTTCAGATGTTTGTAGATATGCTTCATATGCCGGGATGTGAGTACACTGTTTAAGTTTACAATTATTTTGATGAGGAGAGAGTTTGGTGAAAGTCGTTAAATTCCACAGGGAAACTTATCTTTGCAATACATTTTTTACCGATGAAGATATTTAGCTCCCACTACCTTGCTCCAATTCCTTATTACAAGGAACTCTTATCCGCTGAAGACGTGCTGATAGAGCAGTATAACCATTACGAAAAGAAAACCTATCAAAACCGCTGTGATATACTGACCGCCAATGGCAAAATAGCTTTAAGTGTTCCTGTTGAAAAGCCCCTGACAGCTAAAGTACCTTTCAAAGATATCCGTATTGCTTATCACGAAGAGTGGCAAAAGCAACATTTGCGTGCTATAGAATCAGCTTATAAGAACTCGCCGTTTTATGAGTATTACATCGATGATTTTCTGCCTTTCTACGAAAAGGAAGTGAGCTTTCTGATAGATTTCAATATGGGGCTTCACCAAGTGATGATGGATGCCATAGAGGAGAAACGCTCTACGGTATTAACCGATAGTTTTTATCAGGGGAGTGAGGTGAAAGATCTGCGCTTTGATTTTCATCCACGTCGTATTTCCAACTTTCAGACCAAGCCTTACTATCAGGTCTTTTCCGACAAAATGGATTTTGTTCCAAACTTAAGTATCTTAGATTTATTATTTAACCTTGGCCCGGAAGTGGAATTGTATCTTAAGAAGTATTAACTTTAGCTCACTCTAGTCACTTTAGTCATTCTAGCTCAAGCCAACCGCCGCATTATCCACCCACCACTCAGCTTCATCTTTGAAATAATACGAAGGATAGTTCTCATAATTACCCGTTTCGTTAAGGATTTCATTCAGTACTTTAGCTTTATTATCTCCGGTGACGTGAAATATCGTTTCCTTGGCATTTCTTATAATCCTACCTGTGATGGTAATGCGTTTTTGACCGGAGTAAGGGTTTGTGCCCACTGCCAGATCTTTTGCTATGGTGATTAAATCCTTGGAAGGAGGAAATATAGAAGCAGTGTGACCATCGTCACCCATACCTAAAATGATTAAATCAAATTGTGGTAGTTGATTTACTTTGGGTAAACAATCGATATCACTTTGATAATCTGCTACCCCTTCTTCCGGAATTAATTCCCCTTTCATACGGTGTATATTATCTTCCGGCAGGGGGACATTAGTGAGCAGACTTTCATAGGTCATACGGTAATTACTCTCCTTGTCTTCGGGGCCTACACAGCGTTCGTCTACCCAGTATAGTTGTAGTTTATTCCACGCAATGTCCACCTTTATGACACTTAATGCATCAAAAAGCATACGAGGTGTTGAGCCGCCGGATACTGCCAGATGAAAGTTGCTACTCTCATTAATTTTATCTTTCAGGTAAGCTGCTAAAGCTTTGGCCGTTTCTCTGGCGCTTGGAAATGACTTGATTGTTGTATTCATCAATTATAATTTAATTTTAAATGAGGTCTATTGGGGGATTATAGTTCGCAGTATTCTCCGTCACCCACCAAGTTTTTGCAGGGTTTACGCCAGCTGTGACCTTCGTCAAAGAGGTCTTCGGCTACTTGAGGTCCCCACGTACCTGCCGGATAACCATGCAATGGTATGTTTGAGTCCTTCTCCCAAGCTTCCAGTACAGGATTAACAAATTCCCAAGAAGCTTCCACAGCATCGGCACGGGCATACAGGGTAGAATCACCCAGCATACAATCGAGCAGTAAGCGTTCGTAAGAAGTAGGTATGTAGGTGTTAGCCAATTCTGAGTAATGAAAATCCATATTTACATTCTGTGCCTGAAAACCGGCTCCCGGTGTTTTCATGCCAAATTTCATCAAAAGACCTTCGTCGGGTTGTATGCGTATAATTAGCTGGTTATGATGTTTTTGTTCGTCTTGTAAATCGCGGAAAAGCTGATGTGGTGTAGCTTTAAAGTTAATTACTATTTCACTTACACGCGTAGGCAGACGTTTGCCGGTACGTATGTAAAAAGGCACACCGCCCCAGCGCCAATTGTCGATGTAAAACTTCATGGCTACATAAGTGGGGGTACGTGACCCTTTAGCAACTCCTTTTTCATCCTGATAGCCATTGACCATCTGGCCATCAATCATAGAGCCGGTGTATTGTCCACGGATAACATTTTCATGTAAATCTTCTTGAGTCAAAGGCCTTAGTGATTGCAATACTTTCACTGTTTCATTACGGATGGCATCAGAGTTGAGACGTGCCGGGGGTTCCATAGCTGTTAGTCCCACTAGTTGTAAGAGATGGTTTTGCAACATGTCGCGCAACGCACCACTATGATCATAATAGCCGCCACGACTACCAATGCCCAGTTTTTCAGCTGATGTAATTTCTACACTCTTGATGTAACGGTTATTCCACAATGGTTCGAAAATGCCATTGGCAAAACGTGTAACCAGCAGATTTTGAACCGTTTCTTTCCCCAGGTAATGGTCAATACGGTAGATTTGCTTTTCTTTCCAAACAGACTGCACTTCTTCATTCAAAGCCAAAGCACTTTTTAGGTCTGTGCCAAAAGGTTTCTCGATAATGAGACGGCGCCAGTATCCACCTTTTTCTTTATGGAGTTTATGCTGACCCAGATAAGTGGACACCGGACCATATAGTTGTGGAGGTGTAGAGAGGTAAAAGATAATGTTACCATTTGTCTTTTTCTCCTTATCCATAGCTGTTAGATATTCCTTCAATTGACCATAGTCATCCACATTAGAGGTGTCTATAGCAATATAGTTGAGTAAATTAAGAAACTCATCAGCACAGCAAGAGTCTTCATCTCTAAAATTTGAGAACTCTTTCATGCCTTCTCGCATTTTAGTGCGGAAAGCTGCGTTGTCTAATGGCGTGCGTCCTACTCCTACAATGGCAAAATTCTCAGGTAAGAGTTTCTGATGATATAAATCATAAAGAGAGGGGACCAATTTTCTTTTGGTCAAGTCGCCCGAGGCACCGAAGATGACCAATATATGTGGTTCAGGTACTTTCATTTTGGCTATTAGCTTTTTGCTTTTAGCTTTTGGCTGGCAGTTGACATCAGCCAACAGCTAACAGCCAATAGCTAACAGCTATTTATTATACATTATATGTTCTCGATGCAGTATTGCCGCCGCGACCAGTCCAATTGGTATGGAAAAATTCACCCTTAGGCTGATCTACACGTTCGTAGGTATGTGCGCCAAAATAGTCACGTTGTGCTTGTAGCAAATTTGCTGGTAGGGTTGCCGTCCTGTAACCATCAAAATAAGCCAATGCTGCCGAGATAGCAGGTGTAGGGATACCTAGTTCTACCGCTGTTGCCACTACTTTGCGCCATCCTTTTTGTGCTTTGTGCAATTCTTCGATAAAGAATTCATCCAAAAGCAGGTTTTCAAGCTCCGGATTTTTGTCATAGGCTTCAGCAATTTTGTTCAGGAATCCTGAGCGTATGATACAGCCTCCGCGCCACATCTTAGCTATGCCGGAGTTGTTAAGGTTCCAGTTATACTCCTTAGCAGCTTCGCGGAATAAAGCGTAACCCTGTGCGTAAGAGATGATTTTAGAGGCATACAGTGCGTCTTTTATGGCATCAATGAGAGTTTGTTTATCACCTGTAAACTCAGGGGCATCATAAGCAATTATTTTGGAAGCTGCTACACGCTCATTTTTGAAAGAAGAAAGACAACGTGAGAATACTGATTCCCCAATCAGCGTCAGGGGTACACCGATGTCTAATGCTGTGATACCAGTCCATTTCCCGGTTCCTTTCTGTCCGGCTGTATCCATTATTTTTGTTACTAAGGCGCTACCATCTTCATCTTTAAAAGCCAGAATTTCTGACGTTATCTCTGTTAGGTAACTGTTTAGTTCTGTTTTATTCCATTCGCTAAAGATGTCCGCCATCTCGTCATGCGATAGTTTTAGTACATCTTTTAATAGCTGGTATCCTTCGGTAATGATCTGCATATCACCATATTCTATGCCATTGTGTACCATTTTTACAAAATGACCGGCACCATTTTCGCCGACATAATCACAACAAGCTTCACCCTCTACTTTAGCCGATATAGCTTGAAAGATAGGCTTCACACCGGCCCAAGCTTCCTTACTGCCACCCGGCATTATTGAGGGACCGTTCAGGGCACCTTCTTCGCCACCACTCACGCCGCTTCCCATATAGTTAATGCCTTTGGAGGCCAGATATTTCTCACGGCGTATGGTGTCTGTATAGTTTGAATTACCACCGTCTATGATAATGTCGCCTTCTTCTACAAAAGGTAGTAGTTGCTCTATGATTTGGTCTACAGCTGATCCGGCACGTACCATCAGCATTAGTTTGCGCGGACGCTCAACGCTGTATACAAATTCTTCGATAGAGTAAGTCGGGATAATATTTTTGTCTTTTCCACGATCGCTCATAAAACGATCAACCACCTGTACTTCTGCATCTTTATGAATGCGGTTGTATACAGCAACAGTAAAACCGTTGCGTTCCATATTCAGTACGAGATTTTCTCCCATGACGGCCAATCCCATCAGGCCGATGTTTGCTTTTGCCATAGCTATATATTTACTTTTAATATTCAATTTTCAGTGTTTCTTCTTAACAAAAAGGATGCAAACATGTTCAACCTGCCACATAAGGGGTGAGTTTTGTCACCTACTTAAGAAAAGCAGACTAAACGACATAATAGGATGTAAGAATCATGCAGGTTTTGGTCGTAATGAGGTCGTAATGATGTAATGTTTCGCAGCTCTGGTGCTTTTATTGAAATGACTCAGTGAAGTGCCATTGTCGTGATGGAATAAGACGTAGAACAAAAGCCTCAGCGAGGCGCCAGTATGGAAGAAATATTGTAACGAAGAGATGAAGAGCCTAATGGAGGCGAAAGCAACGTGACGCTATCTTTGTGCCTTTGTGTCATAGTGTTATGATATGATTCGAGTAGAAGCGCCAATTTGGTGATGGAATAAGATGTAGAATAAAAGCCTAAGGAAGGCGACACATTAGCGACGAAATTTTGTTTTAAAGCTAATTAAAAGATGATAGAATAAGGCTTCTTGTTTACCTGATTTGATTCAGGAATGAAATTAGATAAAAGAATTAAAGTAATCTTATTCTACTGAGCTAAATTATAATCCTTAATTAAAAGATCAACAGATAGATTAAGACGGTCTTTTAAATTTCGAATCATACCAAGTTTTTAGGTATTGTTCAGAATCAGCATGTTTTAGCCAAAACTCTCGTAGTGTCCCTTTGGGAAAAATTCTTTTCATTTACACTTATGCAAAAACATAATAAAATTCCCAATACGGGAACGTTTTGTGTTTATTTCTTCAAAGCATCAAAATAAGTATCTAAAAGCTGCTTGGCTGCCACAAACGAGCTGGTTTTTTCATTCAGCACATCAGCTTCGGTTGCTTCAAGTACATTCTTAATATCAGGATGATGATAAAAATCACCCTTCAGTTGCTCGTTGATGCTCTCGTACATCCAATACTTAGCCTGATCCTGACGACGGTGGGTAAAGTATCCGTTTTCTTTGGCCAATTCACGGTATTCTTTTATCATATTCCATATTTCCGGGATGCCGGTGTTCTCATAAGCCGAACAAGTGACCACTTTAGGTTCCCAGCCCGAAGGGGTAGGAGGGAAGAGGTGAAGCGCATTTTGATAGCCAATTCTTGCCAGTTTTGCTTTATGTATATTATTACCGTCGGCTTTATTAATGGTGATCGCATCGGCCATCTCCATAATGCCACGTTTGATACCTTGCAGCTCATCACCAGCACCGGCTAGCATCAATAAAAGAAAGAAATCGACCATAGAGTGTACCGCTGTCTCGCTTTGTCCCACACCTACAGTTTCAATAAAAATATTTTGAAAACCTGCCGCTTCGCACAGAATAATTGTTTCACGGGTTTTGCGTGCTACACCACCTAAGGTACCGGCAGAAGGGCTGGGGCGGATATAAGCATTGTCTTCTTGTGAGAGTTTTTCCATACGGGTCTTATCTCCCAAGATACTGCCCTTGCTGCGTTCGCTACTGGGGTCAATGGCCAGCACGGCTAATTTCTCTCCTTGTTGGGTCAGGTGGAGCCCCATAGCTTCTATAAAAGTGCTTTTTCCAACACCTGGTACTCCTGTAATTCCCAGCCGCAACGATTTGTCACTGTAGGGTAAACATTTCTCTATAATTTCTTGTGCTATTTGGTAGTGTGCCGGACTGTTGCTTTCTACCAGTGTGATAGCTTGACTAAGCACCGTTACATTACCTTTCAGAATGCCTTCTACATAATAGCCTGAAGGTTGCACACGCACACGCTTCTTACGTTTTAGGCGCGGGTTTACTGATGGGGGTTGTGGTATGCCTTTATTCACGGCTAAACCTTTATAATGTTCGTCGTTCTCAGGATGATGCATGATGTAAGTCAGATGTTTAATGGCCGGCGTTCAAAAATAATGTGTCAGTAAATAGAACCAAGCGTATTTTGAATGCTTTAAAAAAAATGATAATACAAAGGTAGAAAACAATGGAGGAAAATGGAAAAGAATGCTGTCAAATAAAAAAAGTGCCGGATTTATAAACGAGTTATAAACCGGCACTTTTGTTATTTTTTGCTCAATGCTTTTAGACTCTTAAAGTCCCTTTTTTATCACATTATCAGCCAGCTCTGCAAAAGCTTTCCCAATTATACTCTCCCGATCAAGAGCTACGGGTTTTCCGTTGTCGCCACCTTCGCGTATGCTCTGAACAATAGGTACTTGACCTAAGAGAGGTACATTTTGTTGTGCTGCCAGTTCTTTTCCTCCGTCTTTACCAAAAATGTAGTATTTATTGTCCGGTAATTCTTCAGGTGTAAACCAAGCCATATTTTCAATAATTCCAAAGATTGGTACATTGATTTTATCATTTTGGAACATATTGATACCTTTACGGGCATCGGCTAGTGCTACTTCTTGTGGGGTGGTCACTATGATGGCTCCTGTAACGTCGATGGTTTGAACAAGCGTAAGATGAATATCGCTGGTGCCAGGTGGCAAATCGACAACAAAATAGTCTAATTCACCCCAATCAGCTTCGGTAAGGAGTTGCTTGATGGCTCCTGTTGCCATGGCTCCACGCCATATCAAGGCATCATTAGGATCTACAAAATAGCCGATGGATAACATCTTAACGCCATATTTATCGATGGGTAAAATGCGGTTTTTCCCATCGATGACTTCTACAAAAGGTTTTTCTTCTTTTGTGTCAAACATAGTAGGAACAGATGGGCCGTAAATGTCAGCATCCAAAAGACCTACTTTTTTACCGGCTTGTGCTAATGCAATAGCCAAATTGCTGGATACCGTTGATTTACCTACTCCACCTTTACCTGAAGCTACAGCTATGATGTTTTTTACTTTAGGAAGTGGTTTTTCTTCTACTTTAAGCTCCTTAAATGGTGTCTGAACAGTGATGTTACCACGAATCTCTGCTGCGGGATCTATCATCGTTTCGATGGCAGCCACACAGGTTTTTTTTATGGAGGCTTCGAAGGGGTCTTTCTCCTTATCAAAGTGCAGGGTGATAAAAATCTTTTTACCGTTGACAGTAATGTCTTTGTCCGACACCATTCCTATGGTTACGATGTCTTGTTTGCCCGGGTATTTCACTGTACGCAGGGCTGCTAAAATATCTTCTCTATTGTACATTGTTTGTTATTTGTTCTTGTCGTTGCAGGCAAGAGATGATAGTTGTTAAAATCAGTTGATGTATTGTAAACTACTAAATTCTTGAATAAAATAGTCTCCTGATGAAGTGGGCTAGTGATGACGCTAATCTTATCTTGCAAATATCATAAATATTTGTCTTACAAATCGTAAAATTTTTGTTTTAACCAAAAAGAGAGGAAAATTTATTCCTCTCTTTTTATAAAAAATACCTTGCTCCTTAAGCCTCAGCTTCGGTTTCAAGTTTAGCTTTCATGAGGTCGTCATACTCTTCTTGTGAACCGACTACTAATTTATCAAATTCGCGCTGTCCTGTACCGGCAGGGATCAAGTGACCACAGATCACATTCTCCTTCAATCCTTCCAAGGTGTCAACTTTACCGCGAATAGCGGCTTCGTTTAGTACCTTAGTTGTTTCCTGGAACGATGCGGCAGACATAAACGATTTAGTTTGAAGTGCTGCACGGGTGATACCTTGTAGCATTTGACGTCCTGTAGCAGGTACGGCATCGCGGGCAACTACTTCGGCTAAATCCTGACGTTTCATCTGACTGTTTTCGTCACGTAAGCGGCGTGCAGAGATAATCTGTCCCGGTTTCAGTGATTCAGAGCCACCGGCATCTTCTATCACTTTCATTCCCCATAGGTTGTCATTCTCAGCCATAAAGTCTTGTTTGTCGATGATCTGCTTCTCAAGGAAGATGGTATCACCAGACTCAAGGATTTCTACTTTACGCATCATTTGACGCACGATGACTTCAAAGTGCTTATCATTAATTTTCACACCTTGTAGTCGATATACGTCCTGAACCTCGTTCACGATGTAATCCTGAACCATAGTAGGACCTTTGATAGCCAAAATGTCGGCTGGTGTAATAGCACCATCAGAAAGTGGCATACCTGCACGTATATAGTCATTTTCTTGTACCAGAATCTGCTTAGAAAGGTTAACCAAGTATTTTTTCACCTCACCAGTACGTGATGTCACGATAATTTCGCGGTTACCACGCTTGATCTTACCAAAGTTAACTTCTCCATCAATTTCTGCTACTACGGCAGGGTTCGATGGGTTACGTGCTTCGAAGAGCTCAGTTACACGTGGAAGACCACCAGTGATATCACCAGCTTTACCAGCAGAACGAGGAATCTTAACCAGTACTTGTCCCATTTTAACCTCTTGATTGTCATCGATTGAAATGTGAGCACCCACCGGTAGGTTGTATGATTTAAGCGATACACCGTCTTTATCAAGAATCTGCAAACTAGGAATCTTAGTCTTATCTTTAGATTCAGTGATAATTAATTCACTCAGACCTGTTTGTTCATCGTATTCTTTTTTAACAGTAATACCTTCGATTACATTTTCGAAACCAACTTTACCACTATGTTCAGAAATGATTACGTGGTTATAAGGGTCCCAAGAACAGATCGTCGTACCTTTCTTAAGCTTAGCGCCATTCTTCACAAACAGTTTAGCAGCATAAGGAATTGGCTGATTCATTAATACGATACCAGTCTTTTCGTCGATGATACGCATTTCAGCTGTACGACTAATAACGATACCAATGTTTTCACCGGAATCATCAGTCGTTTCTACTACACGCAACTCTTCTAATTCGATTTTACCATCGTATTTGGTGATCAGGCTATTGTCTGTAGCAATGTTACCTGCAGTACCCCCTTGGTGGAAAGTACGCAGCGTCAACTGAGTACCCGGTTCACCAATTGATTGTGCAGCAATGACACCAACAGCTTCACCTTTCTGAACCATTCTACCTGTAGCCAAGTTACGTCCGTAACACTTAGCACAAATACCTTTTTTAGATTCACAGGTTAATACCGAACGTACTTCTATTTCTTCCAATGGTGATGCTTCGATAGCAGCAGCATGGTGCTCCATCACTTCTTCGCCAGCACGAATAATGATTTCACCTGTCATTGGGTGATAAACATCGTTGACTACCACACGACCTAAGATACGCTCTGATAAGCTTGATACAATTTCTTCTTTGTTTTTAACAGCAGAAACCGTAAGACCACGTAATGTGCCGCAGTCTTCTTCGTTGACAACCACATCCTGAGATACATCCACCAAACGACGGGTCAAGTAACCTGCATCGGCTGTTTTTAGGGCGGTATCTGCAAGACCTTTACGGGCACCGTGAGTAGAGATAAAGTACTCTAGTACCGAAAGACCTTCTTTAAAGTTCGCCAAAATAGGGTTTTCGATAATTTGACCACCCTCAGCACCGGATTTTTGCGGTTTGGCCATCAGACCACGCATACCGGATAGCTGACGAATCTGCTCTTTCGAACCACGGGCACCGGAATCAAGCATCATATATACTGAGTTGAAACCTTGGTTGTCTTCACTAATCTGCTTCATTAGCGTAGCAGTAAGGCGTGAGTTAACGTGTGTCCAGGTATCAATAATCTGGTTGTAACGCTCCTTGTTAGTAATGAAACCCATATTGTAGTTATTCGCAATCTCTTCGATTTCTTTATAACCACCTTGTACCAATTCTTCTTTTTCCTTAGGTATGATAACGTCACCAAGGTTAAAGGACAATCCTCCTCGGAAGGCCATATCATAACCCATGTTTTTGATGTTATCAAGGAAAGCAGCTGTTTTGGCTGTACCACATTTTTTGTGAAAATTACCAATAATGTCACGCAATGACTTCTTGGTCAGTATCTGGTTGATGAAACCAACTTCCGGAGGCGTAAATTCGTTCACGAATACACGACCTACAGTCGTCTCAATAATTTGTTTTTCAAGAACACCATCTTTATTAAGGTCGTTGGTTCTTACTTTTATTACAGCGTGAATGTCTACTTTACCCTCGTTGTACGCAATACGTACCTCTTTGGGAGAGTAGAATGTTAATCCTTCACCTTTCACGCCTTTACGTGGTTTAGTGATGTAATAAAGCCCCAAAACCATATCCTGCGATGGTACTGTAATAGGTGCACCGTTAGCAGGGTTAAGGATGTTGTGTGCGCCGAGCATCAGCATCTGTGCTTCCAAAATAGCAGCATTACCAAGAGGCAAGTGAACCGCCATCTGATCACCGTCGAAGTCGGCGTTGAA
>DHQI01000115.1:94515-97890 GCA_002408065.1 Bacteroidales bacterium UBA5342
CGTCGAAGTCGGCGTTGAAGGCCGTACAAGCTAAGGGGTGAAGTTGAATAGCTTTACCCTCGATCAACTTAGGTTGGAAAGCTTGAATACCCAAACGGTGAAGGGTAGGAGCACGGTTGAGTAAAACCGGGTGTCCTTTCAAGACATTTTCTAAGATATCCCAGATAACAGGCTCTCTCTTATCTACTATTTTCTTAGCGGATTTTACTGTTTTGACGATACCACGCTCAATCAATTTGCGGATAACGAATGGTTTATATAGCTCTGCGGCCATTTCTTTAGGAATACCACACTCGTGCATGTTAAGTTCAGGACCTACCACGATAACCGAACGTGCAGAATAGTCAACACGTTTACCCAGTAAGTTTTGACGGAAACGTCCTTGCTTACCTTTTAAACTGTCAGATAACGATTTCAATGGACGGTTAGCATCTGTTTTTACAGCACTAGATTTTCTAGAGTTGTCAAACAGACTATCCACAGACTCCTGAAGCATACGTTTTTCGTTACGCAGGATAACCTCAGGGGCTTTGATCTCTATCAAACGTTTCAAACGGTTGTTACGGATAATAACACGACGGTAAAGGTCATTCAAATCCGATGTTGCAAAACGACCTCCATCCAGTGGTACGAGAGGGCGAAGATCCGGAGGAATAACCGGAACGATACGTACGACCATCCACTTAGGATTGTTACGGCCTTTTGATGCACGGAAAGCTTCTACTACCTGCAGACGCTTCAAGGCTTCGTTTTTACGTTGTTGTGATGTTTCTGTGTTTGCTTTATGACGCAATTCGTAAGAAAGAGTGTCAAGATCAACGCGTGAAAGCATCTCTTCCAATGCTTCGGCTCCCATTTTAGCGATAAACTTATTGGGATCGTTGTCCTCCAGCATTTGGTTTTCGCGTGGAAGTGCATCCAGAATATCTAAGTATTCATCTTCAGTAAGGAAGTCGCCGGCTGCTACTGCATCCTCTCCTTCTCCTCCTTTAATACCTGGTTGGATAACTACATAACGCTCATAATAAACAATCATTTCCAACTTTTTAGTTGGTAAACCTAACAAATAACCAATTTTGTTAGGTAATGATTTGAAATACCATATATGAGCTACAGGCACGACCAATTCGATGTGTCCCATACGCTCGCGGCGAACTTTTTTCTCTGTCACCTCTACACCACAGCGGTCACAAATGATACCCTTGTAACGGATACGTTTGTATTTACCACAGTGACATTCATAATCTTTTACCGGACCGAAGATACGCTCACAGAAAAGACCGTCGCGTTCCGGCTTGTAAGTACGGTAGTTGATCGTTTCCGGTTTCAATACTTCACCAAAAGATTGGTCAAGAATTTCCTCCGGAGAAGATAGCCCGATAGATATTTGTGAAAAGTTGCTATTAACTTTATTATCTTTTCTAAATGCCATTATTCAATGATTTAATGGTTAATTTTAATTCAATTTAATGCCTCAATATATCGGGGCTACTACTCAAGACGCAAGCTTAGACCAAGACCTTTTAGCTCGTGTAGCAATACGTTAAGTGATTCAGGGATACCTGGTTTAGGCATACTGTCTCCTTTCACGATAGCTTCATAGGCTTTGGCACGGCCAATCACGTCATCTGACTTAACGGTCAGGATCTCTTGTAGGATGTTGGCAGCACCGAAGGCCTCAAGTGCCCAAACCTCCATTTCACCAAAACGCTGACCACCAAACTGTGCTTTACCACCGAGAGGTTGCTGTGTAATGAGTGAGTAAGGACCAATAGAACGGGCGTGCATTTTGTCTTCAACCATGTGACCCAGTTTCAGCATATAAATAATACCTACTGTAGCCGGTTGGTCAAATGCCTGACCTGTTCCACCATCATATAGTTGTGTTTTACCCAATGAAGGTAAACCTGCCTTTTTCATATAACCGTCGATGTCTTCAAGACTTGCACCGTCGAAAATAGGAGTGGCAAATTTAACGCCCAACTCTTGTCCTGCCCAAGCTAATACGGTTTCATAAATCTGTCCAAGGTTCATACGTGATGGTACCCCCAGTGGGTTCAAACAGATATCTACGGTAGTACCGTCTTCAAGGAATGGCATATCTTCTTCACGTACAATCTTTGATACAATACCTTTGTTACCGTGACGCCCCGCCATTTTATCACCTACTTTGATCTTACGTTTTTTGGCAATGTAAACTTTAGCCAATTGCATAATACCTGCAGGAAGCTCATCACCCAAGGTCAATTTGTAAGCCTTACGTTTAGCTAATGCATCATACTCTTTACACTTCAACTGGAAGTTAAGAATCAACTGACGAAGTAAGTCATTAGTGTAATCGTCAGTGGTCCAGTTTTCAAGATTTATTGTTTCATAATCGATAGCAGCTAGAGCTTTCTTAGTAAATTTGGTTCCTTTAGGTATCAAATCTTCTTTCAACAAGTCTGTAACACCCTGAGAGGTTTTACCGTTAAGGATTTTATTCAATCGCTCAACCATTTCATCTTTCAGGTCAGCTACTTTCAGGTTGTATTCTTCGTCGATTTTTGCCAGCTTGTCTTTGTCTAAAGCTTTACCTTTGCGGGTTTTCATTACTTTAGAGAACAAGTGTTTGCCTACAACCACCCCTTTTAGAGAAGGTGAAGCCTTCAAAGAAGCATCTTTTACATCACCGGCCTTGTCTCCAAAGATGGCACGTAACAATTTTTCTTCCGGAGTAGGATCCGATTCCCCTTTAGGTGTAATTTTACCTATCAGTATATCACCAGGTTTAACGTTGGCACCGATACGGATAATACCGTTTTCGTCAAGGTCTTTAGTCGCCTCTTCGCTCACGTTAGGTATGTCAGATGTTAATTCCTCCATACCTCGTTTAGTCTCGCGAACTTCCAATGAGTATTCGGCAATATGAAGAGATGTAAAGACGTCGTCACGAACCACACGTTCGTTGATGACAATTGCATCCTCAAAGTTATAACCTTTCCAAGGCATAAAAGCCACTTTTAGGTTGCGACCCAATGCCAATTCACCGTTTTCAGTAGAATAACCTTCCGTCAGTATTTGGCCTTTTACCACGCGCTCACCTTTATGAACGATAGGACGGAGGTCAATACAAGTATTTTGGTTAGTTTTACGGTACTTAGGTATGTTGTATGATTTAGTATCAGGGTTGAAGCTTACAAATTCTTCATCCTCAGTACGGTCGTACTTAATTACTATTTCTTTAGCATCAACGCTCTCAATGACACCATCGCCTTCAGCTATTAGCTGAACACGTGAATCTTTAATCAGGTTACCTTCCAGTCCTGTACCTACGATAGGGGCTTTCGGACGTACGATAGGAACTGCCTGACGCATCATGTTTGATCCCATCAA
>DHQI01000115.1:98108-103684 GCA_002408065.1 Bacteroidales bacterium UBA5342
GCACGGTTGGCATCATCATGCTCAAGGAAAGGAATAAGTGATGCTGCAATAGAAGCAATTTGGTTTGGTGCCACATCCATCAAGTGTATCTCTTCAGGAGTAGGTACGGGGAAGTCACCATCCAAACGTGCTTTTACACGGTCATTTACAAATCTACCTTCTTCATCAAGAGGGGCATTGGCTTGTGCTATGATGAGGTCTTCCTCTTCTTCAGCACTGAAATATTTGTGGCCTGTGCTTGATATATCCACTTTACCGTCTTTAGCTGCACGGTAAGGGGTTTCGATGAAGCCTAAGCTTGAAATTTTTGCATATACACAAAGGGAAGAAATCAAACCAATGTTTGGTCCCTCTGGTGTTTCAATAGGACAAAGACGACCATAGTGAGTAAAGTGAACGTCACGTACCTCGAAACCGGCACGCTCACGCGAAAGACCACCAGGACCAAGAGCTGAAAGACGACGCTTGTGCGTAATCTCTGCCAATGGGTTGGTTTGATCCATAAACTGTGAAAGGGCGTTAGTTCCGAAGAAAGAGTTGATCACCGCAGACACGGTCTTTGAGTTAATCAAATCTACAGGAGTAAAAACCTCGTTGTCACGTACATTCATACGTTCACGTATAGTACGGGCCATACGTGTAAAACCGATAGAGAATTGGTTGTACAACTGCTCTCCAACGGTACGTACACGACGGTTACTCAAGTGGTCAATATCATCAATATCCGCTTTAGAGTTGATCAGTTCGATCAGGTAACGGATAATTTCGATAATATCTTCTTTGGTTAATACTTTAGTATCAGCAGGAATGTCAAGGTTCAATTTCTTGTTGATACGGAAACGCCCTACATCCCCCAAATCGTAACGTTTGTCAGAGAAGAACAAGTTGTCCATTACCTCACGTGCTGTCGATTCATCTGCAGGATCAGCATTACGTAACTGGCGGTAAATGTAAACCACAGCCTCTTTCTCAGAGTTACAAGGGTCTTTTTGTAGGGTGTTATATATAATAGAGAAGTCAGTGGTCAACTCATCTTCTTTGTGCAGAAGGATGGTTTTGGCCCCTGATTCTAAAATCTCTTCAGCATTGTCTGCAGTGATAACGGTTTCACGCTCCAAAACAATTTCGTTACGCTCAATAGAGATCACTTCACCCGTATCTTCATCTACAAAATCCTCGGTCCAGGCTTTCAGTACACGTGCTGCCAGGCGGCGTCCGTGAGCTGCTTTTATGGCTGTTTTGTTAACCTTGATTTCGTCAGCCAGATTAAAAATCTCCAAAATGTCACGGTCGCTTTCGTAACCGATAGCACGAAGTAGGGTGGTGACAGGTAATTTCTTTTTACGGTCAATGTAAGCGTACATAACGCTGTTGATGTCCGTTGCAAATTCCATCCACGAACCGCGGAAAGGAATGATACGTGCAGAATAAAGCTTGGTACCGTTGGCGTGCATACTGTGTGCAAAGAACACACCTGGCGATCGGTGAAGCTGTGAAACGATAACACGCTCTGCGCCATTGATAACGAAAGTACCACGTGGCGTCATATATGGTATTTGTCCAAGATATACATCCTGAATCACGGTGTCAAAATCTTCGTGTTCAGGGTCGGTACAGTAAAGCTTCAACTTAGCTTTAAGTGGTACATTGTAAGTCAGACCTCGTTCCAGGCACTCCTCGATAGAATAACGAGGTGGATCTACAAAGTAGTCTAGGAATTCCAGGACAAAGTTGTTTCTGGTATCGGTAATAGGAAAGTTTTCAGCAAATACCTTAAACAGACCTTCTGCGGTTCTGTTTTTATGAGTTGATTCTAACTGAAAAAATTCTTGAAATGATTGAAGCTGTACTTCCAAAAAATCAGGATAAGGAAGCTGATTTTTTATCGAAGCAAAACTAACGCGTTGATTATTTGCTGTGGTAGACATTTATGCTGAATTTTTTTTGTTAATGCCAAATGATGGCTTTCAGGTAACGACTCCGTGTGGAGTCTAAGTCTTTGTGGTAGTGTGAGTTATTTGCTTATTTTAGGGCTGTGAATACCACTATTTTAGCCACTAATGATAACTCATAATCTATATACCAAAAAAGGTTTAGCTTCCCCACGCAGGGGAAACTAAACCAAAACCGTTCGAAACGGCAATGCTTATTTAAGCTCTACTTCAGCGCCAGCTTCTTCAAGCTGTTTTACAAGCGCTTCTGCTTCGTCTTTAGCGATACCTTCTTTGATTGCAGCTGGTGCGCTGTCAACCATTCCTTTAGCATCTTTAAGACCTGCTCCTGTTAGTTCTTTTACTAACTTAACGACTGCAAGTTTGTTAGCGCCTGCTGCTTTAAGGATTACATCAAATTCTGTTTTTTCCTCAGCAGCACCTGCTTCACCACCGGCAGCAGGACCTGCTACTGCTACTGCAGCAGCTGCTGGCTCAATACCGTATTCTTCTTTAAGAATTTCTGCTAGCTCGTTTACGTCTTTTACTGTAAGGTTTACTAACTCTTCAGCTAATTTTTTCAAATCTGCCATTTTTGTATAATTTTATTTTGTTATTTTTTTATTAGTTGTTCTTTTCTCCAATAGCTTTTAACAAGCCGTGGATAGTACCGCTTCCTGACTGTAATGCAGAAATAACGTTTTTAGCCGGTGATTGAAGTAATGTGATAACATCACCGATGAGTTCTTCTTTACTCTTGATAGAAGTTAAGAAGTCTAATTGCTCTGCACCTACATATACTGATTCTTCAACGTATGCCGATTTCAAAACAGGCTTTTCCCATTTTTTACCGTGTAACGATTTGATCATTTTGGCTGGGGCATTACCGGTGTTACAAAACATAACTGCGGTGTTGCCTACCAATGTAGGATAAAGTTCAGAGTAATCTTCTTCAGCTTCTTCAAGAGCTCTTTTAAGTAATGTGTTTTTAACTACAACCAGTTTGATTTCATTCTTAAAACAATTACGGCGCAATTCACTACTCTCGACAGCATCTAATGCTTCGATATTAGTGATATAAAAGTGGCTGTATTCTTGAATTAATTCTAAAACACTACTGATAATAGCGCTCTTTTCGTCCTTTAACATTGCTGATTTAGTTTGCTACAGACTTAACGTCTATTTTTACACTTGGACTCATTGTGGAAGAAAGATAAATGCTTTTCACATAAGTTCCTTTCAGTGCCTGAGGTTTAAGTTTGTTCACAGTATCGATAAACAATTGAGCATTGTCCAAAATCTTGTCAGCAGTAAATGAAACTTTACCGATTGAAGTGTGAATAATACCAAATTTGTCTACTTTAAAGTCGATCTTACCTTGTTTAACCTCTTTTACAGCTTGTGCAACGTCCATTGTTACAGTACCGCTTTTAGGGTTAGGCATCAGACCACGTGGTCCTAAGACACGACCTAACTGTCCCACTTTTCCCATTACTGAAGGCATAGTGATGATAACATCTACATCAGTCCACCCTCCTTTGATTTTCTCTACATACTCGTCCAGTCCTACAAAGTCAGCTCCGGCTTCTTTAGCCTCAGTTTCTTTGTCAGGAGTACAAAGTACAAGTACGCGGGTTTCTTTACCCGTTCCGTGAGGAAGAGAAACGACTCCTCTCACCATTTCGTTCGCTTTACGAGGATCTACTCCAAGGCGAATATCTACATCAACAGAGGCATCAAACTTAGTAAAGGTAATTTCCTTAATAAGTTTTGAAGCTTCTTCTAATGAGTATTCCTTGTCCGCGTCAACCTTTTCTAAAGCGAGCTTCTGATTTTTTGTCAATTTTGCCATTTTTCAAAAACTTTTTCTAGTGATTAACCCGGGAATTCTCCTTGAATTTTGATTCCCATACTACGCGCTGTACCTGCTACCATCTTCATGCCTGATTCTACTGTGAAACAGTTCAAATCTTCCATCTTATCTTCAGCAATAGCTTTTACTTGATCCCAAGTAATAGTGGCTACTTTTGTGCGGTTTGATTCCGCAGAGCCGCTTTTAAGCTTTGCCGCCTCAAGCAACTGTACAGCAGCCGGAGGAGTCTTGATAATAAAGTCAAAAGATTTGTCGGAGTATACGGTAATCACGACAGGTAATACTTTACCCGCTTTGTCCTGTGTGCGTCCATTGAACTGCTTACAGAACTCCATGATGTTTACTCCTTTGGCACCAAGTGCAGGACCTACCGGTGGAGACGGATTAGCCGCACCACCACGGATCTGTAACTTAATCAGTCCTTCTACTTCTTTAGCCATGGTTCTTTTTGTTTATAAAATTGATTTGTAAAATTGTTGTTTGGGAATGGTGTTGTTGTCTGTTCTAGCTTAGCCGTCTCTAAATAAAATAACGTACTACCTTCGAAGGTCTAACTTGACTATTCCTTTTCAACGTCCATATAGCCAAGTTCAAGCGGAGTTTTACGTCCGAAGATCTTAACCATCACTTTTAGTTTCTTCTTCTCTTCGTTAACGTCCTCGATAACGCCATTGAAACCATTGAATGGTCCGTTAATGACTTTAATCGTTTCGCCAACGATGAATGAAATGTCAAATTCTTCTTCGCTAAGGGTTAACTCATCCACTTTACCTAAGATGTGGTTTACTTCAGAAGTACGCACAGGAATTGGGTTTCTTTGCTTATCTTGCAAAAAGCCAATAACGTTGGTCATTCCTTTCAGAATGTGAGGAACTTCACCAACAAGTGATGCTTCGATGTATACATATCCGGGGTAGAGGACGCGTTCCTTAGCAATTTTTTTGCCATTTCGAACCTGAAAGACTTTCTCGGTTGGAACTAAAACCTGTGCAACATTATCACCGACGGGACCGCCGATACTGATTTCGCGATCGATAGTTTCCTTCACCTTCTTCTCCTTGCCACCAATTGCACGAAGGACGTACCATCTCATTGCTTGATTCTCAGCCATGTTTTCAGATTTTAAAATAAACCGTAAATGAAATCCATCAAATTCTCGAAACTAATGTCCATGAGAGCTACTACTAGTGCTATTATTACGGAAGCAATTAGAACAACTACAGCACTGTTCATCAACTCTGACCAGGTTGGCCAGCTCACCTTGTTGACGAGCTCGTCATAGGAAGCTTTTATATTGTTTATCAGATTCATTTCAGCGTTCTTATATCCTTTAATATAGAAAGAAGCACGGGTTGAGAGACTCGAACTCCCGACACCTGGTTTTGGAGACCAGTGCTCTACCAACTGAGCTAAACCCGTGTATTGTTTTTCTTAATATGAAAAACTGTTGTTATTTCGGATTAAAAGTCCCAACAAAAAATGTTGCTGGGACTTTTAAATTGAAAAACGTTATGTCAAAGAGTAATATTACTCAGTGATTTCAGTAATTTGACCTGCACCTACAGTACGTCCACCTTCACGAATTGCGAAACGAAGACCAAGGTCACAAGCTACCGGAGTAATCAACTCAACGTTGATAGTCAAGTTATCACCAGGCATTACCATTTCAGTTCCTTCAGGAAGAGTAATCTCACCAGTTACGTCTAATGTACGTAAATAGAACTGAGGACGGTATTTGTTGTGGAAAGGAGTGTGACGACCACCTTCTTCTT
>DHQI01000106.1:0-425 GCA_002408065.1 Bacteroidales bacterium UBA5342
AGCAACCACGTAGTCGAAGTGTCCAATTAAAAGAAATACATCATCATCAGTAGGAAACGGTGGTTAGTAGCGGTGTTGGTATCGTCGTGTAAACCATCTTCCATATTGAAGTTGCCGGTTCCCCAGTCGGCCGAAGTCATTTCGTATTCCAGTGTTAGTCCCAGATTTTTGATGTTGCGGGTAACGTGGGGTGCAACGCGATACATGTTTTGAACGGAGGTGAACGATCCTGCTATTCTGGGGCCTGTAACGGAGGATCCTTGGATGTTGGTGTAAGTTATGTTAATGAGTGCGTCGGATGTGCCAAGGTTGCCGCCTATACCGGCCATTAACCCATATTGCCATGCTTTACCGTAAATAATGTTTAAGAAGGCGGCGTAGTTGGTATAGTTAGTGTATTCGTATTCGCCTGTAGTGGCGTCAAC
>DHQI01000106.1:641-1945 GCA_002408065.1 Bacteroidales bacterium UBA5342
TCGCCTGTAGTGGCGTCAACGGCTGTTACACCGTAGCCGCCCGGCATGGTCAGGTGGGTCAGGTTTTGGCCGTAGGTTCCTTTGAGCATAATGCGGAGTTTGTCTTTTTGGTAATCTCCGTAGGCTATTAAACCATAACTATTGTTGGTGTTTTTAGTGATGTAGTTAAGCTCTGTAACATTGACAGGGAGGATGCTTTTGTATTCAGCCCCCAAGCCCAGAGTTAAATTGTCGCTTTTCAATTTGGTCATAGCAACGAGCTCCGGCATTCCCGACAGGCGTTGTGATAAGGTTTTGTCGATACCATTGGCTACCCCCATAAAATGCTTAGAGGTATATTGGTTTTCGTAAACGATGGCTCCTGAAACCGTAAAGTTGTCAGATAGGTTGTAGTCATAACGCAACTGTGGTGAGCGGTTGAAGGGCTGAAAAGGTGCTCCGGTATTTAGCGAACCAACGCGAGGAAAAGAGGCGTCGCACCAGAAAGGATGCCAATATTGTCCTGCTATCATCATTGAGTTGTCCCAGTTGAATTTAACGTTGGCGTGGCGGATGCGGAAAACGGTTGGTTCTGAGCTGGTCAGTCCTCCGAAATCGAATTCGATATTGGCCGAGGTTTTAGCGCCCCATATTTCAGGCCCTGAAATTTTAGTGCCTAAACGGGTGGCTACAGCGCTAAAGTAAGAATGAAAATCTTGATTGACAGGATCGCCATTGGCGTCTAAAGCCCCATAAACCGGGAGCAGGTAAAACTGCTCGTTTACGGCGTCTACGCCCATCCATGTGTCGGTGTAGATAGCGTTGCGGATAAATCCATACAGTTTAATAGATTTCTCGTCTTTCTTTTCTTCTTGAGCGAATAACAAAAGTGGGATAAGCAGCAGTACCGCTAAAGAGGTAAGTTGTTTCATAGTGAGTTGGTATAAATCGGTTAAGTGGCTGCAAAAGTACCCTTTTTGATGAAAATCTAAAAATCAATTCAGTGAGATATCGTTTGGAAATTAGAATTTGATTTTTGTGTTTTTAAGTGCGTGGTGTGAAGTGTCACAATAACAGCTGTATAGGTGTTTGTGAATGTGTGTCTGGAGGTAATAACAGGAAGCTTGTTATAAAATATATTATAAAAAATATGGTACTATGTATTGCATAGTACTAAAATTTTAACATATATTTGCAACGTGAAATAAACTATGGGATGCAAGCGCCGGGATTCGGTATTGAGCCGCGGTAGGGATAGGAACGGCACGACTGCTGACAGATGCCCGTTTTTGACGGGAGAGGCAGAGCGACCAAGGGAAGCTACT
>DHQI01000106.1:2153-2974 GCA_002408065.1 Bacteroidales bacterium UBA5342
GAGCGACCAAGGGAAGCTACTGGAGCGACTTGGTCAAAACGTGGCAAGTGGCAGCAGGCGTATAGTGGATAGCCCGGCCATCCGCCCCGAGAAAGAATAGAATTATAATACCAATGCATATTTAGGCCTTAAGGATTGGTGTTTAGATGATAATAACAAACAAAAACAAAACTTATGAAAACAACAGTAAGTATTAACATAGGAGGCTTGGCTTTCTACATAGATGAGGATGCTTATGCAGTTTTGAAAAAGTACCTGCGTAAGGTAGAACTCAACTATGCAAAAGAAGAGGGTCATGAAGAGATCATTGCCGATATTGAAACGCGGGTGGCAGAGCTATTCCGCGAAAAGATTAATGATTATAAACAGGTCATTACCGTGGCGGATGTTTATGATGTGATAGGTGTGTTGGGCGATCCTGAAGATTTTGAGGAAAGCCATTCTGATGCCCGTACCAAAATGACTTATGCATCGTCGGGGCGACGACTCTACCGTGACATTGATAATCGCATCATTGGAGGGGTTTGTTGTGGTTTAGCTGCTTATTTCAACATTGATGTGATTATTATCCGGGTACTCTTTGTGGTATTTGCCTTTGTGGGGGGGGTAGCTCTTATTATTTATCCAATATTATGGATAGTGATGCCGGCGGCTATGACCACGGTGCAAAAGATAGAGATGCGTGGTGAGCCGGTGAACCTCGACAACATCAAACGCACAGTGCGCGATGAGTTTGATAGAGTGAAGGATAGCTTTAAAAAAAAATAACCGGTCGGCATCGCTTCCCCGATCCTGATATGTGTCGGGAGGGGCTCTGTGCC
>DHQI01000106.1:3217-16834 GCA_002408065.1 Bacteroidales bacterium UBA5342
TCCCATTGAGAGGTACAGTTGGGCGGGGGTGTTGACTCATTTTTCAAATTTCAAATTTCAAAAACAATGAACGTTGAAAATTCAAAAGCACAGATGAAGAAAGGGGTGCTGGAGTATTGTATTCTCTCCATCCTTTCGAAAAACTCTTGCTATGCAAGTGATATAATAAAAGAACTAAAAGCGGCTAAAGTAATAGTGGTAGAGGGGACGCTTTATCCTTTGCTAACGCGGCAAAAGAATGCGGGTTTGCTGAGTTACCGCTGGGAAGAATCGGTGCAAGGGCCACCGCGTAAGTATTATGAACTGACCGATATTGGGCAGCAAGTGCTGGGTGAACTGGAAAAATCGTGGGAAGAACTAGTGGCGTCAGTCGATCAAATACGGAATAAATAATCTTTTAAATATTAGAATCATGAATAAAACGATAAAGGTAAATTTAGGGGGTTATGTGTTTCAGCTGGACGAAGATGCTTATGAAATAGTGAAGGTTTATTTGCTGCAGCTGGAGCGTAAATTTGAGACTTCGCCAGAGGGGAATGAAATCATTGAAGACATAGAGCGCCGTATTGCCGAACTGCTCTCGCACCGTTTGGTTGATGGTCGTGAGGTGGTGAGTGTAGCTGATGTGAAGGAAATTATTGAAATTATGGGAAGCCCCGATGATTATGGTGATGATGAGACTGGTGGATCGGCTCCTCGCCCGAAATCGCGTGGTAAACTTTACCGTGAGCCTCAGAATGCCGTGCTGGGGGGCGTGGCTTCGGGTATTGCTACGCACTTGAATGTGAGTCCTGCCTGGGTGCGTTTGGGTTTTTTCTTGACATTGTTTGCCTGGACCTTTGGTTTTTGGGCTTACCTGATATTATGGCTTATTTTGCCTCAAAATCCAAGCCCGATAATGCGTGTGGAACAGGAAGAAAATGCGTTGGCAGATCTGCTGAACCGGGTGTTTTTCTTTTTAGGGAGAGTGCTGAATTTTTTGCTGCGTTTGGTAGCTGTTATGGTAGGATTAGTCTTTGTTTTGTCCGGATTTCCGGCTTTGGTGGCTGTTCTGGGGGCTTCTTTTTTTCCAATGTTTAGTTGGTTGGTGATAGGAGACTGGGGCATTACACCGCAAGAGGTCTTTAGCTTTGCGAGTTTTGCGATGCTGGAAAATAGTTCAGTACTTACCATGGTGCTGATGGCTATTGTGGTGTTAGTGCCTATGGTGATGCTGACTTATTGGGGAGTACGCCTGATTTTGTGGATCAGAGTGAAGGATAGATGGTTGCATATAACGGCCGGTGCTGTTTGGTTAACGGCCAGTATATTGGTGGCCATCGTTCTGGCGCCTAATGCACGTGTGTTTGGGGAAAGGGAACGTTCGTATGATCGTGTGGACTTTGCAGCTTCACCTGATACCCTGACGCTGATGCTTAATGAAACCATTGATGAAGCGTTGTATCCTGAATCCATTATTCTTCCTGATGCTGATGTGGCTTTCTACTATAATAAAGAGGAAAAGACTTCTTGCGGTTTAGTAGAGCTGGAATTTAATCAAAATAATAAGGATAGTTTGGCGTATTTCAGGGTGAAAAAGGAAGCATTAGGACCTACGCATGGTAAGGCTTATATGAACCTTGGAGATGTGGCTTACGATTTTATTTCTAATGAAAATCATTTGGCAATGGATGAGGGGTATACTTGTTCAAATGGAAAGTACCCTTGGATTCCTTCGCATGTAGAAGTGGATGTCTTTGTGCCGGAAAGTACAGTATTGATTATCGATAAACGTTTGAAGGATTTGCCTGGTGCACGTTATTCTTTGCATCGCTTGGATAATAAAATCATATACATTGATATGAATTAAGATATAGCATAAATTTGATTGGATAAAAGCCGTTGACTCTTTTGGGGTTAGCGGCTTTTTCTTTTGGGGAGGTGTATGTGAATGAGGGGGACTGTAATCTGTAGTCAGCTGAATGTTTGGTGATATTCCAGTGTTTTATTGTGTGAGATAACTGTATTTTGAACTGTCCTTGTGTGGTTTGAAAGTTTAGGACTGTTCCATTTTGCAACGATTTAAGTCGCCCTTGTAGGGCTCTGGTTTGTGATGCTTTAAATTCCCGAGGCTGCGCCATCGGGCTGAAATAAGTCGCCACGCTGTGGCTTTTCTATAACACCAGGATGTATGGGAAAGTTGTGAGTGTAGTATTACCAATCTCTTCACTGTATCTTTCTTCTGTTAAAAAGAAGATAGAGGTAATGCGCTAAGTGAAGGCCGGAGGCCTGGCTTATCTCAGCCCAAGGTATAGCCTTGGGTTAGAATTACGTGTCATAAACCAGAGCCCTACAGGGGCGGCTTAATCCGACCACAAAAAGGTCTCGTCAAAATCCACACCATATTCTTTTAAAAATTGCAGATACTCTTCCTTAAATGTCAATTTTTTATGGTGTTCCTTTTGGTTTTCAATATAGTTAATGGTTTTGTATAAAAGAGATGGACTAACTGAAAAACCACCATAACCTCCCTGCCAATAAAACTTACTATAATGCTTTCCTTTGTTCTTTATCCATCGGCTGCTTTGCTTTTTGATTTCTTCCAGCAGTTTTGAGAAAGCAATATTTTTAGACAATACGCAAAGAATATGAACGTGATCTTCCACGCCATTAATTTTTATAGGAATAGAATCATTGTCTTTGATAACTGAACCGATGTATGACCATAATTCATCCATGTCTTCTTCTAAAATAATTGGAGATGAATATTTCTTGTGAAAAATGATGTGGATGTTAAGTTTTGTTAGTGACTGTCCCATTATAGTAAAGTTTTAAGTCGCCCCTGTAGGGCTCTGGTTTGTGATGCTTTAAATTCCCGAGGCTGCGCCATCGGGCTGAAATAGGTCGCCACGCTGTGGTTTATACTATAACACCAAGAAGTATGGGAAGGTTGAGAGAGTGGTGGTATCGATCACTTTACTGTACCTTTCTTCTGTGAAGAAAAGAAGGCCGGAGGTGATATACTGAGAGAAGGCTGAAAGCCTGACTTATCTTAGCCCGATGGCGAAGCCTCGGGTGTAAATAGCGTATTAAATACAAGCCCTACAGGGGCGGCTTAATCCGACGATTAATATGTAATAATGTGAGATTGTAGCCTTTTTTACGTAAAATGATAGTATAATCTTTAAAACCTTGCTTGAAAACTGTCACTTTTAAACACATATAGTCCACGAAAAAAAACCATATTAAAATGTCCGATTTTCATAGTGTATGCTGTGAAATTGCTTTGTAATAATCGCAAAAAATAGCGTTTTTATGCAGTATTTTAAAAAGTCGCTAAGCCCCTATTTAAAAAGCCTTTTGCACTTGTTTTGCTCCGGAAATTTTCAATATTTTTGTGCTCGGAAAAGATGAATTAACAATGGTCGTTTTATGAAAACGTTAGTACCATTGTATCATTTCAAGCGAAGCGAGATCCCGACGCCTCTTGAGATGTAAATGCTTCGGGAGAATCATTGTCTATGAAAACAGATCAGTTTATACTGCGTCATATTGGCCCACGTGAGGAAGAAATAGAGCAGATGCTCAGGGTTTTAAATGTTAATTCCTTAGATGAATTGATGCAAGAGGTAATCCCGGACGACATACGCCTTAAGGAGCCAATGAAATTAGGAAAAGCCTTGACGGAACGTCAGTATTTTCGCCGGATTTTGGATTTAGCTAAGAAAAATAAAGTTTTCAATACTTACATAGGCATGGGGTATTATGATACCGTTACCCCAGCGGTTATTTTACGCAATGTGCTGGAAAATCCATCGTGGTATACCTCTTATACGCCTTATCAAGCTGAGATTTCGCAAGGTCGTTTGGAAGCCTTATTGAATTTCCAAACGATGGTCATGGATATGACCGGATTGGATCTGGCAAATGCTTCGTTGCTTGACGAGGCAACGGCAGGTGCTGAGGCTGTGATAATGATGTATAATACCCGTTCGCGTGCTATGGTAAAAGCCGGAGCCAATACCATCTTTATTGACGAAAAAATATTTCCGCAAACTCTTGCGGTTATTGAGACGCGTACCGGCACTTTAGGTATCAAGATGGTGACTGGTAAGGTACAGGATTTTGAATACAGCGAAGAGTTTTTTGGTGGTATCGTTCAATATCCGGATGCCGATGGTAGCGTGGAAGATTATTCCGAGTTTACTGCTTTGATGCATGAGCACGATTGTAAAGTGGCCGTAGCTACCGATCTTTTGAGTTTGGCTTTGCTGACGCCTCCGGGTGAATGGGGGGCTGATATTGCTTTTGGTACCTCGCAACGCTTTGGTGTGCCGATGGGCTATGGTGGTCCTGCAGCCGCTTTTTTTGCCACTAAGAGTGAGAATAAACGCCATATGCCGGGCCGTATCATTGGTGTGACGCGCGATGCTCAGGGCAACCGTGCTTTGCGAATGGCTTTGCAAACCCGCGAGCAACACATCAAACGCGAACGGGCTACCTCCAATATTTGTACGGCGCAGGCTTTATTGGCTATTATGTCTTCGTTTTACGCGGTGTACCACGGTCAAGAAGGCGTGAAAGAGATTGCTAATCGTATCCATGCTATTGCCTCGTTTATTGCTACAGAGGTCGAAGTGTTGGGCTATCGTCAGTTGAATGATTCCTTCTTTGATACCATTAAGATAAAATTACCGGATAATGTGCGTTTATCTGATATTAAACGTTATTCGGTAGAATTGGAAATGAACTTCCGCTATTTTGAGACAGGAGAGGTGGGGATCAGTATCGATGAAACCACTAATATGGACGACATCAACTGGATACTCGAAGTTTTTGCGAAAGCTAATAATAAAGAGGTGATGGAAGTGACAGATGTTCCTAATATCCGCACCGTAGACGATCAGTATTTGCGTCAATCATCGTTTTTGACCAATGATGTTTTCAAGCAATACCGTTCGGAGACAGAGATGGTGCGTTATATTAAACGTTTGGAGCGTAAGGATATTTCACTGACCCATTCTATGATTTCACTGGGCTCTTGCACTATGAAGTTGAATGCCGCTACTGAGATGTTGCCTTTGAGCTGGATTCAATTTAACGGTCTTCATCCTTTTGTGCCTGTAGATCAGGCTGCCGGCTATCACGAAATGTTTAAAGAGTTGCGTCACGACCTGTCTGTCATTACCGGATTTGCAGATGTTAGTTTACAACCTAACTCAGGAGCGGCCGGTGAATATACCGGATTGATGGTCATACGTGATTATCACCTGAGTCGTGGCGATGAACAGCGTAACATCGTGTTGATTCCGGCATCTGCACATGGCACTAATCCTGCATCGGCTGTTATGGCTGGAATGAAAACGGTAGTGGTAGCATGCGACGAGGGCGGTAATATTAGTATGGCCGACCTGAAAGCTAAAATAGAAAAACACAAGGATGCATTGGCTGCTATCATGATTACATATCCCTCTACTCACGGAGTGTATGAGCCTGCCGTGCACGAGATGTGTGAGATGATACACCATGCCGGGGCACAGGTGTATATGGATGGCGCCAATATGAATGCTCAGGTGGGCTTGACGAATCCGGCCATTATTGGTGCTGACGTTTGTCACTTGAACCTGCATAAGACTTTTGCTATTCCTCATGGCGGGGGTGGCCCGGGGGTGGGACCTATTGGTGTGGCAGAGCATCTGGTGAAATTCCTACCCAGTCATCCGGTAGTAGATAATGACCGTCTGGGTAAAACGGTAGCGGCAGCTCCTTATGGTAGTGCCAGCGTATTACCTATTACTTATGGCTACATTAAAATGTTAGGCGAAGAAGGTCTGACCAAAGCCACCAAAGTAGCGATGTTAAATGCCAATTATTTGGCAGAAAAACTAAAAGATACTTACGGCATCTTATATACAGGTAATAATAACCGTGTGGCTCATGAGATGATTCTGGAATGCCGTCATTTAAAAAAGTCGGCCAATATCACTGAGCTGGATATTGCTAAGCGTCTGATGGATTATGGTTTCCATGCGCCTACCTTGTCCTTTCCTGTTGCAGGTACTTTGATGATAGAGCCTACCGAAAGTGAAAGCTTGCAAGAGCTGGATCGTTTTGTAGAGTCCCTTCTTTCTATCTTTGATGAAATAAAAGAGGTGGAGAGTGGTCAAGCCGATGCCGAGGATAATCTGCTTAAAAATGCCCCGCATACCGATAAGGTATTGATAGGAAATGAGTGGAATCATGCCTACGGACGTGAGCAAGCGGCTTATCCTTTGCCTTGGATTTATGAAAACAAATTTTGGATCCCGGTAGGTCGTGTGGACGATGCTTACGGTGACCGTAACCTGGTGTGTAGCTGTAACGCGCTGTTGGATTTGGAATAATAGCTTGCAGGGTAGCAGGGTTACAAGGTTATAGGGTATTGCTGATTATTGCAGGGGGGTGTTTTATTCGTCATTCCAAATTCGTCATTCATTTCACACTCCTCAAGAAAAAGACCGTTTAGAATTTCTCCATTAAATAGTGGAAGTTCTAAACGGTTTTCCTTTTCTTTGCAAATTCATTTTTAGAGCCAAAGGTTAACAGCTAATGGCCAACAGCTTTTTAAAAAGAGTAATAAATTATAACAAACAATAAAACTATGAAGATTAACAGAAACATGCACGTTTCATTATCATACACTTTGCGCTCTGAGAGCCACGAAGGTGCGGTAGTAGAAGCAACGCAAGAAGGTGCACCATTAGAGTTTATTTACGGTATGGGCTTGATGTTGCCAAAATTTGAAGAGGCATTATTAGGTCTTGAGAAAGGCGCTGATTTCAAAATTGAGATTCCTCATATGGAGGGTTACGGACCGTCTTTCGACGATCGTATCGTTGATTTGCCAAAGACTATTTTTCAAAAAGATGGTGAATTCGATGCCGAAATGGTAGCTGAAGGTAACATCTTACCTATGATGGATAGCAATGGCAATCGTATGGACGGTAAAGTGTTGGAAGTAGGAGAGGACACTGTGAAAATGGACTTTAACCACCCTATGGCCGGACAAGATTTATTCTTTAGCGGTGCGGTATTGGATGTACGTGAGGCGACTGACGAAGAGTTGGCTCAATTGGCACAGCAACAGTCCGGAGGTTGTAGTACCTGTGGCGATGGTGGCTGTGATAGTGGTAGCTGTGGTGATGGCTGCGACGATGGCTCGTGTGGCTGCAACTAAGTACTGTTTATTTTAAGCATAAAAAAATCCCGTCTGTTTGTTCAGATGGGATTTTTTTTGTGCTGTAAAATATCTGTTGCTTAGATTTTTGTGTCGATTTTGTAGATGTTGCGTTCTTGTGAGTTACGCATGATTAATTCGGCTAAAAAACCGGTGAGAAACATTTGGGCTCCTATCACCATAGAAACAAGTGAGATATAAAAATAAGGTAAGTCCGTTACTAAGCGGGCACTGTAGCCTCCATAGATGGCCATAAGTTTGAGAATGCCTATAATAGCTGCGGCTATAAATCCTAAAACAAAGACCCCGGAACCCAGCAAGCCAAAAAAGTGCATCGGGCGTTTGCCAAAGCGGTTGATAAACGATAAAGTCATCAAATCTAAAAAACCGTTAATAAAACGGTCCAGTCCAAATTTGGTGACCCCATATTTACGGGCTTGATGTTGCACTATTTTTTCGCCAATGTTTTTGAAGCCTGCTTCTTTAGCTAGTATAGGAATGTAGCGATGCATCTCACCGTAGACTTCTACATTTTTCACCACGTCTTTTTTGTAGGCTTTCAGTCCACAGTTGAAGTCATGAAGGTAAATGCCGGAAGCTTTACGGGCTGTCCAGTTGTAGAATTTGCTGGTGAAACGTTTTACAAAAGGATCGTAGCGTTTCTTTTTCCAGCCGGAAACTAAATCATAACCTTCCTGGGTAATCATTTTGTACAGCTCCGGTATTTCGTCAGGGCTGTCTTGCAGGTCAGCGTCCATAGTGATCACCACATCACCCTCTGCAGCTTCGAAACCGCAAAATAAGGCTGCTGATTTGCCATAGTTACGTTGGAATTTTATACCACGAATACTGAGTTCTTTGATGTTTTCTTTTAGTTCTTCGACCACCTGCCAGGATTTATCGGTACTTCCATCGTCTACAAAGATGACTTCGCTAGCTATCTTTTGTTTAGTACAGACACGTTCTATCCACTGTGCCAGTTCGCGGAGCGATTCGTCCTCGTTATATAAAGGTACTACGATTGAAAGATCCATAGGTTGTGATTGTAATATTTCTTAATCAGACAGTTGGAAA
This sequence comes from Bacteroidales bacterium UBA5342, assembly GCA_002408065.1. Classification (GTDB taxonomy): domain Bacteria; phylum Bacteroidota; class Bacteroidia; order Bacteroidales; family UBA5342; genus UBA5342. The sequence continues at coordinate 11,487 of DHQI01000106.1, forward strand.
ATCTTTATCCAAAGTTGCAAATATATACATATTCTTTATTTGGAAAAGTTTATGATTCGGTATTTTCTACTTTGCCATAAGGTGTAACATCTTTGTCGCGGGTAAAAAATGACAGAATAAAACCCACTATGGCGCCCCATACCAGATAGCCCCACATAATACCCCACATAGCTGATAGAGGCGATGGAACGGGCGCTTCTTCTATCTCTTCCACCATATCTTCGATGTATCCCATTTGTGTTTCGGGTAAGTCAAAACGCTCTAAATAGCCCTGCATATAGTTCATCGTGTTTTCTATCACTTCTGCTTGGTAGTTGGGGGCCAGCCAGCGGTGTAGCACAAAGCTAAAAACGCCTACCAGCAAAGAGCCGTAAACAAAAAGCCGGAAGTTGACAGAAAAAGCCTGAGCGTAACTCATCCCGGTCGTGAAAAATTCGCTTTTTATACGTTTTACGATTTGATAGCTGACAATAAACATTGTAGCTACTTTTACCACAAAGATAAGGAAGAGGCTCAATGCTGTGATATTGTTGTGCATCATAAACTGCACTAATTCTATAAATATCAGAGCCGCTCCCATAATGAGTCCGTATGAACGCATCTGATCGCGCAATTCCTTAAGCCGGGATATTATTTGGTCTGTTATTGAGCTCATATTATGCTGTTATGCGTGAAGACCACATTCGCGGTTGCCCAAAACTTTGGTGGGGTCAAAATATTTTGTTTCTATGCCCAGTCCGTGCTCTTCCAGGTATTTGTCTAAATCGTCATCACTCCAGTCGTAGAAAGGGCTGACTTTCAGAATGCCATCGGCTGACATAGACAGGACGTCAATGCTATCGCGAAAAGCCGTTTGTCCCTTGCGTAAGTTGGTGAACCAAACGTCTGGTTGGTGCTCAGCCATAGCGCGGCGGAAAGGTTCCATTTTTACTTGTTCCGAAAATTCTTTATGTCTCGGGTCATCGATACCCGGTAAGCCTAGTACTACATCGCGGTGAGCAGCTGTTTGCCGTGGCACATAAAGAGATACATTAAGGTTCAGTTGTTTAATAGTGGCTTCAGCATGCTTGTAGGTGGCTGAGGTATTGTAGCCGGTATCGCACCATATCACCGTCATATCTTTTTTTACACTCACACAAGCGTGTAATATGACGGCCTCGTAAGGGCGGAAGTTGGTGGTTACTACAGGTTTTTTAGCGTAATTTACAGCCCATTGTATGCGTTCTAATGGCGTCTTGTCACGCAATATCTTGTTTTGTTCGTCGATGTTCATATCTTGATTTATTATTTTGAACAAGTTCTTTAAAAAAAAGCGACACAAAGGTAGCTTTTATAAATGAAAAATTAAAAATAATGCTTTCCTGCTCCCCGTGGACACCGGGAGGGGGAGTTGCAAGTGAAAATTAAAGACGGAAAATTAAAAAAGACGGAAAAGAGAGTAGAAAAATGGACGCGCCATCTAAAAGTTGTACATGTGGCACAATATGTGGAATGATTTTCGCAAAATATTAACTAATTTTGACCGTTCAAATGAAAACTATGATTTCTTTAAAGCTTAATCAGACCAAAATAACACTTGTATTGCTGCTGTCAGCATATTTATTATCAGGCTGTAAGATAAGTTATAAGTTTACCGGAGCATCGATACCTCTCGAGGCTAAAACCATTTCTATCGCTTATTTTCAGAATCAGGCTCCTTTGGTAAACCCGCTTTTAAGTCAAAATTTCTCGGAAGGATTACGTGATTTCTTCGAACGTCAGGTGCGTCTTGATATGGTAGAGCGTGGTGGTGATTTGGCTTTTGAAGGCGAGATAACCGGTTACGACTTGAAACCTATTTCGGTACAGGCTGATGCCCGCTCGGCTATGACACGGCTGACCATTACCGTTAATGTGCGTTATACCAATCGTTTTGATGCTGAGGCCGATTTCGAAAAATCTTTTTCTCAGTTTGTGGAGTTCGATGATGAGGTGAACTTTGCCTCTTCGGAGCAAGAGTTGGTAGACGAGATTTTGGAGCTTTTGTTTGATCAGATTTTCAATGCTTCGGTGGCTAATTGGTAGGCCTTAAGATAGAAATTCATTTTTTTACTCCTTACCGGGAGGATTAGTAACTTTTTTTATGCAGAAAGAGACGCTAAATAATTTATTACTTGATGATAAGGCCTTGGCAGATTTGTCGTTAGCGGATTTGCAGCGGCTCATTGAGCAGTTCCCTTATTTTCAGACGGCACGTATTCTTTTGCTTAAAAAAATGAAACAGGAAGAGCATATGGCTTTTCCCCGCGAATTGAAAAATTCAGCGGTATATATTGGGGATAGAGCCAAGCTATATGTTTATTTGCACGCCTTTTCTGGTGGCGCAGAGATGATGGTGGATGCTTTGCCTGAGTTGTCGTTGATAACGACAGGGGGCGACGAGGATAAGAGTGTTTCGGCCAGTTATAGTGCTGGGGGAGATACTACTTTTAATTATTTATTTTTTTCAGAAGAAGATTCAGAGGAAGTGGTGCAGGAAGATGTGATGAGTGCTGTGGAGGATATGGCGGTATTAGATACCAAGCCGGTGGCAGGTATAGGTGAGTGGGATTTGATAACACAGTTTATGAATTCCGGAACGAAACGTAATATAAAAGAGTCTGCCGATACACCTAGCGGAAATTTAGCCGAGAGTTCTGTTCAGGAAAATAACGCTGTTTTTACCGAGACATTGGCCCGTATCTACATCAAACAAAAAAAATATGACCAGGCAATAGGTATATTTAAGAGCTTAAGTTTGAAAAATCCGGAGAAAAGTAGTTATTTTGCAGCCCGAATTGAAGAATTGGAACTTTTATTAAATAATAGCTAAGAACGTAGGATTGTGTTTTAGCTTTTTAAAATTTTAGATAATGTATATTTTAATTTCAGTATTGATACTTGTTTTTGCAGTGTTTCTTATCCTTATTGTATTGGTTCAAAACTCTAAAGGCGGAGGTTTGGCTTCTAACTTCTCAGCTTCTAACCAAGTGATGGGTGTAAAGAAAACAACCGACTTCCTTGAAAAAGCAACGTGGACGCTTTCAACAACTATCTTGGTGTTGTGTATTGCTGCAGCTGCTACCGTAGGTGGTAACGATGTAGTAAGCAATGAGTCAGCTATTCAGGAAAACGTAGAAAACGCTATTGATCCTACTCAGGTACCTAATTTTCCTACTGATGTAGCTGTGGAAGAGCCTGCAGAAGATGCTGAATAAGTAAAAAGATATTTTTTTAGAAAAGGTGTTCCGTCAGGAGCGCCTTTTTTTATGCGCTGATGTTGCTTCAAATAATCTCCGCAGATACTAATGAGGTTAAGGGACGTTTTCTCCGCATGTGCAGATATGTTTTTCTGTCTTTTTAGATATGTAGCAGCCGTTGGAGGGATTTTATTAATCCCGACTTTGTTGAATATAAGGATTTGTTATCCGCTATGTATTGATCGTGAGAGTACAGTGATTATGTTTGCTTTTTGAATCGGATTGTAAATATTAATGCATAAAAGCTTACACTATAAATCCAACCAAAAAACGGGGAAAGATTTTCTAAGCACCTTGAATGAAAAACATGTAGAACAAAAAACGTTGACCCCTTATCAGGGTTCTTCTGCAATGTTTTAGACTGCCACGGGTTACACCCGCGGTTATTCCAATTAAATCCCTTCAGGATTTTTCGTTATTATTTATTTCTTATCCTCCCACAGAGTTTAATCTTGATCCTTTATAACCTGAGAGTGGTGCCTAGTCGTAGTCCGAAATGCTCTTCCATATACAGTTCTTCAGGTAAAAAACCATCCGTTTTATAAATCATTCCTAAGTCAATGGAGAATCCTTTTAGCTTGGTGTTGCGTTTGTTAAAAAAGAAATAACGAAGATCCACATCCAGAGCACCACCGGAAAAGGAATGGCTCGTGTTGAAGTCGTAATCTTGTGGCTGATTCCAGAAGTGGCCCGAAATATTGGTGTAAAATCTTTCATTCAATTGTAGGTCGGACACACTTAAGCCAAAGCCATGAAACCAATGGTTACGGTTCTGGAATTGTCTGGCATAGCCATGAATATTATAATCCTTGTATTTAATCCAGATATTCTCGTCAATAAAGTCACCAAACGGCGCCATAGTATACCCCATACCAATATTATAGCTTAAGTTTTCTCCGGCTTTAAAATTACCTTTTCCTATGATTAAGGGATTCAGCAGGTTGAAAAAAGAACGATAGCCCATTCTGTGCACGTATTTCTTTTCTTCCGATGTTAGATCTTCGTATTTGGTGTACCTGTAAAAGTCCATATCAGGTCGGTACAGATGCCTTGCTGCACCATAAGTGTCATAGCCTACAATGTCTCTATCCAATTCGTTTCCTTCTTCCTCAAGGTCGATTTCATAAGCGAAAAGTCCCGTGACGTAATACTGTAATATGCCTAATTTACGAAACCAATATTCCCATTTGTAATGTTTGAAATCATCTTTCCCGAAGCTTGCAATGCTTTCCATGCGTTTTGTTAGCATATAATCCGATTCCAGGCCTCCAGAATGCAGCCTGATATACGATGGTAGATCATCATCCCTCAGATCTTGAAGTGTTTGGTCGCTCACCCCTTTTACATAGGCAGCGCCGTATTTGTTAAAGTAGGGTTGAGAAATAGAACCAATATTGTTAGCTGTCAGGATGGAACGGTGTCCTTCCTCATGCGTCAAGGGCAGAAAGAATAACGATTGTAGAACAAGCTGAAACAAGTCTGCCACCTCTTCATTCTTAGAGGCCGAATAAAGCCCCTTAGCCATCAGTCGGTATCCTGATAGGTAACTCTGGTTCACCTGCCTCATAGTGAAGAGCTGTGAGGGGCTATCCTGTATGATAAAGCTGTAATCGGTGTATTCTCTTAATGTGTCTCTTTGTCCAAAAGCTTGTGTTATGGGGAATAAGAGGATGAGTAATGTGAGTCTTTTCATCTTGTGTTTGTGTGCTTGGTTTTTATTCAATTCTTTTACTTTATTCATTCAATTTTGCTTGGATGAATATGATATAATACTAAATCCCGAATAATGTTTAGTTCCCAGTCTTTTGGGATATGCAGCATTCGTTGGAGGGATTTAATCAATCCCGACTTTGTTGAATATTAGGATTTATAATCCGCTGTGTGTTGATAGTGAGTGCACAGTGGCTATGTTTGCTTTTTAAGTTGGTTTGTGAAACCTAATGCATTATAAATCCAAACAAAGAACGTCTACTTATACCAAGAGGGACTGCGAATTTAATTGATGCATGTACTTGACATACCGTTTTGTAAAAGATTCAAGCCTGTAGGCTTGATTTTAGCAGGACGTAG
>DHQI01000106.1:17069-26826 GCA_002408065.1 Bacteroidales bacterium UBA5342
TTGATTTTAGCAGGACGTAGTCCGGAGATTGTGACAACGAGTCTAAAGTGCTCCCCGAGCCATTTGAAGTCTTAATTGTTATCGCCAGGTTTTTGTATTAGCTCATAGTTTGTACTTCTTCCGCCACTACCGTCTTTTTGAAGAATCTCCTTATTTATTAAATCTTTAATATCTCTATATGCTGTGTCTTGCGAACATTTACATATTTTTCCCCATTTAGTGGTCGTTAGTTTTCCTGAAAATCCATCAAGTAGCTTATTAATCATTTTTTGTTGACGCTCATTAAGAATTGTTTCAGAATGTAATCTCCAGAATTCTGCCTTCTGGAGCACTTTCATTAATAAATCTGATGTAGAGTTGATAGCATCCTTCAAGCATTCTAAAAACCACAAAATCCATTCTGTAATATCTGAGCTTCCTTTTTGAGTTCTTTCTAATACTTTATAGTATTGTTTCCTTTCAACTCTAATTTGGGCAGACATACTATAAAATCGTTTTGCACTTTTATCAGAGCGTGCAAGAATCATTTCTGTAATAGCTCTTGTTATTCGCCCGTTTCCGTCTTCAAATGGATGAATCGTTACAAACCACAAATGAGATATTGCAGCTTTAAGAACCGGGTCAATTTCTGTTTCATTTTCTATCCAGTCAAGTAGTTTGTCCATTTCTGAATCTATTCTCTCTGCAGCAGGTGCTTCGAAATGTACTTTTTCTCTCCCTAATGGTCCGGATACTACTTGCATTGATCCTCTTGTGTCTTTTCGCCACGCAGCAACTGTAATTTTATACATATGACTCCAACCTGTTGGGAAAAGTGCTGAATGCCATCCAAATAATCGGTCTCTTGTGAGTGGCAATCCATATCTCTGAGTCGCATCAAGCATCATATCAACGATACCATCAATATGTCTTTCTGATTCAATAGAACCAGCGATATCAATTCCTAATCTGCGTGCAATTGATGAACGAACTTGTTCTTTTTCTAGAATTTCGCCTTCAATTTCAGATGATTTAACAATTTCCAATGTTAATGTATTCAACATTGCTTCATTTTGTAAATCAAAACCAAGAGATTCCATTCTACCAAGAAGCTTTCCTTGTAAATTTCTAGTCTCGCTTAGCGCTAACAGTACTTTCTTGTTATCCCAAGAAAATTCTGTCCAATTCGGTCTATTGTGAATGTATAATGCCATATCTCCGCAAAATTTGCGGTAAATATATGTCGTTTTCTCCGCATTTCAAATAAACTCCGCAAATATTAATGAGATTAAGGGTCGTGTTCTCCGCATGCGCAGATATATTTTTCCGTCTTTACGGATATTCAGCATCCGTTGGAGGGATTTTATTAATCCCGACTTTGTTTAATATTAGGATTTGTAATCCGCTGTATGTTGATAGTGAGTGCACAGTGGTTATGTTGGCTTTTTGCAAATTCCGGTGATGTTGACCCCTCCAACGGTCATATTGACCCCTCTTGGATTTTGGCCACTAAAAATGGCGAGTATGACAAAATTACATTATTTTTCTAAGACTTTCACCTTTGAGTTCTATTCTGTGCGAAGTATGGACTAAACGATCCAAAATAGCATCCGCGATAGTGGCTTCTCCTATGATGTCGAACCAGCTGGCTACAGGTAGTTGACTCACTATAATGGTAGCTGATTTGGCGTGTCTGTCTTCTATTATTTCCATCAGATCCATTTGATGTTGCTTTTCAAAATGCGTCAATCCAAAGTCGTCAAGGATGAGAAGATTCGTCTTAGATATTTTGTTGAACAACTGATGTATTGTACCTTCTAAGCGTGCCATTTTGGTCTGTTGCAATAGCTTTTGGATATTGAAGTAGGCGACTTTGTAACCTTGTGCACAAGCATTATGTCCAAGTGCAGAAGCTACAAAGCTTTTCCCGCAACCAGTGGCTCCTGTGATCAAAACCGACTCTCCGTTTGCAATGTATCGCCCTGTAGCTAATGTGGAGATGAGGTCTTTGCTTAAGCCTCTTGTTGCATCGTATTTAAGCTCTTCTATTGAAGCTTGATATCGGAACTTTGCTGTTTTCCGTAAACGCTCAAAACGTCGATTTTCCCGGTCTTGTAACTCTGCTTGAAGGAGTATCTCCAGCCCTTCGCCAAGGCTTAACTCGTTTAATCTTCGGGTTTCGGCCAGAGCATTCCAGCTTGTTTTGAACCCGTTTAATCGCAATTGTGACAATTGATTTTCAATGTTTTCCATAATATAGTTGTTAAAATGATAATTGATTGCTATAATATTCTCTCCCCCTTATATTTTGATGTTGAGGTAGGCTACTTTCAGTGTCTTCTGATGTTTGTTCTGTCATCCTATTTTGTATCAGGTTACGCAAAAAGTTGTAGGTATAGTTCCGGTGTTTTATCGCTATTTTGCAAGCCTTGTTAAAAGTTTCTTCTGGGGTATTTCTCTGTAAGCTAAACAAGCCATCACAACTTTTATAAAGCTGCTCAGGATACTTGTTTTGTGTAAAAACCAGTGCAACTAACTCACCCAATGTTGCAGATAATGCTGAGGCTTTCTTTTGATAGTATTCAGGGCTACGATTTAGGTAGTGTTGATGAGCAGAACACAGGTGATCTTTGTTGGTGGTGTAGGCTCCCCTGCCACGTTCACGTGGGTGTGTGGCAATCAACTGATGATGACTAAAAATGCGGACCAAAGAGCGGGTGTAAACGACTTTGAGTTGCTGTCCGATATATTGATAAGGTGCACTGTAATAATGCTTGTCCTCTCCCAGATAAATATGATTATTCTGAGCAAGTTTGTAGCTTTTGTAATACTTGATTTCAAAGGGATGCGGAGGAAGATCTTGCAAGGTGTGTTTTTCATCGGAGAGAAAATGTTCTTCCCTACAATAATCCCGCTTTTGCATACGTGTCTGATTATGTTTCTCTACTCGCTCTGATATAGCGTTGTTGAGCTCTTTCAAAGAGAAAAATTGCTGGTGGCGCATACGGGCATACACACGGTTATAAATGAGTTTTACCTGATTTTCTACCAGCGCTTTGTCCTGAGGTTTTCTGGCGCGTGCAGGCACTACAGCCATCTGGTAGTGATTGGCAAAATCTTCAAGAACCCGATTAATGGTAGGTTCGTACTTGTTGGCTTTGATAACAGCAGACTTCAGATTATCAGGCACCAGAATTTTAGGTGCTCCACCCAGTTGTTCTAAACAGCAGCTAAGCGCATAAATAAAGTCATCAATACGCTGACTCGGAACAGCCATACAAAAGCCGTAATCGGAATAAGGCAGACAGGCCACAAAAACCTGACAGTCGATAATCTCTCCTGTTGCAGGATCAATATATGAAAGCTTTTTACCTGCAAAATCAACATACAACTTATCCCCTGGCTTATGTTGGAGAACCAGCGATGGATTTTTGCTTAAGCTATGCTGCGACAAATGAAAACTGAACTGACTCAGACTGTATCCAGCCGGGTGAGTTTGTCGGTACTCTTCCCATAACAACTGTTTTGTAACGCCGGTTTTTTTGAGTTCATCAAAATAGTAATCCAACTGATCCTTTAGATCTGAAAAACGCTTATCCTTATAAGCCGGATTACCTGGATGAAAGACTTTCTCCAGAGAGTGATCTTCCATCTTAAGCAAGGTAGAAAGACTTAGCTTTGAGCTTTTATACTTGCCCAGATAGCTCTTTACGGTATTTTTACTTATGCCCAAGTCGCGAGCTATGGTCTTGTTGCCATAGCCTTGGTTGTGCAATCGGAGTATTTGTTTTACTTGACTCATTCTTTTAGGTTTTCCTGCCATAATCAGTTGCAATTAGTAGTGAATACTACTAATGAACAAAAACCTAAATCCAAGGGGGCAATATGCTCCGTTTTTTTATCGAAGCAAAAGCTCTTTTAGGGGGTCAATATGCTCCGTTATCAGTCAGATGACGAAGTGAAATCAATCCTTAAATCAGCCTGAGGGGGTCAGCATCTGCCGGAATGACAGCCCGAAAACATTGCCCGAAAACGCTATCGCGGAGGGGGTCAGCTTGCTCCGGAATATCCACTCAGCTGTCACTATCGATTCTTTACGGTTGATATCGTGATAGGTGGAGTGAAGAGAGGTTTTGATCTCTTCCAATATACCATTAAATGCTTTGCTTTTTGCTGTGCGTCCTTTGGCTTTGTTTTGCTCTACGCTCCAGTCTTTAGCACATATCGTCTGCTTAGTGCTAAAGTGCACTCTTTCTCCATTGACTGTAATTCTAGCAATAATTGGTGCTGTACCGTCTTTTTTTTCTGCATTCTTCTTTCTGAAGAATTGTACGTTAAATGTTGTTCTCATCATTTCAGATTTAGGTTGACAAAAATAATTTATATATCACTAAATGAAATGATTGCAGGGGTGACAATGTGCGACAGCATAGTGCCAATATCGGACATCCAGTAACCTATTTTCATCTTTTTTTTATAGGTTACTATTTGGTGACTGGAAATTGTCCTAAATAGGCATATTTGAGCGGCCAAAGCGAAACAAGAAGGCATAAAAAAACCCTACAAAACGTTGGTTTTGTAGGGTTTGTCTCTGTTTTGTCATTTATTGACTTAACTTTCAGCGGAGAGAGAGGGATTCGAACCCCCGGATCCGTGAAGATCAATGGTTTTCAAGACCACCGCATTCGACCACTCTGCCATCTCTCCTTGGCTTTGTGTGTGCTTTTCTCTCAAAGCGGCTGCAAAAGTAAAGAATAAGTTGGAATTTTCAAAAAAATGCAGCAAAAAAACAATAAAAAAGATCATCTATTTTTAGATAGATGACCTTTCCTTGGGGAAACGTATTTATTATTATCCTAAATAGGTTTTTAATAAGCTACTTCTTGAATTGTGACGTAAGCGACGAATGGCTTTTTCTTTGATCTGGCGTACGCGTTCGCGTGTCAGTCCAAACTTATCACCAATCTCTTCCAAAGTCATTTCCTGACATCCTACACCGAAGAAAGAGCGAACAATGTCAGCTTCTCTTTCGGAAAGGGTAGAAAGGGAGCGCTCGATTTCACGGGCCAAAGATTCATTCAAAAGAATTTTGTCAGCACGAGGCGAATCACTGTTAACAAGTACATCAAGTAGGCTGTTGTCCTCTCCTTCGGTAAAAGGAGCATCAACAGACACGTGACGTCCTGAGATACGCATCGTATCGGCTACTTTGTCCGGAGACAAATCAAGTTCTTTTGCCAACTCATCGGCAGAAGGACGGCGTTCGTTTTCTTGTTCAAAACGGGCAAATGCTTTGTTGATTTTGTTCAGAGAACCAACTTGATTCAGAGGTAGTCGAACAATACGGCTCTGTTCTGCTAAAGCTTGAAGTATCGATTGACGAATCCACCATACGGCATAAGAGATAAACTTAAAACCACGCGTTTCATCAAATTTTTCAGCGGCTTTTATAAGTCCGATGTTACCCTCGTTGATCAAATCGGGGAGGGTAAGTCCTTGGTTTTGGTATTGTTTTGCTACAGAAACTACAAAGCGAAGATTGGCTCGTGTTAATTTTTCCAAAGCTACACGGTCACCTTTACGGATGCGCTGTGCCAATTCTACTTCTTCTTCGATAGTAATCAATCCCTCTCTACCGATCTCCTGAAGATACTTGTCCAGAGAAGCACTTTCCCTGTTGGTAATGGACTTTGTAATCTTTAACTGCCTCATTTAATATGTATAATTTAGTTTATTATTTATATAACTAAAAAGGCGCTCATAAATTGCTTTATGGCGCTGTTTTTTCGGGTGCAAATGTATTGCTATTAAGCCAAAATGTCAAGTAGTTCTTGCTATTTTATGTTAGTGTCAGTGAAGTAAACAAAGAGCAAGAGCTTCTCAAAAAATGAGAAGCTCTTGTAAGTCAGATGGTATGTGTAATTCTATTTATCCATATTGACCGCGTAGTAGGCGATGGTTCCGTTAGGATAAATACCTGTGATAAATAATCCGCCATCAACGTTGTCAATAATTTTTATGACATCATCCACTGTTTTAATGGTTTGATTGTTGATTTTGGTAATGATGTAACCACTCTGTATACCTTTGTCCTTCAGTTTGCCATTGGTGAGTTTTACAATCTGAACACCATTATTAATTCCCAGTTGTTTTTTTATGCCATCATCGAGTTCTTTGAATTCTACCCCTAAAGAAGCTAATGATTTATTATGAATTATTTCATCGTTACCATATTCATCGCGGAGGGTTAGGGTAAAGGTTTTTTCATCTTTGCCTCGTAGTACAGTGGCAGTGATACGGTCTCCCGGACGGTAACGGCTCACTTGTTCTTGTAACTCAGACATCGAATTAACCATTCGCTCGTTGATTTTAATTACCACATCACCTGCTTTGATGCCGGCTTCTTTGGCTGCACCATTTTCACTCACACCGCTAATATAGGTACCTTTCAGTGTGGCCAGGTCTTCTTCTTCGGCCAGTTGTTTGTTGATGTCGCTAATGGTGACACCCATATATGCGCGTTTTATCTCACCGTATTCCATCAGGTCAGCCACTACTTTTTTTACGATAGTAGAAGGCACTGCAAAAGAATAGCCTGCATAGGAGCCGGTTGGGGAGGCAATCGCGGTGTTTATGCCTATTAGTTTTCCATTAGTATTGACTAAAGCACCGCCACTGTTTCCTGGGTTAACAGCTGCATCGGTTTGAATAAACGACTCGATACTCATATTGCTGTTTGGCGAATGCATATTGTACATATTGCGACCTTTAGCACTCACTATACCGGCTGTTACAGTAGTCGAAAGACTAAAAGGGTTACCAACTGCCAGTACCCATTCGCCCACTTGTAAGGCTTCAGAATTACCGAAACTAAGGGTCGGAAAAATTTCATTATCTGTATTATCCAGTTTGATCAGTGCTATATCGGTGCGTGGGTCAGAACCTATTAATGTTGCAGAATACGAGCGCTTATCATTTAGTACTACACGGATAGTTTTCGATTTGTCTATCACGTGGTTGTTCGTTACAATATAGCCGTCCTTCGAAATAATAACACCTGAACCCGAACCCATACTTTCGTAGGTTTGAGGTTGTCCGCCTTCGCCAAAAAAGAAATCAAAGAAGGAATTGCCATAAGAATAGGCTTCACGTTCTACCAATACTGTAACATGTACTACGGCATCTACGGCTTTAGTGGCTGCTTCGGTAAAGTCCGTGTTTACAACAGGTGCTACCGGCATACTGGCATATTGTTTTATGGGCTCATTTTGCTGAACGATCACTTGTTGTTCTTGCGGATTTAACCTTGTAAAAATAAAAATAGCAGTAAATGCGCTGAAGAGCGAAACGAAAAGAATTCTTAATGTGTTTTTAAATGTTGTGTGTTTCATTGTTACTCCATAATTAGTTATACAATAGTCTTCGTGCTTTTCTGAAAACAAAAAATGAGGGTTTTAGTTCTCAAAAAACGTAACCATTTTATCAAATCCTGTGCCAAAAAAAAGAGTGACTTCCGAAGGGAAATCACTCTTTTGAACTATAAGTGTTTTTTTATGTTAAAAACAAATACTTGTTGTTTGTGAAAAAGTTAAGCGTCAATGTTAGCGTAGGTTGCATTTTCTTCAATAAATTCACGACGTTGAGCCACATCATCGCCCATTAGCATAGAGAAGGTGTGATCCGCATCGGCCGCATTTTCGATGGTAACCTGACGCAAAGTACGTCCCTCTGGATTCATTGTTGTGCTCCAGAGTTGTTCTGCGTTCATTTCACCAAGACCTTTGTAGCGTTGTATATGCATGCCTTTGTCGTTACCTTCACCCCATTCTTCAACCAAACGGAGGCGTTGATCCTCATCCCAGCAATATTGTTCTTTCTTTCCTTTTCTTACCAAATAAAGAGGAGGAGTCGCAATATACAGGTAACCTTGCTCTATAATTTCTTTCATATAACGGAAGAAAAGTGTCATTATCAAAGTGGCAATGTGGGCTCCATCCACGTCGGCATCACACATGATAACAATTTTGTGGTAACGTAATTTGGCAAGATTAAGCGCTTTGCTATCTTCTTCTGTGCCAATGGTTACACCGAGGGCGGTAAAGATGTTTTTGATTTCTTCACTTTCGAAAACCTTATGGTGCATCGATTTTTCTACGTTCAAAATCTTTCCGCGCAGAGGTAGAATAGCTTGAAATTTCCGGTCACGACCTTGCTTGGCAGTTCCACCTGCCGAGTCGCCCTCTACCAGAAATACTTCACATTGAGTAGCATCTTTTTCCGAACAATCGGCTAGCTTTCCTGGTAGGCCGCCACCGGTAAGGGCGCTTTTGCGCTGTACCATCTCGCGGGCTTTGCGGGCAGCGTGACGAGCCTGTGCGGCTAATACTACCTTGTCAACTATCGTTTTAGCCTCTTTGGGATGTTCCTCTAGGTAGTTGTTAAGCATCTCGCTTACAGCCTGATCAACTGAAAGACTGATTTCAGAGTTCCCCAGTTTAGTTTTTGTTTGTCCTTCAAATTGAGGCTCTGCTACTTTTACGGAGAGTACTGCGGTCAATCCTTCACGGAAGTCATCACCGCTAATGTCAAACTTCAATTTTGAAAGGAGACCTGTTTTTTCAGCATAATTTTTTAAAGTACGCGTTAGTCCGCGGCGGAAACCTGTTAGGTGAGTACCCCCCTCAATGGTATTAATATTGTTAACGTAAGAGTGTACATTTTCGGTGAAAGAGCTATTGTATTGTAGTGCGACTTCTACAGGTACACCATTTTTTTCTGTGGTAACGTGAATAATATCGTTAATAAGAGTTTCACGGTTCTCATCCAGATATTTAACAAATTCAGGAAGTCCTAATTCAGATTTGAAGTCTTCTGTTTTGAAACTACCATCTTCTTCTACAACACGTTTGTCTATCAACTGAATATAAATGCCGGCATTCAGAAAGGCCAACTCACGCATACGAGCCGCCAGAATGTCATATTTGTATTCCAGTACATTAAATATTTCCGAGTCAGGTTTAAAGGTAACTATGGTACCTGTTTTATCGGTGTCGCCAATAATCTCAAGCTCTCCTTGCGGTGCGCCTTGTTTGTAATTTTGAACGTATATTTTTCCATTACGGTGTACTTCTGCTTTTAGGTCTGTAGAGAGAGCATTCACACAGGATACGCCTACTCCGTGCAGACCACCCGATACCTTATAGGTGTCTTTGTCAAATTTACCTCCGGCATGTAGTACAGTCATCACAACTTCAAGAGCCGATTTTCCTGTTTCGTGTTTGTCTACTGGTATACCACGTCCGTTATCTTTTACCGAGATGGAGTTGTCTTCATTGATGATAACCTCGATTTTGTCACAATAGCCGGCAAGCGATTCATCAATGGAGTTATCCACGACCTCATATACCAGGTGGTGCAAACCTTTTACGCCTACATCTCCGATGTACATGGCTGGTCGCATACGTACAGCCTCTAATCCTTCAAGAACCTGTATATTATCCGCTGAATAATTATTGTTTTGTTCACTCATATTTCATGTTTTTATAACCCTACAAATTTACAAAAAACAGCTCGCATTTCATTCAAATGCAGATGCATTTATGCACATTAATTGAACAATTTAAGACATAAAAAAAGCGCCCCTTTTCAAATGAAAAAAGACGCCTTAAAATATGCTTTTTTTGAACTTTAGTACTCCCAAAGATCCAGCTCGAAATTACGAATCTCGTTTTCGATACGCTGTTGTTCGCTACGTACTTCCTGAGGGGTACTACAATAT
>DHQI01000106.1:26993-33301 GCA_002408065.1 Bacteroidales bacterium UBA5342
TAGAGGGGTACTACAATATTCGATTAAGGCTCGGTTTTGAATGTTGTCCTCTTTATATATGTGGCCTATAAACCGGCGCTTTTGGAATAAATCATCGTAAGAGATAAAGGCTGTAGAGTTCATGTTATTAATGACTACGGCTTGGCGGGCTAACCAAGGACGTAATTCGTCAAATGGAACCCAAAACATAACGCTTTTTTGTTCTATACCATCATCATCCACATAATAGATTTGAGGTGCTATACACTCGATTTTAAATTTCATAGCAGATTCCATGGCATCAAAATACCAAACTTCCTTAATATAAAATTTCAGGACTTGTTCGCTGGGAATGTCTACTTCGTCTACGAGGTACTTTCTTGAGTCATTAGCATCAGTGTTAGCTTCATAGATTTCTACTTGTGCATTTTCAAGTATTTCTTCAAAGCTTAATTTAAATTCCTCTGAGAAATCTTCTTTTGTTTCATTATATTGGTAAGCATTTACCTTTCCTTCATTTAGAAGATTGAAAATTGTTAAAAAAAGGTTTATGCGACCGTTGGACTCTTTCAGAGGATAGTATAATGGGAAATTAACTTGTTCACGCATGTCAATCATGCGCCATACCGTTTTTTTCCATAATATATTGTCCAGTGATCTGACCTGTGGTGCTGGAATATAGATCTCGTTAAATGGAGATTCTCCATCGAACTCGATTTCCGGTTCTGTGTTTGGAATATACTGTTCCGTTTCGCCAGTTGTTGGGTTAGTAAAAGTGTTGCCACTTCCCTGAGCAAACGCTGTAGAAATACAAACAGCTAATATGCTAATTATCATGAATCGTTTCATAAGGCAAAGATTTACTGAGATTCGTTTAGTTTATTGTTACATCAATAGGAGGTAGGCGTTTTTCAATGCCATCAGGTCCTACGGCTCTTACATTGGAAATGAAAAATTGCTTTCCACGTGACAGGTCTTTTATCTGTCGCACTTGATCATTGGTGAATTTAGATCCTGTCGATTTATATGTTTTGGCGTTACCCATTGTATCATAAAATACCATTTCGAAGCTTTTGACAATATATTTAACTTCAAAATCAGAGTCCAATAATTCAGCAACCACCCCATAAGCATCCAAAAGGTCCCGTTTTTTTAAGCGTCCTGATTGGAAATTTTCAGGTAAAATGATGGTTTTTCCTGAAGCATTTTTGGCTTCTTTAGGATATTGTACAAAAGCCGTAGGAGGCGGGAGTGCTTTTACCCGGAAAGGATACCTTCCGACCTCCTGAGTATTACCATCTATAGTAGCGGTAACTATCATCTCTATATCTTTTCCCGGTGTTTTGGGCTTAGCAATATAACTACCATCGCTTTGTAGCATCAACGAGCTACCATCAGATAATCGTGGCGTTACACTATTGGAAGCAATACCTGGTACTGAAATACTCATGGGGTTTTCTACACCGGCATACAATACATTCATTTTTGTAGCAGAAACAGTAGCGTTTAGTTCTCCTACCTCAAAACTTTGAGCAGGGAAAGTGTATTTGTTTATTTCGCCGTCTTCACCTTCTAACAAAATGCTACCGGTTATTTCATATTTACCACTGGTATTAGTAGGATAAGTAAAAGCACCGTGCTTATCTACTGAAACAGGGTTGTTGTTAACGAATACCTCATAAGTTGGTCTTTTGGTGGAATCTACAGCTCCAAGTAGCGCCATACCTGTCTGACTACTTCCTTTTATTAAGTATTTGGAGTCAATAATTAAACGTGCTTCAAACTTATTTACACTAAAATCAGCAGCACCTACCTGACCAAATAAATGGGCAATAGCCATTGCTTCGGTGTTTCGGATGTCAGATTGAACCTTGGTAAGTAGCGGCATAATAGCTCCTACCGGAATGTTCTCAAAGATCGTGTTTTCCCAATGTTTAACACTTCCTTCATCATGTGAGCCTTTTTCAGCCTTTACATCATCGGTATTAAGGCTTTTCTTTATAGCATCTGCTAAATCGGAGAACTTGTTTTCATCAACCACAATTTCTTCTAAAAGGAACCGTCTGTATTCTTTTATTTCAGATTTTAAAAGGTCTCCCCGGCTTGGCTTTTTGGGGTCTACAGTATATAACATAGCCGAATAACCAATGTCAACATTATCCATTGCTTTCAAATGATTGGGATCACCTTCCTCACCATCAGCTTTTCTGGCCAAAAACCATTTAGCACTGTCAATACTGGCACACATAGTATTAGCTCGTTTTTGAAGATCTAATGCTATTTGCCAAGCTTCATCATATTTTTGCTTATTTTCATTCCACTCTAATTCAAAATGACTGTATGCCGCTTTATTGTTTTTTGCAAATATTTCATTGTTTGTTTGCAAACTCTTATCCACTAAAATAAAGCCTTCCAGTACGGTTGATGACACATTCACTGCCAGCATGGCTGTCAGGAACAGGTACATCATACCAATCATTTTCTGTCTAGGGGTTTCCGGGCAATTTCCTCCACTCATAACTTATCGTGTGTTTTATGAGTTTAATGAACTTAACATGTTGCCATATACTTTATTAAGATCGGCAATGTTGTTTTTTAGTTTTTCGCTCTCTGCCTGATAGGCTTGATTAGCAGCTACAGCATCCACCACAGCTTTTTGTATCTGAGATAGCTGATCGTTGACGTTGGCTTGGGTTGCTGTTTGTGCTTCTTTTATCTTAAGTTCTTCGTTTATGGTATTGAGCTGTAATTCATAAACAGAATTGATAGCCGTGAGGTTTTTGCTGACATCCTGCAATGCTTTTCCTGTTTCACTGGTTGAGCCTTTAATCATTTCTAATTTCAGATTCAGTGCTTCGGTAACTTGTTTGTAGCTGTCAGCCAATTTGTTGTTTGCCGATGTCATTTCGCTTGCGCTTGTGCTATAAGCTTTAGTAAAGGTGTCTTCAAATTTTTCAGCCGTTTCGGCGTATGACTTGGCAATGGCATTTGTAGAGCCTTTTAATGTTTCAGATGCTTGTTCCGAAGCTTTACCTAAGTCATTATTGACCTTAGCAGCAACATTTTCCATTGATTTATCAAATTTTTCGGCAGAAGATGTGATGACTTCTTTCAGTTGATCTGTTGTGCCTTCCAACGCGCTGTCGAATTTTTCAGCAGCGGTAGACATTGTTAAATCAAATTTTTCGGAACTTACTTTGTAGTTCTGAGCTAAATTTTCGCTGGAGCTGCTAATTATTTCTGCACTGGCTTCTTGTGCTTTAGATAGTTGTTCTACAGCATCGCCTGCTACGCTAAGTTTACTGATATATTCTTCTGAGACCTTTGATGATTCAGTCAGTTTTCCTAAGCTGGCAACGGTGCTTGAAATCTGTTTTACATTTTCATTCCATTGCACCATATCTTCTTCGCTAAGCCCAGACATAGCACCTACCTTAGGAGTGGCAGGAGTAGCTTCTGCTTGTACTATTTGTTGGGCTTGCTCTGTTTGCTTGGCTTTTTCTTTAGCAATACTTTCACTTTTATTTTTACCTTTTTTCTTTTTACCTTTTTCTTCCAGTAAAAGTTCTTCAGGGCTTTTTTCTGGTGTTAGGTTTGGATATACTTTAGTCCAATCCCATTTGGTTCCTTCTTGATGTGGCGGTTCGAAAGAACCTAAAAAGAAGAGCAAGGCCTCTGTACCCATACCTAAGGTAAGCATAACTTTGGCACCGGGCCAGTGAAGAATTTTAAAAAGTGCTCCGATAATTACGATTGACGCCCCAATACCGTAGGCATAGTTCATAATCTTTTTCCCTTTAGGAGAGGAAAGTCCTTTTCCGTTTGAACTCATAATGGTTGATTTGTTTATTTTAGTTTCTTTTAGTTTGTGCTGAAATCCTGAATCACCGTACGAACACAACGAAAGCCGATAAATGGCTGTGTAGCATCTTGATATTCGTATGTTTGCATGCCGCATTGTAGAAATGCACTAACATCTTTCCACGAACCTCCTTTGATAACTTTGCGCTTCATCTCTTTCGGGTCATCATTTTTAGCATCGTAGGTGTACGATGGGTTTAAGTCATTAACGACGGCCAGACCAGAAGATATGTAGGCTGATTCTGTCCATTCGGATACGTTACCTGCCATATCAAATAAGCCCCAATCATTAGCGGGGAAGGATCCCACGGCTGCCGGTGTAATATGTCCGTCCTTTATATAATCGCCTTTGCCTGGTTTGAAGTTGGCCAAAAAGCAGCCATCTGTACGGCGTACGTAGGGACCTCCCCAAGGGTACATAGCCGCTTGTTTACCACCACGGGCAGCGTATTCCCACTCTGCTTCAGTGGGGAGGCGATATGAATGTACTCCAGCTTGTCCTACACTTGCCAAGTGGTTATTTTTTAGCTTTGTACGCCAGTTGCAGAAGGCTTTTGCTTGTTCCCAAGAAACGCCTACTACAGGATATTCCGAATATCCCGGGTGTGAGAAATAAAGAGTATATGGTTCGTTAAACGAATAGGTGTAGTTGCGCATCCAACACAGCGTATCAGGATATATGTTGATGGTGCGGGTGGTAAAGAAATCATTACGATTTTTTAATTGTACATATTTGGTTTCTCTAACAATACCCTCAGCTCCCATATAAGCTGTATCTTTACGGATAAGGTCTCTCTCGGTACGGCCTTTAGTCTTGTAACGAGCGGTCACAGGATCCATTTGGTTAATCTTTTTTGCCGCTTGTACACGATCAAGCTCTACATAAGTATAGTTAAGCTTTTCGGCACGTAAAACTTTTCCCTCGTAAGGGCTGTAGAGATAGAAGAGGGTGTCTAGGAATTCTTTAATATCGATATCTTTCAAGTCAATTTCTTGCTCGTAATCCAAATGTGGAATATTATTTTCTTCATCAATAAAATCAATATTACCTTCTTTGTCCATTATGGCAAACTCATCCGATTCCATTCCTATTTGGTTTTGATAGATGGCCAGGCGGGTTAGGTGGTCTTTTAGCCAATAAACAAATTGACGGTATTCTGAGTTGGTGATTTCTGTTTCATCCATCCAAAACTTTTCAACATTTACTTGTTTGTTTTGCTTGGAGGTTACAAAAAAGGCGCTTTGATCGTTAGGCCCCATTGTGAAAGAACCACTTGGTATATAATTCATGCCTAATGGAATCATTTCGTTGTATGGTGTTGTCTCAACGCCGGTTAACTCGCCTCCGCCGCCATTCGGGCCTGAGCAAGATGCTGCCAGTGTTATACTTGCTACAATCGCTAAACTGTTAAGAAAGTTTTTCATAATTGTATGTATTATATCTTATTAGTGTATCAGAAGAATGTAACGGGTTACAGTATTCTGATGCTTTTATATTTATTAGTCTTCGAGTTCAAAGATAAACTAAATTCATAACTGAAAAAAACTTCAGTGGAGCCAAAGCCTCCGTAAGCCATTTTAGAAGTCGTCATATCATAAGACCCGCCAATTAAAATGCCGTTTTTTAATTTCATTCCTGCCATTACAGCTATGGCATCTTGAAAACGGTAGCTTAAACCAGCAAAAACTTGTTCGTTGTACCAGGCATTACAGTTAATATCTATCTGAGACGTCTTGCCATCGGTCTTTATATAGACGTTTGGTTTAAGCTCCAATTCCGGAAGAGAACGTAAACGTATGTCATAGCCACCATAGAGATATAACGTTCTGTTGTAATAAACATATACATCTGTACTGGCATCGTTTGATGACAAATCAAGTTCCGGGCGTGCCAAGTGAGTCAATGATGCTCCGTAGTACCACCTGTCTCTGTTGTAATGAGCTCCTAAAGCAATATCAAATTTAAGTCCGGTTGTCTCGCTGTTTGCGAAAGTGGGTTGGTTGATATTGCTATGGTAATCCGTGCTTAATGTTTCTATTCCGGCACCGTCAAATATTAAATTGACAAAGCCAAGCTGGGTACCTACACTCAAGGTTCCGTCCCAGATATCCTGTTTGTGTGAGTACGCAAAGTTAACAGTGGTGATGGAGAAGAGTCCGGCTTCGTCTCCTATGATGGAAATACCGGCTCCATGTTTGCGTTTAGTACCTGTAAAAGGGGCATCTAAATAGACAGCATAAGACGTAGGTCCTATATCTTTCCATTGGTTGCGAAGGTTGCCGAAAGCTGTTGCCATTTCTTTTTCGCCATAGCTGGCAGGATTGAACAACTGCTGCGTGAACATATTGGCTGTGAACTGTGGCTCTACCTGGGCTGATAATTGTTTCTCTTTTGCAAAAAAACAAAGAATCGTTATGGCCAATAAAAAACACTTTTTCTTCATAAATAATAATCTCACACAACTCGG
>DHQI01000106.1:33526-101409 GCA_002408065.1 Bacteroidales bacterium UBA5342
ATCGGGTTTCGCACTCAATCGTTTTTCAGTTATTTAAAAGTACGCTGCAAAAGAAACTAAAATAACAAAAGCACACAAAAGAATTTGCTACTTACTTATATGCTTTGCTTATTTTTTAAATAAAGTTTGCTATGCAAAGTTAGTGAGGATTTTGTAAAAAACCTCATATTTCATGTTAACAAATTGACTGAATTGTAGTTAGTGTAGAGTGGTCTTATGGGCAATGTCTTGTAAATTATTCGTGTAGAGCTTTTTGTGGATGCTTCTGGCTTTTAAATAGAAATATAGTCTTTAAAATTTGTTCAAAAATAACGCTTTTAATCTTCATATTATTGTTTTTTTAGCGAAAAAATAATAGTGATTTCCGTAGTTCTGCTTTGAAATAATAATTATTTGAATTGTTCGTTATCGTTATGTGACCTATAAATATTACATTTGCGAACTGAAAAAAGCGGGCTCTTAATCTTGAATTTAGAGGAAAGGAAAAAACATATTAAGTTTGTGCTGTTAACATTCATTCTGTTAGTTGTTAACGGTTATGATATTAATGCACAATATTTATATGAATTTGGCATTGGTGGAGGTATTTCCGGATATACTGGTGAGTTGAGTAATACACCTTTTACTAGTCCGGGCTATACCTTGGGGGCTTTTTATCGTTCTAATCTGAATTCCAGATTTTCGGTAAGTTTGGGTCTTGATTATGGCAAAGTAAGGGGGCATACTGATAATGTGAACTGTTCTTATCCATTGGCTCAAGATGTTTGTGATTTTGGAATAGAACAGCGCTATGTTAATATGGATGTTCAGCTGGAAGTTAATTTTTTCCCCTATCCTTACAATAAGAGCGTGCTTAATTCCAGTAATATCACCCCTTACTATTTCTTTGGGGTTGGCTTGGTTAATTATAAGCCTTGGCAAGGGGTAAGTAATGATGAGATGAATCCTGGAAGTCAGGAAGCGAATACCGGATCAACTTTGGGAATTCCTTTCGGCGTGGGAATACGCTGGATGTTTAATGAGCAGTTAGGGTTACAACTGAGGTTTAAGGCTGTTAAGCTGTTTACTGATAGTTTTGATAATATATACCTGAATGATCCGTTTGAGTTGGGGGCTAATGGTTTGCAATTGCAGCGTCAGGATTGGGTTTATAACACAACTATAATGCTGACTTATTCCTTTGGTGAAGACATTTGGGACTGTAACTGTCCCGGAGGATATAAACGCAAAAGTCGAAGAAGGTAGTTGTGGGAAAGGTAATAGATGAGAGCAATAGCGCTAATAATAGAGAGTTGTAGAAGGTGTGTAAGGGGTTTTGTTATTCGAAATTCGTGATTTGGTAGTTTTGTCGCATGTCATTAATAGAAAATTTAAATAAAAGTAACCTTCCGACCCATGTAGCCGTCATAATGGACGGAAATGGACGATGGGCCAAAAAACGTGGCAAGATGAGGCTCTGGGGCCACCGCAATGGAGTGGAGGCTGTGCGTAGTACTATCGAAGCAGCTGCTGAGTTGCAAATTGGTTATTTGACGCTTTATGCTTTTTCTTCTGAAAATTGGGACAGACCTCAGGAAGAGGTGATGGGTTTGATGGATCTCTTGGTGGAAGCCATTGAAAAAGAAACGCCCAAATTGTTGAAAAATAATATTAGGCTACAAGCCATAGGGGATACGGAACGTTTTTCTGAAAAAGTGAAAAATAAATTGAATAACTGTATCGCAGAAACATCGCAATGTACAGGCCTGACAGTGGTTTTAGCTCTAAGCTATAGCGGTCAGTGGGACATTTTACAAGCCGTTAATTCTATAGCCCGGCTGAGTAAGCAAGGGGAAATAGAAGAGGTTGATCGTGAGGTTTTTGAGCAACATTTGTCAACTGCAGGTATGCCATCGCCAGAGTTGATGATCCGCACAAGTGGAGAGTACCGGTTAAGTAATTTTTTATTATGGCAATTGGCTTATGCTGAGTTGTATTTTACCGATGTTAATTGGCCGGATTTTAATAAAGAGGAGTTTTATAAAGCATTGAATTATTATCAAAGCAGGGAAAGACGCTTTGGTAAAACAAGTGAACAGATTTAATACACCATAGAGTGGGGGAGATACCCGTGAGCAGAAGGTGACCATAAATATGAAGAAAAACATTAGAGTAACATTAATATCCTCGCTGATAATAGTACTATCGTCATTTCAGATGAATGCATTTACGCTACCTGTTGATAGTACTGAAGCCCCAGAGATCTATTATTCATCCCCACAAAAGTATACCATTGCTGATATTACGGTTACTGGGATTAAACATTATGAAGCCAGCCTTCTTGTTAATATCTCAGGTTTGCAGGTAGGGCAGGAAATCACCATACCCGGTGATGATATAACCAATGCTATTAAGAAGTTTTGGCGTCATGGCTTGTTTTCGGATGTCACTATTTCGGCCACTAAAAAAACAGGCTCTAAGATTTGGCTGAACATCCACCTGACTGAACGTCCCCGTTTGAGTTTGATCAATTACCATGGCCTCAAAAAGAGTGAGCGTGAGGATATTGAAGGAACTGTAGGTATGATTAAAGGCTCGCAAGTAACGCCTAACTTAATTAATAGAACCGAGCAAATCATTACAGCGCATTTTGTAGAAAAAGGTTTTCACAATGTAGAAGTCAATATCGTACAGCGTGATGATAATGCTAACGAAAATCAGCTGATTATTGATATTTATGTGGATAAAAAAGAAAAAGTCAAGGTGCAGAACCTTTACATTGCCGGTAATCAAGTGATGAGTTATAACAAGATTAACCGGGCAATGAAAAAGACCAATGGCAAAAAGATTGTAAACTTTTTTAGGACCAAAAAATTTATTGATGAGGAGTTTAAGAATGATAAAACGACGCTGATAGATAAATATAACGAAAAAGGTTATCGTGATGCTATTATAGTTTCTGATAGTGTAGTGCCGGGTGAAATGGAGAATACGGTGGATGTTTACCTGTCTATAGAAGAAGGACGTAAGTATTATTTTGGAGACTTTAAATGGGTCGGTAATACCAAATACCCGAGCGAAATGTTGGAGCATCAAATGCGTATTGAATCAGGTGATGTTTACAATCAGAAATTGCTGACTGAGCGATTGGAAACAGACGAAGACGCGGTAGGAAGTATTTACAGTGATAATGGTTATTTGTTTTATAATCTGACGCCTGTAGAGGTGGCTATTGTGCAAGATTCCGTTATTAATCTTGAAATGCGTATTCAGGAAGGGCCACAAGCTACACTGAATAACATTTTTATACGTGGCAATACCAAGACAAATGAGCAGGTAGCACGACGTGAATTGCGTGTGAAACCGGGTCAGCTTTTTAGTAAAAGTGCCTTGATGAGATCGGTACGTGAGCTATCGCAGTTGGGGCATTTTGATCCTGAAACCTTAGGGAGTAACCTCGAAGTGTTACCCAATGCCGAGGATGCTACGGTGGATTTGGTGTTTAATGTGGACGAAAAAGCCAATGACCAGATTGAGCTTTCCGGCGGTTGGGGAGCTGGTATGTTTGTAGGTACCTTAGGGCTTTCGTTCAATAACTTCTCCATTCAAAACTTCTTTGATAAGGAATCTTGGAAACCATTGCCATCCGGTGATGGACAAACGCTTTCGTTACGTGCTCAAACCAACGGAAAATATTATCAGAATTACAGTATATCATTTCGTGAACCGTGGTTGGGGGGCAAGCGTCCTAACTCATTGTCTGTTTCTGCATATCGTTCTATTCAGACTGGGGTGAGTAATAATTATGGTTATTACGGCGGTTATGGTTACGGTAGCGGTTATGGTAGTAGCTATGGTTATGGTAATTCGTATTACCCTCAATACGATGATAGTAAACACTTGAATGTGACAGGAGTGTCTATTGGTTTAGGTAAACGTCTCTCTTGGCCCGATGACTATTTTATGCTTTACGAAGAATTGTCGTATCAACACTATGATATCTTAAACTGGTATTTCCTCGGTTTTGAAACCGGAAAGTCAAATATCCTTTCATTGACTTCTACGCTTACCCGTAGTTCTATAGATAACCCCATATACACACGTCGGGGCTCTACTTTCTCGGTTTCTTTGCAATTGACTCCACCCTATTCCAAGTTTAATGATGTGGATTATGCTGATAGTAGAACCACTGATGCTGAACGTTATAAATTTATTGAATATCATAAGTGGAAATTTAAAGCACAATCTTTTACGCCACTTTCTAATGATGCCAAATTGGTGTTGATGTCGCGTGCCGAATATGGATTTTTGGGCTACTATAGTAAGGATGCCCGTTCTCCTTTTGAACGATTTAATCTGGGGGGAGACGGACTTTCCGGTTATAACCTGTATGGTAGCGAGACGGTAGGTCTGCGTGGATATGAAAACGGTTCTTTGACTTATTACGATTATAATAGTGAATCCGGATCTTGGGATAGCCAAGGTAACATTTATACCCGTCTTACAATGGAGTTGCGTTATCCGCTAATGCTGGAACCATCCTCTACTATTTATGCTTTAGGTTTTGTAGAAGCAGGGCGTTCTTGGGGGGATTTCCGTGACTTTAACCCGTTTGAGTTGAAGCGTTCGGCCGGTGCCGGTGTGCGTATCTTCCTGCCTATGTTTGGTATGATGGGAATCGACTGGGCTTATGGTTTCGATCCTGCAGAACCACGTGCCGGTTCTGGTGCTAATGGTAGTCAGTTCCATTTTATTATCGGACAGCAGTTTTAATGATTCAATGGTTCAATGGTTGAATCTATATGATTTATCAAATTTTGAGTGTTAATATATTATTTAGGCAAGGAATTTGTATTTCAAGATAGTCAATTAAAAAACATCATATTACCAATCAAAATACTATGATTATGAAAAAGACACTTTTAATGGCATTATTGTTAGTTTCGACTTTGATGTCAGCTCAGAAATTCGCTTTTGTAGATACAGAATATGTTTTAGGTAAAGTACCTGCCTATGAGTCTGCCCAAGATCAGTTGGATCAAGTGTCACAACGGTGGCAGCAAGAAGTTGATGCTTTGATGGAAGAGGTGAAAACCTTGTACAAAAATTATCAGAACGATTTGGTGTTTCTATCTGATGAAATGAAGGTAAAACGTGAGAATGCCATTGTTGCAAAGGAAAGTGAAGCGACAGAATTGCGTAAAAAGTATTTTGGACCGGAAGGTGAATTGTATAAAAAGCGTGAAAGTCTTATAAAACCTATACAGGACGAGGTTTATAATGCTGTGAAAGAGGTGGCTCAGGATGGTGGTTATGCCGTTATATACGATAAATCATCAGCTATGAGCGTGGTATACGCAGCTCCAGCACTTGACGTTAGTGAACAGGTCGTGGAGAAATTAGGCTATGTTGAATAAGTGAAAATGAATTTTGAATCTTGGATTCTAACTATTGAAAGCCGGTGCTAAAAAGTGTCGGCTTTTTTCTTACCTTATCATGATGAAAAGAATAAACCCTATCATGTTTGTCGGCACAGGCTCTGATGTAGGGAAAAGTGTGATAGCTGCAGCCTTTGGACGTATTTTGAAACAAGATGGCTACTCACCAGCTCCTTTTAAAGCACAGAATATGGCTCTTAACAGCTACGTGACAGCTGATGGAGGAGAAATGGGCAGAGCTCAGGTGGTGCAGGCTGAGGCTTGCGGTGTATCCTGCCATACGGATATGAACCCGGTCTTGCTAAAACCCAATACAGACAAAACAGCGCAAGTTATTCTAAATGGAAAACCCATTGGTAACTATTCTGCCGATCGATATTTCAAGGGCGAAGGTAAAGCGCTGTTATTTCCAGAAGTCCTGAAAGCTTTTGACCGTTTGGCAGAATGTTATAGCCCTATTGTTGTGGAAGGCGCAGGTAGCATTTCGGAGCTTAATCTAAAAGACAACGACATTGTTAATATGCCGATAGCTGTGGCTAAGAATGCCTCTGCTTTTTTAGTCGCAGATATTGATAAAGGAGGCGTATTTGCTAGTGTTTACGGTACAATTGCCTTGCTGGATGAAGAAGAGAAAAGTCAAATAAAAGGCATTATCATTAATAAATTTAGAGGTGATATTTCATTATTTACCGAAGGGAAAACGATTATTGAAAATTTAACCGGAGTTCCGGTGCTTGGTGTTATTCCAGCTTTTCAGGATATTTATATCGAAGAAGAAGATAATATTGCTAAATCCATTCAACACCAGAAAATAGCTCTGAAAGGGAAAGTAAACATTGCTGTGGTATTGCTCCGTCGGATGTCCAACTTTACCGATTTCAATCGCTTAGAGCATGATGGTCGTGTTAACCTTTTTTATAGCCATAATGCGGAGGAAATAGCCGGAGCGGATATTATTATTATACCCGGCACCAAAAGTACGATTAGTGACTTGTTGGAATTGAGAAGAAACGGCATAGCTTCTGAGATAAAAGACCAAGCAAAGGCAGGAAAAATGGTTATAGGTATTTGTGGTGGCTACCAGATGATGGGCGAAATGTTATGTGATCCGCACCAAGTCGAAGGTCAGGTAGAAGAGTTGCCGGGATTGGGTATATTACCGATGAAAACAATCGTAGAGGAAGAAAAATATACGGCGCAAACAAGCTTTAATTATAAAGGATTAGGCATGTGCAAAGGTTATGAAATTCATATGGGAAAACCTGAATTTACCGCTGCTATAAATCCGTTAAATCAAATTGAAACTGGGGATAACGAAGGGGTTTGGTTTTCCGAAAAATGCTGGGGGAGTTATATGCATGGTATTTTTGATAATGACGTGGTTATTGACGACTTACTTTCTGGTTTTGATGTTGAGAAACGACTTTCTATGGATTACGATGCCTTCAAAGAGAAACAATACAATAAGCTGGCCGCACACGTGAGGGAGAGTGTGGATATGGATTTGTTTTATGAGTTGGTAGCGCCAACAGTGTCGCTATAAGACGAAAAAAATAGCGACGCTGTTGATTATTAGGCGAACTATATAATAAGATATTGTTTTGCGACCTCTTTATTTACCAGAGTTCCATGTCTCAATCCTGCATAGTCTTTTGCTGAAGAATAGGGCCAATCAGTACATTTATTAACTAAACCTGCCTTAACCGGGTTATTGTGAATGTACTTAAAGCAGGTTTGCGGATATTGTTTTTTTTGAATTTCAGGATAGGAAACGGTGCCAAACAATGTGTTATAATAAGATGGACTAATGTCTTCAGATGTCGTTAGGCATATTGCTTTAGTCCTTTCCCGGATTAGTTTGCCGCTCCTATCTTCCTGTTTGTTGATAGCATTTGTATATGAGCGCAGCATTATACCTATCGAATCATTAAGATTTCTTTGTTTGTTACCTGTATTTCTTGCCTTATTGTTCTTGTTAAGGTAAGCGGTAGAATGTGAAAGATGATTTACCTTAAGCATAAGGTGAAAATGGTTAGGCATCAGACAGTAGGCTATAATATCAGCGAAAGGTATAATATATTGTCTTATTTTTTTTAGAAAAAAGAGATAATTGGCATTGGTGAAGAATGTTTTTTCGTGATTATTCCCTTGATTGTATACGTGGTAGAGGTGGCCTGTTTCGAATTTCATAGAACAAAGTTGAATAAAATGAAGCTAAATGTCAAATGTAAGTGTCAATTTTTCAACAGTGTCGATATTACCGACGATACCAACAGTGTCGATATTTATGTCGTCTAATATCGACACTGTTGGTAATCGTCATCTCCCATCTTTTTCGTACATTTGCGCTTCGAAAAAAAATGAACAATGACAAGAGTAATAGACCACATAAAAAACGCTAAATCACCTATCTTCTCGTTTGAAATTCTACCTCCGCTACGTGGTAACGGAATGGATACGGTAATGAAGAATATTGAGACTTTGCGTGAGTTTGATCCTAAGTATATTAATATTACCACTCACCGTAGTGAGTACGAATACAAAACCACTCGGGAGGGCTTATATGAAAAAGTGGCGATTCGTAAACGCCCCGGAACTATTGCTGTGGCAGCTGCGGTGAAGTCGACTTTCAATATATCGGTAGTGCCGCATATGTTGTGTAGTGGTTTTAGCAAGGACGAAACGGAGTACGCCTTGATGGATCTTAACTATTTGGGCATTTATGATCTCCTGTTATTACGTGGCGATAAAGCTAAGCACGAGGCTAGTTTTATTCCGGACCCTGCGGGGCATAGTCATGCTACTGAGCTGCAAGCGCAGGTGAATGATTGGAACAAAGGACAACTGCTTGATGGTGCGTCGATGAAAATCAATCAGCCTTTTTCTTATGCTGTAGCAGGGTATCCAGAGAAGCACGAAGAGGCGCCTAACATGGCTTCTGATCTGAAATATTTGAAGCAAAAAGTAGATAACGGTGCAGAATACGTCATCACTCAGATGTTTTTTGATAATCAGAAATACTATGATTTTGTCAATTTATGTCGTGAGAATGATATTAATGTACCTATTATTCCGGGAATTAAACCCATTACTCTGATGAATCAGATGACCGTTTTGCCTAAAATATTTAGTACCGTACTGCCCGAAGATCTTGTTTCGGCTTTGAGTAAATGTACCGATAATGATCAAGCCAAACAGGTGGGCGTTGAATGGTGTACTATGCAGGCTAAAGATTTAGCGGCGCATGGTGTGCCTAATATTCACCTTTACAGTATGATGGCCACTAAGAGTTGTGCTGCTGTAGCTAAAGAGGTGTTTTAAAATTACGAATTACGAATTTCAAATTACAAATTACGAATTTCAAATTGGAGCAGTGAGTTTCCAATTTCCAATTACAAATTTCCAATTTCAAATATAATGGCAAAGATAACTTCACGTGAAAAAGATTATTCACAGTGGTATGTGGATTTAGTGAAAGAAGCAGGTTTGGCTGAGAACTCAGCGGTACGTGGTTGTATGGTAATTAAGCCCTACGGTTATGCAATCTGGGAAAAAATGCAGGCTCAGTTGGATAAGATGTTCAAAGAGACAGGTCATGAAAATGCTTATTTTCCACTGTTTATTCCTAAATCTTATTTGAGTAAAGAAGCTGACCACGTAGAAGGTTTTGCAAAAGAATGTGCTGTGGTAACCCACTACCGTTTGAAAAATGATCCTGACGGGAAAGGTGTGGTGGTGGATCCTGATGCGCGTTTGGAAGAGGAGTTGATTGTACGTCCTACTTCTGAGACCATTATCTGGAATACCTACAAAGGCTGGATTCAGTCTTACCGTGACTTGCCGATCAAGTGTAACCAATGGGCTAATGTGGTGCGTTGGGAAATGCGTACGCGTCTTTTCTTACGTACAGCGGAATTCTTGTGGCAGGAGGGGCATACAGCACATGCTACTAAGCAAGAAGCTATCGACGAAACGGTACAGATGATTAACGTTTACGGCGAATTTGCCGAAAAATATATGGCCGTTCCGGTAGTGAAAGGGGTGAAAAGTGCCAGCGAACGTTTTGCCGGTGCATTGGATACTTACACCATAGAGGCCTTGATGCAGGATGGAAAAGCATTGCAGAGTGGTACCTCTCACTTTTTAGGTCAGAACTTTGCCAAAGCTTTCGATGTGCAATTTGCCAATAAAGAAGGTAAATTGGATTATGTTTGGGCTTCGTCTTGGGGTGTTTCTACCCGCTTAATGGGGGCGCTTATAATGGCTCACTCTGACGACCACGGTTTGGTATTACCTCCTAAATTGGCGCCTTACCAAGTGGTGATTGTGCCTATTTACCGCAACGAAGAGCAGTTAGCTGCTGTACGCGAAAAGGTGGACGTTATTATGGAAAAATTGCGTGCTAAAGGTATTTCTGTTCGTTTTGATGATAGTGATGCAAAAAAGCCGGGATGGAAATTTGCTGAATATGAATTGAAAGGGGTACCTGTTCGCTTGGGAATGGGACCACGCGATTGTGAAAATGGAACCGTAGAAGTGGCACGTCGCGATACCTTAACCAAAGAGGTGGTTGAGCTTGACGGTGTCGATGCTTATATCGAGGACTTGTTGGAAAAGATTCAGGACAACATCTTCCAGAAAGCATTAGATTTCCGTGCTGAGAAAACGACTGAGGTGAACTCTTGGGAGGAATTCAAAACCGTGCTTGAAGAAAAAGGTGGTTTCCTTTCAGCGCACTGGGATGGCACCGAAGAGACCGAAGAAGCCATTAAGAATGAAACAAAAGCCACGGTTCGTTGTATTCCATTAGATGCAAAAGAAGAAGAAGGTGTTTGTGTCTATTCAGGCAAACCATCTACTAAACGCGTGCTTTTTGCCAAAGCGTATTAATTCATAATATTGGAATTCAAAATTCCGGATTGTTATTTATAGAATAAAGCCTCGTCTCATTTATTTGGGATGAGGCTTTTTTCATGCAAAAACAATTAGGCTTGTCCGTTTTCCATCTTTTTATAAGTGTTTGTTTGTGTGCGAAATGTAAAATGGACTTTGCAATGATGTGTGATAAATGTCGCTTATGTATAGCAATTAATGATGATTTTGTTTTTATAATTGGAACAAAAAAGGAGTTTTCGTGTTTATGACCTAATGTATTATTAGGTAATAAATATAAAAATGGAAAATAAGACAAATGCTGAAGTGTATGCTTTTGAGAACAAGGAATGGATTGATTCTCTCGAGTACATCATACGCAATGAAGATCCTGATCGTGTACAGGACTTGCTGGAACGACTGCTTAATCACGCTCAAAAGAAAGGCATTTCATCGCTCTTAAAAATTAACACACCATATTTGAACACTGTCTCTGTTCAAGATGAAATACCCTATCCCGGTAATAAAGAAATCGAAGAAAAAATTGAAAATATTATACGCTGGAATGCCATGTCTATGGTGGTGAAGGCTAATAAGAAATCGGATGGCATCGGAGGGCATATTTCGTCTTTTGCCTCGAGTGCCTCACTTTATGAGGTTGGATTTAACCATTTTTTTCGAGGATCTGACGGTGAGCATCCTGGCGACATGGTCTATTTTCAGGGGCATACCGCTCCGGGAATGTATTCACGTTCCTTTTTAGAAGGGCGTCTGACTGAGGAGCGGTTAAAAAATTTCCGTCGTGAGCTAGAATCGGGGGGAGGGCTTTCATCCTATCCTCACCCACGTTTAATGCCCGATTATTGGCAGTTTCCTACAGTGTCGATGGGTATTGGCCCGATTGGTGCTATTTATCAGGCACGTTTCCGTAAATATTTGGAAAACCATAAACTACTTCCGGAGTCAGATCAAAAGATATGGGCTTTTTTAGGCGATGGTGAGATGGATGAACCCGAAGCAATGGGAGCGATAAATCTAGCACCACGTGAAAAGCTGGATAATCTCATTTTTGTGATTAACTGTAATTTACAGCGCTTGGATGGTCCGGTGCGTGGTAACGGATCAGTTGTTCAGGAATTAGAAAGTGCTTTTAAAGGCGCTGGATGGAATGTAATCAAAGTACTCAATAGTGGTGCTTGGGATGAACTATTGGCAAAAGACAGCACCGGAATTTTGGCTAAGCGTTTGGGCGAACTGGTGGATGGAGAACGCCAGAAACTGTCGATAAGTGATGGTAAATATATACGGGAATATTTCTTTGGTAAATATCCTGAGTTATTGGAGTTGGTAAAAGAGAAGTCTGACAAGGAACTAGAAGGTCTGGGACGTGGTGGTCATGATGTTCAAAAGATTTACAATGCATATCATAAAGCCTTTAATCACAAAGAGCAGCCAAGCGTTGTTTTAGCACAAACCATTAAAGGTTACGGCATGGGAGATGCCGGAGAAGCTCGCAATGTGGCACATCAGCAAAAAAAACTCAATGAAGATCAGATGATGGTTTTCCGTGACCGTTTCAATTTACCATTTACCGATGAAGAAGTGAAAAGCATACCGCTCTTTAAATTTCCGAAAGAGAGCCAGGAAATGAAGTATCTCCAGAGCCACAGGGAGAAATTAGGGGGGTATCTTCCCAAACGAAAAGTGGAGGCTGAAGCTATAACAATGCCGGCAGCTAAGATTTTCGAGGCCTTTTATAAGGGGTCGAACGATAAAGTGGTACCGACAACTGCTGTTGCAGTAAAAATAATGACTGATTTATTGAGTGATAAGAATACCA
Source organism: Bacteroidales bacterium UBA5342 (assembly GCA_002408065.1). Taxonomy (GTDB): domain Bacteria; phylum Bacteroidota; class Bacteroidia; order Bacteroidales; family UBA5342; genus UBA5342. Next base: position 45,656 of record DHQI01000106.1, read on the forward strand.
AAGATTTGGTCGTACCTATTGTTCCTGATGAGTCCCGTACTTTTGGTATGGATGCCTTGTTTCGTCAGGTAGGCATTTATGCACCTCATGGACAGAAATATGAGCCCGTGGATAGTAAGAATTTCTTGTATTATAAAGAAGCTCAGAATGGTGCTATTCTGGAAGAAGGCATCACAGAGGCTGGTTCTATGTCTTCCTTTATTGCTGCAGGTTCTGCCTATGCAAATCACGGTGTTAACACGATACCTTTTTTTATTTTTTACTCGATGTTTGGTTTTCAGCGTATAGGTGATTTTGCTTGGGCTGCGGCTGATACCCGGACCAAAGGTTTTATGATTGGAGCTACTTCGGGGCGCACAACATTAGCCGGAGAGGGACTTCAGCATCAGGATGGACATAGTCATTTATATGCTCTATCCATACCCGGACTTCGTGCTTATGATCCCGCTTTTGCTTATGAATTGGCCGTTATTTTCGAAGATGGTCTGAAGCGTATGTATGTCGATGGTGATGAGAATTTTTACTACATCACGGTGATGAATGATAAATATCCTATGCCTGCCATGCCTGAAGGGGTAAAAGAAGGTATTATCAATGGAATGTACCAATTTTCTGCGGCTAAGAAAAATGAGCATAATCTAAATCTTTATGGTAGCGGTGCTATCATGAATGAAGTGTTGAAAGCCTCCGAGATTTTGAAAAAGGATTATGGTGTGGAGGCCAATATATGGAGTATTACCAGTTATAAGGCTTTGTATGATAATGCTAATGAAGTAGAAGCATCTAATTTGTTCGGAGGTAAAAAACAGAAGAATTTTATAGAACAATCTCTGGGAGATAAGGAAGGCTTGCACATTTGTGCATCTGATTATGTAAAAGCGATGCCTTTGTCTATAGCTAAATGGTTTAAAGGAGAGTTTACAGCTTTAGGAACTGATGGCTTTGGAATGAGTGAGAGCCGCGAGTCATTACGTGATTATTTTCAGGTAGATGCTAAACATATTGTAGACGCTGCTTTAAATCACTTGAAAGGGAAGGGTGTAAAAGTTGAAAACAAAAGAAATAATAAAGTAAAATCAAATGCATAAAGAAATAGTTTTACCTGAAATAGCCGATAATGTGGTGTCCGGAGTAGTGGGCAGTATATTAGTAGCTGTTGGAGATAAGGTGCAGGATGAAGATCCTCTGGTAGAGGTCGAAACGGAAAAAGCTACCAGTCAGATTCCGGCGGAAGGAGCTGGAAAGGTGTTAGAGATAAAAGTGGCTGAAGGGGATACCGTGAATGTTGGAGAAGTAATGCTGGTTATTGAATTAAATGCTAGCGATGAGGCTCCTGCTGAGGTGAAAGAGGAAGCTGTAAAAGAGGAAGCCGTAAAAGAGACAGTGAAAACAGCAGCAGCTGAAGTAGCGACCTTAGAAGCAAAAAAGCAGGCTCCACCAAAAACAAAACAGCCCCAAAAGGACACCACAGTTGTAGCTACTGATAAGAGTATACTGGTACCTGCGGCACCTTCTGTACGTAAGTTTGCCCGTGAGTTAGGGGTGAATATTGCTGAGGTTCAGGGTACAGGGCCTGGCGCGCGCATTACTAAAGAAGATGTGAAAGCACACGCTAAATCTTTGATTAGTAATCCTGCAGTGCAAACATCAGGAGCTTCTATTCAGGCGGCTCCATTACCTGATTTTAGCAAATGGGGTGAGGTCCGAAGCGAAGGTTTTAATAAAATACGTGAAGTGACGGCTAATAGTATGACCACTAGTTGGCAGACCATTCCGCAAGTGACGCATTTTGATAAAGCTGACATCACAGAATTGGAGAATTTCCGTAAGGCTTATGGCAAAGTGGTTGAAAAAGGTGGTGGACGCTTGACGGTTACTTCTATTTTGGTAAAGGTAATTGCCGAAGCGCTTAAGAAATTTCCTAACTTCAATGCCAGCGTAGATATGGCGAACAAGCAAACTATTTACAAAGATTATTATAATGTAGGCATTGCGGTAGATACACCAAACGGGCTTTTAGTACCGGTAGTGAAAGAGGCTGATAAAAAGAACCTGACGGAGATTTCTGCAGAAATAAGTAGCCATGCTCAAAAGGCCCGTGATAAGAAATTGTCGATGGATGACATGGCGGGAGGTAACTTTACCATTTCGAACCTGGGAGGTATTGGTGGTACAGCTTTTACGCCTATTGTGTATGCTCCACAGGTAGCAATTTTAGGTGTTTCGCGTGGTGTTCAAGAGCCGAAATATGTTAATGGGGAATTACAGCCACGTATGATGATGCCTATATCGCTATCGTACGATCACCGTTTGATTGATGGTGCTGATGCCGCCCGTTTTGCCCGTTTTATATGCAATGCATTGGAAAATCCGATGTCTATGTTTATCTAAACCTGAACTGATAATCAGGAATTTTGAATCTTAAATTTTGAATTAAATACAATGAGCGATATAAAAAAAAGCGATGTGGTCGTTTTAGGAGCCGGTCCCGGAGGATATACGGCAGCCTTTATGGCCTCAGATTTAGGTATGAGTGTAACCTTGGTAGATCCGGAAGCTAATCCGGGTGGTGTGTGTTTGCACCGCGGTTGTATACCTACCAAATCGTTATTGCACGTTTCCAAAATGAAACAAGAAGCGATGAAAGCTTCGCAATGGGGAATGACCTTTGAAGCTCCTAAGGTAGAGATTGATAAAGTGCGTGAGTGGAAGGATAGTGTGATCAACCGATTGACGGGAGGACTAGGACAATTGTCTAAGGCACGTAAGATAAATTATGTTCGTGGTTATGGGCATTTTGATAGTTCAAACACGATGACCATCTCAAATGTAGATGGAGGCACTTCACAATTGGAGTTTAAACAGGCAATAATTGCCACAGGTTCAGAGCCACGTCGTTTGCCTTTCCTGAATTATGATTCTGAAAAGATTTTGGATGCTAAAAAAGCTTTGGAATTGAAGTCTATACCAGAGCGTTTATTGGTAATTGGAGGTGGATATATTGGTTTGGAGATTGGCTATATTTATCAGGCTTTAGGTGCTAAGAGTACTATTGTGGAGATGACGGCAAGCTTGATGCCCGGTATGGATCCGGAATTAACCAAGATTTTTGAAAATCATAACAAGAATTTTTATGAGGGGATACTGAAAGAGACTAAAGTTGCAAAGGTTAATGAACTTGATAGTCATCTAGAAGTGACCTTTGAAGATAAAAACGGCGAACAACACACGCAAGATTTTGATGCTATAATGGTCGCTATTGGTCAGGCGCCTTCCAATCATAGTTTTGGAATAGAAAACACCAAAGTGGAACTGGCCGATAATGGCTTTGTAAAAGTAGACCACCAGCAACGCACCAGTGATGAGAATATTTTTGCTATCGGTGATGTGGTGGGTGGCCCCTTGTTAGCACATAAAGCCAGCTACGAAGCGCGAATAGCTGCCGAGGTGATAGCCGGAAAGAAAAGTGCTAATGATGCACAAGTCATTCCCGCTGTAGTGTATACTGATCCTGAGATAGCAACGGTTGGTATCTCAGAACCAGAAGCCAAGGCCAAAGGACTTAATTATAAGGTGGCTAAGTTTCCTTGGGCGGCCTCTGGGCGTGCCATTGCTATGGGCGATCCAACAGGTTTGACCAAGTTGATAATTGATGCAGACACCGAACGTATCCTTGGAGCTGGTATCTGTGGTAAAAATGCCGGTGACTTAATCTCGGAAATGGCTTTGGCTGTTGAGATGGCAGCTACTGCTACCGATATAGAGCAAACCATTCATCCACACCCAACACTTTCTGAAACTATTATGGAAACGGCTGGTGCCTTTTATGGCAATGCAACACATGTTTTTCAAAAGATGAAGTAAGTAAATATTAGTAATTGCTTAACGACAAATTAATCCCGATTTCACACCCATTGGAATCGGGATTTTTATATGTCAATATTTGAGAAGTGTTTTATAAGAATAAATAATAATGATTGATAGTAACAAACGATAATGTTCGGTATCAGAAAGCAATAATGTTTGCTAATAACGAACAATGATGTTTGATGCTAAAAAACACTAACGTTCATTGCTATCAAACGATAATGTTCACTGCTAACATTCGATAATGTTTGACAATAACGACTGATATCAGTAGATTTGTAAAAAATTACAATTATGATATCACAAGAATTGATTGCAAGCGTTGTTGACGAACAGGTAAAGACCTATTTGAGCAAAAGTGCTGGGACACCCAGAGTTTTGCTTGATGATATTCCTGTTTTTGAAAATTTTGCAACGATAATAACCGGTCTGCGACGTTGTGGAAAAAGCACTTTGATGCGTCAGATATTAGAAAGGGAGGGTTTGAAATCATATTTCTTAAACTTTGATGATATTCGTTTGTCAGGTTTTGAAATGGATGATCTTATGCGCTTAAATGCTGATGTGGAAAAACGAAATGTAGAAGCTTTATTCTTTGATGAACTGCAATTGGTAAAAGGTTGGGAGCTGTTTGTTAATCAAAAGTTACGTGAAGGGTACAAGGTTTTTATCAGTGGTTCTAATGCTTCTTTGTTAAGCTCAGAGTTGGGAACACACCTGACTGGGCGTCATCTGAGTTCAGAACTATTTCCTTTTTCGTATTCTGAATTTTTGACTTTTTTAAAACTTGAAAATTCAGAAAAGTCCTTTTTGCGATATTTAAAAATGGGTGGAATGCCGGAGTTTCTTAAACTTAAGAACGGACGTATTCTTTTGCAACTGGTGGAAGATATCCTGCATCGTGATATAGCGGTGAGGTATAATGTGAGAGATGTAAATGCGCTAAGGCAACTGACGGTCTATTTAATATCGAATATAGGAAAACCAACTTCAGCAGGAAGCTTAGTTAATCTTTTTGGTTTGAAATCAAGAAGTACTATATCCGAGTATTTTGGCTATTTGAAAGATACATATTTGCTTGATTTTTTACCGATGTTTGATTATTCTATCAAAAAGCAAATTCGCAATCCTAAGAAAGTGTATGCTATTGATTTGGGGATTTATCATCAGATTCGTACAACTTTTACCGATGATTTTGGCCGTCAATTAGAGAATGCAGTATTCTTACATCTCAGGCGCCATTACGAAGAGCTTTTTTATTTTAATAATAATGGTGAATGTGATTTTGTTTCTTTTGAAAAAGGTAAAGTAAAAGAATGTGTACAGGTTTGCTATAATATTAATGATGAAAATATGCAGCGCGAAATGAAAGGGCTTCTGGCAGCTCTTAATTATTTTGAGATAGACAGAGGGGTAATCGTCACTTTGAATCAGAAAGATACATTTACCATTGACGGAAAGACAGTAGACTATATACCAGCTTATGAATATTTTGATTGTTAGTGTTTAACTTTTGACGATGGCAATTGTGTAGTTTGTGCTCAAATATTATCGTTTGCTGTTGGCGAACAATAATGTTTGCTGAGATTGGTCAATATGATGTAAAAGTGAAATACACAGGAGTCATTTACCTGTAGAACTTCGAACATACTTAATTGAAATAAAACGCCAAACGGTCCTGATCATCAGGCAGGCCAATCAGGTAATTCAGGTAATTCTCTTTTAAGTACAGACCTCCTTTTTTGATTTAGCCTTTGGCAAAAGGCATTTCTACGCCCCAAGAGCCGGAAGCGCGTTTGTTTTCAAGATCAGTTAGTTTAACAATGGTATGATCGCCCCATACAATTACACAATGCTTATAGCTTGTTTCAGTACCAGGTTGATTTTGTCAATATTAACCGGGACAATCATCTTGGCTTCTTTTTTTGCCACATCCTGAAAAAGAACAATAGGATTATCACTCTCAACTTTTTCAAGACTTGTTACATCTGCCAAAAAGGCTTTGACAATGCTTTTTTCTGTAATAACGATTTCGTCGTTCTTCAGCTTTTTGTTCCACACGAGAATAGAAAAAGCAGGCTGAGGAGTAGGGTGGTTGGCTTCATAGGTTTAATAAAAATAGGATTGTGAATAATCTCCAAAATCAATATAAGTAGGGAAGTCGGAATCGTTATACTCAATAGTTAAATATACTTGATTTTCAAATTTAGAATCAAGGGTGGTACCTGTGTTTATGTCATAAGAATAACTGTATTTTTCAGAGTGAATTTCGATTATATTATTAATATGAGTTTCATTTAAGTAGGCTAATGGATAGTTTACTTCTCTCATAGGATGTTTTTTGTTGTCATAAACAAAGCTGTCAACGCTCCGCAAGACATAATTGTCAGCAAAGTAGTCGTATGAGGTTTCTTTAGAAATGTTGCCAATCTCATCATAAGATATAATTGTATAATCACTTCTGTCTTTATCATTTTCATTATATAAAAATTGCGTTTTTATTGTTCCATCATGCAGGTATTCAAATGTTTGAAAATAAGGAGCTTTATTAAAAGAGTCTATAGGAGCACCTATCAATGCACCTTGACTATAATTCTGGTTGGTGTAGTATTCAATTTTTTCAACCTGTTGGTTGCTGTTAAAAATGTATATACTGTAAGTTGATGGGATACTATCATTCTTTTTGTAGCTTGATATTTTATAATGACTACTTGATCTCTCATATGTTGTAGACCATTCAGCTGTCTTTATGCATTTGACTTCATCTCCATCATAGGTAACGAAAAGAGTATCAATATTTCCATCTTTTACATTTATTACTTTGTAGGGTTTGTAGGATGGTGAAAGATTGTATGAAGTGTTTTCACAAGAAAAAAATAGAATGGTTAAGGTAATGAATAGGCAGTATAGCTTCATTGCTTATTATGGTCTTAGTTTAAATCACAAACGTACAAAGAATTCAGATACAATCGATAGAATATAATCGATTTATTTTAAGACGGCTATGTTGCTAAAGAGACGCGTCCTTTAAAACCTTTAACCCATGCACTTCCCAACCACAAAAAAAGGACAGCCCACAAGCCATCCTTTAATACTTACTATTTCTTAGCGAACCTTCGCGTTCACTTTGCGATCCTCTGCGTAATAGCTTAAGTCTATTTTAAGACAACGTTTTCACAAAATCTGCAATATCACCAGCCAAATCCTCGCTACCATCCACAGCTTTTACAAAAGCACTACCGATGATGCCGCCGGCCGAATAACGTGACGCCTGCTCAAGTGTTTCTTTGTTTGAAATACCAAAACCAGTTACAGTTGGTACGCTAAGGTTCATATCTTTGATGCGTTTGAAATAATCCATGGTTTCCTGAGCATAGCCGCTTTGAGTTCCGGTAGTCGCTGCAGTAGATACCATATAGATAAATCCCTTCGATAATTTATCGGTTTGTCTTATACGTTCGTCAGGCGTTTGTGGTGTGATAAGGAAAACCGGAATGATGTTGTGTTTTTCGAAAGTGGCCTGATAGTTAGCTTCATAATACTCCAAAGGTAAATCCGGCAGAATAACGCCGTCGATACCAATAGCGCTAATATCTTTACAAAACTGCTCTACGCCATATTTCTGAACGGAATTGAAATAGCCCATTAGCAGAAGTGGGATGCTGACCGTTTGGCGTACATCTTTTATTTCTTCGAGCAGTTTCTTTACACTCATGCCCTGTTCCAGAGCAAATTCGCTGCTGCGTTGTATCGTAGGGCCATCAGCCAAAGGATCGGAGAAGGGCATTCCAATTTCGATCATATTGATGCCGTTCTTTTCCAACTCCTGAATAATGGTGAGAGCCGTATTGGGCGCAGGATGTCCTGCTGTGAAATATATGGACTTTATCTTGTCCTGTGTATCGTTGAATAGTTGATTTATGCGGTTCATAGTTATATGTTCAAAGTTATAAATTCAAAGTTGAATATTCTCATTGTTAGCGTTGTTTGTAAATGCTGATTTGTTTGTTGTTTTTTATTTGGTGACAATATCGTTGTATCGTTTTCAAATGTTCAGGACTAACTGAAGCATTGTGTACTACAATGTAATCGAATTCTTCAGAGCTTAAACGTTGCAGGGTGTTTTCGTTAATGTTGTGAATGCGGTGTACTTTCCGTTGCCAAGCCACCATAGGCGTATTCCAGCCTTCATCGCAAATAACCACCGTTTTAGCTTCAGCTTCAATGTGCTGATTAAGCCAGGAAGCCGAACTCATAAAATCGTTAATTACCCCTTCGGCATTATTCATAGATGCATCTTCGCGGTAGTTTTTTAGTTGATGCTCTGTAGCAATAGCAAAGCTGCCAATTCCGAATAAAAGGCTCGTAATCAGCATAACTTCTTTGCTGATTTTATTAAAATCGATATGCCATATCAAGAAAGCAATACCAATGCAAAGGAAAGGTTGCCAAGTGTCGAGCGAATAATAGTTGTGAGCGCTAATGCCCCACATCATAAGTATGGAAAATAAGCTGGTGCCCAGTAGGGAAAAAGCCAGCCAAAGGAAAAAACTGTCGCCTTTAATGAGTGATGTGCCATATTTCCTGTAGGTCATTATTCCCACTATTAGTAAGCTGAAATGTAGGATTGGCAAAAACTCCATACTGTACGATATGATAATTTTTTTGAGGTACAGCACTAATAGCGAAAAGGATTTCGGTGGCATAGCCTGACCTAAAAAAACGGAGCCATATTCACTGGCCAGTCCTTTGTTGTAGATAAAATACGCCAGCACTACAATTACTCCTGTGGCTATGTAATAGAGTTGTTTATGTATCTTTTTTTCTTTGATGGAAATAATGAAAAAAGCACCTCCTAAAGCCAGTAATGAAATAATTTGCGTAAAGCGCATGAGGGCTGCCAGAGTCAGAAAAACGATAGCCAGAGTAAAATGCCTGCTTTCTTTTTTATGAAAATAGCGAAGAATAAAACTTAGCCCTATCAGAAAGACATTAAATGCTGCTGCCGATACATGAAAACCATCTTGATAGTAGGCGTAAATAGGCTGAAACATGATAAAGCTTACAAAGATGGAAGCCACCGTAATGCTTTTAATCTCCTTAATAGTTTTAAATAAACAGAAAAGGGCTAAAAAGCTTATTAAGAGCATTATCATTCGGAAAACCCAAGGTGCCGTAGTGCCGAAAATTTTCATTAGTATCGCCACGCTATAATGCAGTATAGGAAAATCCACACTAGTTATTCCTTGCGGATTTTCTAAAGCATTTTTAGATGGAAACTGCACATCTAAAGCAAAAGTCGTAGGATGAAAAAAATCAAAACCATCATTGTAAAAACCTAAAGCTAAAGCATAATGATCGCTCTGAGCCCAAGCATGAGTGCTGGCTGGCAGCTTGTTATAGTCTTTAAAGTGTAAAAAAGCACTTGCTACTATAAACAGCAGGGTAAAAGCTATGTTGGTTTTAAGTTTCATTTACAACGAGCCAATGAAGTATATTTTTAATTTCTAACTTTTAATTTTTCACTTTTCACTTTTCATTTTTCATTCTAATATAAGTATCCATATCCTTATCGCCACGACCGCTGAGGTTGACTACCACTACCTGATCTTTCTTAAGGGCCATTTTCTTAAGGGCTGCCAGTGCGTGAGCCGATTCCAATGCTGGGATGATGCCTTCTTTTTCTGTTAGTTCAAAAACGGCTTCCATGGCTTCGTCATCAGTAGCATTAAGGAATTTTACACGACCTGTTTTGTATAGGTGAGCGTGCACAGGACCTATCCCAGGATAATCTAATCCTGCAGAGATAGAGTATGGTTCTATGATTTGCCCGTCTTCGGTTTGCATTAGTAGTGTTTTACTTCCGTGGATAATGCCGTCGTTGCCCACCTGCGAGGTGGCTGCTGTTTCGCCGCTGTTTACTCCTAGCCCTGCAGCTTCTACCGCTACTAATTCTACGTCTTCGTCATCCAGAAAATGATAAAAAGCACCGGCAGCATTGCTACCACCACCCACGCAAGCGATGATGGTATCGGGATTCTCTTTGCCGGTTTGCTCCATCAGTTGCCATTTCATTTCTTGACTAATGACCGATTGAAAACGCGCTACCATATCAGGGTAGGGGTGTGGTCCTACTACCGAACCGATGATATAATGGGTTTCATTAGGATGGTTGATCCAGTCGCGGATGGCTTCGTTAGTGGCATCTTTAAGGGTGCGGTTGCCCGACATTGCCGGTATGACAGTGGCACCAAGCATTTCCATTTTTTCCACATTAGGACGTTGACGCTTAACGTCTTCTTCGCCCATAAACACGACGCAGTCGAGCCCTGCACGAGCACAAACAGTAGCTGTAGCCACGCCATGTTGGCCTGCACCAGTCTCAGCGATGATGCGTTTTTTGCCCAAACGTTTAGCCAAAAGAATCTGCCCAATCGTGTTGTTGATTTTATGAGAACCGGTGTGGTTGAGGTCTTCGCGCTTCAGATAGATTTTTGCGCCATACACTTCGCTCATTCGTTCGGAATAATAAAGTGGCGAAGGACGCCCCACATAATCTTTTAGTAAAAGTTCAAATTCCTGTTTGAAATCATCACTCTGGATAATCTCAAGGTATTTTTTCTTTAGGTTATCTACGTTGGGGTAAAGCATTTCGGGTACGAAAGCCCCCCCAAATTCGCCGTAGTAGCCGTGTTCGTTAACTTGGTATTTCATTTTAAAATGTTAAAAGTTCGGAGTTCAAGGTTGGGCAAGCCCAATTCCAAGTTTCCAATTTCAAGTTTCTAATTTCAAGTTTCTAATTTCTATTTTCTAATTTCAGCAATAAACTCGTTTAATAATTCAATATTTTTTAGTGCCGGTTCTATCTCAAATTTGCTATTGATGTCCAGACCTTTGAGGTTCGAAAAGTCCAAGGCTTTGATGGTTTCAGCATCATCTGCCGCTATGCCGCCACTGAGTAAAAAAGGTCCGGTCGCATTTAATTCTTTTAGTTTGTTCCAGTTAAATTTTTGTCCGCTTCCGCCCAGACCTTTACTTTTAGTGTCGTACAAGAAGTAATCACATTTGCCGCTGTAGGCTTCTATTTCTTCCGTTTTTGTGTTGTCATCTATCTGGAAGGCTTTGAAAACGGTGTAGCCTTTGCGCTGAAGCTGAGAACAAAAACGTGGGCTTTCATTTCCGTGTAATTGTACCGTATTTATGCCGTATTTATTGCACAGGCTCATTATGTGGCCTATATTCTCATTGACAAAAACGCCTACTGGTTCAATGTTCTCCGGCAATTGTTTTATGGCTTTCACATCCCAATCCTCACCCACATAGCGAGGCGATTTAGGATAGAAGATAAAGCCCATATAGTCCGGTTTAAGCACTGCTACATCAGCTATGTTTTGAGCTTGGCGCATGCCACATATTTTCACTTTCATATTATTAAGAAAGAAGTTCTGGGTTATATGATTAAATTCTTCATTTGTAAAGCTAAACTCTAGCTCACTCTAGTCACTCTAGTCACTTTAGTTCACTCCACTTTAACCGTCCATCCATGCTTATCTTCCAATCGTCCGGTCTGAATGCCTGTAAGAGTATCATAAAGTTTTTGAGCTAATGGTCCCACTTTACCATTATTCATGCGCAGGGTTTTACCATTGTAGTAAATTTCGCCGATTGGAGAAATAACCGCAGCTGTTCCGGTACCAAAGGCTTCCAACAATGAGCCGTCGTTCATAGCGGCTAGCACTTCCATTAACGATACTTTTCGTTCACTCACTTTATAGCCAAAATCTTTAAGCAAAGTTATCACTGAATCGCGGGTGACACCTTGCAGAATGCTTCCATTGATTTGTGGCGTGATGACTTCATCGTTTATTTTAAAGAAGACATTCATGGTGCCTACTTCTTCAATGTATTTTTGTTCCACTCCATCGAGCCAAAGCACTTGAGAAAAGCCTTTCTCTTTAGCTATCTGTTGTGCCTTGATACTAGCAGCGTAGTTGGCGGCTGTTTTAGCCTCGCCAATACCGCCACGTACAGCGCGCACATACTCATCCTCTATGTAGATTTTCACAGGATTGAAACCTTCGGCATAATAAGCCCCTACAGGTGATGAAATGACCATAAATTTGTAACTGTCTGAAGGAGCAACGCCCAGGCTTTCTTCGGTTGAAAAAATGATAGGGCGAAGGTAAAGGCTTGCGCCATCCACATCAGGTACCCAGTCTCTATTCAACTTTACATGTTCGATAATAGCTTTTAGTGCCAGTGCTTCATCCACTTCAGGGATACAGATGCGGGCACTGGAGCGGTTAAGGCGTTTGATGTTTCGTTGCGGACGGAAAAGTAAGATTTCCTTTTTAGGAGTCATGTAAGCTTTCAGGCCTTCAAATACGGTTTGACCATAATGAATCACCATGGAGGAGGGTTCTATGCTGATAGGACCGTAAGCTTTGTGTTCCGGATTTACCCAGCCTTGGCCGGGTAGAAAATTCATCTCAAACATGTAGTCTGAGAAATATTGACCAAAACCCAGCTTGTTAAAGTTTGGTTTTTGTCGTTTTTGTGGTGTTGGTATGAATTTTATATCCATCATTATTAAGATTAAAAAAAAAGTAGTTTTACAATTGTTTGATGAATTCTTCGGCCGCAAAACCCGGGTGATCTGTTTTCATAAAGTTTTCTCCAATCAGGAAGCCTTTGTATCCCACCTCTCGTAATTCCTTTATGGCTTCGACACTACTGATGCCACTTTCAGAAATTTTGACCGCGTCATCCGGTAATTTGTCAAAAAGTCGTTTTGATTGTTCTATGCTGACTTCGAATGTTTTGAGGTTGCGGTTGTTGACCCCTATGATGTCAATATCCGGGGTGTATTTCTCCAGCTGATCTTCGCTGTGTATTTCCATAATGACTTCCAAACGGAAGGTCTTGGCCAAGCGAGCTAAAAATTTTACTTTCTCAGCTGTCAGGCACTCTGCAATGAGCAGCATAACATCGGCTCCCATAGCTTTGGTCTCATACACCTGGTATTCATCCACGATGAAGTCTTTTCGCAAAATAGGGAGACGGTTGACTGCACGCGCACTTACCAGGTCATCTGTTGTGCCGCCAAAGAAATCAGTATCAGTCAGTATGGATAGACCTGCTGCACCTGCCAAACGGTAGTTCGTCGTTACATCATTGACTGAAGCATTGGCATTAATAATACCTTTGCTAGGCGATTTGCGCTTAAATTCAGCAATGATGCCTGAGGAGTGGAGTGCATTTAAGCGCTCTACCAAGGATCGTCCTTTGATGGAAAAATGTTCGGAATGCGTCAGAGTTCGGCAAGGTATCATTTTTCTGCGCTCTTCAATTATTTCAAATTTACGGGCAACTATTTGGTCTAAAATATTCATTTGTTTCAATGTTTTATAAAAGATGCAAGGAAGACTGGTCTTGTGAGAATGGTTTGCTTGTGACTCTTGTTATTTGCTCATTTCTATTAATTTATTCAATACGCTCTTGGCTTTTCCATCCATCAACGAACGTTGAGCTTCTTCCACACATTGCTCTATTGTTTTGTCGGGGGAAATAGTACGAATAGCCATTGCGCTGTTGGCAAAGACCACATTGTTTTGGGCTTCGCTTCCTTTTCCTTCCAATATATTTTTAAAAATTGTGGCAGCTGCTTCTATGCTGTTGCCTCCGTGTATTTCTTCTTGTTTCAGTGGAGGCAGACCTAAGTGCTGTGGTGTCACGATCTGTGCTCCTTTATTGGTGATAATTTTGCAATCGCCGGTCAGTGATATTTCGTCATAACCATCGAGTGCATGTACTATGCAGTAGGAGGTATCTGTTTTTTCAAAAACCTGATGATAGAGTTCCATCGTATCTATATCAAAAACTCCGGTGATTTGATTTTGTGGCATGGCTGGATTCAAAATCGGCCCCAGAATATTAAAGAAGGTTTTCACTCCCAGTTCCCGTCTGATCGGGCCTACAGATTTAAGTGCCGGGTGAAATAGCGGAGCATGAAGGTAAGCCATTCCGCTTTTGTCAACCATCTGTTTCAAAAGTTCTTCATCATTGGTCAATTTAACACCAAAAAACTCCATCATACTACTGGATCCGGATGCTGAAGAGGCACTATAGTTACCGTGTTTGGCCACCTTGTAACCAGCACCTGCCACCACTAAGGATGATAACGTTGAGATGTTAAAGGTGTTTTTGCCATCGCCTCCGGTACCACACAAGTCGATCGTGTTGAAATCAGAAAAGTCGACATGAACACATCTGTCTAATAAAGCATTTCTAAAACCTGATAGTTCTTCCGAAGTTATTTTACGCATTATAAAAGCTGTCACAAAAGCTGCTACCTGTGTAGCATTATATTTTTCTTCGGTAATATTACTGAGCACCTCTTTTGCTTTGGTAGCACTAAGTGTTTGCCCCGCGGCAAGCTGGTTGATGATGTCTTTCATTGTGTTAAGCAGTTGGCAGTTGGCTATTGGCAGCTAAAGGCAAATAGCTAAAAGCGAAAGTCTAATTATTTATCCAGTTTTCAATCATTCTCATTCCTTCGGTTGTCAAGATAGATTCCGGATGGAATTGCACGCCTTTTACATCGTATTTGTCGTGTTTTAGAGCCATAATATTAGCGTCTTCATCAATGGCTGTAATTTTCAGATCCTGAGGTAAATCCTCACGGCTAACGATCCAGGAATGGTAGCGAGCTCCGTCAAACACTTTGGATACCCCATCAAAGATGTTATCTTTTTCTTTGGTTTGAATAATAGAGCTGGAAACACCATGATACACCTGATCGAGATTGATGAGAGAACCTCCAAAAACCTCAGCGATGGCTTGTACGCCCAAACAGACGCCAAAGATACTGGTTTTTGGAGCACATTCCTTGATAATATCTTTTAAATTACCTGCTTCATCCGGAATTCCCGGCCCTGGTGACAAGAGTATTTTATCATAGGTTTTGGCTTCTTTAGCCGTGATTTTATCATTACGATACACATCTGGCAATTCGCCCGTAATGCGTTGTATGTATTGTACCAAGTTGTAGGTGAAGCTGTCGTAATTATCGATGACTAGTATTTTCATGTTAATTTAAAGTTTAATAGTTCAAGGTTCAAGGTGGAAAACTTTGAATTTTGAACTTTGAATATATTAAATGTTTTCTGCTTTCTTAAGTGCCATTTTCAAGGCAGCCAGTTTGTTATTAACCTCGTTGAGTTCGCTTACTTCTTCGGATTTGGAAACTACACCAGCGCCAGCCTGATAGTATAGAGTATTGTCTTTACTCATAAAAGAACGAATGGTGATGGCCAGGTTAATATTGCCATTGAGGCCTATGTTGCCGATACAGCCGCCGTAGAAACCGCGTGTTTGGTTTTCGTACTTACTGATAAGTTCCATGGCTTTGTATTTGGGGGCACCACTAAGTGTTCCGGCCGGAAAAGTGTCTGCATATATTTGAACCGGATGTGAGTCTTTGTTGATTTCACCTTCTACTTCTGAAACCATATGAAGCACATGTGAATAATAATGTATTTCGCGAAAGTATTTCACCTTTACATTTTCAGCATGACGGCTTAGGTCATTTCGTGCCAGGTCTACCAACATAATGTGCTCCGCATTTTCTTTGGGGTCATTGGCCAGCTTTTTAGAAAGTTCTTTGTCTTTTTTATCATCGCCGGTGCGGCGAAAAGTACCTGCAATAGGGTTGATGTATGCTTTGCCATCTTGTGTTTTTATCTCAGCTTCAGGTGATGATCCCAGTAGTTTAAAGTCACCAAAATCAAAATAAAATAAGTAGGGTGATGGATTGATAGAACGCAAAGAACGATATACGTTGAAATCATCGCCCGTAAAATCCTGCTGGAAACAACGCGATAGTACAATTTGGAATACATCACCACGCATACAATGCTGTTTGCCCTTGCTTACCATAGCCATGTATTCCTGATCGGTGATGTTAGAGCTTTCCATGCCCTCCAGGTTAAATTGCAAAGAACTGAAGTTTAAATGATTTAGTTGTTCTTCAATAATGTCTAATTGTGAGTCTTCACCATTAAAGATATGCTCAATAATCGTTATTGTATTATTGTTGTGATTAATAGCAATAATGAATTTATAAAATTGATACCATAAATCCGGGATGGCTTTTTCGTCGCTTGGGGCGCCCATCTCGATGTCTTCAAAATAGCTGACTGATTCAAAGGTAGAATAGCCAAATAGTCCTGTTGTTGGGATTTTGCTAATGTCTTCAGCCGGAACAAAAGAGGCTGTAAAGTCTTGCAAAATTTGACTCATTGCTAATTTCTTTACAAGGGTGCCAGCTTCCTTTACTCCGTTAGGGTAGGTATACTCAATTTTATCGTCAGTAGCTTTTATCCCTGCGATAGGCTGCATCCCGATAAAAGAGTATTGGTTGTCACCAGCTTTGAAGTCAGCCCCCTCTAGCAGGATAGATTGGGGGTAAATGTCACGCATTTTGAGATAAATAGCAACCGGTGTAAGGACGTCGGCTAGCATCTCTTTGGTGTTGATATTAAATTTGAACTGTTGCATATTTATAAGTGTCTTAAGTGTGTTATCGTATTTTAAAGTGTCTAAAGTTATCTCTTTATTCTTTTGTGGTGTTGTAGGGGGCTAAAACAAAAAAAGCCTGTCGTGAAACGACAGGCTTTTTTGTTAAGTTTTAAGTAAGCGAGTGCAATTTCACGAGTTAACGTCAATCAATTGCCACCACCAAATATTTAGAGAAATCAAATTCATGTATTTTTCTTTTGCGTTGCAAAGTAACACATTTTCCTATCATATTTCAAAATATTAAGGCGAAAAAAGATGCTTTTTTATGAAATAAAACAAATATGATTAAAAATGAAAGCATTTCAGGGGGTGTTTATGTACATCTTGTCGCTAATTTCTGTCATTTAGTGGCTTAGTGATGGTATGTGTTGACTGCTGGGGGAAAAGCACTTTATTTTTGTTCTTTATTTATAGCAAGTTTTTTAAAAGATTCTTGTTAGTTTTGTTGACAAAAAATTGAATGTGATGGCAGATATAAGCGTTATAATAATAGAAGATGAGTTGCACAATAGTCGCATACTGGAAGGTATGTTGGCCAAGATGCGTCCGGATTGGAAGATGGAAGCCGTGCTTGAGAGTGTGCAGGAGAGTGTGGATTGGTTGAGGTCTAACGCGGCTCCTGATCTTATTCTGATGGATATCCAACTGTCTGATGGTATTAGTTTTTCTATTTTTAATAAAATAGAATTTGAAAATAAAACAAAAATCATTTTCACTACAGCTTATGATCAATATGCTATCCAGGCATTTAAAGTCAACAGTGTAGATTATTTGCTAAAACCAATCAAAGAAGAAGATTTGGAGTTAGCTCTGGAAAAATTTGAAGGTAGCATTGTTGATAATACAAAAGCTTTAAGACAGGATTATGATCAGAATAAGTCCTATTATATGGATGTGATCGCGTCTATTCTGGAAGGTAAAGAACAGTATCGTACACGTTTTCTGATTAGTGGAATACGCGATTTTACCAAGGTAGAAACCAAAGATATTGCTTATTTTTACAGTAGTAACAAGACGACTTTTGCGGTGACTTTTGATGGTGTGGAGCATCTTTTGGATTACACTTTGGAACAACTGGAAAACGAGCTTGATCCTAAGGTCTTTTACCGGGTAAATCGCCAGGTTTTGTCTCATGTAGATACGGTAAAAAAGGTCAGTAATGCCTCTGGTAACAAGCTAAAAGTGACGATGGATCCTGCGCCCGATTTTGAAGTGACGGTGAGCCGGTTGAAGGCTGCTGATTTCAAGAAATGGCTGGGGAAGTAAGTGGTGTTTAGAATGGGGGAGACCTAGAGCCTTGAGATGATGAGCGTAACTATGTATTTGCATTTGAAGAAAGAAGACGTTAATGGGATTTTGCAAGAAAGAAGAAAGCAGGCACAAGGAGCTGTTAGAGACGCTTAAGATGGTCGATAATAAACGCATTGAATACTTGGCTAACCTTGGGGGGTATTCTACAAAGACCATGCTTCGACGTTTTATTACAGTATCTATTGTTGCCTTAATCATTTTTACTGTCGCTTCTATATTTACAGAGACAGAATTGCCCTATAGTTCTACTGAAATGTGGAAGCCTATTTTGTTTTTACTTTTGGCTTTTAATTCTGTTTCGGAGACTAATATATTGATGGCCAGAGTGCTTAATCGTTTCAGTGTGCTTAAGGGGCGTTTTGTGCCTTTATCCGCTTTTTTTCTTCTTATTACAACCTTGATGATTGTGTTCTGGGTGAAAATGGCTCAGTTCGTATTAAATGAGGTACAATTACTATTGGAGCCTATGGCACAGCTCACGATGCTTTTTGGTGTCATTATGCTGTTCATTATGCACATCATGATTATGATGTCTAATATTACACGCGAGTGGATGGAGAGTCTTAAGGAAATAGACCGTTTGAAAAGTGCAAAACTACAAAGTGATTATAGCTCCTTGCAAGATCGTTTAAACCCGCATTTCCTGTTCAATAATTTGAGTGTGCTGCGATCACTTATTCGTTATGATGCTGATGCCGCAGAGAAATTTACCGAAAACTTTACGGATGTGTACCGCTATGTGTTGCGCAGCCACGAAAACAGAACGGTCAGCTTAGCGAGCGAACTTAAATTTTTGGACTCTTATATTGCCTTGCACAAAGAGCGTTTGGGGGATGGTATTCATTCTCAAATTCATGTTTGTGATAAATGTTTGAATAAAGAATTGCCCCCCATGTCAGTGCAGCTATTAGTCGAAAATGCTATAAAACATAATGTGGCCAGCCGTAATAACCCTTTAACGGTTGAAATTTTTGACGAAGAAGATGTCTTGATAGTGAAGAATAGAATTAATAAAAAAGAAACCACTTATTCTACCCAAACAGGACTAAAAACCCTGCAAGCTCAAGTACAAATGGTGACGGGGCGTGAGATGGAGGTTATCGACGATGGCGAGTATTACGAAGTCAAATTACCCTTGTTATAAACAAATCGTCCCCTCTTTTTATTTTTTTGCCTTGGCTTTTGGTGTTAATGTTGTATTTTCGTGCTGGCTATTTTTATCGAAATAGTTTTACTTAACCCCAACATTAGCATTTTATGGCCTCGAAGCAAATCACGATTAAAGATATTGCGAGAGAATTAAATATTTCTCCATCAACAGTTTCACGCGCGCTTAAGGACCACCCTGACATCAGTCAGCCCACTAAGGACAAGATAAATGCTTTGGTAGAAAAATACCATTACAAGCCCAATGCTATGGCGTTAAATTTACGCCAAGGAAAAAGTAATGTGATCGGGGTGATTATTCCTGAGATTGTGCATCATTTTTTCTCATCAGTCATCTCCGGTATTGAGGAAGTGGTGCAGGCCAAAGGTTATAGTGTGATGCTGTGTCAAAGTAGCGAATTATATGAGCGTGAAGTGTTGAATAGTAAGGTGATGCTTGGCAGCAGGGTGGAGGGGGTTTTGGCTTCTATATCCAAGGAAACGCTCAAATTTGGTCATTTCGAAGACCTGATGCATCAGAATATTCCTCTGGTGTTTTTTGACCGTATAGCCCCACCTCTGGAGACTGACCGTGTAGTAGTCGATGATTACAACGGTGCTTTTAAAGCCACCGAATATCTGATAAAAACCGGATGTAAACGCATTGCTCACCTTTCGGCCTCACAGCAATTACAAATTGGTTATCAGCGTAAGAGAGGCTATATTTCGGCCTTGGAAAAGAATCGTATGGAGGTCGATGATGACATCATAGCGCACTGTGATAAGTTTGAAAAAGCCTTGGAAATAGTACCCCAAATGATGGCTTTGCCCAATCCGCCGGATGCTATCTTTTGTGTCAACGACCTTACCGGAGCGGCTACTATCAAAGCGTTGAAAAAACTGGGATACCGCATTCCGGAAGATGTTTCGGTGATTGGTTTTACCGATGGTTTGGTGTCTACAGTGACCGATCCTGCCCTGACCACCATTTCGCAGCACGGTTTTCATATTGGCCGCCGGGCCGCCGAAATTCTGTTTAAACGCATAGAAGAAGATAAGTCAAAATTTAAAGCGCATACCGAGGTGATTCCTACTGAGTTGGTGATTCGGGAGAGTACTAAGTCGATGTTGTAAATTGGTGTGTACAGATAAATCGCTTTTTAATAATTCTATTATTAGATTAAATCAGATTCTGATTAACGACCTCAGCGAGGTCGTATGTCTGTAGCCCTAAACGCCGATTTTTTTCGTCCAATACCTTAAGTCTGTAAACCTTTTACAGGCTTTTTTTGTGCCCCAAAACTAAGCGCATTACAATCCTGCAACAAAAAATCCCGAAAACCTCCGCAAACGTTTGATGCCCTTTATTTATAGGAGGTTCAGAAGGCTTTTTTAGTGTGTAAATTGTCCTGGAAGTCGGGCCTATTATAGACTCGAACTTATTTTAAGATAAATTTGCACTCAACAATGGGGATGCTATGCGCCAAAGCTTTTGCATTAAAGCTGCCTGATACTAACATAAAAATAAATTTTACAATGAATAAACCCAAATTATCGTTTTGGCAGATATGGAATATGAGCTTCGGCTTTTTAGGTATTCAGATGGGCTTTGCTCTGCAAAATGCCAATGCAAGCAGGATATTGCAAATATTTGGAGCTGATGTACACGAACTATCTTGGTTTTGGTTAGTTGCTCCTCTTACCGGATTGATTATACAACCTATTATCGGACATTATAGTGACAAGACCTGGACTAAACTGGGCCGTAGAAAACCTTTCTTCCTCACGGGAGCTGTGCTTGCGTCTATGGGGCTGATTTTATTGCCTAATGCCGATATGTTTACGGCTTTTTTACCAGCACTTTGGGTAGGCGCCGGTATGTTGATGATAATGGATGCCTCATTTAATGTGGCAATGGAACCTTTCAGAGCTCTTGTTGCCGATATGCTTCCTTCTGATCAGCGAACATTAGGATTCAGTGTTCAGACTATTTTGATTGGTGTAGGGGCAGTTGTAGGATCTTGGATGCCTTATGCCCTGACTAACTGGTTTGGCGTAAGTAATCAGTCAGTAGCAGGAGAAGTACCCTTGAACCTTCTGTTGTCGTTCATCATTGGTGCTGCCGTTTTGGTGGTTAGTATTTTGGTAACCGTTTTAGGAACAAAAGAATACTCGCCAGAGGAGCTTTCTAAATTCAGTGATGAAGACGAAGAGGAAGAAGAGGCCCAAGAAGCTGGCTTAATGAATATCTTTTCTGATTTTAGAAAAATGCCATTGACTATGCGTCAGTTGAGTGGCGTACAGTTCTTCTCTTGGTTTGCCCTTTTTGGTATGTGGGTCTTTACAGTGCCTGCTGTTGCGCATCATATTTATGGCGTACAAGACACGCACAGTCAGATGTATCAGGATGCCGGTGATTGGGTTGGAATTCTTTTTGGTGTTTATAATGCCATTTCAGCGGTGTTTGCCTTTTTCCTTCCGGCTATAGCCAAAAAATTAGGACGTAAACGTACGCACGCTGTTTCTTTAGTCGTGGGCGGTATCGGATTAATTTCTATGTATTTCATGCCTAATGAAAACTGGCTGATCTTATCGATGGTGGGAGTTGGTATTGCCTGGGCGAGTATTTTGGCTATGCCTTATGCCATTTTAGCGGGTTCAATACCAGCCAAAAAGATGGGTGTTTATATGGGGATTTTTAACTTTTTTATCGTTTTGCCTCAGATTATAAATGCCTTGATCGGAGGGCCAATTGTAAAGTATTTATATGGAGGTAATGCGATGTTTGCTTTAGTGGCAAGTGGGGTGTCTCTTCTGATAGCTGCTATGCTGGTGCGCCGGGTAAAAGATGTTGACGAATAGAATTGGAAACTGGAAAATAGAAACTAGAAATTGGAAACTAGAAATTGGAAATTGGAAAATAGAAACTAGAAATTGGAAACTAGAAATTGGAGAGGGGATAAATTTCAACTTTCCAATTTCAAATATCGTATTAGATGAAAATTAACGCTTGTATATTTGATTTAGACGGGGTGATAGTGGATACAGCAAAGTATCATTATCTGGCGTGGAAAGCTTTGGCCGATAAGCTGGGCTTTGAATTTACAGAAGTGCATAATGAACGCCTGAAAGGGGTGAGCCGTATGGATTCTTTAGAGATTTTATTGGAAGTAGGAGGCATTACGCACCTTAGCGAAGAAGAAAAACTAAAGCATGCGGCCGATAAAAATGAATTGTATGTGTCTTTTATCAAAAAGATGCCTGCTGATGAAATTTTGCCAAATGTGCGTGAGTTTTTAAACGATTTGCGCGAAAACGGCATAAAAATATCCTTGGGTTCGGCCAGTAAAAATGCGGAGATGATTTTGGAAAAGCTGGAGTTGATGCCTCTGTTTGACGCTATCGTAGACGGACGCCATATTTCTAACGCAAAACCAGATCCGGAAGTCTTTTTACGTGGTGCTCAGGAGTTGGGCGAAGCACCGGAAAACTGTGTGGTGTTCGAAGATGCCCAAGCCGGAGTACAGGCCGCTAAAAATGCCGGCATGGCTTGTGTAGGTATAGGCGATGCTGAAACTTTGGGACTGGCCGACTTTGTGATGCCGGGATTTGAAAAATTTACTTTTGCTGATTTAAAAGCCCAATTAAATAAATAACGACATTAAAATAAGTAAACGAAATGAAGAAGATAGTTTTGATATTAGCCTCTGTTTTAGGCTTAACAGCTTTGAGCAGTTGTAATGCTGCTTCTGAAGTGGAGAAAACCACACCGGAGGTTTTAGCATCACCTGATGGTAATGTGACCATGTCTTTTTTCTTAGCCAATAGTGTGCCCATGTACTCTATGAACTTCGGTGAGAAAGAAGTGATTCTGGATTCCCGCTTAGGCCTGGACCTTAATGGCAGTAATGTGATGCACGATCATCTGGACTGGGATAACGGAGAAAAAGTAGATGAGAACTCATTGATGAATGGATTCTCTGTAAAAAAAGTGGAACGCAGCACTTTTGATGAAAATTGGGAACCCGTATGGGGCGAGTGGAAAACTATTCGTAATCATTACAACGAAATGGCGGTTCATTTGGTGCAGGAAGGTACCGACCGTATTATGATTTTGCGCTTCCGTATGTTTGATGATGGCCTTGGTTTCCGTTATGAATTTCCTTTACAGGACAATCTGAGCTATTTTATCATAAAAGAGGAATATTCAGAATTCGCAATGGCTGGTGATCACACGGCCTGGTGGATTCCGGGCGATTACGATACGCAAGAATTTGATTATACAGAATCGAAACTATCTGAAATCCGCAGCAAAATGCCTGAAGCTTATACCCATAATGCTTCGCAAACAAAATTCTCTGAAACAGGTGTTCAAACTGCTTTAATGATGCGAACAGACAATGGTCTTTACATCAATTTGCACGAAGCAGCTTTGGTAGAATACGGGGCTATGCACCTTGATTTGAATGAAGAAACTATGGTGTTTACTTCGCACCTGACACCCGATGCACAGGGCAACAAAGGCTATATGCAGGCGCCCCGCACTACCCCGTGGCGTACAGTGATTGTAGGCGATGAGGCGGCTGATATTTTGATGTCGAACATTACTTTGAACTTGAATGAGCCAACTGAGTATGAAGACACAGAATGGATTAAGCCTGTGAAATATATCGGTGTCTGGTGGGAAATGATTACCGGACGCAGTTCGTGGTCGTATGCTGATGTGTCAAGTGTGAAATTGGGTGAAACAGATTTTAACAGCCTGACACCTAATGGTCGTCATGCAGCCAATAACGATCACGTAAAAACGTACATCGACTTCGCGGCTGAGCATGGTTTCGATCAGGTATTGGTCGAAGGCTGGAATGTAGGTTGGGAAGACTGGTTTGGCAAGTCTAAAGATTATGTCTTTGACTTTGTAACACCGTATCCTGATTTTGATGTGAAAATGCTCAATGAATATGCTGCTTCGAAAGGGGTTAAGCTGATGATGCATCACGAAACATCCAGTTCGGTGCGCAACTACGAGCGTCATATGGACGAAGCTTATCAGTTTATGGCCGATCACGGTTATAATTCGGTAAAAAGTGGTTACGTAGGTAATATCATACCACGTGGCGAGCACCATTATAGTCAGTGGATGGTCAATCATTATTTGTATGCGGTGAAAAAAGCTGCAGAATATGGTGTGATGGTCAACGCTCACGAGGCCGTGCGCCCTACCGGTTTGTGCCGTACATACCCTAACCTGATTGGTAACGAAAGTGCGCGTGGAACAGAGTTTCAGGCTTTTGGCGGAAGCAAGCCAAACCATACTACTGTATTGCCTTTTACCCGTTTGATTGGTGGTCCTATGGATTATACACCTGGTATTTTCCAAATGGATGTAAAACAAGTAAACCCGGGTAATCACTCGCATGTGAACGCTACCATTGCCAATCAATTGGCTTTATATGTAACGATGTATAGCCCATTACAGATGGCAGCCGATGTCATCGAAAGCTACGAGCCGCATATGGATGCTTTCCAGTTTATCAAAGATGTGCCGCTGGACTGGGCTGAGACCAAAGTACTGGAAGCTGAGCCGGGCGATTTTATCACCTTTGCCCGTAAGGATAAACATAGCAACAATTGGTACGTAGGCCGCACAAACGATGAGAATGTACGCACCTCTGAAATTAGTTTTGACTTCCTTGACGAAGGAAAGACTTATGTTGCCACTGTATATGCTGATGCCAAAGATGCGCATTACAAAACCAACTATGCGGCATACGATATTACGACTTACAAAGTGACATCAAAATCATCATTGAAGCAGCACTGTGCACCAGGTGGTGGTTATGCTATCAGCATTGTAGAGTGTCAGGATAAGACAAAATTAAAAGGCTTGAAAAAGCTTTAGAAAATCACTAAGAATAATGTAATGTTGAAAGATTCATTCACGCATTCACTCATTGAATCATTTACTCATTGAATCATTGATTATGAAGGAATATTATAAAAAGGACGAATGGTGCATTATCGAAGAGGGGTTTAACCCTGAAATGCACGAGTCATCAGAGAGCATATTTAGTTTGGGGAACGGCAAGATGGGGCAGCGTGCTAACTTTGAGGAGAAATATTCCGGAGATAGCTTGCAGGGAACCTACATAGCTGGTGTTTACTACCCCGATAAAACCCGGGTGGGATGGTGGAAAAATGGATATCCTGAGTATTTTGCCAAAGTGCTGAATGCGCCAAGCTGGATTGGTATAGATGTTTTTATTGATGATGAGGTTTTGGATTTGGCAAGGTGCGAAGTCAGCGATTTTGTGCGTACGCTGGATATGAAACATTCCACCTTATCGCGCGAGTTTGTGGCTACGCTAAAAGAGGGGAAAAAAGTAAAAGTGGAAGCTCTGCGTTTTCTCAGCATTGTGGATGATGAAATAGGCGCTATACGCTATAGTGTTACACCCCTTAACTTCAGTGGAAAAGTGTCTATCTTTTCATACCTTGATGGTGATGTACACAATCAGGACTCTAATTACGATGAGCAGTTTTGGAGCGTTGATGCTGTAAAGGCTGAAGATGGTTTTTCTCAGTTGGTAGCAAGAACAAAAAAGCTGGATTTTGTAGTAGCTATGAGCGCTACTTTTGACTTGTGTCGTGGCGAGAATCACATTTATAGTGACGAAAAGCATAAGCAATCTGAGAAATCAGCCGGAAGCAAAGTGTTTACTTTTGTGCAAAGTGGCGAAAAGGTAACGCTTTACAAATATGCATCGGTGCTGAATTCGCAAAACTATCCGGTGGATGCTTTAGCCGAAAAAGGACGCAAGGCAGTAGAGTTAGCGCACAAAAAAGGTTTTGATAAACTATTAAAAGAACATTCAGAGGCCTGGGAGGAAAAATGGAACCATAGCGACATCGTTGTAGAAGGTGATGTGGCAGCTCAGCAAGGTATCCGTTTTAATATTTTCCATCTGAATCAGACGTATACCGGTAAAGATGAGCGTTTAAATATAGGTCCTAAGGGCTTTACCGGTGAAAAATACGGCGGTACTACTTATTGGGATACCGAAGCATTTGTGCTACCCTTCTTTATGAGTTCTGCCGATAAGCAAGTGTCGCGTAACCTATTGGTTTACCGTCATAATCATCTGCAGCGAGCTATCGAAAATGCTGAGAAGTTAGGCTTTAAAGATGGTGCAGCCCTTTACCCGATGGTGACTATCAACGGCGAAGAGTGTCATAATGAGTGGGAAATCACCTTTGAGGAGATACACCGTAACGGGGCTATTGCTTTCGCTATATACAATTATGTGCGTTATACCGGCGACTGGGATTACGTATACGAGTTTGGCTTAGAGGTGCTGATTGCTATTTCCCGTTTTTGGGCGCAACGTGTCAATTGGTCGGCTGAGCGCGAGGCCTATGTGATGCTTGGTGTAACTGGTCCTAATGAATATGAGAATAACATCAACAATAACTGGTATACTAACAAGATGGCGCAGTGGACGCTGCAATATACTTTGGAGCAAATAGCAGAAGTGAAAAAACGTATGCCTCAGGAGTGGACACGTATTGTATCTCTTGCCAAATTTGATGAAGCCAAAGAAATTGAGACCTTCAATGATGTTGCGGATAAAATTTATTTTCCAAGTATGATGAACGGTAAACTTTTTATGCAGCAAGATGGCTATATGGATAAATTTCAGCAATTTGCTGACGATTTGAACTCGGCCGAGCGTCCTATTAACCAGCATTGGTCGTGGGATCGTATTTTGCGCTCTTCATTCCTTAAGCAAGCTGATGTCTTGCAGGGAATTGCCACGTTTGAAGATCATTATTCCGATGAGGAAATAAAAATGAACTTTGATTTTTGGGAGCCACGTACCTTGCACGAATCGTCCTTATCGCCTTGTGTACACGCCATACTTGGAGCTAAGATAGACCGTATGGATAAGGCTTATGAAATGTATCTGCGTACAGCCCGCTTAGACCTTGATGATTATAACAAAGAGGTGGCCGAAGGTCTGCACATCACCAGTATGGGCGGTACTTGGATGGCTATGGTCTATGGCTTTGGCGGTTTGCGCGTGAAAGAAGATATGTTGAGTTTTGATCCTAAAGTACCGGAGCACTGGAAATCAATAGCATTTAAGATAATATTCAGGGAAAATACTTTGACCGTTAAGATGAGTCAGGGGCGTACTGAAATCACGAACGATGCCGGTGGCGATCTGAATCTCTTAATAAATGGGGTTAAACATTGTGTAGAAGGAAATAATAGATTAGTAGTCGATTAGTGAATTTGGATTAGATTGGTTGAAGTTTAAGGGGTATTGTTTGTTTTTTTGCAATGCCCCTTTTTTTGACTAATACCAATTTTATTTATGGGAAAACGCTAGTTGGTAGGTAAAGGCTGGAAGCCTTATTTATCTCAGCCCAAGGCAACGCCTTGGGTGAAGTTGACAGTTTTGATACAGAGCCCTGCAAGGGCGACTTAACTATTGTTTACATATAATCCGCCCTTGCAGGGCTCATTTGATAGTTTTATCTTTTTTTCCCAAGGCGTTGCCTTGGGCTGAGATAAGTCGCACTTCCAGTGCTCATTTGATTTCTTGTAAACTACCGTATAAACATCTTTAATTTTGACTCACTTTTAAAGATAAACTATTCTCGGATTTTTTGCGTTAAGCAATGGATACCAACTAGTCATATGAAAAGATTTAAGAACAAAAAGCGCTAAAACAAACAGTATGAAATTAAAGCATCTATATTATCTTTTGCTTGCGTTAATCCTTTTAGCGGCTTGTGAAAGGACTGTAGATACAGATAAGCCTGGTAATCCGGATGACGGAGATAAGGCCAGTTTCGAAAGTTTTTTCAATACAGATGAAGAACTTAAGCTACACGAGTTCGAAGTTCATATTACCCAGACAGAATGGAACCGTTTACTCAGCATTTTGAAGCAAAACATGAAAAGTGATCAGTATGTGAGAGCAGACTTCATTTACCGTTCTGCTCCGGGAGGAGAGGATGAGGAGTTTTTCGAGGAAGTTGGTTTTCGCATCCGTGGCAATACAACCCGTCGTTTGCCCTATGCCGATGGCGAATTTCAGCGGGCACATTTTAAGATCAAATTTGATAAACGTTTTGACCAAATAGAAGGCACGGATGAATACGAAGTACGTCGCACGCGTGATTTTGCCGATGTGGAAGCATTAAACCTAAAATGGGGGCGTGAAGGTGATGAAGCTGATGTGTCGCAAATTAGAGAGATATACCAATACGATATGATGCGTAAAGCAGGCGTGTTTGTGCCTAGAACGACCTCCGTGCGTTTGATTTTAGTGGTAGGAGGCGAACGGGTAGATTATGGTATGTACACTGCCATAGAACCTATTGATGATGAGTTTTTGGAGAAACGCTTTGATGGTGATGAAGGTGATTTATACAAATGTCTTTGGAAAGGGATGGGGCCGGCCACACTGTCGCGTACCTCGGCCAGTGGGAGCCGTACCGGGATAGGTGATCCTGAAACTGGGTATGAGCCTAGTTATGACTTGAAACATGGTGAGCTGGCCAATGGCCGTTTGGTAGATTTTACCCAACAGCTGGGCAACCTGGGCACTTCAGAATTGAAGTCTTATCTGGATAATAATTTTGATGTGGATCGTTTTCTGCGCTACTTGGCTATGAATGTGATTCTGGGTATGCCGGATGATTATTGGGGAATGGGCAACAATTATTATCTGTATTTCCCCGATGAAGGCAAGATTACCTTTATTCCTTACGATTATGATCACGGTTTGGGCGGCGGCTGGGCACCAAGAGACTTAGCTAATGCTGATATTTTTGATTGGTGGGATGGTACTGGAAACGATTACCGGGCGCTGATGAAAGTGTGGAATTATGCCGATTACCGTTCTACTTATGAAGACTACCTCAAAGAATTTGCCTTAGAAAGCGGTGCCGTTTTCAATTATTCCGATTACAAAAACAATTATTTCGATAAGCTGAAAACAATGTATAGTCCATATCTGATAAATGATACAGGCGAGGGACAAGATTTTGAGCATTATAGCGAATCTACCTATTTCTCCCGAAAGATTAGTAGCCTGAGCGGACAATTGGATTAGGAATTGATAGAATCTGGTAATAAGCTAGATTGTTTTGCAGAATCATCATCCCGCTAGGGATGCAATATGGGTAGAAAAAAATACCCGTCCCCTGCAAACGGTTGCGGAGATTTTGCATAAAAAATAAAGAAAAAAACAGGTGTCTCTATGTGCGCTCCCATACATTTGTCATGTTCTTATTTTGTTACAGAACAGAGTCATTTTGTTTATTAACTAACTACATATTTTTATTATGAGAAAACTTTTCTTTCTACCCTTCCTTCTAATAAGTTTCATCATATCGGCTCAGGTGGTCACCACATCACCAGCCATCCCTACAGCAGGCGATCTTATTACTGTGTATTTTCACGCTGATCAAGGTACAGGCGGTTTAGCTGACTATACCGGTGATGTTTATGCTCATATTGGTGTTATTACCTCTGAAAGTAAAGATGGTAGTGATTGGAAATATGTAAAAGCAGAGTGGGATGAAAACCGGGAGGACTGTAAGTTGATAAAAGAAAGTGCTAACCTTTATAGTCTGGTGCTTACCCCCGATATTTATACTTATTTTGGATGCCCTTCAACAGAAACAATTCAGCAAGTGGCCATGGTTTTCCGTGGAGCAACAGGATCTCCTGAAGGAAAAGATACCGGAGGCAAAGATATTTATGTCGATATTTATGAGGCCGGACTCAATATGTCTTTCGAACGCACCGTGGAATATGTACTTGATGAGCCGGGAGCCTCTGTTGGTTTTAAGGCCAACGCTTCGGTTGATGCTAAGATGGAAATATTTATAGATGGAGCGCTAAAGAAAACCGAAGCATCGGCTATGAGCATTACTTATACTGAGACCTTTGCCAGTGCAGGAGATTATCAGGTGATAGCTAAAGCCACTTTGGGCACTCAGGTAGTAAGCGATACCATTGATGTTTGTATACTTGCCACACCGGCTACGGCTACACGTCCGGCTAGTGTGCAGGATGGTATCAATTACGATAGCAATACCAGTGTGACTTTTGTGTTGCACGCTCCTAATAAAGAGAATGTGCTGATGCTGGGTGATTTCAACGATTGGATTCCTTCGAATGATTACCTGCTGAAAAAAGACGGTGATTACTGGTGGATTACTATTGATGGATTGACTGCAGGTAAGGAATATGCTTTCCAATACTTGGTAGATATGGAGATTGCCATAGCTGATCCGTATTCTGAAAAAGTGTTGGATCCGTGGAATGATAAATGGATTTCTTCTTCTACGTATCCGGACCTGATGGCTTATCCTGACGGAAAAGCGGATGGTATAGTGGGTGTTATTCACCCTGGTGCTGGCGAATATCAGTGGGATGTGACAGATTTTGAAGCACCAACGAACGATAAATTGGTTATTTATGAGCTTCATATCCGCGATTTTGTAGCTTCTCAGGATGTAAAAGACGTTACAAAAGAATTGGATTATCTGGATGAACTTGGCGTAACAGCCATCGAGTTGATGCCGGTTAATGAGTTCGAAGGCAATAACAGCTGGGGCTATAACCCTTCGTTCTACTTTGCCAATGACAAAAACTACGGGACCTCTGAAGACCTTAAGATTTTTATTGATAGTTGCCATGCCCGTGGTATAGCTGTTGTCATAGATATGGTATTGAACCATTCATTTTATCAGTCGCCTTTGGTAGGTTTGTATTTCGATGATGAAAATGACCGTCCGGCAGCCGATAATCCTTGGTATAATACGACCTCGCCAAATACCGATTACAGCTGGGGTGCTGATTTTAATCATGACTCACCACATACACAGAAATTTGTAGACCGTGTATTAGAATATTGGCTCACAGAATACAAAGTAGACGGTTTTCGTTTCGACTTTACAAAAGGTTTCACTAATACCAGTGGTAGTGGATGGAGCTACGATGCTTCACGTATTGCTCACCTTAAACGCATTTATGATAATATGCAGTCGGTTAATCCTGACACATACAATTATATGATTTTAGAACATTTTACCGATAATAATGAAGAAAAAGAATTGGCCAATTATGGTATGATGATATGGGGCAACAATAACCACGCCTATATGCAATGTGCTATGGGCTATAATACCGATGCCAGCATTGCAAACATCTCGCATAAGAATAAGGGCTGGACTTATCCTAACCTAGTTGCTTACCAAGAAAGTCACGACGAAGAACGTATGATGTACAAAAGCGTGAAATACGGTAATGCTAATACCGATAAGTCTTATAATATAAAAGATACCCTGACTGCATTGGATCGTCAGGAATTGGCTGCGGCCTTTTTCTTAACTGTTCCGGGGCCTAAAATGATATGGCAATTTGGTGAGCTGGGCTATCATTATTCTATTGATTATAATGATCGTACAGGAGAGAAGCCTGTGCGTTGGGATTTCTTTGCCGAACCTGACCGCCGCGATGTGTACGATGTATATTCTAAAATCAATAAACTACGGGCAAAGTATCCTGTTTTTTCTTCAATGGATTTCTATATTACAGAATCGGGAACAGGGATCGAAGGTTTTTCTAAGCGCATCAATATCTATCACGAAAGTGCTAATGTGGCTGTGATTGGTAACTTCGATGTGGTGCCACAATGGGTTCAGCCCAACTTTGCTTCTACAGGTACTTGGTACGAATTTTTCTCAGGCGAGGAAATCAACGTAAGCAGCACCGATATGGGCATAGAATTGCAGCCCGGCGAATACAAACTTTACTCAACTGTAAAGATGACCGTAGAGCAAGGAGAGGTAGAGTTACCGGTCGAGGAAGTGGAAGAAATGAACTTTGTGGTCTTCCCAAATCCTTCATCTGATGAAATATATGTTGAGGCCGACCAAACAATTTCCACGGTAAGTCTGTTTACTTTGTCAGGAAATCGGATAGTACATAAAAATGTACATAGTTCTAATACTCAAGTTAGTGTTTCCCATTTACCTGTAGGCACTTACCTATTACGCATCGAAAACGAGAATGTGCCGGTATTCAAAACCGTTATTGTCAAGTAAAATATAAGGTCGGGGCTTTGTCCCGCATTGTTTCGACCTCAATTTATTTTTTAACTTATTAAAACCAACGTTATGAAAAAATTAATACTATTTATTGCAGTTTCTTTGTTTGTTCTATCTGCTAATGCGGAATATTTAAGGGGAGGCTTTAATGGCTGGGATACATCTTTTGAGTTTAGTTCAGGTGATAGCTTTATTGAATATACATTTCAGTATTCAGGAACCACAGGTAGTGTTGGTTTCAAAATAGATGAAACTGGTGATTGGAGTAATCAATGGGGTGGGAATGTGACAGCTGTTGTTAATACTTCTAAAGGTAAAGTTACTAAAGGTTGGGGTGATGCATCAATAGACTTGACAGATACTAAGCATTATACTTTCAAATTAGGAGGAGAATCCGGTTGGACAGATAGAGATTTGATTGTTTTCGAAACAGATGCCACGCCTGTATCTATTGTCTCAGTAACGGATGATTCTATTTCTGCTACATCTGATCTAACAGTAACTATTACTTTAGATGCTAACCATACGCAGGATACTGTTTACTTACGATACACCACTGATAGCTGGAGTACAAGTACTTTTATGAAAGCTTCCAAAACGGCTGATATGACTTATCAAGCTACTATTTCATCAATTGCAGAAAGTGCTACTGTTAATTATTATGTGATGACTTCATCTTTCCCACAGGCAACTTTGGAGTCTTCGCCTGATGAATATTTCTTGAAACGTAATACAAATAATGGTGCTAACTACAGCTATACTGCGCCGACAGTAACCCAGTTACAAGATATTAAAACAGCTGGTTTCGATGTTATGGTTAATCATAAATCCATTCGTTTAGCCTTAGCTTCTGATATAGCACAATATGCCAATGTTTCAGTTATTTCATTGTCTGGTCAATTACAATCTTCCCGTAGTTATTCATTGGTATCAGGACAAAACAATATTGACCTACCACAAACATTCAATAGCGGCATTTACATAGTCGCTGTACAAATGGGCGAAACCCGCTTAGTAAAAAAAGTAGCTATCAGATAATACAACTTGTAGAATGTTCGACCCCATCGAGGGTCGCACAAGTATCAATTTTCTGAGCAATCGGGAAAGGCGTGAAAAAAAATGACGAAGAACAGATTCGTGCAAAATTCGTGTCAATTGGTGGATAACATTAAGACGAAGATCAACTCAGCGTATCTCTGCTCCTTTGCGAAGCTCAGCGTTACAACTAATGTGTCGCAGACACAAAGCAATCGTTTTCGTACAAATGCACAGTTTTTATAGTTTTTAGTTAGATTAGGGGAAAAGAGGTGTTGGGTTTTAGGATCAGGCACCTCTTTTTTTAGCATCTCCCCAAAAAGACGACATAGAACGAAGTTTCGAAAACTTTATTGTGTTGATAGATTGTCTTTTGTGATAAATATTCCTAACACAAACGTTTGCGGAGATTTTTGCAGAAATGCCCTTGTTTTTATTCGTGGATGTAATATCTGCGTATTAATTTTGAGAAAAATTTAACAGATATGTAACATCTGTTGAAGGAAAAATCTTATTACAACCCAAATTATTTAATAGAATCCTTATGAAGAGAGTGAGATTTACTTTGAGATTTTCGACGCTCCTGGCTTTTTTAGCAGCAACGCTAATAGCCTCGGCGCAGAGTCTTACTGTGACTGGTACAGTCATAGATAAAGATAATGATGAACCCTTGATTGGAGTTAATGTTTTAACTCAAGCGGGTGATGGTACTATTACTGATATAGATGGTAATTTTAGTCTGTCAGTAAATGAAGGTGATCAGTTGACAGTTAGTTTTATAGGTTATAAAGCACAAACAGTGACTGTCTCTTCTGAAGAGAAACTGACTATTTATTTAGAAAGTGATGTTGAGCTTCTTGGTGAAGTGATTGCCATAGGTTATGGTGTTCAGAAAAAAGAAGACAAAACTGGTGCGGTAGCACAGATTAAAGCTGAAGAGCTTAATGGCGGTGCTATTACTGATGCAATGCAGTCTATTCAAGGGAAAAGTGCAGGTGTGATGGTGACCAAAAAAGGTGGTGACCCCAATGCTGGATATTCCGTTAAGATTCGTGGTGCTGCAGGCTTCGACTCAAATACTGAGCCTTTATATGTAATTGATGGTGTTGCAGGTGTTGATCCAACAACTGTTGCTCCGGAAGATATTGAAACTTTTAATATTCTTAAAGATGCCGCGTCTACAGCAATCTATGGTTCACGAGGTTCTAATGGTGTTGTTATTATTACAACTAAAAGAGGTAAGAAAACTGACGATGGTAGCATTGGTAATGTTCAGTTCAATGCAAAGATGACTTTTGATCAAGTGGCCAAGCGTTTAGACTTATTGTCTGCAGATGAATTGAGAGCTTTTTCAGATGAGAATAGCCTAAATATGGTTGATGGTGGTGCTGATACAGATTGGCAGGATGAAATATTCCGTAATGGTTTCTCTCAGAACTATAATATTAATTTTTCTGGTGCTACAGATAAAAGCTCTTATTATGCTTCAGTTACTCAATCGGATTGGGAAGGTGTACTTAGAGGTACAGCAAAACAAAGAACTATTGCTAAAGTAAATCTTTCACATAAAGCATTAGATGATCGTTTGACATTGTCAGGTAGTATGTCTCAAACATTTGAACAAAATGACTACGAGAGCTATAATGCATATAATAAGGAAGATATACTTTATCAAGCGTACTCTCGAAATCCAACAGATCCTGTGAAAAATGCTGATGGAACTTTCTATAAGACAACACGTGAATTTAATTATGAAAATCCAATAGCTACAATAGAAGGTATTGATAATACGCGTGATGCAAAACGATTTTTTGGAAACTTTAAGGCTGATTTGGAGATCATTGATGGCTTAATAGCATCAGCTAATGCATCCTATATCAGGGATGATAATGAAAGTTATTATTTTAGACCTAAAGGTTTGTATGCTACAGCTGATAATGGATCTGCTAATCGTGAGTATAAAAATGGTTCTCAGAAGATGCTTGAATCAACAATTAATTACGTTAAAACTATTGATAATATACATAATCTAAATTTAATAGGTGGTTATTCTTGGCAAGAGTACAACTATGATGGATTTAATGCAGGAGGGGAAAATCCTCAATCAAATGAAATTGGAGCTGATAACTTAGGAGGTACTTTGCTTGATGTTACAAGAAATAACATTGGCTCTTATCGGGGAATGTGGCGTTTGATTGGATTCTTTGGCCGTGCTCAGTATAATTATATGTCAAAATATTACGCATCAGCTTCAGTACGTAGAGATGGTTCTACTAAATTTGGAGAGAATAACAAGTGGGGATGGTTCCCAACTGCAGCTTTAGGTTGGACAATGTCCAGAGAACCATTCTTAGAAGATGTGGATTGGATTGACAACCTTAAGTTAAGAGCTAGTTATGGTGTTTCTGGTAATCAAGAGATTGGGGAATATCGTTCGCAGAGTTTATATCAAGCTTCTGGTGTAGCAATTAACCCCGAAACAGGTCAACAGGTTGTAACCTTTGGTCCGGCTTGGAATAATAACCCAGACTTAAAATGGGAGAAAACGAGTGAAGTCAATGTTGGTATTGATTATGCATTTATTAATAGTAAAATTAGTGGATCTCTTGAGTTGTACCAAAAAGTAACAACAGACTTGCTAGGTTCTTACACCGTTCCTGTTCCCCCAAATTTGTCAGATAGAACTTTTGCAAATTCAGGTTCTTTACAAAATACTGGTGTAGAGTTTAATGTGCAATATTATGCAATAGATAATACTAATTTTAAATGGAAAACAACTCTGAATGCATCACATAATACACAGATTATGACCGATCTTGGTGACTATGCTCCTGAAGATGGTCTGATGAAGGAGGGATTCTTATCGATGCGGGGGATGATTGGTAACCAGAATTATGTTACAGGGGTAATGGTTGATGAATCACTTGGTTCATTTTACTTGCCTGAATACAGAGGCTTATCCAGTGATGGTGCATTCTTATATACATCAACTTCCGGTGGTGTAACCCGAGAATTGAGTAGTGCGCAGCGTACAATTGTTGGAACTGCATTGCCTTACTTAGAATTAGGATGGACGAACAATTTTACCCTTTATAAGAATTGGTCTTTAGATTTCTCATTAAGAGCATTGTTGGGTAATGATGTGTATAATGCAACAAGAATGTTCTTTGATTACCCAGGTAATATTCCTAACTTGAATGGTTCTCAAGATGCCATTGACTGGTACAATGAAGGTCGGACAAATCCGCCTGCCATTGCAGATATGTATGTTGAGGATGCCTCTTTCTTACGTTTGGATTTTATTCAGTTGACTTATGATTTTGATATGGGAGATGTAGAGCTGGTGAAAAGCTTGAAAGCATTTGTTTCAGGAAATAATTTGTTAACAATTACAGGTTATTCAGGTGTCGATCCTGAAACAACAATGAGTGGTAAATCATTTGGAATAGACCAGTTTAATGTTTATCCCAAAACGAGAAATGTAACCTTTGGTTTGTCAGCTACTTTTTAATTATTTAAGTTTTAAAAACAAATTACGATGAAAAAGTTATTATATATACTATCAATCATAATGATGTCGGTAGCTTGTACTGACCTCACAGAAGAAGTGTATGATAAGTTGCCTTCTGATGTATATCCTGAAAATGAAGAGCAAGTTGCAGGTTTGGCAGTAGATGCCTATGCAAAGATGAAAGATCTGGTTGATGATGCCGGGTGGTGGTTTTTAGCACAGGAAACGACCTCTGACGAATTAGTTTTTCCTACAAGGGATACGGATTGGGATGATGGTGGTAAATGGCGTGTATTACATCAGCATGCTTGGACTAATGATGTGGATGCTGTAAATTCTATGTGGGGAAATATATTTGGTGCAGTTACACGATGTAATCAGATTGTTGATCAGATGAATCAAATGCCTCAATCAGATTTGATAGATGCAAAGATTATGGAAGTTGAGACTATGCGTTCATTTTACTATTATTTGTTGATGGATAACTATGGCCCGATTCCATATTTAACTTCGGCAGAAGATGTGCCTGAACAACCCTTCCGATTGAATAGAACAGAGGTGTTTAATAATATTACAACTCAACTTGAAGAGGCATTGCCTGCACTTAAAGCAATAGATAATAAATATATGGCTACAAGGTATATGGCATATTCTCTTTTAGCAAAGTTGTATATGAATGCAGAAGTTTACACTGGAACAGCTCAAAATGGTAAGGCTGAAGCTTATGTCGATTCTGTTTTAGCAGGCCCATATTCTTTAGAATCTAATGTGATGGCACCTTTTGTTACAGATAACTCAAGTTCTTCTGAAATAATCTTCTCTATTCCTTATGATGAAGATGATTTTCAGGGATTCAGAATTCATATGCGTTCATTGCACTATAATTCAAATCTAACTTATGATATGAATGTTGGCCCTTGGAATGGCTGTGCTGTAGTTAAAGACTTTTATGATTTATATGAAGCAACAGATGCACGGAAATCATATTTTCTGGAAGGGCCACAAACTGACTCAAAAGGGCAGCCAATCATGTGGGAGCCGGAAAAGGATGTTCAGATACAATTGGATTTAAACCCTGTTATTCCAGCTTTGCAAATGAATACATCGGATAATACGCCTGCTGAAATTAAGGCTTCTGGTGCCAGAGTTGTGAAATATGAAATAGCTAAAGGTGCAAAAGAAAATCTAAGCAATGATTTCGTTCTTTTCCGTTTGACAGACTTTATGCTTATGAAGGCCGAATTAGTTCTTTTGAGAGGTGGAAATGCTGATGATTATGTTAATCCTCTACGAGTTAGAGCAGGTGTTGGAGAATATGCGGGTTTAACACTTGACGAACTTAAGAACGAACGTGGACGTGAGATGTTCTTAGAGGGCCATCGTAGGCAAGATCTAATTAGATGGGGGGACTTTACCAAAGCTTGGTGGGAAAAAGATGCCAGTACAGCTGAAAGAACAATATTTCCAGTGCCTAAGTGGGCTTCTGATGCCAATCCAAATTTGCTAGAAGATCCAATGTAAATGAGTTTAACCCTATAGCCTTAAATCCAGGTTATTATATTTATTAACTAAAAAATGAAAATGATGAAAAAGAATTGGTTAAAATTAGTTGCGCTATTATTAAGCGCATTTGTGACAATGACATTTGTTTCATGTGATGATGATACAGATGATGATAATGGAGGTAACGAAGTTTTAGTTGAAGATGGCCTTTATGTAAAAGGAGCCGGTACAGCACTTGTTGACCTTGATCCTAAAGGTATGATGAAAACAACGAGAAATGAAGTTGTTCAAGAAGATCGTACCGAGTTAAAAGAGATTTATATTGCTGTAGAGGCGGGAGGTAGCTTTAATATTGTTGAAGTAGCCGGAGCAGAGAATAAGATGTATGGTCCGGGTGATGACTTTATATCTATTGCTGATGCAGATTTAGATAATGATGAGCCTAGACCTGGATTGTCAAAAGGTTCTATTATAGAATCAGAGACTGCATTTACAGTTACAGAAGCAGGTTTGTATCACGTGACATTTGATACAGAATTAGGAAAAGGTTCAGTAGCTAAGGCTGATTGGGGTATTATTGGAGCAGCTACTCCTGGTGGATGGAGTGGCTCTACTCAATTGACAGCTTCGACTTTTGATAAGGAATCTATTACATTTTCGTTGGAGAATGTTGAGATGAAAGCTAATGAATATAAATTTCGTTATTCAAATGGTTGGAAAATTATTCTAGATGCCGAGTATGATCTTGGTGACGGTGATGCTGGTATTAAAGTAAATACCAATTTAGGTGGTGCTTTAGATGTACTGGTGCCTGGTGGTGATAATATTGCTAATACTGTGGCTGGTCTTTATACTATGACTGTAACTTGGACATTAGCTGATGGTTTGTCTGCTTCTGCAGAGAAAACTGGTGATTTAGCTATCACAGATTGGACCAATATTGATTATGATGTATTTGGTACAGGGGTGTCAGGCGATAATGCAAATGCTGTAGATGATCCAAGTTCTTGGGGATGGGGAAAATCTCTACGTTTTGCAGCTCCTGAAATCGAAGGTGAAGTTGCTAATGGTGCCATATTTACATATAAATTAGAAGGTCTAACATTGTCTCCTGCAGATGCTGAAGGTTTTGCTTTTAGAACTCATGATGATGGTGAATATAATGGAACAGTTCATAGATTTGCAGTAGTTGATACGGCTGCTTCTTCTGATAAAGTTGTTTCTACGACTAATGGTTATGGCGATGTAAATGCAAATGTAACTGTTGAAGGGCAATATGATATTATCTTAGAAGTTGATGCTTCTGATAATGACAAAACTGTCGTTACTATTGTTGAAGCTGGTGCTGCAACATACGATATGTGGGGTATTATTGGTAGTGCAACTCCAAGTGGTTGGGATGCTGATACAGATTTAACACCAAATGAAGATGGAACTGAATGGACTTGGACTGGAGATTTAGTTGCTGGCGAGTATAAATTTAGAGCAAATGATTTATGGGATAGCCAAATTGGTGATAATGGCTCTGGAGGAGCTGAATTTTCAAATAATGCTACTGCTTGGGTTATAGCAGAAGGAGAAGCTGGAAATTATACTATAACACTCGATAGTGAAACACCTGCTGTTACAATTACAAAAAATTAATCAAAGTCTATCATAAAATCAACCAAGAGACCGCCGCCTTCGGCGGTCTCTTTTTGGATAAAGGTAAAAAAGAGGAGAGAAAACTGAAGGATGAAATACGAAGATTAAACTCCTAAAACAATTTCAGCATCGATATTTAATTTTTGACTGATAGCTCTGGCTATTTTAAGTGTAGGTTCGCTTTTGCCATTCAGGTATTGACTCAGGCGGGAAGCGCTAATTCCGATTTGCTTGGCTATTTCTGCCTGGCTCATTTTTAGTTCGAACATACGTAAGCGTAACATCTCGTTCAATGTTGGCGTTGCCATTGGGAAGTTTGCTTCTTCATAATCTGCTATTAAAGTAGAAATGAAGGTCAATTCGATTAAGTTTTTATCGTGAGCTGGCGTGTCGTTATCTACAAGGGCTAATAACTCTTCCATACGCTCGGTCAGTGCTAAGTGTTGTGCTTTATTTTCTATTTTGTTCATCGTAATTTTCTTAAATTGTTTTTACAATCTATTTTATCATAGTCGCTGTGTGTGCCAACAAAACGTATGTAGACCATTTGAGGTATAAAAAGTACCTTTGCTACGATTCTGTAGTTGTTGCCTTTTATGTTGAAAATAAACCGACTATTTCCAATACTATCAACACTGTTAAATGTTGCTTTAATATCAGCAAAACACTGCCATTGTGCTTTATTAACTTTCTTAACCCATTCTCTTAATGCAACGTCTGCATCGTTATGCTTTTGAGCAAAGTGATATAGGGTTGATGGTGTAATTATTCTCATAGCAGTCTATTTATTGCAAATGTAATGAAAATTATATTAATTGAAATACAATTATAAAATATGAAATTTGAAGTGTCGTCATTCAATAAAAATATAGAATAATAATTGATGTTTTTGTCTGATGTCTTTAATCTATAAGTCTAACTGTCTAAAATTTAAAAAATGAAAAAGCTCCCAATCTTAAGCATCCTATTGATGCTACCGATCCTGACCTTTGCAAAAACCTCTTTAGATCGTGTAGAACCCGCTTTTTGGTGGACCGGAATGCAAAACCCGGAATTGCAGTTACTGGTGTATGGCAATGATATCTCCAGTTGTGATGTGGCTGTTGATTATCCTGGTGTGACAGTGGAACGGGTGATAAAGGTAGAAAGTCCCAATTACCTTTTCGTTAATTTGACAATGGGCAAAGTTACGAAAGCAGGTAAATTCCCCATCTCTTTTACTCAAAAAGGAAAAGTCCGACACACTTTTGAATATGAATTACGTGAGCGTGAAGCAAATTCAAGAATGCGTGAGGGCTTCAATACCACCGATGTGATGTACCTTATCACGCCGGACCGTTTTGTAAACGGTAACCCGGACAATGATGAAGTAGTAGGCATGCGCGAGGGTAAAAACCGCGAATTTAAAGGCGGTCGTCACGGCGGCGACATTCAGGGTATTGTGAATAGTCTGGATTATCTGGATGAGATGGGTTTTACGGCTATATGGCTCAACCCTTTGGTGGAAAATGATATGAATGATCATTCCTATCACGGTTATGCAGCTACCGATTTTTACAAAATAGATCCGCGTTATGGATCAAACGAAGAATATGTACAATTGTCTCTGGATGCTAAGGAGAAAGGCATCAAGATGATTATGGATATGATTGTGAATCATTGCGGATCAGAACACTGGTGGATGGATGATATGCCTACTTCTGATTGGATAAACAATGGCGGAGAGTTTATCCAGACATCGCATATTCACGAGGCTAATGTGGACCCTTATGTGTCCGATTACGATAAATTCCGCTGCAACGACGGTTGGTTTGTAGAGACAATGCCTGACCTTAATCAGCGTAATGACCTTATGTCGACTTACCTTATTCAGAATACCATCTGGTGGATAGAATATGCCCATTTGGATGGCATTCGTATGGATACCTGGCCTTACCCGGACAAGAGTTTTATGAACAAATGGAGCCTGGCCGTAATGGAAGAGTATCCTCACTTTAACATCGTAGGAGAGGAGTGGACCACGAACCCGGCTTTGGTAGCTTATTGGCAGGACGGACAGCATAACCACGACGGTTATCACTGTGCATTGCCAAGTTTGATGGATTTCCCGATGCAGGATGCTATCATAAAAGGTTTGAAAGGCAATGGTCGTGATACTTACAATATGTTGGCTATGGATTTCCTTTATCCTGATCCTGACAATTTGGTGATTTTCCTTGATAACCATGATATGAGTCGTGTCTATACTCAGGTGGATGAAGATTTTGCGGCTTATCAGCGTGGTGTAGCTTATTTGACCGTATTGCGCGGAATCCCGCAAATATATTATGGCACCGAAATTCTGATGGCTAACCCGGGTACCTGGGATCACGGTATTATACGTTCTGATTTCCCCGGCGGATGGGATGGTGATGAGGTCAATGCTTTCAGCGGTGAAGGTCTGACAGCTCAGCAAAAGCAAGCGCAGGACGAAATGAAGCATTTGCTCAACTGGCGTAAAGAAAAGGCCGTGATACATTATGGTAATACCAAACAGTTTGCACCTATGTACGATGAGCAAGTTTACTCATTGGCCCGCTACAATGAGGATGATGTCGTGCTGTTAATAATGAACAATGGTGATGAGGAGGTAAAGGTGAATACTGACCGTTATTTAGAATTAACAGAAGGACTCACATCAATGAAAAATGTCATGGATGGTCGTTTCGTTGATCTTACAGGCGAAACACTGACTATCTCTGCCGGTGGATTTTTGTTGTTGGAAAAGTAAGCTTTTTTTATGTTCGACCCCGGCCGGAGTCATACCTTTTTAAGGATTAATTAACTTTTGTTGGAGAAGTAGGAAACGATATTAAGAAGCTGCAGAGCAGCGAAAGTATGGTAGCCGCGGGGGTAACCCGGGGTATATAACGAAGAACGGAAAAACGTGTACCACAAGTATAATTGTGTTATAAATTCAATTAGCGTTTGGGGCAAGGTGTTTTTTAAAGAATCAAACATGCTTAGTCACTAAAAATTACGTTTTTAGTGTCAACGCTGTTAAGTTTTAAGAGCATTGACAGGTTTTTACCAAACGAAAAACATATCAATAATTAATGTTATGAAAAAGATTAGTTTAATTGTTTTAATTGCCATCACTATGTTTGCTTGTGGCAAAAAACAAGAGGCTGAGCCTCAGGCCGAAGGCAAAGCTGTCGTGTACCAAGTGTTCACACGCCTCTTTGGCAATACCAACACCACTAACAAACCGTGGGGCACTATTGAAGAAAATGGTGTAGGGAAATTCAACGATTTTACCGATAAAGCTTTAGCTGAAATTCACGATCTTGGTGTCACGCATATCTGGTACACTGGTGTGCCGCACCATGCGGTTATCCGTGACTATACGGCTTATGGCATCTCTAACGATGACCCTGATGTGGTAAAAGGTCGTGCAGGTTCACCTTATGCGGTAAAGGATTATTATAACGTCAATCCAGATTTAGCGGTAGACCCGGCTAAACGATTAGAAGAATTTGAGGCCTTGATAGCCCGTACACATAAGGCCGGGATGAAAGTGATCATCGACATTGTGCCCAATCACGTAGCGCGTAATTATCATTCATTGACTAATCCTGAAGGCGTAGAGGACTTTGGGGCATCGGATGATACCTCAGTTGCCTATAAACGAGATAACAACTTCTATTATATCCCCGGCGAAGATTTTGAGGTGCCGGATGGAGATAACTTTACCACGCCTCTGGGGGGTGAGAAGCATCCGGACGCAGATGGCAAGTTTGACGAAAGTCCGGCCAAGTGGACCGGAAATGGTTCGCGGGCAGCTAAACCCGGTGCCTGGGATTGGTACGAAACCGTAAAAGTAAATTATGGTGTGCGCCCTGATGGTACCCACGATTTTCCTGATTTGCCCGAGGGCTATAATGAAAAAGATGCAAAAGCCCATTACGCTTTCTGGCAAGATAAAGAGGTACCTGATTCGTGGATTAAGTTC
This sequence comes from Bacteroidales bacterium UBA5342, assembly GCA_002408065.1. Classification (GTDB taxonomy): domain Bacteria; phylum Bacteroidota; class Bacteroidia; order Bacteroidales; family UBA5342; genus UBA5342. The sequence goes on from DHQI01000106.1 coordinate 89,377, forward strand.
CGTGATATCTGTTTGTATTGGACTGCTAAAGGTGTGGATGGTTTCCGTTTTGATATGGCTGAAATGGTACCGGTGGCCTTTTGGAGTTACCTCAATTCTACCATAAAAAATGCGAATCCGGAGGCTTTCTTATTAGCCGAAGTCTATAATCCAAGCCTTTATCGCGACTATATTCATTTAGGCAAAATGGACTATCTCTACGATAAAGTGGAGCTTTATGATACGCTGAAAAGTGTGATGCAGGGCTGGGGAAGCACCGACCGTTTGCCGGCTATTTACGATGGTTTAGAAGATATTGAGCACCATATGCTTCACTTTCTGGAAAATCACGATGAACAGCGTATTGCCGCACCTGAATTTGCAGGCAGTGCCGCGAAAGGAAAACCGGCGATGGTGGTTTCTACCCTGATGAGTACAGCACCTACCATGATTTATTTTGGTCAGGAAGTGGGCGAGAAGGGAGCTTTAAACAGTGGTTTTGGTACAGCTTCTAGAACTTCGATATTTGACTATTGCGGTGTACCCGCCCATCAGCGTTGGGTCAATAACGGCGCTTTTGATGGCGGACAGTTAAGTGCTGAAGAAAAAAAGTTGTGTGAGTTTTATAAAACGCTTTTGAATTTATCTAAGAATTCATCGGCTATGAACGGGCACTATGCCGACGTTCATGCCTATAACCGCGAAAAGACAAAGGGATATGATGATAAACTATATTCTTTTGTGCGTTGGGATGAGAAAGAGGCCTATCTTGTTGTTAGTAATTTTAGCGAAAGCAAAAGCTATGAGTTACCTTTATTATTATCCCAAGAGCTTACAAAAAAAATGGGTGTGGAGCATGCATCACTTAAAGATATGCTTATGAGTGAACAAGAATTTACGATGGCGATAAAAGAAGAGGACGCTGTGGTCAATATTAAAATTGCTCCTTTAGAATCTTTTGTGCTAAAGCTGAGGTAAGCTGAGTGTTTTTTTTGGAGTTTTTTTTAACATCCGTTGATCCTTTTTATTTAACATTTTGATGTTTTTTGAAATTTTTCTATTTGTTGTATGCTGCTGAATATTATTGTGTTGTTGAAATTTGTGATTTTTGTATAGCTTGCTGGGCTGCGCCGCACTGAGCATTTCGAAATGCTCAATGACCACCTGACGAATGTGTCGAAGTATTGAGTCGGTAACGGGTTTTGGTATTTCAAACAAAGAAACATTGGAACAAGCCTCACGCTATTCGGCAGGCAGCATCATCGGTAGTGCTTTTGTTAAAGCAGTAGATGGTAGTGAGGATTTGGCTGTTGATATTGTGGGCTTTGTGAAAAAGTTGTCTTAAAATAGACTTAAGCTATTACGCAGAGGATCGCAAAGTGAACGCGAAGGTTCGCTAAGAAAGAGTAATTATTAAAGAAACAGGTTTTGGGAGCGTGGTGAATCAGTGTGGACTGAAAAGGAGTGATTATGGAAGTGCTATGCTAACATTATAACACAAGAGGGGAGCCTCTATGTTTTGATTTGTTCTTATATGGTTTATAGTACATTTTTTGCTTTTTTTACAATCATTATTAATTTTGCAGACTTCAACATCAGATAGTAAACACTACATGAACGAAAACCTGGATATTTTTAGTGAGATAGAATTTGAAAAGCCGGTAGATAAAATTATTGATCAGATTCGTAATCTTATTATCTCTGGTCAATTAAAGCCCGGTGATAAATTACCATCCGAACGTCAGTTATCGGCTCGTCTGGGGATGGGGCGTACTCATGTGCGCGATGCTATCAAACGTTTAGAGTTTTATGGTATACTGAAAACGCATCCTCAAAGTGGTACTGAAGTAGCCGGAATAGGCATCACAGCGCTCGAGGGTTTGATTTCTAATATTCTTAAGATAGAAAAATCTGATTTTGCCAGTCTAGTAGAGACACGTGTTATCTTGGAGATTGAAGCTGCCCGCCTGGCTGCTCACAATCGTACCGAAGACAATATAAAAGCCATAGGCGAGGCTTTGGAAAAACATCATCATGTAATTAAAAAAGATTATGCCGGTGTCGGTGAAGATTTTATGTTTCACCTAAAGATAGTAGAAGCATCACAAAACCAGGTGATTAAATCGATGTTGATGATTATTACTCCTGAGATTATGGAAAACTATAAATCGATGAGTGTGTGTAATGCCGATTCGGCCAATAGCGCCTATACCCAACATAAGACAATACAACAGGCCATTATAGAGGGCAATAGTGAGATGGCTGGAGCAGCCATGGCCGAACATCTGAATAATATTTTGGAATTTAGCCGTACGTTGAGATAGATTCAGTTTGTTAGGGGTGCCATATTTAAGCCCCCTTGTCTTTAGAATCATTGTGACATGTAAAGAAAAGCTAATCCCTTTAGCCTATCTTAAGTATAAAGGTATTGATATCAAATCACTAATCACCTGTTTATACTCAAACATAGCTTCCCTTTTTTTGTTACGTACAAAATCGCTATTAAGCTTTGTGTCTAAGGCCTTCTGAAGGCTAGTGACTTTTCGTTTTATTAGGGATCAAGCATTGTTTCTGGGGGGGAGTTTGGCAAATCACTTTTATCCATTTTTTCTGTCGATAGTTTTTCTAAAAACAAACAACGGAATAAGCAGAAAGAGCGGAAATAAAAGTTTGCTTGCAAACTTTTTCCGCTACTTCCGCTATTTCCGTTGGTTTCATTTTTTTTTGTTCCCACAAGAATCCTGCTTGATTCTTTATTAGCCCTTGCATGTTATTTCAAAACTAATTCTTTGTGTTTTTTAGTAATGTAACTATAATATAATAGCCCGTTAATCTTTTCTATTTGTTTGATTTGTTGGTGTTTGTTAAAATCCTTGCATTTGTTGTATGTCACTGAATATCAGTGAGGAGTTGGAAACAAGGTTCAGCGAAGCTAATTTGTGATTTTAATAATTGAGAAGTTTAACGAAGTGTTGATAGTTGATGTTTCAACATTATATGTGCCTGATCAATCTTTTCTCCAAAATGTTCTTTTAAACTGAAACTAATTCATTACTTTTACTCTCGGTGTTGATTAGCTTCAGGAAAAAAGGTGTGATTGTCTTTTTAAGATAAGTTAATCAGTGTTTTATGTAAGTATCTGATCGTTTGTTGACCTAATGGTTGGATGTTTATGTTTTTATCTTGTACAACGAAATATTTATAAAATTAAAATTATGCTAAAAGGAATATCACCTCTTATCAGTCCTGAGTTATTAGGAGTTTTGGCACGTATGGGGCACGGCGATGAAATAGTCTTAGCAGATGCTCATTTCCCCGGAGCGAGTTTCAACAGCCGTGTATTGCGTGCTGATGGTTTACGCATCCCTGATTTGTTGGAAGCTATCTTGCCACTTTTTGAGTTAGATGCCTATGTGCCTGCACCTATTACTATGATGGCAGCGGTTGAGGGGGATAAACTAGATCCCGAAGTAGAATTGTCTTACTTGGCAGCCATACGTAAAACGAACCCTGACATAGCCCCGATAGAGCGTATTGACCGTTTTGATTTTTATGATAAAGCACGTGGAGCCTTTGCTGTGTTAATGACAGGTGAAACGGCGAAATATGGTAATATCCTTTTAAAAAAGGGTGTGACTCCTATAGACTAATATCTGACTTAGGATAAGGGTTTGTTGTAATTGCTTGGGCTAATGTGTAGGTTATGAGCGGTAAAGGGTGTCTCCTTAAAAAATGAAGTATCTGCTTAAAAAATAAGTGTTTTTAGGTCTTTTGGGGTCTTGACTTTAGCGTAGCATTAAGTCATGATATTTGTCATTGATTGTATATTTAATGGTGTACAGAGGGCTTTACCAATCTTAATCTAGGTAAATGCTTTTAAGATAAATTCAAGAATACCGTTTTAATGCATATCCAGATGCGATATATGGATGTGTTACTGTACTTCTTTTAACGATATGTTTCCTTTCCTGTTGCTGTAAAAACTGTTTATTGGTGAGGCAGGGATCTTGTTGCTGCCCCCTGTTTTGCAGACGTAGGCATAGAATGATAATTAGAATTATTACACATCGTTAAATTTTCTATGCTTCGACACATTCGGCAGGTGGTCATTGAACATTTCGAAAAGCTTGGTAAGCACAAGTTTAGCAGGTTATTAAGAATTTTAAACTTTAATAATGCACTGTTATACAGTGGTGTATGATGAGTTCAGAGGTTTGGGTAAGTGTTAGATAATCTGGCGTATAAAAAAGATTGACCGACAATTAAAATAAAAACAATGAAAAAATATTGTACAACTTTAGTGCTTGTTTTACTCGTAATATTAAGCGCTTGTAATAACAGCTCTAAATCTGCTCAAAGTAAAGTCGGTGAAGCAGGTAATGATTCTATTTTAGTACAAAAATCCTATCATAGCAGTGGTGGCTTGTGGAAAGTAAGCCGTGCAAAAAAAATTGAGATAAACGGCAAAACCAAGTATATGCTGGAAGGTGAGAATCTGGAATATTATAAAACACCTCAAGGTGCCTTGTCTTCGAAAGCCATTTACAAAGATGGGAAACGGGAAGGTTTGTTTCAGAAGTATTATGCTGAAGGAGAGCTTTATTACGAAGTTAACTATAGCAATGGTAAAATGGAAGGTGTCAAGAAAAGCTATTATAAAGATGGAAAAGTGATGGCTGAAACTCCTTATAGCAGAGGCTTGATAGGCACCGGAACGGTAGAATACAGTTCGAAAGGAATAGTGCTGGAAGCTCCGGAACTGAAGGTGTGGAAAGAATACAACGGTTCCGTGCTTACTGTTTATGCCAAAGTGCTGAATAAGGGAAAGAAGACTTCACGTGTAGAATTTTTTAACGGATTCTTAATTGAAGGAAAGTTTTACCACTCCAACTTGCAAAAGGTGCCGGTAAAGGATGGTGTCGCTCAATTGACACTACATAATGCTCCCGATCATGTGGTGATTTCAGCTAAAGTAAAATCTGCCCGCAATAATTATTACTTTTTGACTAAGAGCTTAAAATTGTAGTTATTATCTTGATCTACTATTGTGCATATCATAATGGTGATTAATGCTTTTGCTTTTAGGCTTGTTTTTATGTTGTCGTTGAGGAGTTTTTAGTGTTTATAGTATTCATTACTGTAAAATGACACCTTTGTTCGCTTTTGATGTATAAGTACAATAACTTGAACGATAGCTGAAATAATGATAGCTTATTAGTGGCTATTTTTGTTGGTAAATTCAAAGACCAATAAAATGTTTAAACCAGCTCTCTCTATTTTATTGTTTTTACTCTGTGGTAATAATCTGTTATTAGCTAAGAATCCCATTGTTCGTCATATCCGTACGGCAGATCCGTCTGCGCATGTGTGGCACGATGGTAAAGTGTGGATGTACACCTCGCACGATATGGATACCGCCACTACTTATGATAGTATGGATGGTTATCATGCTTTTTCGTCCACCGACATGGTGAACTGGACTGACCATGGTGAAATACTTCATTCCTGCCATATTTCTTGGGGAGCAGAAGCTTTGATGTGGGCGCCTACCGCTATTTATAAGAATGATAAGTATTATTTAATCTACCCTCATTCGGCCGATGGTACACGCAATATGCGCTGTGGTATAGCTGTTAGCGATGTGCCCGAAGGTCCTTTCAAAGATATTGGTTGGATAGAAGGGGTCAAAGGTCGTTGGTTAGATCCTTGTGTTTTTATGGATGATGAAGGCAGTGTTTACTTGTATTGGGGGGTGAACCAACCAAAAGTAGCACGTTTAAGTGATGACTTAATGACATTGGCTGAATCCCCGCAAGTTGTGGAATATGGTAGCGACAACTTTTTTGAAGCCAGCTATATGCACAAATACAAAGGAAAGTACTATTACTCTTATAGCGCTCGTCGTGGTGGTTTTTATGGTATTGGAGATTCTCCTTATGGTCCTTTTGAGTTCAAAGGGGCAGTAAATCCATCTCAAAAGCAAGATCATCACTCTATGCTGGAGTATAAAGGGCAATGGTATTTCTTTTACCATGTTCAGGACTGGAACGGTGGAACCGGCAAGCGTCGCAATGTATGTGTTGAATATCTGTACTATAATCCGGATGGTGATATTCAGCCTGTTTTTCCTACAGAAAAAGGAGTCAAGGGGCTATTTTGAGCAATATAGAGTATAATTTACTTACCGTTATTATATTTTAGTATAGATTGTTTTATTCAGCTGTTGGGGTAATCCAATAGTTAGAATCAAATACTTACTTGTTCTTCTTGTCAAAGGATAGATATTTAGTTATATAATAATAAATAAAACAATGAAATTTTTACAATTGTCAGCTTTGTTGCTGATGCTGTTTGCCTCTTGTGCAAAAGCCGAAACAGAATTCCCCAACATCTTGTGGATTACCAGTGAAGATAATAGCCCGTTTTTGGGCTGCTATGGTGATGATTTTGCACGAACGCCGAACCTGGATCAAATGGCTGCGGATGGTTTTCTTTACACCCATGCCTATGCTAATGCACCGGTATGTGCCCCGGCCCGTAACACCATTGCATCAGGTATCTATGCCAGTTCGGGTGGTCACTCTAATATGCGTAGCTATTACCCGCGTGGTGCAGGAGTTGAATTCCATATGGAAACATTGAAGAAAATAGGTTACTACTGTACTAATGCTTATAAAACTGATTACAACACTAATGTGAAAGGCGAAGTGTGGGATGAATGTGGTAAAAACGCACATTATAAAAATGCTCCGGATGGGAAGCCTTGGTTTGCAATATTTAATTTTACCCGGTCGCACGAGAGTAGTATTCATCAGCAGTTAGCAGATGATGAGCTTACGTTTGATAAAGAAAACGTTCCTATTGCTCCTTATCATCCGCGTACCGAAGATATGAAACACGACTGGGCTCAGTATTATCAACGTGTGAATCAGATGGATGCTCTTGTGGGTGAAAAATTAAAAGAATTGGAAGAATCCGGTATGGCAGATAACACTATTGTCTTTTACTATGGCGACCATGGTGGTGTATTGGCACGTAGTAAGCGTTACCTTTATGAAACAGGTACCCGAGTTCCTTTCATCGTTCGTATTCCGAAAAAGTATAAAAATCTATGGCCAAATAAAAAGACCGGTACTCAGGTTGATCGTTTGGTCAGTTTTGTCGATTTGTTTCCTACCCTGTTAGAAATCGTAGGTGAAGAAAAACCAGAACGTCTGCAAGGCGAAGCGTTTTTAGGTGAAAAAATAAGCCCTGATCCGGAATATGCCTATATGTTTCGTGACCGTATGGATGAATGGTACGATATGTGCCGTGCTGTACGTTCGGAGAAATACCGCTATATCCGCAACTATATGCCGCACCGTATTTACGGCTTGCATATTGAGTATTTATTCAGAGCTCACTCGCTACAGTCGTGGGAAGTGGCTTATAAAAATGGGGAATGTAACGAAGTACAGAGCCGTTTTTGGGAGCCTAAACCGAGTGAAGAACTTTACGATACCGAAAATGATCCTTGGGAAATTAATAATTTGGCCAATGACCCGGCATATGCAGATGTGCTAAAAGAAATGAGGGAAGCGAATAAATCGTGGGTGAAAAAAATCAAGGATACAGGATTTGTGCCAGAGGATGAGCGCCTGATTTTAGCTGATGGAGTGCCCTTGTATGATTATTTCCATAGTGGCGCATTGCCTATGGATGACATTATAGATGCAGCAGATTTAGCATCTATGGGGCAAAAAGAAAACCTGGCTCAGATAAAAACCTTCCTTAAATCGGAGGTCTCAGCTATTCGTTATTGGGGGGCTACAGGTTTATTAATTTTAGGTCAAGAGGCTGCTGGTACTGTCAATGAGTTGAAAAATGCCGTAAATGACCCCTCGGTAAGTGTTGCTGTGGTGGCTTCCGAAGCGCTTTATAAGCTCGGTTATAAAGAGGAAGCCTACAAAGGGTTCACCCGTGCCTTAAGGACAGACCGTGAGTTTGCTCAGACTCTTGTCTATAACTCTATTTTCTTAGTGGATGATCAAAGTGATGTGATGAAAAAAGAGGTTTTATCTGCTTATGACCGTTTGGGCAAAGCCGATCGTAAAAAGTATAATTACCGTGGTGCCTTAGATTTGATAACGAAATGGGGCTTGGAGGTGGAACCTTTGAAATAAATATTTAGAGTTAAGGTGTATTGTCTACATACTTATTAAGCCCAGGCTCCCTTGTACGATATTGTCCATGGGGGCTTTTTTTATACCTTGCTACCATCCTGATAAAAATGAGTTATATCTTATAATTTGAGTAATATGTTCAATTATGGTGGATATTTGCGATAAATTGACTCATATTTTGGATTTCCAACGGGTTTCTCATTTTAGTTTTGCATTCGATGAATTTTGTAAACAAATAAAAAGATGATAAAAAAAATATTTTTAATTGGAGCTACGGCATTTTTGCTCGGAGCTTGTACGTCGGGCGATGAATTACTCTACAAGCAAAAAGATGCACCTGTAGAAGAGCGTGTGGAAGATCTCTTGTCACGTATGACATTGGAGGAAAAAGTGGGACAAATGCGTATGTTTCATGCCAACATTGGTGTGGAATTGGGGGAAGATGGCGAACTGGATTTGTCCGATAAAGTTGTTAAAAAGCTCAAGATAGGTGTCGGCGGTATAAAGAATCCCGGAGAGCATAATACACCTGAAGAGGCTGCCATTCTTAACAATAAATTGCAAAAATATATTATTGAGAATAACCGTTTAGGCATCCCAACTTTTTTTGTGACAGAATCTTACAATGGGGTAGATGCTGAGGGCTGTACTAGTTTTGGACGTCCTATCAATATGGCTGCTACTTACAATCGCGAGTTGGTGAAAGAAGTATATGATGCGGTAGGTCGTGAAGCGCGTATGCGTGGTTTGCACCTGACCCACTCACCGGAAGCTGACATTATGCGCGATCCGCGATTTGGTCGTATGAGTGAGGGCTTTAGTGAAGATACTTACCTGACAACGCAGATGATCTTGAGTGCCGTGACGGGGATGCAAGGCGATTACGACGGTCTGAAAAGTACCCATATTGGTGCTGTTACCAAACACTTTGCCGGTTATGCTCAAGTATCCGGTGGTACTAACTTTGCCTCTATTCAAATGTCGCCGCGTACGCTTATTGATGAAATATTTCCTCCTTTTAAAGCGGCTGTGATGGAAGCTAACACACTTGGAATTATGGCTTCACATGGCGATATCAATGGTGTGGCTAGTCATGCTAACCCTTGGTTGTTGACAGAAGTATTGCGCAATCAGTGGGGTTTTGAAGGTTATGTGGTGTCGGATGCCAATGATATTGGTCGTTTACATTACTTTATGAAAGTAGCAGAAACACCGGAAGCTGCTGCCGAACTTGGCCTGAAAGCCAGTGTGGATCTGGATCTTTATGCCGAAGATGCTTATGCTCTCTTGCCGGCTATGGTAGAGAAAGACCCGTCATTGATGAAATACATTGACCAATCTGCCGCCCGTATTTTGCGTACAAAATTCATCTTAGGCCTTTTCGATCAGACTTATATCAATGTAGAGGACGTGAAAAAAGTGGTGCGTACACCAAAACATCTTGATTTGGCTCACGATGCTGATAGAGAGTCTATTATTTTGCTGAAAAATGAGGGCATATTACCCCTTAATCCTAATAAAAAAATGACCGTAGCTTTGGTGGGACCATCATTACGGGAACATACCAAGGCAGATTTTCAGTCGGTATTAGGTAAAAATATCACTTTCGTTGAAGAGCAAGGTTTTGAACTAACAAACCGTATCAAAGGAGCGCCAAGCGTTAACTCCGAAGCAAAACAAAAAGCAGGTATCAAGAAGATTCTAAATACGGTAAAACAAGCCAATGTCATTGTGCTTTATGCTGGTGGCGATGAGTATACTTCAAAAGAAGCCTTTTTTACCAATGCTATTGGTGATCGTGACTGTATTGACCCTATAGGCTTGCAAGATGAATTGATAGCTGAGCTTAAAAAGACCGGTAAACCTGTTATTGTAGCACTACAGCACCGTCGTACTTTATCTATAAATGCCTTTGCTGAACAAGCTAATGCTATTCTTGATTGTTGGGATTTGAGTGAGCAAGGTAATCTGGCGATAGCGGAGGTGATTTTTGGTAAGGTAAATCCTTCGGGTAAGTTACCCGTAACAGTACCACATTCTATTGGGCAGTTGCCTTTCCATTACAGCATGAAAGAGATTAACTACAAAAAAGGCTATCTGTTTACTAAAAACGGACCGCTCTATCCTTTCGGTTTTGGCTTAAGCTATACCAACTTTGAGTATTCAGCGATGAAACTATCGGCTGAAACGATGGCTAAGGATGGTAGTATCAGTGCCAGCATCACCGTTAAAAATACAGGTGATATGAAAGGAAAAGAAGTTGTGCAATTGTATATCAAAGATCTTATTGGTTCTGTGGTGAGACCTATGCAAGAGCTGAAAGGTTTTGAAAAAATTGAACTTGCACCGGGCGAAAGTAAAGTGGTGACTTTCGAAATAACACCGGATATGCTGGCTTATACGGCTCTGGATATGACTAAGACCGTTGATGCAGGAACCATAGAGGTACGTATTGGTAGTTCTTGTGCTGATTTTACGGCTTTACAATTTGAAGTTGAATAATACAAGATATTAAAAACATCCCATATGCCTTCGTTTAGAGATTTTTGAGGGGATGTGTGGTTTATTTGGGTGAATCTTCGGGGCAAGTTTAGGGTTTTTTCTTGTCCCGGATATTCTTTAAAAAGAAACGATTAAATGATAGGTATTTGCCAAAGATAAAGCAAATATACAACGATATGGTGTAAATTATAGTGTAGCTGTGCAGAACAAAGGCTAAGCGATGCAAATATTAACATCAAAAAGATAAATGACTGAGCTCTAGTTCGGCTTTGTCATTTAAGATAGGTTTTTTTAATAAGGATGGATAAAGGGTGCTTTTCGGAGTGCCCTTTATTGTTGATTCAAAACGAATAAATTATGTCAAGGTGCTTTTTAATTCTTTGTTTTTTATTTGCTCATTTTATTTCGACTTATTCTCAAGAAGAATTTTTGGATAATAAGGCTGGTTTTACATCTTATTATAATTATACTATAATAAACAGTGTAAGTGGGCACAGTGCTGTGATAGGTTTTACCTCACCGGCAGGGCTTAATGCTACCTATGCTTATGATAATGTAGAAGGAATAGAAGCTTCGAATATTAGTTTAAGCTTTTTTAGTCATTCTAAACGAAAAAGTAATTATTTGAGAATGCATTGTGGTCTAAGTGCAGCATTTCTAGAGCAGTATACTGTAAGTGGTATTCAGATTGGCGGAGCATACGTTTTTAATATGAATAGGAGTTTTTCGCGATCCATTAATTTTTCTGTTGGAGAATTTCTTGTTTTTGAGAAAGAGGCATTAGATACTTCCTTGGATCTTATTGCTGGTTTAAAGTATAACCAAGCTTTTTTTAGCCATAAAATGATTTATCCTTTCTTAAGTGTGGGCTGTAGCTTGTCTGATGAGGCTTTTGTCTCGGATGATTTTTTTACAAAATTTCAAATGCCACATCTTAGTGATATAACCTACTTCTTTGCTGTAGGGCTCAATGTAAGTGTGACGAAATAAACTTGTCTCCTTTTACCGGGTTTCAATGCCGTCATTTCTTTGGTTTTTAAGTCTGATTACTGGCATTAATGGTGGATTTGTTCATTTTTGGTTTATTATTTCAATAATACGACGTATTTATACTATTTTGTGTGCTTTTCCTACTATAGTTTTGTTTTTTGAAAAATGTGTAATTTAAAAACTAAGAATAAATGCGTTTGAAAATGAAATTTGTATGGATGGCCGCTTTACTGGGAGTGACCGCTTTTGTGAGTATAGCTCAGTCTGGTATGAGCCCCAAAGCCACAGGATTAACGGTAGAGTATATCCGCGAACCACAGGGGGTCAAAATCATTGATCAACAACCGGAGCTAAGTTGGGTATTGCCGCAGGAAGCGGTTCTGCAAACGGCTTATGAGGG
>DHQI01000106.1:101604-102791 GCA_002408065.1 Bacteroidales bacterium UBA5342
CTGCAAACGGCTTATGAGGTGTTGGTGGCATCGTCTAAAGAGAAGATAGACAATAATGAAGCTGACGTCTGGACTAGTGGTAAGGTGATGAGCAGTCAGTCGTCGGATGTTACGATAGCAGCTTCCTTGAAAGAAAATACCACTTATTTCTGGAAAGTCCGCTATTACGATGCGAAATACCGTGCTGCTGAATATTCAGATTTACAGGTGTTTACCACGGGGGAGTTTGCTGATAAGCTGACGTCTCAAAACTTCTTTCAATCGGAACGTATCTCACCGGTAGCCTCTAAAAAGCTTGACGATGGCAGCGTGTTTATCGACTTTGGGAAAGCTGCTTTTGCTTCCTTAGAGCTGGATTATAAAACAAAGGTTGAAGATACGGTAGTTGTACGTATTGGTGAAAAATTAAAAAATGGACGTGTGGACAGAAAACCTGGTGGCACCATTAAATATCAGGAGATAAAGCTGGCTGTGAAACCCGGGCAAACGCATTACAAGGTGCCTATAGTGCCGGATGAAAGAAACACGAACCATTTGGCCATTCTCTTGCCGGATTCTTTCCCGGTACTGATGCCTTACCGCTATGCTGAAGTGCAGGGTGCCAACAAAAAATTTGATCCTTCTAAAGCTGTTCAAACCGCTTTCTTTACTTATTTTGATGATAAGAGCAGTGCTTTTAGCAGTTCTGATGATATCCTGAATCAAGTATGGGACTTGTGTAAATACAGTATGAAAGCGACCTCTTTTGCCGGATATTACGTGGATGGAGAACGCGAACGTATTCCTTATGAAGCGGATGCTTACCTTAATCAGTTGAGTCATTATGCAGTGGATAATGAATATGCTATTGGCCGTATGACCATCGAATATTTCTTTGTAAGTAAGCCAACGTGGCCAACAGAGTGGCAGCAACACGTGCCTATGTTGGTATATCAGGATTATATGTACACCGGCAATACCGAATTGATCGAAAAATACTACGAAAACCTAAAGGTTAAAACCTTGATGGAGTTAGAGGTAGAAGATGGTTTTATCAGTAGTAAATCTCCCGCTCATAATGTCGATTTGATTAAGCGATTAGGCTTTCCGGATACTACACGTCGTTTGCGCGACATCGTGGACTGGCCGCCTAAGGCAAAGAATTTTGGAGGTAAAGGACCTATACCCGGCGAGCAGGACAATTATGT
>DHQI01000106.1:102986-108750 GCA_002408065.1 Bacteroidales bacterium UBA5342
GGACAATTATGTCTTTAAACCTGTCAATACTGTTGTTAACAGTTTTTATTATCACAATATGAAAATAATGGCGGAGTTTGCCCGGGTATTGAAAAAACCAGAGGATGCATTAGATTTTGAGTACCGTGCAGCCCGTGTTAAAAAAGCCATTAATGAACAATTGTTTGATGAAGAAAAAGGCATTTATGTAGATGGTATAGGGACTGATCACTCGGCTTTGCACGCTAATATGATTCCTTTGGCTTTTGATGTGGTGCCTGAGGCTCGTAAGCAAAGCGTGGTAGATTATGTAAAATCGCGCGGAATGGCTTGTAGTGTATATGGTTCGCAATATTTGATGGAAGCTTTGTACCAGGCTGGAGAAGATGATTATGCTTTGGAGTTGATGACAGCTACGCACGATCGTAGTTGGTACAATATGATTGCTATTGGTTCTACCATAACCCTGGAAGCCTGGGATATGAAATACAAAAGCAATGGTGACTGGAACCACGCCTGGGGAGCTGCACCAGCCAATATTGTAGCCCGTGGTATGTGGGGTATCAATCCAAAAACACCTGGTTTCGGGGTGGCTACTATACAGCCTCAGATGGGAACCTTGTCTTCGGCATCCATCGTAGTTCCTACTATAAAAGGACAAATCAAGGGTGATTTTGAAAAAGTGAGTGAGCAACTGACAAAATATACGGTTGAGTTGCCAGCCAATATGCCGGGCGAATTTTCCGTGGAATTACCCGATAATGCTGTTGTAAAAGTTAACGGAAAGGCGGTTAGTCTGGCTTTTGATTATATTCGTTTAACTCCGGGTGTGAATGAAATAGAGGTGGTGAGTAATTAAGGGTGAGTCATTAATGTCGTACATTTCAAAGTGTCTTAAGTGTACTAAAGTAGTTAAATCGATGCGCTGAGCATAGCCTAAGCGTGTCTTAAGTTGCTATATGTGAGTTGTGTTTTTTACAACCATACAAACAACTTAGGTTCTAACTTTACTTACATAAGGAACTTGATGCTGGCGTGGTGGTATTATGTTCCTTTTAATCAGTTATGTAGGTGGGTTGAGGCTTGTGGGGTTAGTACGATTTCTCCTCATTTGCCAGGGCAGACGGGGCCTTTATTTTGACGAGTATTTGCAATAACTCAAATGCTTTTGTCTATATTGCTGAAAGAATGATTTCGGGTTGTGAAATTTTCACCTAATAATATAAGTATATGGATAAAATCACGAAAAAGACGGTCTTGTGTTTGTTTTTTAGTCTTTATGTAATAGCTGCAGTATCTCAGACTTACAAACATCCATATCTTAATCCTAGACTTTCGGTAGAAGAGCGGGTCGATAATCTTCTCTCGCTAATGACCTACGAAGAGAAAATGACACAACTGTGTGATGATTCACCAGCCATAGAAAGGCTGGGGATTCCCCGGTATGTGTGGTGGAATGAGGCTTTGCATGGGGTGGCACGTTCGGGTTATGCTACCGTGTTTCCTCAGTCGATTACCATTGCTAATTCATGGGATCCTAAGTTGGTAAATGAGGTGGCCGGTGTAATTTCGGATGAAGCAAGGGCTAAACATCACGAGTATGTACGCCGAAATCGCCGTGGGTATTATCAAGGACTTACTTTTTGGTCTCCCAATATCAATATATTAAGGGATCCGAGATGGGGCAGAGGCCATGAAACATATGGAGAAGATCCTTTATTGACAGCAACTTTGGGGTGTGCTTTTGTAAACGGACTGCAGGGTGATCATCCTAAATACTTAAAGACCTCTGCAAATGCCAAGCATTACGCGGTGCATTCAGGTCCTGAACCTTTACGTCATGTCTTCAATGCCGAAACTTCGGATGTCGACTTATACGAGACTTATTTGCCGGCCTTTAAGGCGCTGGTGATGGATGCTAATGTAGAAAGTGTAATGGGCGCCTATAACCGTTTTAGAGGAGAGGCCTGTTGTTCTAGCGAATTATTGATGGGTATACTCAGAAATGATTGGCAATTTAAAGGTCATGTGGTATCTGATTGTGGCGCCATTGCAGACTTTCATAAGCATCATAAAACTACTTCGAATGCGGTAGAATCTGCAGCAGCTGGGATTAAAGGCGGAACAGATCTTAACTGTGGTAGGGTTTATAATCAGATGCCCCAAGCGGCAGAAGAAGGGCTTGTGACAGAGAATGATATTGATCAAGCTTTGGGGCGTTTACTCACTACACGTTTCAAGCTGGGTATGTTTGATCCCGATTCCTTAGTGCCTTATGCTAAAATACCTTTTAGCACTAATACTTTAGATAATCACAGTTATTTGTCCAGAAAAGCGTCGCGAGAAAGCATCGTTTTGCTCAAAAATGATAAAAACACATTGCCTTTAGATAAATATAAGCTAAAGACAGTAGCAGTGGTAGGGCCCAATGCCGATAATTTTGAATCCCTAATTGGTAATTATAATGGTACTCCCAAGCACCCGGTAACACTCCTCAAAGGGATGCAAAACAAGTTGACTCCGGCTGTAGAGGTGCTTTATGCTGAGGGATGTGATTTGGCCGAGGGAATATCTAACCTGACACCTGTTCCGTCGTTCTATTTAGAAACCGAAAACGGGCAACAAGGCTTATTGGGCGAGTATTATAATTCCGTTGATATGGCGGGAGCGCCTGTTTTTACCCGAGTGGATGATAATATTGATTTTACTTGGGACTTAGTAGCTCCGGATAGCCGCTTGCCTGATGATGATTATGCAGTTAGATGGACAGGCTATATCGTACCACCGCTTACAGGCACCTACCGTATCGGATCTTGGGCTGATCCTCAGTATATGCTAAAAATAAATGGTCAAAAACTAATGGAACGATCGGCTAAGCACGCTCCTAACCACAAGGAGTATACCATTGAAATGGAAGCCGGAAAACGTTACAAGGTAGACTTTGCCTATAAGAACTGGAATGGCAGGGGCCAAGCGCGTTTGTTGTGGGCATTGCCTAAAGAGAATAATTTGAAAAAGGCTGTAGAAGTGGCCCGAAAAGCTGATGTGGTTTTTGTGGTTACCGGACTTTCTCAGCGCTTGGAAGGTGAAGAAATGCGGGTGAAAGTAGATGGTTTCAACGGTGGTGACCGAACTAAATTGACTTTACCCAAGACACAGTTGGACTTATTGAAAGCCCTCAAGGAAACAGGAAAACCGGTGGTAATGGTGCTGATGAGTGGTGGTGCTATGGCCATCAATTGGTCGGATGAACATTTGGATGCTATCCTCTTAGCAGGATACCCCGGTGAGCAGGGCGGAAATGCGATAGCTGATGTGATATTCGGGGATTATAATCCGGGCGGGAAATTACCTATTACTTATTACAAATCAGTAGAGCAGCTACCGGATTTTGAGAATTATGATATGAAAAACCGCACCTATCGCTATTTTACTCAAGAAGCTCTTTATCCTTTTGGATATGGTCTTAGCTATACTTCATTCACCTATTCCGACTTAAAGATACCTGAAAGTATTCAAGCTGGGGATTCTTTGCACATAGAGGTGACGCTTAGTAATAGTGGTGATGTAAGTGGCGACGAAGTGGTGCAGGTTTACCTGACAGATAAAAAGGGAAGTACGCCCCGTCCTTTACATCAGTTGATTGAATTTGAGCGCATACATCTCAAAGCCGGAGAAAGCAAAGTAATGAAATTCACCATTGCTCCGGTAAAAATGTCGATGATTAATAAAAACAGCGATAGAGTAATTGAAGCAGGTGACTTTGTTTTGCATTTGGGAGGTGGACAACCCAATGTGAGCAAGAACTCTTCAAATATTCTTTCTAAATCTTTTAGAGTAAAAGGAAAAATGACCTTGGGGCTTAGGTAGTTGAGTGTGATATTCTAAATGTAACTGATTAAAGCAGAAACCGATTATGAAAAAAAGTATTCTAATGTCTGTTTTTTTATTATTAGTGTTTTATGCTTCCGGTACCGCTGAAAAACAACCCAACATCTTATTCATAGCCGTTGATGATTTACGCCCGGAATTAGGCTGTTATGGCGCAGCTGAAATTATTACACCTAACATTGATAAGATAGCTGAGGATGGCGCCGTTTTTCTGAATGCTTACTGCAATGCTTCGGTTTGCGGAGCATCGCGAGCCAGCCTGATGACTGGTATTTATCCTATTCCGAATAAGCGTTTTATTAACTATTTAGCTCGGGCAGACAAAGAAGTGCCCGAGGTCGCTACTTTGGCAGAATATCTAAAAGCTAATGGTTATCATACGATTAGTAATGGCAAAATTTTTCATCATCAGGAAGATTCGCCTCAGTCGTGGTCAGAACCAGCTTGGCGTCCAACCTCTATTCCGGGGATAATTAACGATGACGATTTAGTATGGCATGCCCCTCTGGCGAATGAGTTACATGACGATACTACTAAGCGTGGCCCGTTTTACGATGAAGCAGATGTACCTGATAATGCGTATGCCGATGGGCAAATTACGGATAAAACAATAGAAGATCTTCGCCGTCTGGCACAGATGGATATCCCCTTTTTTCTGGGCTACGGCCTCATAAAACCCCATTTGCCATTCAATGCGCCTAAAAAATACTGGGATTTATACGAACGCCAGAATATTCCTTTAGCAAACAATAGGTATAAGCCTGATAATGCCCCTAAAATATTAAAAACAAGTACTGAGTTACGTAGTCAGTATTCCGCTCACGAAGGCTTTCCTACAGAGGACAATTTTCATCGTATAGCCCGCCATGGTTACTTTGCTTGCGTCAGCTATATCGATGCGCAGATAGGGCGTGTTATGGATGAACTGGAAGCTTTAGGTTTAGCTAAAAATACGATTGTTGTACTTTGGGGAGATCACGGATGGCATCTGGGCGAACATAATTTTTGGGGTAAGCATAATACTTTAGACAACGCTGCCCATGTACCGCTTATTGTCAGAGCCCCAAATGTAAAAAAAGGTAAAAGGACCCAATTGGTTGATTTTGTTGACCTTTATCCTACAATATGTGAACTTACCAATATGGAAATACCGGAGCATTGTCAGGGTGGCAGTATGCTTGAGGTGTTAAAAGATTCGGAGGCTGTTCATAAATCGGCTGTATATCCGGGATTTAGGAACATGAGTGCCGTTAAGACACAAGATTTTCTCTATACGCAATGGTATGATAAAAACTGGAACTTTGATACACCAAAGCGGGCTCGTATGATGTATGACCACCGGGTGGATAAAGCCGAGAATAATAATATTGCTGAAGAAGTAGAATATACTGAGAAAGTGAAAATGATGAGTGAAATTTTAGAACATCATCTAAGGCAAATAGTAGAGTAGCTGTATTGCAACTGTTAAAAAAATTATTTTATGAAAAAAATAACACCATTATCACTTCACCTTATTACATTTTTCTGTTTGATTGTGGGTTTAGAGCTTCAGGCACAGTTAAACAATTATCGCTGGACGACTATCGAAACAAATGGACATGCTGCTGGCCGGCACGAGAATGGTTTTGTAGAATATAAGGGACAGTTTTATTTGATGGGCGGACGTGGAATTAAACCCGTAGAAGTTTATAGTCCTGAGACTAATACCTGGACCAGCAAGGCAAAATCACCGATGGAAATACACCATTTCCAGCCCGTGGTATATGGTGATGCTATCTACGTTATAGGTGCTATGACGGGGCGCTATCCTAAAGAGTTGCCGCTTGAAAATGTGTGGATTTATTATCCCGAAAAAGATAAGTGGCAAAAAGGGGCGGGATAATGCACACTGGTG
>DHQI01000001.1:0-22566 GCA_002408065.1 Bacteroidales bacterium UBA5342
GATTATCCATAGAATTCGGGAGCAGTTTTTCAATAGGACTTTAAACAGCTTCTATATAAAACAGCAAGTAGCACATTGGAATAATAGTATGTTTTTCATTGTTTTTGTGGAGAGAATTGAGTTTAAAAAGTGAGGTTTTTTAGCAACTATTTCCATTGTGCTGCCTTTACCTGTTTCATCGTTTCGTAGTGATAGATGGGAGGATGCTTTTAGGTTTTATGAAGATATGCATTAATGGTATAGAATAATAATAAATGGAAAGAAGAGATTTTGTAAAATTAGGTTTGTTATCATCGACAGCCATTGTACTGCCATTGGGGTGTACTACACCTATAGGAGAAGATTATTTGTCGGGGGGTGAACGCCTTTTCCTTTCGGCAGAAGACATTAAACAGATTGCAAAAAAATGTAAAAAGTATGATTGGGCCAAAAAGCGATTAGCAGCTCTTAGAGCTGAGGCCATAGGCACAGAAGAGATGTACTGGCAATCCCACTGGAAAGGTACCTGGCGTGAATGGACTACGGGACAGTACCTTAAATCTGTAGCCCTTTATTATAGACTAACAGGAGAAGAAAAAAATCTCTTTTTTGTCAAAGAGGCCTTAATTAAAGAGTTCAAACTAGAGTCTGTAGAGATCCCCTTGTACAAGGCAGATAAAGAGGTCAGTAGCTCGATGTGGTCTTATGGTGTATCTCGTATGAACTATCTGTGGTCTTGGGATTTGTTGAAAAATCACCCTGACTTTGCCGCTATAAAGCCTGCTATGGAATCTCGTCTAGAGGAGATGACCAAGCAGTATTTCAGATATGAAAACGAAAAGATAACACGCCTTGGAAATACGCAGTTTTGGGGCATTACTACCTTAGGAATTCTTGGTTTTTTAACTTCGAATCAGAAAGCTATAGATACATCTATCAATGGTCGTTTTGGTTTCAAGGCTGCTTTGGAGAGTAAAATGCGTGATGGTAAATTCTGGCCCGAAC
This sequence comes from Bacteroidales bacterium UBA5342, assembly GCA_002408065.1. GTDB lineage: Bacteria > Bacteroidota > Bacteroidia > Bacteroidales > UBA5342 > UBA5342. The sequence continues at coordinate 985 of DHQI01000001.1, forward strand.
CATTGAGTTATACACTTGACTATGTGTTGTGTGCTATGAGCTTATTGGCTGAGGCGGCACGTATGAATGACTATGAAGATTTGTATGCCTATGTTTCACCTTCTGGAAATTCTCTTAAAAGCTTAATTGACGGTTTGTTCGAGCTTTGTAACCCTAATGGATTACTTGTTGCTAATGGTGATGGCTCTTATGCTTGTCAGTTAGACAAAGATAACAACGTTAAAATGCATCAAGGCTTTGGTGCTTTCTTGTTCGGTGCCAATAAAGACCGAATGGCCAATAAGTTTGAAATTTTTTATAAAGCGTATAAAGACCCTAAATATGCTTGGATTATCAATATGGAAAAAGAGCGTTATGGCGCTGATGTTACAGTATGGGGAGATACAACACTGATCCACGGAGTGCCGCTTGAAGGAGAAGCTATTCCTGATTTTAAAAGTGCGAAGTTTCAAGGTTTAGGGCACGCTCTCTTGGCGACAGTAGAGGGGAAAGCATATTGGCAGGGCACTGGTAATGCATTACATGTGCGCAATGGCTGTACTATTCAATATCACGGTCACGATGACCCTTTTCATATTGATTTATTTGCCAATGGTAAGATTCTATATCCCGATTGGTACTTAAAAAACTGGGATTATTTAGCCCCACGTAAGTCACGAGGTAGTCGTAATAAAACACCATTATCGCATTACGCTCTCGGACATAACACTGTTTTGGTAGACAAAAAAGGACCTGACAAACGCCGGTACCAGTTACCACAGCGCATACAAGAGTTCAATGATATTACCTTTTCAGAAATAAAGCATTCGGGACGAATGAAGAGTATATCGTTGGCGGGTACTATTTACGCTGGTGTACATCAGCAGCGTACATTAGGTATTACTGACGACTATCTTGTTGATGTCTTTGAGTGTAAAAGCGAAGAGCTACATACTTACGACTATATTTTGCATGAAGAGGGTGAGCTATTATTCGAAAGCCCCATTTCGATGACTCCATATGATCAATTTGAAGCTGATTATCGCCTAGCTCCACTTGATAGTCAAGCTGTGTCTGCCGATAATAAGCGTATGAGGGATGGAACACGAGGGAAGATTGAAGGTGCATGGAATGCCCTTTTTTCTGACAATGAAGGGGAACGAGTACGTGTGCATTTTGCAGGGGAGGCCGAAACTGAAGTGTTTGAGTCGAATACCCCAATATATGTAGAAAAAGAAGGATGGGATGCTACGCCTGAGAAGGTTAGAAAAATATCTAAACCAATGCTTATTGTTCGTCGTAAGTGTAAGGAGACTAAGTTTGTGGTAGTACACCAGTTGCGCCACTTTGATAAAACTTTTGAGGTAAATGTTAAAAACGAGATAATACATATTAAGACAGATCGTGTAAGTGAAAATGTCCGTTTTGATGGAACTCATCTAATAATTTCATAAAACGATGCACATTTTATATCTTATATTATTGGTGGTCACTACGTTTGGTGCTTTAGCTCAAGCAAGCGAAAAACAACTTTACGAAGTGGTAAGAATAGGGGGTAATCCCATTATTTCTCAAGAGATGTTTACTGCTTTGGGTATTGAAGATGAAGGCGAAAATATTAATGGTCCATCTGTTATTCGTATCCCAGATTGGATTCCCTCAGATAAACGTGCCGATTCTACAGCTCAGTATTACATGTACTTTGCTCATCACGATGGGGAATACATCCGTATGGCGTGGGCTGCACAAGTCAAAGGCCCATGGCATTTGCATCAAATGGGAGATAGTGTCGCGAAAGGTAAACGAGGAGCTATAGATAATGGCGGTAAGGATATTAGGCTCGATCACAATATTGTTATTGACTTCAATCATCTGGCTTCGCCCGACGCTTTTGTTGATGATGAGAAACAACGCATTATCCTGTATTTTCATTCAGGTCCTTCTACCTATGTTGATGGTGTGAAAGCCTCAATTTCTCAAGTAAGTTGGGTATCTACATCGCCTTACGGACTCGATTTTAACGATCATATAGAATCTGTGTTTCTTGGTCCTTCTTATTTTAGAGTATTCGATTATGACAATAATAAATATGCTCTGACCAACGATGGTACTCCCTATAGAGCGCCTAGTATTGCAGCGCCTTGGACGGCACCTGCAGGATTTGATTACAGCTCCAAGCTATGGGATAAGCACCCTAACAATCCTTTTCAAGCTGATATCACAGCAGCAGGGATAGATAAGGATGACTTGCGTGTGCGTCACACGGCAGTACGTGTTGTGGGCGATCAGTTGCACGTGTTCTACAGCCGACGCGGTGATGCACCAGAGCGTATTCAGATGTCAACCATCGATTTGAGTGTGGGAGATTGGGAAAAATGGGACGCTTCTTACCCTCCTTTAGAGCTTATGACGGCACAAGAGGGCTGGGAAGGTGGACAGTTTGAGATTGAACCTTCTGAGACGGCTTCAGCCCCTGAGAATGTCCATCAGTTACGGGATCCTTTTGTTTTTGAAGACGAAAATGATTCGCTTTACTTGTTCTATACAGGATGTGGAGAGGACGCTATTGGCATTGCTCGCTTGAGCTATAACGACCCTAATGTAAGTGCCCTAAATGAAAATAAAAGCATCACGCTTATAAGGTGTTATCCTAATCCTAGTTCTGGGAGTCTAACTCTAGAAAATAATAGTACTGAGGATTATAAGATTATACTCTATAATCATAGAGGACAGGAGCTTTTTCAGCTTCAATCATCGGCCAATTCTTCATGCACCATCGATGTAAATTTCTTATCAAGAGGTATATACTATCTTGTTCAGAAATCTAAAACCAAGACAGGTAGACAATATGTTTTGTTAGAATGAAAATCTAAAATAGCCATTTATCATTTTTCTGGTATGTAGATGAATATATTTTTCGAGACGCGTTGTGCTCGTTTTTTTTACTGTTGTTAATTCCTTTGTTACATTAAGAGTATTATGAGAAGTATCACGTTTTTTTTATCATTTCTGCTGCTGTGGGCTATGAGTTCTTCCGCTTTCGCTAAAAAACAAAACCCATCTACGGTGGAGTTATTTGGGCATCAGTTACCCAATCATCCTCGTCTGCTATTTACACCAGAAAGAGAAAATAAAATCATATCTTGCTTACAAGAGGGCGATACAACTCTAAAGAAATTATACACCTTAAATATTAAGTTAGCCAATCAATTGCTAGAAAAACCATTGCAGTCTTACCGTTACTCTAGCCGTGGTAATATCCTTAATATCTCACGCGAAACCCTCAAGCGGGTAACGGTACTAGGCATAGCCTATCGCCTTACTGGGGAGGAAAAATATGCCGACAAATTGGTAGCTAATGTGATGAATGCTTGTGCTTATAAAGATTGGAACCCCAATCATTACCTCGACGTCGCCGAGATGAGCACAACGGTGGCATTGGCTTACGATTGGATGTACGATTACCTCTCAGAGGAGCAGAAGCAAACGATACTTAAGGCTTGGGAAGAGAAAGCACTAAAGCCTTCGCTCGAACGTTTAGGGGGCTTCCCTTTTGATAAAGAAAATAACTGGAATACCGTATGTAATACGGGTATCGCTATGGGGTGTATTGCTTTTGCTGAGCACTTCCCCAAAGAGGCAACACGTTTTCTACAAGGCAGTACCACAGATCCCAAGCGTATGCCTAACTGTCTAAAGTCATTTGCTCCAGATGGTGTATGCTATGAGGGGGCAGGATATTGGGGCTATACGATGCGTTACCTGGTGCTCTATATGGATGCTTGTGACTATAATTTTCCTAGTGACGAGCGCTTTGATATCGGAAAGATGGAAGGGCTTGACAAAACCATCGACTACCGCCTATCGACCATTACACCTGGAGGTATGATGTTTCGTTTTGCTGATGTGGGCGAGTTTGATAGGGATGAACCTCTGGCAGCTTATTACTTTTTAGCTCAAAAGTACAATCAGAAGGTGATGGCTGATCACCAGTCGGATTTACTCAATGACCCAGATTATGGTCTCCAGAACTATGACCGTAGACAAATGCAATCTTTATCCATAGTATGGTATGTGCCTGGTAGTGGTAATAGAAAGCGCGATGATGTGGCAGGTCTTAAAGTATTCCGTGGACCTACATCAACGGATGTTGCAGTGTTCAATGGTGGTAATGAGAAAGGGGATATCTTTCTGATGGCCAAGACAGGCAAGGGGGGGATGTCACACCAACACTTAGATGCGAGTAGTTTTGTTGTAGAGGTAGATGGGCAAACCATCTTTCACGATATGGGTGCTGAGAGTTATAATGTGCCTAACTATTGGAAGCGTGACCCAGAGGCTAAACGTTGGCATTATTTTAAGACTTCAAGCAAGTCACATAATGTGATTGAGATCGATGATAAAATTATCAATTCCTATGGTAGAAGTGTATTGAAAGACGTTAATACAGAGGCTGACCAGCCTTATGTAGTGATGGATAATTCTTCGCTTTATCCGGACTTGACAAAAGAAGTCACTCGTAAGTATACTTTACTCAATAGTAAAACTGTAGAATTAAGTGACAAAATTCATTTAGCGGATGCTAGCAGTACGGTGGTGTGGCGAGGTTTTATGTGGGGAGATACTGTTATTGTAGAAGATAATGTATTGACACTTTATGGGGAAAATGATTCCCGTTTTTATTTGAAAATAACCTCGCCAGAAGGTGCTGCTTTTGAGACAATAGAGGAGTCGCGTGTGTCGCATTGGTTAACTAAAGGATTAGAAGAAGCTCCTTATTACAAATACTTGCGCCCCTTATCAGAACAGGTGCAAAGGGCTGAAATAAGAGTCAATCCCGAGGCTGGAAGTAGCAGTGTAGAATTAACAGTGCTGATGAGTGCTGATAAGTCCATTATTAAGGATTAAAGCTGAGAAGCAAGCTAACGGTGGTAAGCTTTCCATTTCAATTGTAACTTATACCATTGAACATATAGGCCTTTCAGCTAAATAGCAGTTTGAATAGATAAACTTGAATTAGATAGTATTAAGCTCTACTAAATTGAAAAGACGAGAATTTGCAAAAAAACGTTTCGAAGCATTTAAGAAGAATGTTTACATGAAGGTAGATGAATTTTTAAACGACGATTTTATGATGGATTTAAAATCATTTTTTTTACTAGTCATTTTAATTTGTGTTAGTATTATCTCGAGCGCACAAAACACCAAACAGAATAGTTACCAGCTTATTCCCTTTGGTGAGGGTGGTACAAAAAAAATGATCTACGATAGAAGGCAACGCCCACAGGCAGTCCTGATAGGTGACGAAATTCATTTGGTTTATAATGGAGGAGCTAAGGCGTGTGCAAGCAAATTGGAAAAGACTTTACCTTTTGCAACTTCTTACAATTTAAAAACAGGTGAATTTTTAGAACCGGTTCAATTGCCAGGAAAACCAAGTAAGGATCATCATTATGGACCAATTGTTTGGGCTGATAACAATGATTTTCTACATGTGCTTTCAGGTTGTCATTTAACTCCGGGCACACATATTATTTCTAAAGAACCAGCAAACATTGGAACAAGTACAAAGGATTGGGAAACAGCACCTCAAATAGCACCGTCGATGTCGTATCCTTCCATTTCTCAGATTTACGATCAACAACGAATAATCTATTATAGAACGGGAGGACACCGAAGTTCATGGACATACAGCATTACTTCCGACGAAGGACTTACATGGCGTACACCCGAGAAATCTGTGCTAGATTTAAACAATGGCGAAGATACTTTAGGTATCCCTCATGCAGAAATGGATGAAGCTTCATCCTATCATACCTATTTACCTTCTAAAGATGGCAAATTTATTCATGTGGTATTTATGTATTACGATGACAACAAGAAAAATATTCCTGAAAAATCGTATAACCCATTATACAAGAAAAATGTAGGTACACTAAAAACGAACCTTTACTATGTGAAAGTAGACTTGGAAAAAGATAAGGTAAGTAACTTTGAAGGAACAGAAATGGAAACTCCAATTCTGTTGCAAGAAGCAAATGCTCAGTGTAAAATATGGGATACCAATTGGCGTGGTGCTGGAGTACCTCCTGATATTATTATCGATAAATATGATAATCCTGCATTTTTACATGTACTTACTGAAAAGAAATTTGAAAAGCTCAACTATTACTATGTGAGAAGAGTTGGAAACGAATGGAAGCAGACCATCATTGCTCCAGCCTGTCATAAATGGAATAGTAGTCATCTTACAATTGATAATGAAGGAATAATGCATGCTTTTTTATTAATGGATGACGGATATTTTGAATCAAAGGGAAAAGGAGTAATGAACAGTCATGGCGGTGGAACACGCATTGAAGAATGGATTTCGAGCGATGATGGCTTTACATGGGAAATGAAAAACACACTGCTTAAAGCGGAGGGAGAATATCAGGGTTGGCGTTTTAATAATATTCAACCTATAAAAACAAAAGAAGGAAATATTAAAGAAGATGTGTGGTTGTTTTACGGCTGGGAAGAAAAAAATGATGATGTCGCTCTAGCAAAAGCATTTCTGCTAATTAAAACTAAATAGGAAAATGATGACACGAGTAATAACGTTATTAATTGTATTGTTGGGTATTTCACAGCTTGTAATGAGCAAAGAAAAATCTCCAAATTTTATTGTAATCCTCACCGACGACCAGAGCTGGGTAGGGAGTTCTAAACTGATGGATCCAGCTATTCCTGAATCAAAAAGTGATTACTACCAGACTCCTAATATGGAACGGCTCTTTGATAAGGGGATGCGCTTTACTCAGGGATATGCTCCGGGGCCGATTTGCTGTCCTACCCGCAGGAGTTTGCAGGTTGGTCAAAATACCGCTCGGCATATGTATCAGAAAGACCAGCCTGGATGGACTGAATACTACAAAAAGCAACCAAATATTCCGCGGGCGCTCAAAGCGATCAATCCAAGCTACCGCACCGCCCACTTTGGCAAATGGGATATGCGTTTCGATCTAGTAACTCCGGAGGAACTGGGTTACGATGCAAGCGACGGTTACACCAGCAATAACGAAGGTGGTGATAAAGGGAGCAAGAAACCCTCTGCAACAGACGATCCTAAATTAATTGATGAGGTGACCAAGAGTACTGAGGATTTTATGCGACAGTGCCGGGATGAAGGCAAGCCCTTTTATGTTCAAGTTTCCTACTATGCTGTGCATTTGAAAATCTTTTACAAGCAGGAAACGCTGGACAAAGTAAATAAGCGCCCGATTGGGAAAGTTCACAGAGACCCAGAGTTTGCAGCTATGACAGAAGACCTAGACACAGGGGTGGGGCGCCTTATGAAGAGTATTAATGAGCTTGGTTTGCAGGATAATACATACGTCATTTTTATGTCAGACAATGGTGGAAGGGTGAGCCCCAGTAAAATAAAAGCGCCCAACCAGAACACTCCTTTACGGGATGGTAAGCACAGCTTGTATGAGGGCGGGATACGTGTTCCCTTTACCATCAGTGGGCCAGGCATCAGAGCAGGAGCAGTCTCGCACGTTCCTGTCACAGGAGTGGATCTCTTACCAACAATTACAGATCTTGCAGGTCGTGAGCTGAAATATGAGAATTTGGATGGAGGAAGCCTCAAATCTCTCTTGAAGGGAGAGTCTCAGACGGTCAAGCGTAAAAATGATTTTTTTATTTTTCATAAGGCTGTTACCCGTGATCCGCTAAGCGCGATTCGTCAAGGTGACTACAAACTCGTCAAGACATGGGATGAAAATAAAATTGAATTATTCGATTTGAGTAAGGACCTGGGAGAGGAGAACGATCTTTCAAAGAAGATGCCTAAAAAAACGGAAGAATTACATAAATTACTCGTGACCTATCTAGATAGCGTTAATGCTACTACAGAAAAAATGGGTAGCAAAAAACAGATTTATGGACTTTGGGAAAAATAAAAGAAACAGAAGAAATAATAAATGGTCGATTTCATGCCTTTCTGCCTCTGATCTGATGGAGTATAAGTAAAAGTTACTGAGCTAAGCCAATGGTATGAATACAGATCAAGAACACTTTTAAGTACAAAAACGTCATTCAAAAGGATGATATTAACAATAAATGGAACCATGAAAAACAAATTATCTCTAATCACGATCACAACCAAGTTCTTTATATTTATTCCTTTGCCGGCAAGTTTTGCACAATCTAATTCTGGTATTCCTGCTCTTGTCCATCCCGGAATTATGATGCCTACTGACAAAACCATTATTAATAAATAATCTTTATATATATAACAATGCTTCACAAATTCTTTTTTTTATTATTTAATGTATGTCTTGTATTTACTTCAAGTATAGTTCCTGTAAATGCGCAAAAACAGGCGAGTGTTTATACCACTGGCGATTATCTTGATTTTCCTTGTCAGACCTTAGATTCTTTAGAGGATTACAGTATTGATCCTGTTAATATGGAATTTAGCAAGTATGGAGGTTGGAAAGCTCATAAGGTAGAAGCTTCAGGTTTCTTTCGTGTAGAGAAAATTGATGGGCGGTGGTGGGCCGTAGATCCAGAAGGTTATTTATACATACACAAGGCTGTTAATTCAGTGGACTTAGACCACTTTAATGCCGATGAAACCTATCAACTGCTTGCTCAATATGGATTTAATGGTTTTGGTTGTTGGACTGATGAGGATATTCTTAATTCGTCTCAGAAAGACATAACTCCAATGGCCTATACACCTAAAATCAGTTTTATAGCTGAGTACCGTCGTGATCGTGATGAGCGTATTGAGATGCCCGTCTTTGATGATGAGTTCGAGGCTTATGCCAATAATCTAGCAAAAGGATTTGAACCCTATAAAAATGACCCTATGGTCTTTGGTTATTTGTCAGATAATGAATTGACGTGGCGTGATGATGGTTTGCCAGCCCACTTAGCCATTACCGACCCTAGTGACAAGAATTATATGACTGCGATAGAATTTCTTACATCACGAGGCAAGACACCTGACAATTGGGATACTGAAGATCAATATGCCTACATAGCTCTGATGGGTGAGCGTTATTATTCTGTGGTATCTGCTGCTATCAAAGCTGTAGATCCAAATCATATGTACCTTGGTACTAGGTGTCATAGTGTGGAACGTTATGTCGAAGATTTTATGAAAAACGCAGGAAAGTATGTGGATGTGTTTTCTACCAACCACTATAACCGTTGGGGAGCACGCCAATTGGAAATCGCTAATATGTCAGAATGGGCAGCTAGACCATTGATGATAACGGAGTATTATGCGATGGAGATGGTGGAAGATAACGGAGAAGGTGCAGGATGGAGTGTAGAAGATCAAGCGTCACGTTCTTGGTTCAACGATAACTATGTCACAACACTGGCTCAAACAGGTAAACTGGTGGGCTTTCACTGGTTCCGTTATCAAGATAAGCCTCTAGCCAACAAGGGAATTATTAATGAGCAAGGTGTTCCTTATACAGCGTTGCTTGAGGATATGAAGGTTTTAAATAACCAATTGTATAACTTCATTGATTATTATGATTCAAAGCCGCAAGCAGATTATGAGATTGAGCCTGAAGCTGATGCTTATTTCAAAGGCGAAGAGAATTATGGTAATGATGCCGAATTATTAATCAAAGGGACATCAGAGACCAAGAGTACTTACCGTGCTAGTTATCTTCGTTTTGACTTAGCTAATGTGGATAAAGCAGCTACGAAAGCCAAAATTCACCTATATGGCATTGCTACAGGATCTGAAAGCGGTGCTTATATGGCGCACTTTGTCGAAGATGATACTTGGGGCGAAACAAGTATTGTGGCCAGTTCGATGCCTTCTAAATCTACGCTCCTCAAGACTTGGGGACAAGCCGATGATGTGGTGATAGATGTCACTGAGCAACTTAATGTAGCCTTACAAAGTAATAAAAAGATCTCTATATCACTTTCTTCGACTTATAAGAATGGAAGTGTACCAGAATATGCCTCCCGCGAACATCCTGAAGCACGCATACACCCTGTACTAAAAGTGTATACTGATACCGTAACAAGTGCTTTGCATCATACCATTTCTATCGGTGATGATTATAACGTTTACCCTAATCCAGTACAAGATGTTCTTAATGTTGAAATACACAGTAAGATGAAAGTATCTATTTATAATAGCTTGGGACAATTAAAGTATTCTAATAATGAAGGTGAAGAAAACCAGAGCATAGCAGTATCAGAATGGTCTCAAGGTGTATATGTGATGAAGTTAGAAAATGAGGATTCGATATATACTAAAATCATTGTAAAAGAGTAAATGCAAAACCATTTTGTGTCACTATTAACGCATTAATTAAATCTGCTAGATAAGTTAAATTTTGAGAATCAAAATCGTGCCATTTGCTATTAAGACTTTAAGTGTCCTGTAGCAAATTAGCACTATATTTTCATTACGATAATATCGTGCAAGTTTGGTTCATATATGCTAATAATTGAAACATAAAACACTAATAAAGAAAAATAGTCGTAATACATTTGTGCTATTACATTTTAGTCATAACTATTTCTTTTTGTTTACAATATTGAAAAAAAATCACTATGAGAAAAACAGTATTAAGTGTATATATTATACTATCCTTAATAGCCAATGCTGGTGAATTACCAAATGTCCTTTACATTATTGTCGATCAGCATTCTGGTCTTATGACGAATCAGGCCGGATACCCAAACGTGACAACTCCTGGTGTTGATAAGCTGGCTCAAGATGGCGTTTATTTTACCCGTAGCTATTGTTCATACCCCGTTTGTACTTCTGCACGAAAAACATTTTTGACCGGGATGATGCCTAGCCAAGCTAGTGATGTGACGAAACACGTTTCTATTGGTACCCAGTTTAAAAACATTGGCTATGAGACGGTCTTCTATGGAAAATGGCACGTCGGTAGTACGCATATGGATGATGAAGGAGTAGATACTTGGCACGGTTTTGACACCTATACCGATGCGCGTGTAGATAGTGATATCTACCAGTGGAGTAGTGATTTCCTAAAGCAGGAACATACTAAGCCGTTTTTTATGATTACTTCATTTCTCAATCCTCATGACTGTTGTGAGTTAGCTCGTAATATTGCGGGTGAGAATGATTCTTATCACGATGGTGCCGTAGAAGAAAATGCTGATACTGCTATATGTCCCCATTTGCCATATAACTTTGCTATTCCTCCTAATGAACCAGAAGGGTTTTATACTCGTCGAAATAATGAACCTGATGAAAATTACTGGGATAGTCAGCCAACTAAGCTTTGGACAGAAGTAGAATGGAGACAGTATATGTATGGTTACGATCGTTTGGTAGAAAAGGTAGATCAGCATGTTGAAAATCTTTATGATGATTTAGTAGCTAGTGGCTTATTAGATAACACGATTATTGTATATACTTCAGACCACGGTGATGGACACGGATCGCACGCCTGGACACAGAAAAAATCATTTTATGAAGAATCCGTGAATGTACCATTGATCTTTTCTTGGAAAGGGAAAACTCACAAAGGGTTTATTAATAAAGAAACATTAGCAAGTGGTTTAGATATATATCCTACTTTACTCCAAATGGTGGGTATTTCTGCTTCTGAAGATTTGCCTGGTGAGGATCTGAGTCCAGTATTATTGGCTGATGCTCAAGATACCATCATAAATAGAGATTATGTGGTGTCCGAAATGAATCAAAAGGCTTATACAGGGAATACTCCAGGAACCTTTGTTGGATATACTGTGATAACAGATGATTACAAGTATATTCTGTTTGATAAAGGGGTAAATAGAGAAATGCTTTTTGATGTTAAAAATGACCCAGGAGAACTGAACCCTGTAACAGATGATGAGTCTTATGCAGCTGTGCTAGCTGATGGTAGAGCAAAGCTAAAGGAGTGGGTCAAAAAAACCAATGCTGACTTTGATGTAGATGCTATCATTGCTGAATATGAAGCGGAAACTAAGTTAGACGCTATATTGTCAAATGGTGATAAGATTGAAAATTTTGATCCGACTAAGGAAGAACAAACATTATATATAGATTTTGCTGAGGCCAAAGATTTCTCAGCAACACCAGTCAATAATATGGCTACTGTAGAAATCAGCGCACCGGGCAATCTTGAGGGTGATCAAGACGATCGTACAATGACTATTACCGTTACATCCGAAGATAAATCAAGCAAAAAAACATATAGCATTTTGTTGGATGAAAAACCAGATCAAATTGAAATCGGTTTTGTAGCAGGGGTGGATGTGCCTCTTGAGGGTTGGAAGGAGAATTATGTTTTGATATCTGAGAGTATAAAAGGACCCGGTAATCACGGAACTTACAGCGGTAGTGCTGCACTGAAATTTGTACGAGGACAGCCTGATAAGGCAGGCTTTTTAGAAACAAGTCTTTATGAGAATCTCGATAGTATCTCTTTTTGGATGTATGTATATAAACCAGATGCAAGTGATGAAGCGACACTGAAAATTGAAAAGGTAACAGCAGATGATGAGAAGACCGAACTAATGACTATTTCTTCAAAAGAATTGTCTGAAGACACTTGGAAAGAGTTCAAACTTGCCATTAATGCTGATGAACCTGTTAAGTTGCTTTTTACGCCCAGTCTGCCTACAGATGGCGATACGCGTTTGTGGTTAGATGATATGACTTTAGTGTTTGATAATGAAGTAGAAGCATTATTATTTCAGACCATAAACAATGCTGGTTTGAAGCTCTATCCTAGCCCTTGTCAAACCACTTTAAGTATAAATGCTAAAGAGGGAGGCGCACTTTCAATCTATGATATTACTGGCGAAGTGATGTACAGTAGGGATTATGTATCCCCGTCTGAGGTGCTAGATCTTTCTAGCTTAGATGGTGGTATATACATCCTGGAGATACAAGGAGTACAATGCTATACACAGCAATTTATTAAATCTTGGTAAATGAGATGTATTAAAGATCTATAATCAAGTTCAATATTTAGAAAACTATTTTTTTTTAAAATTATGAAATTATTATTATCAGCTTCAGCCTTTATTATGCTGATGTTTTCTAGCCTCTTGGCAGTAGAAAAACCCAATGTAATTTTTATAGCCGTCGACGACTTGAACGACTGGGAGGGTTTTATGGGTAATGATCAGATCATTACGCCAAATATGGATGCCCTAGCTTCACAGGGTGTATTTTTTAAGTCGGCCCATTGTCAGTATGCGGTGTGTGGTCCTTCACGAGCAAGTGTGATGTCTGGTATGTACTACCACAGTTTGGGTTTTGGTACTGAATCAGCTATACAGCAGAAAGATATGGCCGTTTATAAGGCCGTCAAAGAAAAAGGTTCTTTATTGATTTATGAATATTTTGCAAAACACGGTTACAAGACCATGGCTGCTGGTAAACTCCTTCATCATCACGTTCCTGAGGAGACAGTAGACATATCACATGGTAGAGGCCCTTGGGATTTTAATTATGATGAAAATGGTGAAAAGAAACGCCTTAACTGGTTTGGCTCTAAAGGCTTATTGGACTGGGGTCCGATAAGCAAAGAAGAACATGAAATGAGTGATTATAAAGCCGCTGAATGGGCTGTTGATCTACTTTCGCAGAAACATGACAAACCTTTTTTCTTAATGACTGGTTTTTTACGTCCACACACTCCTTTGTATATTCAACAGAAATATTTGGATATGTACCCACTAGATCAAATCAAACTACCACCTTATAAGGCCGATGACTATGATGATATTCCTAAAGCAGCTGAGGATACTTGGAATTCTTACCCTAGTACAACGTGGGCAATAGAAAATAACCAATGGCGTAAGATGCTTCAGGCTTATATGGGATGCATCACCTTTACTGATGTGCAGATAGGGAAAATATTAGAGGCGCTAGAAAAAAGTCCATACAAGGATAATACAATAGTTGTGCTATGGTCAGATCACGGTTTTCATATGGGTGAAAAAGAGCGCTTTCAAAAACATACCGCTTGGGATGAATCGACTAAAGTACCGATGATTATTAAAGATCCAAGAATAAGGTCTAAGCGTGGAATAAAAACACCTATTGAAGCAAATGTTGAGTTGATCGATATTTATCCCACCTTGTTAGAGCTATGCGGGCTTCCTGAAAACAAATTATTAGAAGGAAATAGTTTGGTTCCACTAATAAAGAACCCTGACCTTGAATGGAAAGAACCTGCTTATACTTTCCGAAAAGAAAAATATGCTACAGTAAAATATGGAACCTATCGTTTCACAGAATATTTTGATGGTTCTCGTGAGCTTTATAACCACGCTAATGATCCTAACGAATGGGATAATTTAGCAGACGATGAGACATATAAAAATATTGTAGAAGATATGTGTAAATTACTTCAGCAGCCTGATGTAAGATTGGGTTACGAGGAATCAAAATTGAAGGAATAAACATTGAGATAATTACATAAAATTTTGTCAACATGAATAAAATAAAAGTACTCATCAGAATACTTCTTCCAATACTCTTTTTCTCAGCTTGTCATAAAGATGATAAACAACCCAATGTATTATTCATTTCAGTCGATGACCTGAACGATTGGATTGGAGCAATGGGCGACCCACAAGCCATTACGCCTAATATGGATCGTTTATTCGATCAAGGGGTGCTATTTACTAATGCCCATTGTAATCAGGCGGTATGTACTGCTTCTCGTAATTCATTGCTTTCCGGACTGTACCCTTCTACTACTGGATGGTATGCCTCAACCAATGACATGAAACTCAATTTTGAGGAGGTGATGAAAGATAACTTAATGTTACCTGAGTATTTCAGAAGGAATGGTTATAAAACGATGGGCGTTGGCAAAGTTTTTCACAATGGTTTGTCTGACTTTGGTATGGAAAAGAAAAAAGATTTCTGGACTGAGGCTGGTCCTACATTTTGGAAGGAGATGGAGCCGCATATCAAAGAAGCTGGATTTGGATACCGTGGCTGGATGTTTTATCCTTTCCCCAAAGATGGTGGACAGCTGGTACAGTCTTATGGCGAAGATGTCATCAATAATGAATACCGTGAGTCGAATCGCTTTTATTCCTTGTGTGGTGGTCCTTTGGATAAAGAAGACATCCCCAAAGGCGGCATGTATGATGAGAATATTGCAGATTGGGGCATCAGTAAGTTACAAGAGAACTATGATAATCCTTTTTTCTTAGCGGTAGGTTTTATCCGTCCTCATGTGCCTTATGCTGTGCCTCGTAAGTACTTTGACCTCT
Organism: Bacteroidales bacterium UBA5342; assembly: GCA_002408065.1. Taxonomy (GTDB): domain Bacteria; phylum Bacteroidota; class Bacteroidia; order Bacteroidales; family UBA5342; genus UBA5342. The sequence goes on from DHQI01000001.1 coordinate 16,216, forward strand.
ACGACCCTGAGAAAATCATCATGCCCGAGATTCCAGAAGACGAAATGTCAGACATCCCTATGATGGGGAAATCTATCGCTTATGGCTATTCTCCTCGTGGAGGATGGGGTGATGTAAAGGCCGAAGAGAAAATACATAAGGAGTTGGTCCACTCATACTTGGCCAGTGTCTCCTTTGTGGATGACCAAATAGGACGCTTACTCGATGCTTTTGTAAAGAGTGAATATGCCGACAATACGATTATTGTATTTTGGTCTGACCACGGGCAGCATTTAGGCGAAAAATGCCATTTTCGTAAACAGGCCCTTTGGGAAGAATCGACACATGTACCTTTCTTTATCAAGCTGCCTAAGAGTAAAGTAAAAGGTCATTGTGATGAAGCGGTCAGTCTGATTGATATCTATCCAACATTAGTAGAGGCTTGTAACTTACCTGTTAATACTAAAAATGAAGGTGTCAGTTTACTGCCTCAGTTGCATGATGTGTCAGCAGAAAGAGAACACCCTGTTCTCAGCGTGTGGAAGTATAAGAACTATGCTGTACGTAGTAAGGACTTTCGCTATATTCAATATCGTGATGGTAGTGAGGAGTTGTATGATCATCGTACGGATCCTAACGAACACTACAATCTAGCGCAAAATGCTGAATTCAAAAACATTATTGCTGAACTGAAAAAATCAATACCTCAAGAACATGCCTTGCCCGCAGGTAAAGAGGATTTTACAGGTGACAATCTGGATAAGTTGATTGAAAAATGGGAAAAGAGTAGCATCCCTATTTGGTTAGAATAAAAATTATCATTACGAACATATATAGATTTATTAACTTCAATAAAAAATTTAGTTATGAAAACAAAACTTCTTTCACACGTTCTTATGTGTATTGTATGCTTTATGAGTACACAGGTGAATGCGCAAGTTCTTTTCCAAGAAACCTTTGATTATACCGCAGGAATTTATCTTGTAGAGTCTGGTGTGGCTACGAGTGCTACTACAGGATGGAGCAACTTCAATGATAGAGATGACTACTTTTATATTACAGAAGACTCTCTACTTTATCCCGGCTATGTGTTTTCTGGTCAAGGAAATGGCTTGTGGATGAGCAGAGAGAATGGTCAAGAAGTACAGAAATCTTTTACTCAAAACATAACAGAAGGTTCATTCTACTTTGCCTATATGGTTAAGCCAGAATCAGGAAGGTCATCAGGAAGTGTTTTTATTCGTCTATTAGATTCTAGTGGTAATACAGAATCTGAATTTAGAGCAAAGAGAAATGATGCCAATACTGGAATACAATTTGCGTTAGATGATTCTTATAGTGATGTAAGCTGTGCGTATGACCAAACGCATCTTTTGGTATATAAATATACTTTTGCTGGAGTGGATGGTGCCATTAGTGATAGTGTCTCATTATTTATAAATCCCTCGTTAAGTGAAGAGCCTGTTACTCCTGACCTTAAAAATATCAATTCAGAAGGTAATAGTGACGGTATTAATGCCATTCGTTTACGTTGTAGGTTAGAGGCAATGGGAGGTATTATTGATGGTATTATTGTAGCAAGTACTTGGGATGACTTAAAGACTAGCTTTGCAAGTGATAATGTAGACATTGAAAGCATCTCTGCAGATGGAGCAACGGTAAGCTATGAACAGCTTAGTTTTAGCTTAATCGGAGCAGAAGATGACATTTACATAGCCCATGATTCCATCGCTTATGACAACAATGAGGTAACCATTACGGCTAGCACCACCGACCCGGAAGCTACGATTACATATACTAAGCAAGTAGTGAACCCTACAGCAGGTGCTTCTGATACTGCAGTCTGGGTGGTCACTGGCAAAGATGGCACAACGACTAAAACTTACAAAGCAGTAGTAGCCCGCTCTGAATACAACTGTAAAGCCGGCTTGCTTACAGGCGGTGGACTAGACACCAAACCAGAAGGCTGGAGTACTGCTGGTTGGAATTATGCTTCTAATAGCAATGGTAACGGTGGCCTGTACCCTGGCGACTATATCATTAGGTTTACAGATAAAGATGACAATGATCCGGGTTCTCTGACCACACCAAAATTTTCTCAAGTAGGGACTTTAGCCTTCTCGGGTAAGTTTAGTAATTCAGATTATACAGAGTCGATCCTTGTACTTACCAGTACAGATGATGGAACGACTTGGGATACTGTAGCTACTTATCAAGCGATAGAAGGAGCTGGCGAAATACCTTCCTATACGGGTGAAAGTGCGGAAGATTCATTGAACAGAGTATCATTAAGTATCAATAAGCAAGATGTTATGATTCGTTTCCAATATTGTCAACCGGGCGAACTGGACCTTGATGATGCTCAGCGTACTGCTATTGATGATATCGCTTGTAAAGCTACTGACTTTGTTGCTGACGGGTTTGTAAAGAATATTGAAACCAAAGAATTACAAGAAAATGCATTCAGCATTTACCCAAATCCTGCATCAGAGAACATTCATATTGTGGGTGATGTTTCTAGCATTAGCATATATAGCCTTTCCGGGCAACTGATCCGAGAAGTGAAAAACACAAACATTATAGATACCAGCGATCTTAAAACAGGTATCTACTTAGTAAAAGCGGGCCAAAGCACTCAACAGCTTATGATAAAATAAGCTAGCTCAATCAAACAAAGTCCTCATAAGGCATGATTTGCTGTTATGAGGGCTTTGTTGTTTTATTATTCAGCCTTTTACTGATGCTAAACTAATGGGGATAAAGTATATTTTTTGAGGGGGAGTTGGCCTATTTCCGCTAGCCATTTTTTCCTATCGGTAGTTTTCCCTAAAAAGAAAACTGGAGCATTCTGATTCTGCTTGACTTTTCTATACTCATTTATACCAAATAGACTATTTTAAGGTAAATTTGCAATAAATTTAAGCTATGATACCATCCAAAAGAACATTAATCATCTTTTTATTTGCCTTTGCATTGAGCTATTTAAATGCCGAAAAACCATTACATCAACGCTTAGGTAAAGGCGGACTGGATATTGCCCTCGAAATATACAATCTATGGGATGTACAGCCCCAAGATAAGCAAGATTTATTAAAGACAGCCTATCTCATATTGGAACAGGATACCAATGCTACATACCTTGACCTGGTAGCAGATGAAACCTTCCTATCGCAGTGCAAAAAAGCGGGGCTCACCCACATAGGAGGCCCTATTCTGGGGCAAATCTCAGAAACTGGTGCAGCACTATGGTTAAGGACCTTTGCACCTGCCGAAGTCACCCTTGTAGTAGACATTAATGGCAAACAGAAAAGCTACGGACCTGTTATGACCAGCAAAGAGAGCGACCTAAGCGCCATAATAAAAGTTGATAAGTTAAAACCCGGAAAGAGTTATCCCTATCATATTCTTATTGATGGACAAGAAGCGGCTGTACCTGAAACAGCACGAATTAATACCCTACCAAAAAAAGAAAATGTCACTATTGCGTTTGGAAGTTGCTGGCACCGTTGGGGTTTGAATCACCCTATGATGGAGGTACTCCGTGAGCAGGAACCTGAAGCTCTACTGATGATAGGCGATATTGCGGTGCAAGACCGTAGAGGACATCTTGGTCTGCATCGCTTTGATTTTTTTCAACGGGATATTACGCCGCGATGGCAAGATTTCGCCGCCACTATCCCAGTATATACCAGCTGGGACGACCACGACTATGCTGATAATGATCTCTATGGTGTTGGGAAGAAAGTCTCAGAACGTGATCGTCAAGGCATTCGCAAAGCATTTACTCAATCTTGGCCTAACCCTCAATTTGGTTTTGAACAGGAGGAACAAGGCATCTTTTTGCGTACACGCATAGGACCAGCCGATGTCGTCATGACCGATAATCGTTATTTCAGAGAAAAAGGAAAAGGAAAAAATCATTTTTTAGGCGCCGAACAAATGGCTTGGCTTAAAACTCAGCTCCTCGATTGCGATGCTCCATTCATCATCCTCTCTTGCGGTACCATGTGGAGCGACTATGTATCAAACGGAAAAGACTCCTGGGGTAAGTATGACCCTGAAGGAAGAGAAGAATTATTCCGGTTTATTGAAGACAATAACATCAAAGGTGTTCTGTTAATCTCCGGCGACCGTCACGGTGCGCGTGGCTTTACCATACCCCGAGCATCTGGTTACACTTTCTACGAATTTGGTGGGGCTAGTTTTGGTGGGCGTATTGGGCCTCCTGCTATATCAGAAGAGTGGACTGAACAGCTCTATGGCATTGCTGCCGAATATGCCTTCAGTGAATTTGAATTCGACACCTCCAAAAAAGATCCCGAAGTGACCTTTCGTCTCTTTGATGAAACGGGGACGATATTACATCAGCTAACTCTAAAACAAAGCCAACTCTCACCTCAATGATTTTGCAATCCTAAGATATACAAAAAAACGCTTAAGCAGATAAGTCACTTAAGCGTTCTTGATATATTTTCTAGTCTAAACTCTGGCCAAACTCGGCGCTCAACCTAATCATTTCGTCGTACTGCTCAGGCGTCAGATCGTTGAAGTAAAAATTCTGTGGGTTAACTCTTTTACCGTTGACATGCACCTCGTAGTGCAGATGGGCGCCGCTGGAACGTCCCGTATTTCCTACAAATCCAATAATTTGTCCTCGCGTTACTTTCTGGCCTTTTTTCACATTAAAACCACTTAAGTGAGCATAGAGTGATTTATGGTTAAAACCATGGTCCACAATGATCATATTGCCATAAGTGCTGGAATACCGGGCTGTCTCTATCCTCCCATTACCCGTAGAGTGCACTTCAGTACCGGTAGCGGCCGAAAAATCCATACCATAATGGAACTTACGCACCTTATCGATAGGATGAATGCGGTAGCCCCATCCGGATGCAACCCGTTTTAAATCTTTATCGGATACAGGCATAATAGAGGGGATACTCATCAGCATCTTTTCCTTATTCTTAGCCAGCTCTACTACCTCGTCAAAGGAATTGGACTGTACATATAGTTTTTTGGTTAAGATATCCAGACGGGTACGGGTGTCTATAATCAGATCTGATGCCACCATCTCTTTGAGATCCTGATAACGGTAAGTGCCACCAAAACCCGCATCGCGTATAGTAGAAGGTATGGGGTCGGCTTCGAAAATAGTGCGGTAGATATTGTCGTCGCGCTCTTGCAACTGACTCAAAATACCGGACATATCATCCATTTGCTTATTGATGATTTCATATTGCAGAAGCAACTCCGCGTTTTCTCTCTTCAACATCCTTTCTTTAGGGGAATCGAAAAAATAAGAGAACACAAAAAACATAATAGCAGCAAAAAACAAACTCGTAGCCAAGTACATTAAAAAAGAACGTAAGCGATCGCCAAATGTCCTTTTATGTTGACTAAAAGTAAGTGTTTCCTCGTTAAAATGAAATTGTTGTTTTGCCATAAATATCTAAATGCAACGGTGCAAAGTTAAGAAAGTTTATCAAAAAGCCATAAACGCCTGTATCACGGGAGTAAATACCTAAATAAAAACAGAGCGTTTCAACACACAATTTGCTGAATCTTATCCGCCACCTCGCGCATCAGCCAGTCGGGAGTAGAAGTGGCCCCACACACGCCAATACGCTCTTTATCATCAAACCACCCCTTTTCTACATCCTGTATGCCAGCCACCATATACGACTGAGGATTAGCCTTCTGACATTCACGAAACAAGGCTTTACCATTAGAGCTCTTTTTCCCACTCACAAAAACAATGACATCATTACGCTGGCTAAATTTCTGCAGAGCATCAATGCGCCCCGACACCTGACGACAGATCGTATTGTTGACTTCGAACAAAGCTCTTTCTTTTATTTGCTCTAAAATAAGAGACTGAATCTCTTCATACCTATCAACCATCATGGTCGTCTGTGAAAACAAACGGACAGGACGTCCCATATCCAGTTTAGAGATGTCATCTTTCGACTCCAAGACGATAGCATTACCTTCCGTTTGCCCTACCAGACCATTTACTTCGGCATGGCCTATTTTACCATATATCACCACCTGACCATTATCCGCAAGACTTTTCTGGTAAGCATTGCGCACATTACGCTGCAAGCGCAATACCACAGGACACGTGGCATCTATCAGTTTTGTTTTATTCTCTTCCGCTTTAGCATAAGTAGCCGGAGGTTCGCCATGGGCCCTAAGCAAGACCGTCCCTTCACGCAATGCTTCAAACTCTTTACGCTCAATGGTCTTCAAACCCATTTTTTCAAGACGTTGCACTTCCATATTGTTGTGCACTATATCGCCCAAACAATATAAATCCTCGCCGCTCTTTAAGGCATCCTCGGCTTTACGGATAGCATTGACCACCCCAAAACA
>DHQI01000001.1:22703-26865 GCA_002408065.1 Bacteroidales bacterium UBA5342
CAAAAGCCCGAACCTTCATCTATCTCTATCAATACATTATTACTCATCATCAGACTCTCTCCATAACAAATTCGAGCTGTTCTTGTGGTGTCAGCTCACTATTATCCAACACAATAGCATCATCAGCTTGGCGCAAAGGGCTTATCTCCCGGGTTTCATCCAGGTGGTCACGCGTTTTTATATTTTCCAATACCGCATCAAAGGCCACTGATTCCCCCTTAGCTAATAATTCATCGTAGCGGCGTTGCGCTCTTATCTCCGGTTTAGCGGTTAAAAAAATCTTTAACTCGGCCTGAGGGAAAACCACTGTACCAATATCGCGGCCATCCATCACAATACCTTTTTGCTGACCAAGTTCCTGCTGAGCACGCACAAGCGTCTCACGCACAAAACCCAAAGAGCTGACCTGGCTCACCATATTAGATATTCTCATGGTACGTATCTCTTTCTCCACATTTTCACCATTCAAGGTCGTAAAGAGCTTTTGTTGGTCATCGCGCCCAAAAGAGATATGCAAAGCAGGCAACAAGGATTTAAACGTCTCGACATCCTGCAGTTGATTATTTTTCACCAGACCAGCTCTGTCAGCATACAAAGCCACCGCACGGTACATAGCGCCGGTATCTACATAAATATAGTTTAATCGGGCCGCCAAATCTTTTGCCAGAGTACTCTTACCACAGGACGAATGCCCATCTATCGCTATTATTATTCTTTTCTCCATAAAAACTTATCAGCTATTTAAAATCAATCCTCACATCACCAAAAGCGGAGATTAACGACAGTGCGGAAGTGATAGTATCACCCTCACCATACCAACCACTGTATAGCTTGCCGGCAGGCGACTCAAAGGCCTGAATTGCCATCCCTTTTTGATAAAGTTCACAGTGACGCATGTCCGCATTAAGCATAAAACAGCTTTCTGCCGCAATACCTAAGTGCGTCTTAGTATGTCTATTCGCTATATTTAATTGACTAAAACCCGAATCCACTCGGGCAATATTTATCATGCCATAATCCAATTCACACTGCAGAAAATCGCAAAGCGTATCCAACAGCAAAACCGTTTTTTCTCCTTGTACTCTAAGAGAGTCTAAGCTACTCAAAACAAAACGGTCTGTATACGAATCCGTCTTTAAAGAACGGCATTTTTGAAACTCAAATACGGAGAATGACGTCTGTGTCGTCAACTTCTCTATGCGCCGGGCTTTAAGGTTAACATTAGTGCCATTTAGTGTCATTTCGCCGATATCACTAAGCCAGTTGAGAGTAGAATAATTAGCCACTATCTTATGATTATAACCATGCGACAAACTATCGGCATAGAGGTTAACATAATCAAGATGAGCTATCAAACGCCCTGTTTTAGCCGGCAAGTTGACAATCCCAAAACGATTATTTATAGTCAAATGAGTGCCCTCAGGAATCGTTATTTCGCTGATGGCTTCAAACTCATTATGAGGCTGTATATCCTCCCCTACCACTATACTCGATGTCACAAGACGCCCGCTTTGTTGCGACGCATGGATAGAAATACCGGCAAAGGGAGCATTGACATTAGACGGAATAACCCTGACACGGGTAATGATAACAATAGAATCCGATTTTGCCGTTTTTATCGTTAAATCAGTATGCTGCATATCCAGCGAAAGGGTAAGCTGACTATCTACCGGGTAATGATAACACAAGGTAGTATCCTGCCTCTGAGAATAAAGCAAAGATATAGAAAACAAAAACACTGCAAGTACCAGTTTTTTCATATATACCTAATTTTGAATAAAATATTAAGAACTCTGCTTATACAATTCCAGAGCTATTTTTGTTCACTTTGCCGGCTCTATGCACTAAGACATAGCCTTAAGCTCTTCTAAAAGCACTTTATTCTCCTCCGGCGTCCCTACGGTGATACGCAAACTATCGGCACAAAGCTCTACCCTGCTCCTATCCCTAACAATGATTCCTTTGCCTACCAAAGCATCATACACCTCTTTTGCCTTGCGTATCTTAACCAATAAGAAATTGGCATCAGAAGGATAAATTTTCTCAACCATCGCTATCTCTTCCAATTCTCCGACCATTTTTTCACGTTCCGAAAGGAGGATTTCGACCCAGCCCTGCATGTTTTCAGTATCCGAAAGCAATTCCTGAGCCACCTGTTGCGTCAGAATATTAATATTGTAAGGGTATTTAATTTTGTTCAAAACACTGATGATCTCTTGCGAAGCAAAAGCCATACCCAAACGAATAGCGGCCATGCCCCAAGCCTTGGAAAAAGTCTGTAATACCACCAGGTTAGGATAATCCTTCAGGTTAGGTAGCCACGATGCCACAGGACAAAAATCAATGTAAGCTTCGTCCACTACCACAAGGCCTTCAAAACGGCTCAATATTTCAGCCACCTCTTTCGAGGCCAGGAGATTACCTGAGGGGTTATTGGGCGAACAGAGAAAAACTATTTTGGTATTATCATCACAAGCAGCCAATACCTTTGCCGCATCTAAAGAAAAGTCATCGTTGAGACTTACTTTCTTAACGGGCGTATTATTAATATCAGCACACACCTGATACATACCATAGGTAGGAGCAATAGTAAGGATATTATCGACCTTTGGCTCACAAAAAGCACGAAAGAGCAAGTCAATAGCCTCATCGCTTCCATTGCCCAAAAAGATATTCTCCGCATCAACACCTTTTATTTCAGAAACCCGCTTTTTAAGTTCCCATTGCATAGGGTCAGGATAACGGTTAAAAGGATCATTATACGGATTTTCGTTGGCATCCAGATAAACAGAAGCAGAGCCCGAAAATTCATCGCGGGCCGAAGAGTAAGGCTTTAGGTCATTAATGTTAGGGCGAACCAAGGCGTCAAGATTTTTCATCAGTTGGTGAATTTTATTATTGATGTAGCAATACGAAGCGCGAAGATACAAAAAAAGCCTGTCGTCGTAATGACCAACAGGCTTTCAATATCGTTCAGTAAATAAACCCTTATGACGGCTTACTTAAAGTGTGTTTTTACCATTTCGTTAGGAACCATTTCTTCTTTGAATGAGTAAGCTCCTGTTTTAGGTGATTTTACCATTTTGATTACTTTAGCAAAACCTCTACCTTCACCTTTTTGTAATGATGCTACTGCCTTCTTAGCCATGACTTACTTATTTAATTTCTTTATGAACAGTTACCTTCTTAAGGATGGGGTTGTATTTTTTCAACTCCAAACGTTCTGGGGTATTTTTACGACTCTTAGTAGTGATATAACGAGAAGTTCCCGGCATACCGCTGGCTTTGTGCTCTGTGCACTCTAATATAACTTGTACTCTGCTATCCTTCTTTGCCATGATATATTATCTTATAGGTAACCTTTTTCTTTAGCCTCGTTCATTGCAGCTTGCAAACCTATCTTATTGATAAGACGTAGTCCTGATGCTGACACACGCAAGCGAATCCACTTATCTTCTTCCGGAAGATAAAAACGCTTGTAGAAAAGGTTGACGTTAAACTTTTTCTTTGTTCTTCTTTTAGAGTGAGATACATTGTTTCCTACCAACGCACTCTTTCCTGTTATTTGACAAACTTTTGACATAATTCTTTATCGTTTTCTGAAATCGGGCTGCAAAGGAACTGCTTTTTATCTGGAAAACAAAATAATTAAAGCTAAATTTTACAATAAAGTCATAATTACTTAGTTGCTCAAGCTCTTGGTTTTCGACAAACTTCAGATCTTAAACAATGAGACAGCCCAGTAGCTCTGTCCTCGCTAGCTAAAAATGTGGCGCAAAAATAGACTTTTTTCTCAAATAAGCCAACCCAAGCAAAAAAACACCCCATCTTCTTATTACAAATCGCTTATTATCTTTGATTTATTCTTTTTCTTTTATAATTTAGGCGGTCGAAAACTAAAACACAATCCTGCAAAACCGAATTTTGACGACGTATTGGTGCCCCAAAAGGGATGAAAAGGCGGGCTTGTCAGCCTAATATCTATAAAATTCAATTGGCTGGATTGCTCTACTACGGGTGTGAATAATATGATATTAACAACTACGATGCATACCCGTATTTATGAATACTCTCTGATCAGAGTCAAGAATATTTTGTATGCCATAAGTGTCAGACTGATTGGTGTAATGAGGAATATATATATAAGAGGGATAATAACACA
>DHQI01000015.1:0-45051 GCA_002408065.1 Bacteroidales bacterium UBA5342
CCCAGAAATTTCCCTTGATCCCATTTCACCTCAAATGCATCGTAAAAAAAATGGGCCACGACACATATCGCAACCCATTTTATTTTTTAAGATCCCTTATAAAAGCATTAAGCTTCAAATACCGCAGAAGCAGCCGGCATTTTACGATCTACTTTTTTGATCATACCTTGCAGTGCACGACCTGGTCCTACCTCAGTAAATTCAACAGCACCGTCAGCAATCATATTCTGCACGGTTTGCGTCCATTTCACAGGTGAAGCCAATTGTTTTTTCAGGTTTTCTTTTATAACCGCAGGATCTGTCTGAGCTGTTGCGGTTACATTTTGATATACCGGACACACAGGTATTGAAAACTCAGTAGCATCAATAGCCGCTTCCAATTCTACACGGGCCGGCTCCATCAGTGGAGAGTGAAAAGCTCCGCCCACAGGCAATTTAAGCGCGCGCTTAGCCCCCAATTCATTGAGTTTTTCGATGGCCTGATCTATACCGGCAACAGTACCGGAGATTACCAACTGACCAACAGTGTTATAGTTAGCCGCCACCACTATTTCGTCGATTTCTTCACAGACTTTTTCTACCACTTCATCTTCCAAACCAATGATAGCAGCCATAGTAGAAGGTGCCAACTCACAAGCTTTCTGCATAGCCATAGCACGCTGAGATACCAGTTTCAAACCGTCCTCGAAACTCATAGCACCAGCAGCCACAAGAGCTGAAAACTCACCCAAAGAGTGCCCCGCTACCATATCAGGTTTTACGTCCAGCACTTTGGCTAATATTACAGAATGTAAAAAAACCGCCGGCTGTGTCACCTTAGTTTGTTTCAGATCCTCATCGGTTCCGGCAAACATCAACTCAGTAATGTTGAAACCCAGAATTTCGTTAGCCTTATCAAAAAGTTCTTGAGCTAAAGGAGAGTTGTCATAAAGATCTTTCCCCATACCTACAAACTGTGCTCCCTGTCCGGGAAATACATATGCTTTCATACGTGTAAATTTGTTTTTGTTGCTTATGCTACCCGCTATAAAACAAAGACCAATATCTTTTCTAATGCGCATTGCATAAATGTTTAATTAGTTTTTTGAGAGCGCAAATATAGGTAAAAGTTAGCATTTGACAGCCACATATTCCATTCCGGATAGTCACTCCAATTTAACGTTTCAGCGCAAGAGCAAAACCCTAAATACCAGCATATCAACAGACAAAACAAATGATGAAGCATCAAAAAAGGCAACCCTTATAGATTGCCCTCTTCAATGATGTTATGTTTTGGTTTTAATTACACTTCCAACAAAGCATTATAAAATTCGTCATATTTATTAATAAAATCCTCGTCACCAGGAAATTCCATCACCGGCAGGCCTTTACTCCTGGCGTATTCTAAAGCTTCTTGATCCACCTCAGCATCACCACAAATTACCGCATCAGAGCTATCAATGCCAAGTTTAGAAACATTGGTATAAGTAGCCTCATCTACCAAGGCCACATCTTCGTCCTCAATACCAGGCATCTTAATCTTATTGCCCAGACCTGCTGCAAAAGGCTTTTGGAAAGCATCATTATACAACGTGTAAATAATTTTACTTTTTTCGAAGAATACATCCTGCGAATAAATCTTCTTGATTAATAAAGGCACCGAAGAAGTCATCCAGCCATGGCAGTGAATAATGTCCGGAGTCCAACGGAGTTTTTTTACCGTTTCCAAAACACCCCGCGCGAAGAAAACAGACTTGATATCATTATCTTCCAGCTCATTTCCTTCCAAATCTTTCACCGTTACCTTCTGACTAAAAAAGTCTTCGTTATCGATAAAATACACCTGCATACGCGCTGCCTGAATGGAAGCCACTTTGATGATAAGCGGGTGATCGGTATCATCAATGATGATATTCATCCCCGAAAGACGGATCACCTCATGCAACTGGTGACGACGCTCATTAACACAGGCATAACGCGGCATAAAAGTACGTATCTCCCCTCCTAATTCCTGTATACCTTGTGGTAACTCACGACTTACGCGCGCCATCAAACTTTGCTCCATTACCTTATCCTCAGGGACAAAGGGTAACATCTCTTGCGATATAAATAGAACCTTTTTTTTATCCATCTTTTACTCTACTTTTAAAATGCTTACTACCAAATAATTTGCAAAAATATATAAAAATTTTCTGATTTTCAAAACATTATGCCAAGCAAATTCATAACATTATTGATATAACACTAATTACAACACTGTTACAAGATATGGAACAAGTAATCCTTATCATCACAAAAAGCCCCCTGAAATATATCAGAGGGCTTTTATCTGGTTTAAAAACTTACCAAAGTAATAGGTGTTGATTTTAATAAATAAGCGTTTGAATAGCGTGCGGAGGAATTTTCATTTTTAATGTTTCCCCTTCTACTATAAAGTTGTACTCTATCATCTTATCCGTTTTATTCATTACCACACTTACCATTTCTCCCTTAGGGTTACGGAAGGTTGTAGCCAGAATATCCGTATGGCTTGTAGTAGTACTCACACGCTTGGCGTTGAGTTCAATGAATTTTGAAAAATGACCGATATAATAATAGGTCGGTGTAAAAATCAACTCATCAGTACGCGTATCGGCATGAATGGGCGCGAAACAAAAATTCTGCACGTGATTTGGGCCACCGTTTTCATTCAACAATATGTTCCAATCTGTCCAGCCTACAGTGCCGGCATTAAAGTCATTAATCATTGACTCACCATAGCGCTCTGCATTGTTCCAGCGGTGATAGTGCTGACGTTCAAAACCCTCCTGACACCCTTCGGTAAACAGTAGATTCATCTCAGGGAATGATTCCTTAATATTTTTCAGGTTATCCCATTTAGGCGTACCACCAGCCCAGGTCTCGTACCAATGAAAACCAATTCCCCAAATGTATTTAGCAGCTTCTTTGTCTTCAAATACCGTATTTGCTCTATGGCTGATCAGATCACGGTTATGATCCCAAATTACAATATTCTTATCCGCAAGACCGTTGCTCTCAAATGTAGGCCCTAAATAGTCACGCACAAAGTCACGTTCTTCTTCAGCAGTATAAATACAAGATTCCCAGCGCTGCACAGCCATCGGTTCATTCTGAACGGTAACGCCCCATACATCGATGCCTTCATTTTCATAAGCCTGAATGAATTTCACATAATAATCGGCCCAGGACTGCCGGTATTCCGGCAATAGTTTTCCTCCCTGAAGCATATTCTTATTCGTTTTCATAAAAGCCGGCGGACTCCAGGGACTGGCATAGAACATATAATCGTCCCCTATTTTGTCCAAAGCCCTCTTAATCATCGGCAAACGGTACTGACGGTCGTGATCGATGGAGAATGTTTTCAGTTCAGCATCATCTTCATCTATATAGGTAAAACTACCAGAACCAAAATCGGCACTATGAATACTAGTCCTGATAATTTTGTAATTAATCCCCTCTTCGGTAAAGTAAGCATCAAGTAAAACCTCCTGCTGTTTGGGGCTAAGCTTGTCAAAAACTTCTGAAGAGGCATCCGTTATAGCACCGCCAATCCCGATGAAGGTTTGAAACTCCTTGCGCGGGTTCACAAATACTGATATTTGATTTTCCAGCGGTTGTTCTGATGCTGAAAAAGCAACAACACCTGATTTTGTTAGCTGAAATTCAGTATTTTCTGCCGTTGTATATATGCTTGCTTCTTTCTCTTTGGCACATATAATTGTGCCAAGAGAAAGAGCAATTAGTAAACTCAATATCCTCATCTGTTTATTCTTTGATAAGTTTAGCGACATGGTTACCTGCTTTAACCAAATAAACACCTCGCTCAATGCTTGAAATATCTAATGCCTTATCAGCAGAAACAATTTCTTTTATAAGCTGACCTGAAAGGTTGAAGAACATTACTTTTTCACCTGCTTTAAGGTCTGATAAATAAAGAATGTCTGTGGCCGGGTTAGGATACATTTCCAATGCTTCAACAGCATTTACACTGCGGATTGAAGAAGTTGCGTCGTCTAACTCAGGTCCTTTCAAATCATCAATGTAGAAAGTATTCGCTTCAGCTACTCCACCATCAACATAAATAAAGATATGCGTAAATGTTGTATCAGGAATTTCATCTGCATTAAAACCGAAGTACAAGGTTTGCCATTGAGCAGTATCGCTTACCTGAGCATCTACTTCGATGGATTTACCACCTTCGTTTCCTTTTTCAGTACCTAGTTTAAAGCGAACATAGGTTTCTTTTGGCGAATAGATACGCATAGAGAAGATTTGACCTTTAGAGAAATCCACAGGATCAGTTAACTCAATATGCATACGCTCCCATCCTCCCCAGGTGATACCTTTATCCCATTGGGCACAGAAGTTAAGCATGCTGCTTGGGTCAGGGTCTGAAGCCAATGTATTGATCGCTCCGGCAGGATCTCCCATAGCGTCCACGACTTCTGTCATTGTATTACCGTCAAAATCTTCGTATACCACCATAGCTGTTGCATCTCCAGTAGTAAATGTACTACTCAGACCTTTGGCATTTTGCTTAAGAGCAGGGTAACGTAATACGTCATCTTTAAGTCCAAACCAATAGGTCGTTTGGGCATCCAAAGGCATAAGAGGTGTTACAGACAAAGTGTTCTTAGCATCGTTAACAGCCACAAATGAAGGCACTATCTCACCGTTCATATCCGTTTTTCTTAGCATCAACATTGTAGCTAAAGTATCGGCGTTTAGTTCTGCATCGGCATCCATCAGACCAAATGCCAAATTTGAAATAATGCTATAGGTAGAAAGTGTTGACACTCCTGTTGCCGCTGATTCCGGTGAGTATTTAGTCACCAGTTCAGGGGCTTTATGGCTAAAATAAACATCATCAAAATAGTATTTCTTATTGGCAGTAGAATGATCACCAGCTGCATCGATATAGATAAGAATTTTATTAAGGTTGCTTGGCTCTGTGCCTGAGAAATCAAAGAAAAGCTCACTCCACTTTCCGGTTTGACCGGCTTCTACCTGCGTATGAATTTCACGGTTTACCCACCACTCTGACGAATTCTCAAATTTAGCGGTAACAGTTACCGGAGCATCAGCCCAGACCTTAATACGTAAATATGGAGTTGCTAAGAAATTGATAGCAGCATCCAGTTCTGCACCAATATTTGTTTGATCAGATTTAAGCCAGGTAAATTCACCAACACTGTCAGATACGTTAATACCAATCTTATCAGGATTTTCTACTTTAGCAAAAGTAGCAGAGCCATTCCAGCTTCCGAAAGCAGTCAAATTCACCGTTTCATAATCGGCCAACATCACAGAATCAGCAGGAGCTTGAACTTCTGTTGTAAAAGTGCTCATTATTCCATTAACAACAGAAGAATTGTTATCTTCCAACTCTACCATATCATCTTTAATACCGAAAGTATAGCTTGTATTTTCGTCTAACATTTCGTTTAATTCCAATGTTATGACTTTCTTATCACCAGAAATCATTGCAGTATAGTCCGAGAAATCAGCACCGGCTTTTTTCATCATAACAAGCGATGAAGGATCTGTAATCTCACTATCATCAATATGACGCATTGCCACTTCAGAGCTAATTGTTACTTTGGAGGTATAAACACTCACTTCGGTGCTACCATCCTGAGGCGAAGTAACGATAGGCAATGAAAGCAGAGCAGGGCCTTTTACATTGTCGAACAAAAGCGTAGCTCCACTGCCACCTAAGTCACCATAAAGCAATAAATATTTGATAGCCTCACCTGAAAGGTCAGAATCGGCATAATCAAAGTAAACAGTTGTCCACTGTCCGCCTACGATATCCAATTCCCGCTTATGCGTAGCATCATCTTTTTCTTCACCATCCGGAGAAATAATCAGACGTACACGTGTATCATTTTCAGAGTAAACATCAAAAGCAAAGATTTTATCACCCGATAAATCTACCGGATTAGCCAACTCCATTCTTACACGCTCATAGCCCCACCAAGAACCACCTTTAGCCCATTGCAAAGCCTGTGTGGTATTACCATTGCCACCGGCTACGGTATCTAAAGCGCCTGCAGGATCACCTAATGATTCAATTTTAACTACTGAAGACATACCGTCAAAGTCGGTATATACTTCCATAGCAGGAGCATCTCCGGTGGTAAAAGAAGTACTAAGGCCTGTCACAGCACTGTTATCTAAGGTATACTGTAAAGCATTATCAGTCACAGAACAGACATAAACTGTATTAGCATCCAAAAGACTAGCAGGTGTGACAATAATCTTCGTAGAATCACTATTCACTGCTACCGAAAAAACAACATCCTCTGTCCCTTTTTTAAAAGAGACAACAGAAGCTAAATTGCTACTCAAGTCAGAACCATCAGCCATTTTAAGACTATTATTAGCAGTAAAAGCTACACTGCTAAATACATCCACACCGGTAGCATTATCCTCAGGTACAGAGTTAATTTCCAAACTTGCAAGCGGAGGTCCTTGAATATCATCCAGGTAATAAGTATCTGTATCCCCGTTTCCACCATTGAAATAGATATCAATAACCTTATAAGCTTTGTCTCCGGCCGAAAACGTTTTGTCTGAAAAATCAATTTCAAATTCCTGCCAGGTATTGGCTGCAGTAATTTGTGGGTCTAATGGAGGAGTCGCATTATTGGTTTCCACAGCTCCATTGTCTCCATCCGTTGTCAGCTTAAAGCGAATAGGCACATTTGTAGGCGCATATGCTTTGAATTTAAACGTTTTATGAACGCTAAGATCTAAAGGACGATCAAATTCGAAACGGATACGATCCCAACCACCCCAGGAACCGGCTTTATTCCATTGCAATACATTATTACTTGCATTAGCCGGATCCGCCACTATACTGGACGATAAATCCGGACTAGCAATGTTGTCACCGATATGGGTAATACTGCTGTATTCAGCTACACCATCAAAATCGGCAAGCATTGTAAAATCTACAGCACTAACATTGATAAGCCCGCCCATAAGCAGACTTATGATTACAAAAGTTAACTTTTTCATAATACGTAATTTAAATTAGACATAAATAGTAAGACTAAAACCAGACTTGATACAGGCATTAGCATAGGAATTCTTTTCTTTGTAATTCATCATTAATTCTAAAAAAACAGGTCTGTTTTTCAACCGACTAAAGGCTAAAGAATCTACAACACGTACTTTAGTTGTATGTAATCGTTGTTTTCAGCTTAGCAACCATCAGGTCAAAATCGCCGGCTTCGGTCACCCGCTCCGATGCAGCATTGATAAATGACAAGTCTTGTGCAGACAGTTCAAATAAAACCGTTTGACTTTCTCCAGCTTTCAAATTAATTTTTTCGAATTTGCGTAAGCGTTTTACATCCGGTGTAACGGAAGCATATTGGTCGGCAGAATAGAGTTGTACGACTTCTTTTCCATCGACGTCACCAGTATTGCTTACTTTCACACTTACAGTAATTGTTTCGTCTCCTGAAAAGTTGTTTTCTGAAACGTTGAGGTCTGAGTATTCAAAAGTGGTATAGCTCAAGCCAAAACCAAATTCAAACTGAGGATAAAATCCGCCACCATAATCGTACATCCCATCCGGCGACACACTTTCTTCACTTGGTTTGTGATTATAAACCACCAAAGTATTGCTATACATCGGGTAGGTATAAGGCAGCCTACCTGAAGGGTTAATGTCGCCCGAAAGAATATCAGCCAAAGCATCTCCTCCAAAATTACCTGGCAGATAGCTTTGTAAGACAGCCTCCATTTCCGGTACCAAGCGGCGTATGATGCGTGGACGGCCTTCGTTCAGCACCAATACAACAGGTTTTCCGGTTTTTGCTAAAGCCAAAGCCAGATTTTCCTGATTTTCAGAAATCATTAAATCGTGAAGATCTCCCGGTTTTTCGGTATACGTATTTTCACCCAAACATAAAACGACCACATCAGCTCTTTTCGCTGCAGCTACTGCCGCAGGAATGTCGATATTGTACTCTTCGTGATAGGCTGCGTACATATTATACTCTACACCTGCTACATAATCAACATTTTGCTTACCAAACTCATTTTGAACAGCTTCTAGTATTGTATTATAACCTTCAGCAAATTCGTGTACTTTTTCACCCTGCCAGGAATATGACCAACCACCGTTCAATGTACGCATACTGTTAGCGTTGGGGCCTGAGACTAAAATCCTTGTCCCCTTTTTCAGAGGTAATACAGCATCCTTGTTTTTCAGCAAAGTAATGGATTCACTTGCGGTAGCATACGCTGATTTCTCAAAAGCTTTGCTACCAAACTTCGGATAATTACTGGCCGATGGTTGAGGATTTTTAAACAAACCTAACTTGTACTTCATATTCAATACCCGACGTACAGCATCGTCCAAACGCTCCATACTAACCTCACCCTCGTTCACCAACTCCACCAAAGCCTCGCAATATCGTTGGTACTGGTAAGGAACCATCGACATATCCAAACCGGCATTAATACCCATCTTGATCGCTTCCTTGTGCGATGATGCTATTTTGTCTCGATTATAAAGATTCTCAATATCAGCCCAATCGGACACCACCAAACCGTTAAAACCCAACTCTTTTTTCAAAAGATTGGTAAGAATATCATAACTAGCGTGAACAGGGATACCATTAATAATTCCCGAATTAATCATCACAGAAGCAGCACCAGCTTCTATAGCTGCCTGAAAGGAAGGCAAATGATATTCTCTCATTGCCACCTCAGATAGTTCTGCCGGTGTACGGTCTTTGCCCGAATTAGCTGCCGAATAACCCAGAAAATGCTTCAGACAAGCAGCGACGTTCGTTTCTGACGACAAGTCATCGCCCTGATAACCAGCGACAGCAGCTTTTCCCATTTCAGTTACCAGGTAAGGGTCTTCGCCATAAGTTTCCCAGATACGTGCCCAGCGAGGGTCTTTACCCAAATCCAACACCGGCGAAAAATTCCAGGGAATGCTAGAGGCACGCGTTTCATATGCTGTAATTTCAGCGCCACGTTTAGTCAGTTCAGGATTCCAGGTGGCAGCCTGCCCTATTTGCTGAGGAAAAAAAGTAGCACCAGCAGTGTAAGTAGCCCCGTGGATAGCATCAATACCATAAACTACCGGGATCTGAAGACGAGCTTCCCCGGCAATTTCCTGAATACCTCCTACTATCTCGCTCCACTTTTCGGGAGTGCGGGCACGGTTATTGGCCGTATTAAGCACTGAGCCTACGTGATATTTCAACAAGGCTTCACGCACCAATTCATCATCCAATTTTACGGGTTCATCACTTACCCAAACCGTATCACCTACAGTGATAACATCTAAGGTGATCTGAGCCGTCTGTCCCACTTTCTCTTCTACTGTCATCTGACTGATAAGCTTTTCCACTTCGGGAATACGCTCAACTGTATCTTTCACACTACCACCGCACGAAGACAGCAATAACAGTAAGACACTTATTTTAAAAAGGGAAATTCTTTTCATAGTTATATGTTTTTTAGGCAATCATCACTTTATAGTTGTGAGATGCCTGTTCTTGATTTATTCTGACGATATACAGTCCTTTATCCGAAATGTTCCGGGTAAAAGTTCTGGTTTCATTACACAAAGTGAAAGCTGAAATATAGTCTACCTGACAGCCATTGAGGTTAAAAACCTCAATAGAGTCTATCCTTTCAGGTTTTGTTGACTTGTTGGTCAAGCTAATAAGTAGCTGTTCGCCACTCTGGAAAAGTTGAGTATTCAGGCTTGAATTATAATTTGTTTCTTCAATACCAGTGCTTCTCAGATCAAACTTCACATAGTTGAGGTTAAAACCACCTTCCATTATAAAAATAGTCATCAGCTTTGCCCCTGCCGGAATTTCAACACCCTCTATCTTAACATCCCACCACGACTGATAACCTCCGGTATTGGGCGTTTCGATATGTGCTTCCGGACTGATTAAAAAATTATCGATACGGATGTTAATTTTTCCCACTTGCGTAGCGGCTACACGTATGGTAATGTCATAAACCCCACCTTCTACTTCGTTGAGAGTATAACGCATCCATTCACCCTTCTCTGTCCAACCTACGTGGTAGTTATTGGTATAATGGTCAAAACATTTTTGAATATCAACACCATCATTACGGAAGGAATAACCCTGGTTCCAAGCGGTATACCCTTCATCAGCCTCTCCGTGTAAATCCTGATAATCCAGATCATACCAAGCACCTCCCTGTTTTCCCATATCGTATTCGGTCGCAAAAATGGTTCCCGGTAAATTATGGATAGCATATGGTTTACGCTTTTCGCCCTGTGGCAGTCCTATCTGAGCAAAAACCACATCCGGACGATAGTGACAATTCTCCGTCTTGATGCTTTCAGACATCTGATTCATAGCGGCCTTAGCTTCAGCAAATGTGGGCTGCGTACCACCATTATTCATATAATCGCTTATCACACTCCATTTTTCAGCCTCTATCCCCATCGGATCATCAATATCCATCTGCTTATGCGCCCAGGTGGCCCAACCTATATTGTTGCTCTCCATCAGCTCTATCATCTCCGTAAACCAAGTATTGGAATTTTCACCGGTCTCGCCAAGCCATACCGGTACACCATATTGGTTTTTTAAACCGTTGAGCCAATCAGCTGCCCCTTGATTATTACGGGTCCAGTATTTATGAGGTCCAAAAGCTAAGTTGTTATCATATTCGCCTATGCCGTCAAACCCCGTAAAGTCATTAGCCCAGCTATTACCTTCAAGGATGATAATGTGATTGTTATCAACAGTACGGATGGTATCAATCGTGCGTTTGAACAAATCGACCAAAGGTTGATTGTTATGAAAATTGTCCCACCAGTTAGTTTCATTAAGTAGGTCATATCCGCCAATGTGTTCACTATCTTTGTATCGTTCAGCTAATTTGTACCACAAAGCCACAAATTTGGTTTTGTTAGCTTCACTCTCCCATAACGATGGCTTGGAAGGGTCATAATCCGAAATTTCGGCATTTTTCCCTTGTCCGCCCGGTGCAGCGTGCATATCCAATATCAGATAAAGGTCATTGTCCTCACACTGCGCCAAAAGACTGTCTACCATTTCAAAACCACGGGTCAACCAGGTGATTTCACCAGCTAGCTCCTCGTCTTCTACAGGTAAAGTGAAGAGATTGTAATGCAAAGGCACGCGGATAGAGTTATAACCCCAGGAAGCCACTGAATCCACATCTTCGCGGGTAAAATAGTTCTTTAACCAGTTGTCGTAAAAGGCATCAGTAGTGGCCTTGTCTGTCAATTCTTCGAGCGTAGCACGTATCTCGTGCTGAGTACCGCCCACGTTTATAGGGCCAAACATATAACCCTCCTGCAGCATCCATCCGCCGGGACCGATACCACGCAGCAGTACGTTACCATCGTTATTGACAATAGAAGTGCCGTCCTGACGCAAAAATCCGTTCACATCTTTTGCCCAAAGCACAGAGCTGCCTAGCATAAACAGCAGGCTAACTAAAGAATATAGCTTTATTCTTTTCATTCTTAAGATCGTTTATTCTCCGTTAGGAAATACATAAGTTTCGGCAGGCACCGAGTTGTTACCAAAAGCATCGATAGTAAATACCTGCATCGTGTAGCCTTTTATTTCTAATTCATTAATTATGGCACTATCCACCATTGTATCGAAAGTTATCACTTCCTCATCATAGCGGATTTCTATACTTTTAGCCAGATCACCCTCCGGATTATCCCAACGTAGCGTGCAGGTTTGTAAACCGTTTTCAGCCCTCAGGTTTGTCACTTTAGGTGAGTAAACCCGGTTAGTGAGATAATCCTCGTAGTTATCATCCATTTCACTACAAGCACTAAAAAACAAAAGGAATGCTGCAGCGGTATATAAAAGAATATTTTTCATCGTCTTCATCTTTTTAATTACTTCCATAAAGGGTTAATTCCGAAACATTCACATAAATTTCACTACCAAAGTTTTCAGTAATCGCAAATTTCAGATAACGGAATGGTTCAGTGGTATTTTCCAAATCAAAAGCGTGACCAGCCTCAGCTATCGCAATATCTGCGGCAGGTACTTTGCCATCTTCATCACGCGGATCTTCCAAGGTAAATTCACCTTGTAGTATCCACTCCGTACCATTATTACTGGTATAAATATTAAAAGCTTTAATATTTTCATTTTGATAATAATACGGCTCATTTTCAAAACCAGCCGGAGGAGCGTGCCAGTAGGCGCGCTGATGCATTTCCAGGCGATTGACAATGACAGAATCGTTACCCATATCAATCACAAAATCAAGTGGAAAATTCAGCTGACCTCCATTATTATCGCGCGACACCATAGCATAACTACCCTGACCACCGGAATCTTTAGTATCGATAATGTCATCCCAGATAGCTTCGGAGCTTCCCTCCCAGGCATTTCCATCCACACTAAGAGCATCTACTAGTGTCCACTTTGTTTTATCAATTCTTTCTTCGAAAATCGGACTGATCTTTCCTATTGAAACTTTATCCGTTTTGTTACCATAAAAGTCTTCCACTTCTACAAAGAATTCTTTCAAAGTACTATCCATACCGCGTACGGTAAGCATTTCATTTTCCACCTCGGAAGATAAAATAACAGGGATAGACTCTTCACCATTTTCTTCTACATAAGTAAGATAAGTAAACACTGTAGCTGAAGTAGGGTTGTACCACGAGAGCTTGATACCACCAAATTCGGGAACGATAGTCATACTTTCTTTTACCACTTCAATGTTAGATTTCAGAGGCGTAAAAACCACAGCAACTGCTTCCGATTCATTCTTAGAGCGGTCCACGGCTACAATATTAAATGTATGCTCGTCGGTATCGTTATACCCGTCAATTATGATAGTGTCGTTGTAAAGACTACTTACTTTGAAAAGGTCTTCACCCAGCGTATTGGTATAATAGATTTTAGCAAAAAGCACATCTTCGTCAACAGGCAAAGTATAGCTCACTTTTGCGCCGCCGTGAATGGCTTCTACTTCTACATTAGACACTACACCCGGTGCTGTAGTATCTGTACTCTCTTCTTCGCAGGCACTAAACAGACTTATGGCTAAAAGTGCTATCAGTATTTTTTGTACAAATTGTTTCATCGTTTATATTTTTTACCAACCAAGGTTTTGAACCAAGTTAGGATTACGTACTAATTCTTCGAGTTTAATCGGCTGAAAATAATCGCGTGGCGATACGAATACACGTTGCTGCACATCGCTAAGCGTATAGAATTTATCACGATCGCTCTCATCTACATTCCAGCCCTGTATAGGGGTATTCAGATAGTTTTCTCCCATTTTCCAGCGACGAATATCGTGGTATCGGTGCCCCTCAAAAGCTAACTCAATCATACGCTCTTGTTGTATAATCTCACGTAAGCCGTCTTTTGAAGTATGCTTATTCACCGTTTTGGCCAATGCAGCATCGGCCCACACCTCTTCTACTTTTGGTAAACCTACACGGGCACGAACAGTATTAATGGCATCATAAACATCTTGCGTAGCACCACCAAATTCGTTAGCAGCCTCAGCATAATTGAGGTATAGTTCGGCCAAACGAATAATTGGCCAGGGATAATTAATCAAATTGCTGTAAGTATCGCCTTGCGAATCCGGATGCACAAACTTCTTAAGCGCATAACCCGTTGTTAAATAATCGTTAGAACTCCCCGAGCGTCCTCCAGGTTCTTCCTCATAACGCATCTTGATTGATTGTTTGATACCGTGCGCCCTGTTGTAACCGCGATCAAAAGCAATAGTGGCATAAAAGCGGGCTTCACGGTCGAAGTGTAACTTCACCGTTTCTTGTCCGGCCTGCACTTCAAAAAGACTTAAATCACTACTCATTCCTTTCCGGTAATCATATCGGTTGGCATAGTCAAAAGTCAAATCTTCGTCGATAGGCAAACCGTTTTTAGTATAATACAACTCAGCCATACGGTAAGTAGGCGACAACCATTGCCAGGCTGCCTCGTTACTCGATGCACTGGTGCTTTTTATCATGGTGGACGCTTGTATCTGCCACCAACTCGTTTCCGGCTGAGAATTTCCCCATATCAACTCGTTATTCCACTTGTCTACCATCACATAACGATAGTTGTAGAAATACCCGGCATTGGCTGAATCATATTGTGCATAAGTATCATCATATTTGCCATATGTATCCGAGTATTTGTACATTTCCACACTGTTGGCCAATGCCACCTGCAGAGCTGTATCAGCGGCTTCCATAGCTAACTTCCACTTATTGGCGTCATAGGTGGTATTAAAAAGCTCCTTGCCGTCTTTACCTTTAAAGCCGGCATAGTATTCTGCATTGCCATTAAACAGCGGACTGGCAGCGTATAGCAACACTCGTGACTTAATTGCATAAGCAATCGTGCGGTCTATACGTCCCAGATACAGGGTATTTGTTACCCGCTTAGGTAAGTCTTTTATGGCTTCATCCATTGTGTTTGTGATGTATTCGAAACATTCATCGGTACTATTGCGGTAAACGCGGATTTCATCCAAAGAGGCTGAAATTGGAATGTTTTTATCCATAATAGGCACAGGTCCGTATGTTCTAAGTAAAAGGAAGTGATAATAGGCTTTTAGAAACTCTGCTTCTGCTTCCCAAGTATCTTGCTCTTCGATAGTCATATCCGGCACGCTGTGAATATTTTCGATAAGGATATTACAATCACGGATGGCATTCCAAAAGGAACCCTGCCAGGAACCTCCGGTAAACCCTGTCCAATAATTTAATATCGGATCATTGGTGCTTTGCTTGCCTTGCATTATCTCTATACCATTCACGGCCTGGCGTGTAGGTGAAGTAAACTCATCAGACATCAGTACCGATGTGCCATACAAATCATCATTGTTAGGCAAATAGGTATAACAAGTGGCCAAAGCTTTGTAAGCCTCTGTTTTCCGTTCAAAAACCAAATCCAACTCCTGGGTTTTTTCCGGTACTATATCCAAATAGTCAGTACAAGCCCAGCTGCTTAGTAGAAGTATGAATAAACTATATTTTAAAATTTTCATTGCTGTATCTTTTATTGTTTTGCCTATTGAAAGATTAGAAGGCCATTGTTAAGCCCATATTAAAAATACGTTGCGGTGGATAACCTAAGCCGTTTCCTCCCATTTCCGGATCCCAAAGCTTAAATTTACTCAGGTAGAGAAGATTGTTTCCACTGACGTAAACACGCATATCTTTGATTCTTGCTCTTTCTGTCAGCTTTTGGGGCAAGGTATACCCCAGCTCTACACTTTTGAGACGTAAAAAACTACCGTCACGCAACCACCAGGTTGACTCCTGCTGATTATTCTCTATCGTTTCGGTACTCAGTCTTGGCCAAAATGCATAAGGATCAGGATTATAATCGGACCAATGATTGTCTGCTATAATGCTTAAAGCATTACGTTCATCAATGAATGGTGCAATAGCATTCGGATCAATGTAAAATGAGGAACGACCCGAGCCTTGAAAGAAGAAAGAGAAATCAAGACCTTTGTAGCCCGTCGACATACCAAAACCATAAATAATCTCAGGTACGGTAGGAAAGCCTACAGGCACTTTATCATTATCATCTATCTTTCCATCATCATTTACATCTACATATTTTATATCACCACCGGTATAGTTATTTCCATAAGTCTGTGTCGGCGAATTCGCGACTTCGTACTCATCAACAAAAAGACGTTCGGCTACCAACCCCCATTGCTGATTGATGGGGTGACCAATACGGCTCATATAGTCGTAAGGATATTCAGGCTCAGCATTTACTTTTACCTCATTTGCAGCATAAGTAAAATTGGCACGTCCTGATAGCCACAGTCCGTTATCGAATGAATACTGATAATCGGCTGAACCATCAAATCCGTAAGAAACCGCTTCTCCAATGTTACTACTAATAGCTGATGAGAGTCCCATCGTTGAAGGAACATCTTCGAATGGCATATAGATATTGGTACGGTATTCGTGGAAATAATCAGCCTGAATTGTTAACTGGTCAAAAAGTCCCAGTTCAAAACCGCCATTAAACTTACGGGCTATTTCCCAGGAAACGTCCGGGTTAGCATATCGGTTAACATTATATCCATTATACCAGGTATCAAAGTCTTTTCCCCAGGAGTAGCCCTTGCCACCATCGTTCAGGTTGACTTCTGACAAGTAGAGAAAACGCTCGGACTCGGCAGCAATTGCATCATTACCCACCAAACCGTAGGTTGCTTTTAACTTGAAAAGATTTATGTTCGATTTCAGATTATCCCAAAACTTCTCGTTCGAAATAGCCCAACCTAAACCAGCTGAAGGAAAAAAACCAAATCTGTTATTCTCTGCAAAGCGCTCGGAACCGTTGTATCCAAAGTTTAGCTCAAAGAAATAACGACTGTCATAAGCATAAGTGCTACGTCCGGCCAAACCCATATTGCGGGCAGGTAGTGAGGTATAAACATTATTAACACCTCCGGTTGTGTTTAATCGTTCTTCCTGAGTATAAACCAATAACCCACCAACAGCGTGCTTATCAAACTCACGGTTATAGATGGTCGCTAACTCAAAATAGACACGACTGTTGGCATTAGTCCATACTGATGGATCATTCAGATAATCAGTCCCTTCATATATCTGATTCACACTATAGGTATCCTCTTCGGCATCGTAGGCAGAAACGGCGTAATAAAAAGGATCAAAACTACGGCTGCTACCATAGGTACTGTAATTCTTGATAGAAGCCATCGCTCTGGCCGAAAGCCCTTCGGTCACCATTGAAAGGTCTTGTTCTATCTTAAACTGAGATAAGATAGTCGATGAAAATTCATCTTTATACCCCTTTACCATTTCGGCATAAGGGTTGGTATGTACTGAGCTCCCCTTTAGCTTATTACCAAATAAAGTATGGCCAATATGTGCTGTAGTTTCATCCTTCGGATAATATTTAGGAAAGTTAACAGGATTGGCATTTACGACCGCATTAAAAATATCTGTAGCCGAAGTAGAAGGGCCGTTGTATTGGTCAAACAAAGAATAAAACTTTGCCGAAACTTCAGTTGTTTTTGTCAGATTAATATTAACGTTTGCACGTAGGTTATAACGGTCAATATTAATATTGTTATTAAAGTTGTTGTGTGGATCTACCTTTAACAAACCATTCTCATTGGTATAAGAAGCTGCAATGTAATACTGAGCAACATTACCACCGCCGGTTACATTCAGGTTAGCACGGGTATTGATAGTCGCATTATTAAATAACTCATCGTACCAGTCTACATCAGGAAAAACGTATGGATTTGTATTATTGCGGGTATTTTCAATTTTATCTTTGCTATAAAACAGAGAAGCTGAGGGGTAGCGTGTACGTAAAGCTTTATTGTATAACTCCATATATTCCACACCACCTAGGAAGTCATTCATTTTGGTAGGCGAAGCCACCGAGCTTTCCACACGTACCGAAACTTTAGCCTTTCCTTCACGCCCTTCTTTGGTGGTCACCAATATCACACCATTGGCACCTCGTGCACCATAAAGAGAGGTAGCCGTGGCGTCTTTCATAATAGAGAAACTGGCAATATTATCCGGTTCCACACGAGCCAAATCGCTGGATGAAATTTCAAAACCATCCAAGAGAATCAATGGACTATTGGCATAACCAAAGGAGGTGACACCACGGATAAAAAACTCAGCATTATCGGCGCCCGGTTCTCCGGAACGTTGATAAGAAATGACACCGGCCATACGTCCGGCCAAAGCCACAGTCAGGTTACTGGTGGGTTGTTTTAACTCAGCCGGTTTTATCGTATTGATAGAACCAATCACACTTTCCTTCTTTTGCTTTTGGAAAGCCACCACTTGTACTTCACCGATCTCGGCTACGTCCTCGCTCATTACCACATCAATGACACTCTGATTAGCAACGTGTATGGTTTGTGTCTTGTAACCTAAAAAGGAATACTGAAGGCTGTCAGTTGAAGAAAGGTTATTGATAACATAACGACCATCCAGATCTGTTATCGTTCCGCGGGCTTCGCCGGCTACTACAACCGATACCCCGATAAGTCCCTCTCCACCTTCGTCCACTATTAATCCCCTTACCAATTGCGATTGCGCCTGCAAGTGTATAATGCTTATTAAGGAGGTAAATAAGAGTAAAAATTTTTTCATAAAATAGTTGTGTTGATTTTTTAATTGCTGTGAATAATTTCACGTTGCAATTATATTACAAGAAGGTGTCGACCGCCTAATTTTCGGACTGCACTATAGCACTACAGCTCTTGTACGGGACTATAACATAGCACTACAGACAACACTATACCACTATATTTCAGCAGATAA
Source organism: Bacteroidales bacterium UBA5342 (assembly GCA_002408065.1). Taxonomy (GTDB): domain Bacteria; phylum Bacteroidota; class Bacteroidia; order Bacteroidales; family UBA5342; genus UBA5342. The sequence goes on from DHQI01000015.1 coordinate 18,338, forward strand.
TAGCAGCAATAAAAAATACTGAAAAGGTTTGTTTGTTAAAAGTCTCTAACGAATTGATTGAGGTCTTCTTCGTGCAAGAGCGCCAGTTTTTTCCGCAAACGGTAGCGGTTAGTCTCTACACTTTTCCCGGAAATATTCATTAGGTTGGCTATTTCGCGGTTTTCAAGGTTAATGCGAATAAAGGAAAGTAAGCGTACATCATTAGACGTTAACTCGGGATATTTTGCAGTAATCCTGGTGATAAAATCCTGATGAATCTCTGAGAATAGTTTATGGAATAGAAATTCTTTTTTCTCATTATTAACCTCATTGGTTATTCTATTTACCCAGCGCTGCGCTTCGCTGTTTCTCATTTTTTCTAAGCCCGACTTTACGTCATTAAGAAATTCATTCTTATGACTGATAATTTCGGTATATTGCAAGAGCTGTTCGTTTTTCATTGAAAGCATTTTGCTGGCTTCCTGCTCTTGATAACGGCGTTTTTGTTTAGCCAGTGTTTGCTTGTTGATACGGTTCATAATGACAATAATCCCTAGCATAAGCAAGAGCACACATAATATAAGTGGCAAAATAATCCATGATGTCTGATACCACATTTGCTTAATATGAATATCAAGTACAGTTTCTTCCGCACTACCGCCATTGACGCGACTCTGAAGGTAAAACTGGTATTTGCGTCCTTTAATCTGAGTATAATAAGTAGACGAATTCACAGACCAATCGCTCCACTCATCTTCATAAGGATGTAAACGAAAACGATACTCCACCACATCAAATTTTGATGCCGCTATCCCAAAGTTTAACTTAAAATCCTTGTTACCATTATCAAGTTTAATACAGTTATTGTTATAAGGCATATGGTAGGGTGGCATATCTTCATTCAATACTTTTAACGACGAAATTACCGGTGCACTATTGTTTTTAAACTGTGATGTAAATTGCGTATCAAAAACCATCACCCCACGGTCAGTCGCAACTCTCACAAATTGCTTGTGAATATCGATATAGGCATTGCCTTCCACCAAATTATTGCCTAAGGCACTCAGCAATTTATCATAGGAGTATATGTTACCATCCGGAAGACGTACATTGAGGTGAACAACATTATTTTGTATAAATGCAATTGTATTTTTATCCGAGCTCACATCCATGTCTTGTAAACCTGGACCACTGGCAGCATTAATAAAAGGATTATCAGTTTTTACAAATTGATTATTCCGATATTGACTCAGAAAATTACCATTGTAAAAATAGAGCCCTGAAGCAGTAGTAAACATCGCCTTGATATCAGAAAAATCCTCAATGACGGGACGATTCTTATCATCTAGTATAATTTGACGTAAAAAACTATCATTAGCGTCAGCCCAAATACACTTATTCTTAGCATCATATACCAATTGAGGGTTCCACCACAAGTGGAGATTTTCAATAAAATGAAAAACCTCTCCCTCTTTTTTCATCAGCAGCACTCCTATGTAAGTGGAAAACAAGTAATAATCAGTATCGGCAAAACGCGCAATATCCATGACACCATTTTCGTTGTACAGGTGAGTAGCCTGTCCTTTATCGATCAAATACAAGCCGTTATTATGACACGCATACAGCTGATTATCAATCACACGACTACGCCAAACCTGACCACTGGTATTATGAACAAACTCAAACTTATTTTTTTCATTTGTATAGACTAGTCCCTTATTAGTAGAGAGATATGTATCATCTTGGTAATCGGTAATAAAGTAAGTTGCTCCGTTATTAAAAATCTCGTTAATCGAATTTTGCAATTCTAATTTTGCTATCCCATAATCAAGTCCTAACCATATATTCCCCAACTGATCTTGCTTCATAGACAGCACTGTATTGTCTATCAACCCCTGTGTAGCGTTGACTTCGTTAATGATATTACCATCGTTATCAACTTGCAAAAAACCACTGGAAATAGTTCCGAGACAAAAGCTTTTTTCATCATAAGGCAAGCCGGAAAATAATGATTCATCTTTAGGGTAATGCTGAATATTAATAAGCGTCAATTGATCTCCGTCAAAGGCATAAACCTGCCCCTCTAACATTACCACATATAACACATCATTGTGCTGAAATAGACGCCTAACCTCTTTATTGTTGAGACGTTCTTCATTATTAACAAAAGTAAAATGCTCTCCCTCTAGAATACCAATATCACCATTTCGCTTAAACATCCACAGCTGGCTACCCAGCTCCTGAATGCCCCATATGCCTTTTTCAAAATACTGACTTTTAATGCTATCATTACGTTTATCATATCGGGTAATCACGTGTTCGGACTGAAAAAATACCACATCACCAAACTTCTCTATATTCCATACTTGCCCGACATCTATATTTCCTAGAAAATGATAATTCAATTGATGGTTTTCATCTTTGGTAAAGAAGCCATATTCGTCTCCCCCTACCCAAATCGTATCATTATCAGCTAAGACCGAACGTACAGCACTTTTCCCCTTGATATTTTTCAGCACCCATTCTCCATAAATATTGCAAAGCAAACCGTCCGTATTTCCAAAATATACCACACCGTGTTCATCGATATCAATATCCCAATTCTGCCGTCCGGCTTGGTATTCATTTTTATCATAAGATTTTAGATTCGGCAAATAAGTATATGAAAACACATTAGCTGTGATAGCTAACAAAAGGAGGGTTATGTAGGGTTTTCTATTCATAGATGCTTCTGCAAATTTAAGATTCCAATTGTATATTCAAAAAAAAGCCCCCTGAAATATATCAGAGGGCTTTTACCCAAACTAAAAAAACGCAATCTATTACCCTAAAAACGATCTATTCAATCCTCATTGCTTTTAGTTTTTTGATGCTGCCATTGTTTCCGGTTTTAAATCTCAAAGACAGAAATTATCTCAATAACCTGAAAACAAGTTAACTTGCTCGATCAAAGACTTCTTCAGATCATCCGTCTTCAGTTCACCATCGACAAAGTTGTCGAAGAATGATGGAAGCGAGAATTCCCCCACAACATTACCCCCAAAATATGGCAACAAGTTTTTCATTACACCTAAAACATTCATCCCTCCCCGTGGACCTGGAGATGCTGCCATTAAGAGCATTGGCTTATCTTTCCATACGTTTTGGTCAATCCTTGTGAGCCAATCAAAGAGGTTTTTAAACACTGCTGAAGTTAATCCATTGTGTTCTGCTAACGAAAGAACTATGCCATCAGCCTCTTCAATCAATTTAGCAAACTTAAGCGCATTTTCAGGAATACCACTTTCGGCCTCTAAAGCACCACTATAGATGGGCAAATCATAATCATTTAAATCCGCAACGTGCAATTCTGCATTCTCGATCTGACTAGCTGCATAAACAGCTAAAGTTTTATTGATAGAATCAAAGCTATTGCTTCCACCAAATGCTAAAATCTTTTTCATTTTATTCTTGTTGTTTAGTTATCACTAATTAATGATGCAAAAATAGACGGTCACCCAAGTCGAAAAAATGAACTAGTTCAAGAAAACACAAATCCTTTTATTCACACCAAAAATAAGTTTACTTAAAAGAATATCAATAAAAAGGGGGTTTACTTTGTAAACACGCTCTATTCTCCCATGCGTAAAAACAACCTCGCCTCTCACCATAAAACACCTCACATTAAACCCTCAATATATGCAAATTACAAATACGCCACTAAAAACAACTGTTTATTTTTCATAAATTCTATTTTATATCGCTTGCGATATTTCCAAAAGCTCTTTATATTTGCATCGTGCACGACATATTCAACAATAATAAAAAAGACATGAAAAATACCTTTTATGAATTTGAGGCAAAAAGCCTACAGGGAAAAAACATCAATATGAGTGAGTATAAAGACAAAGTCATTTTAGTCGTTAATACGGCGAGCAAATGCGGACTAACACCTCAATTTGAAGGCTTAGAGCAGTTGTACAAAAAATATAAAGATAAAGGCTTGGTTATATTAGGTTTTCCGTGTAATCAATTTGCCAACCAAGAGCCTGGAGATGAGAAATCTATTTCAGAAGGTTGTATGATCAATTATGGGCTTAGCTTTCCAATGTTTTCAAAGATTGATGTCAATGGAGAGCAGGCACATCCTATTTATAAGTACCTGAAGAATGAGTTAAAAGGCAGCTTAGGTAACAATATAAAATGGAATTTCACCAAATTCTTGATAGCTGCTGACGGAACTCCGTTGAAACGGTTTGCCCCCACTGTAAAGCCTGAAAGAATAGAAAGGCACATAGAGAAGGCAATTGCTTAAGGGAGCAAAAGAGCAATTAAATCGCAGGTGATTATTTCAAATTATTATATTTGTACGCTAATCACTGCGATTTAAATTAAACTAAGTATGACTTACGATCAATTAAAACTGGAAAACCAATTGTGTTTTCCTGTATATGCCTCATCGCGTTTAATCATTCGCGAATACCAACCTTATTTGGATGAGTTGAAGATAACATATCCACAATATTTGGTGCTTTTGGTGCTTTGGGAAAAAGACCAACAAGCCGTTAATGACATTGCCAAAAAACTCATACTTAACACAAATACCATCACCCCCCTTCTCAAACGTATGGAACAGCAAGGCTTAGTTAGCCGTAAACGCTCTGAAACAGATGAACGCAAGGTTTTGATTAGCCTAACAGAAGAAGGTGTGCAAATGAGAGAAAAAGCCGCCAAAATACCTCAAGAACTGTCTCAGCGACTCCTTACAAACGAGGAAATTGATATTGACGAATTAATAAAACTGAAACAAAGCCTTAACTCAATTATCACCCTTTTGAGCAAATAAAAGCCCCCTGAAAGACATCAGAGGGCTTTACCCCAAACTAAAAACGCTATTTATTAACCTAATAAAAAAACTCTCTATTCAATCCTCATCGCTTTTAGTTTTTCGATGCTGCCATTGTTTCCGGTTTTAAATCTTAAATTCGAAAATTCTTTCTTAGGGAAGAACAAGAAGGTAGCGGCCTCCTCGCCTTTATTTATAAAAATCTCCATAGACGTTTTGTCTACCCACATATCCATTTCAAGTTTTCCATCAGCGTCAGGAGTGCAATTAAAGGTGATGATGTTATCATTCATTCCTTTAAAATCATAACCCGATTGACTCCGGTCTATGGTCATTTTGGAAAGTGACTTATCATAAGCTATTTCAATATATGCTGAATCGTTGCCATAGAAAATCTCAAATTCATTGCTTTCTGACATATCGAAGCTTACACTGCAATGAAACTGAGCTTCCCGTAATTCTTCTGCGTCAATTTCTACTTCATTTTCAGCATTCTTAAGATTATAAAAAATGTTGTTATCAGTAGTTTCCATTGCTGCTATCGGATAATTCTTAAGCAGGTAAGCATCATTTTTCTTAGCTAACAGCAACTCCCGTGGTAGAGTCATAGCACTTCGCCAAGTATAAGTCGGTACTTCAGTAGCATAATGCCAGTTGCTCATCCAAGCCAAAAATAGCTTTTGATCTTTAGGTGCATTACTCCATGTCACACCCGCATAATTGTCGGTTCCATAATCCAACCATTTAGTTTCGGTCTGTGAACTTGTGAAAGTCTTCCCATCAAAATCGCCAATAAAATACTGCGTGGCAGAACCTCCATTGGGTCCACCAGGATTGATGCTCACTATCATCACCCATTTTTCCTCATCAGAGCCTTCTACTTTCATTGGGAAAAGGTCGGGACATTCCCACACACCACCGTGAGCGCCTACGCCGGTACCGTAGTCACTGGCAAAAGTCCAGTCTATTAAGTTGGGGGAAGTATAAAACTTCACTTGCTGGCCTGCTGCCAGGGTCATAATCCAGCGTTGAGAAGCCTCGTGCCACATCACCTTAGGATCGCGAAAATCGTGTATTTTTTCATCATTTTCTAACACAGGATTCCCTTTGTATTTCACCCAAGTGCGTCCTTTATCATTGCTATAAGCGATGCTCTGATATTGATGATCGTGCGTGCCGGCTTTTTCTTTTTCCATACTATGATGGGTAAAAATTGCAACCATTACACCTTCTTCTCCAGTCTTAAGCCCTGAAGTGTTATTCTTATCCACCACAGCACTACCCGAAAATATATACCCTAAATCGTCAGGATACAATGCAATAGGCAAGTGCTCCCACTCCACCAATTCTGTACTGATGGCGTGCCCCCAGTGCATGGGGCCCCACACATTTCCCTCGGGATAATATTGATAAAACAAATGGTACTCCCCATCATAATAAACCATACCGTTCGGGTCATTCATCCAGTTGGCCAACGGGGTAAAATGATAGGCCGGCCGGTAATCTGTCTCAGTCAAAAGTTTTGAATTATCAACACCAGCACACCCAAACATGGCAGCAGTCAACAAAACAACAAAACATATTTTATGAATAACCTTTGTATACCCAATCATTATTATTTTTTTTATAACATTAACTTCTTAGTTACCTTCGAAGAATTATCTAGAACCGTAACCACAAAAACACCTCGCAATGTACTATTTATATAAAGGTGAGAACTAAGTTCAACACTGTAAAAGGCCTGCACAACCTGTCCGTTAATATTGGTAATAGTAATGTCAGCTCTACCTTCCCGACCTTCGAAAACAAGACAACCATTCTGATTCGTCCTGATGGTCAATTCACTTGTTTTTCTATGATCCTGAACAGTAACAATATTTTCACCACAAGTTTCCCATTGCACTGTTGTTAGTACAGTATCTTGCGTTATGTATACAGAGCGCATATTTCCATTAACAAAACAGTCTCCTTCTGCATCATTATCAGGCCATTCAGCAGCCCATCCTACTTCCCCTCCTGACACTTCAAATCTATAATCATTATCTCCGGTATCCATAGGAACGGTTACAGACCATATATCACCCTCTGTATTTGTTAGTTCATAAGCTGATCCCCAATCATTAAACCCACCATTTACATTCACAGTACCATAATCTTGCAAATACGAAGACATATCAATTGTAAGAGTAACTTGAGGCAACTCGACATCACAAGCCGTGCAAGACTCCCAACACACTGTTTCTAAAACGGAATCTTTACTTACAGTAATCCCTCTCATATTACCATTAACAAAGCAACTTCCTGTAGCATCATTACCTGGCCACTCTGGATGCCAACCATCGGCATCATCTATTATTTCGTAGCGGTAATCTGTAGTGCCATCACTAATTGGCACAGTAACTTCCCATAAACTACCTGAGGTATTCGTAAGCTCATAAGCTGACCACGCACTAAAACCACCATTGACTTTCACCATAGATACAGTACCATCAAAAGTACTTACATCAACAGATAGGGTAATATTTCGTTGTGCATTTACAAACACAACCGAACATATAAACATTACTAAAAAGGATATTTTTTTCATTTTTCTAAAGTTTTAAAATAATTAATATTGATTATTTAGCTAGCTATTAATTCTATTTTTTCACTGACATATTTGATATATCGATGCTTCCATCGTCTACATAAATAGTCCATGGATTTTTATCCATTTTATAAATACGATTTGTAAAAGCAACATTATCGTTAACATATATCACACATACTGATTTTTCAATTACAATCTTCACATCAAACTCTTTATTTTCAGGCACTATTAATGGTGTAAAGTTTAATTCCTTAGAATAATCGCCTGTGCTATAGCTTGTCTCTTTATTAAGGAACAATGCGGGCATAGACCATCGGTTAGAGGCCGTTAAATCAAATGTAACAGAATAGATTTCTGACATATCATCGCAAGCTCCAAATGAAAAACCAAAGCTATTGGAGTTACTGGCATCTATGGACATAGAAATCTTTACAGGTGTAGTATTTCGGTTAAAAAGAGCATAACTACGACTATCTGTAGAGCTAATACTATAATTCCCTTCATCTCCGACAACATCTCCTTTTGATTTTATTTTCTCAAAGTCGATATCAGTATCAAATTTATTATCCACTGCTTCTGGTATTTTTGGATATAGTTTACCACTAGGTTGCTGCACAAGCTTGTGTGTAATGAGACTACCAGCCCAGTCTAGTTCGTTACTCCCGTTAACCTCTTGCCCTGTAGAGCACCATCCTGAAATATATACTTGCCCCTCTTTTTCTACAGTCTTAGCGGCATAAAAGTATAAGCCATCAAAGGTCTCATGATGCCCCGAAGCATCTTTGCACTGTAGCCAAGGACCATCTGGAGAATCTGCAACACGATAAAATGTCTTGCGGTGTTCATCTCTATTAATACGAGAGAAAAACAGATACCATTTATCCCCTATCTGGAGCATATTAGGACATTCTAATATATGAGCATCTGACTCAAAATCTGTAAGTGGAGAAATCAAATCCCAAGAATTTAAGTCTTCTGAGGTATAGCGGGCTAGTACTGCTTTATTATCTTTAACAGATGAGACTAACATCACATATTTATTCCTAGAAGAATCAAAGTACACAAATGGATCTCGAAAGTTATTCTTATCATATCCATTAGGAGCCTCAAAGGTGGCATTGGGTTGCTTAGTAAAAGTGCGCATATCTGTTGATGTTGCAAGCATTACTTTCTCAGCCGGATACAGATTTGAGTTGTGACCCGTATAGAAACCATAGAGTTTTCCACCATTGTCCTTAATAAAACTACCTGTGCCTAGCCAAGATTCCTGCGATCCTGCTTCCCCATTTGGAATAGCCTGAGCAAATTCAAAAAAGCTAGAAAAGTCGTTGGTTTTTATGCGATAAATAGGGTGATCTACACTTGCTCCATTCCTCCAATCTTGGAGAAAAAATAGATATATAAGACCATCCTCACTATTGTAGTAAGGCATAGGATCTCCTACATAACCACTCTGAGGTTTATAGAAGGTAGAATAGGCACCTACTTCTTTTACTGTCTTGCAGTAACTAGTAGTATCCACCCCTGATTCTACAGGGGTTTCAACGCCATTCTCAGTACAACAAGAAAAAAGCAATAGTGTGGATACTAATGTGAAAAATAACATCTTCATTTAATTATTCTTTTAAAGTTATCTATTCTTTTGGAATAGCTCTTAAATCGTCCCAATACATCATATGAGAACTAAAATTTGGATCATCAGCTACATCTATTACATGTGGAGCTACAAGTATGTTATTGATAATTGCAGTACGATCATCAGGTATATTAAAAGTCAGCTCCTGCCACTCTCCTAATGCATCTCCTGAATATTCAGCTCTTAACCATCCTTTTTCAGTTTCGCCATCAGACTGTATTTCCACTTGTACATCTCCAGCAATCTCTTTCAAAACCATTAGCTTTAATTGCCCATATACAGTAGGATCGATGTTCACTTTATTATTGGTCCACAAAGCACCACCAGACCAAGCTCTACCACCATCATCAGAAGCCGTTTTGTTCCTCATTATTGCGACACAAGTAGACGATGAATTTATGCCATCTGTTTTAGGGTTAGAATAGCTATTATTAATAGTACTAGCTATAGACGCCCAAATAGGATTAATATCTTCTCCATTGTAAATAGTGAGAATTGGTTGACCGAGTTTTACTGTTACCTCATAGATAAATGTGGAACCTAGATATTCTAATGAAAAATTGACAGGATTGGTAAAGTCTATTTCAGTCCCTTGAGATGGAGATAGAGTAGCTCCATCAGTATATTCTACAGTTGGCACTAAGGCTGTCACATCAGTACCTTCAGGTAAATACATCACAATCTTTTTACTACTTTCAATAATTTGTCCTTCAACAGAACCTATTTTAAAACTAGTAATCTTAGCTCTTGCCACATCTACTGTCACCGTATATTTTTGATACAAGTCTTTAGCTTTTACGATGTATTCTTGTTCTAAAATGACACCATCATTATTAATAAAATCAATAGCCTCATTACTTTCTGGCGATACAGTAGCATCTGCTCCTATTTCTATCTGAGGCTGTAAACCTTGCAAACTAGAACCAGAGGGTAAAATAACCGAGATCGTTGAATTTTCAGTATTAATACTACCAGCTACACCATTGACTGTAAACGAGTGTATATCTACATCACCAGAAAAGTCTAAAGACTCCTTTGTCTCTTCTCCACAAGCGAATGCTAAAAGTGATAGTATTATAATTAAGTATTGGTTTAATAAATTTTTCATAATTCCAGTTCAATTAAAATCCATAATTCTGTTCATATTTCCCTTTGCTATAGTTGATTTGCTGTATAGGCACTGGAACGTATTCATTTTTATTTTTTTCGAATGTCGCTCCTTGATAGTAGGCGTGCTCATCAGCTTCACCTAAATAGTATGCATTCATTACCTCATCGGCTATTCCCCATCTTACAAGGTCAAAGAAGCGCATACCTTCCATTGCAAACTCTAAACGTCTCTCCCATCTCAATGCTTTAGTTGCAAATTCTTTATCCCAAGTGCAATTGACACCATCCTGATATGTTGCTATCTCAACATTAGATGCAAAACTGATTAAAGATGTACTTACTTTTGCTCTTGTTCTTAACTGATTTATCACAGGAAGAGCCTCTGCATATCTATCCATCTCAATTAAAGCTTCTGCTCTCATCAATAAGACATCGGCAAATCGAAGAACAATATTATTCTTTGAGTTGGCATACCAAGGTCCAGTCTTTACATAAAACTCACTCGCTGGATCCACGTTCTCTTTTAGTGAAGAGTAATAACCATACAAAATAGGATTACGAGATTGAGTTGCTTCATAATTCACATCTGTATACTTGTATGGTTTACCAGGCATAGCTACTGTATGGTACAATCTTGGATCTACTTTATCTATTGCCTCGTCGTAGTCTACATCATTGTATGCATCAAAGACTGGTAGACCATTCACAGTTTTATATGCATTTACTAAGTTCTGACTTGGCTTATTAAAGTCCCCACCAGGTGTAGGTGTCGTTAAAGCATTTCCCATATTTAGTCTGCCATAGGTAGTACCATCATCTTGCGAATATTGTACTGCAAAGAGACATTCAGGACCATTTTCATAACTGCCAGGCAAAAAGTTATTAGCAAAATCATTTTCTAACCTGTAAGATGACGTCAACACATATTCCGTCAGGTCTAAAACTTTCTGCATATCATCTTTATCAATAGATACTACATTATTCTTTTCATCTTGACGATAGGCTTTATACAGGTAAGCTTTAGCTAAATATGTTGCAGCTGCAAACTTATTGGCACGTCCTACTTCTGTTTGAGTTTCTGGTAAGTTGTTATATGCATATTCAAAATCATCAACAATCTTTTGCCACGATTCATCATTACTTAATGCAACATTCGAAACATCTGCAATGTCTTCAGGCGAAAGCGTTTCATCGATATAAGGAATATTTTTGAAAATAATTTTTTGGATGAAGTGCATATGACCTCTTAAGAATCGCATCTCTCCCATCCTTACTTTCTTATTTTCCATTTCTTCTTCACTAATACTGTTAAGAAGTCCAAGTGCAAAGTTAGCTCTAGAGATGGCAACATAATTTCTATACCAGAATACATCAGTGTACCACGTCTCATTACCAACAGATGGAGATGATACCTCTAAGAAATATAGAAAGTCGCCATCATTGAGGTCACGCCCACCTTTATAAGCATCATCAGATCTTACATTTCCATAGTTCCATAAACTCAAAGGTCTATTGATTTCATCATTTCCAATAGCAGCATAAGCTGATATGATTTCATTTTCAATCTGTTCCGCTCCAGATAAATTATCCTCTGTCAGAGTACCATAAGCTGGAACCTCTAGTAAGTCGTCACAAGCAGAGAAAAACAATGCAGATAACGTAATTATTATAAGTGATTTATATTTTTTCATAATCTGATCTTTTTTAGAATGACATGTTTAGTCCTACAGTATATATTTTTGAATTTGGATAAGCTAGATAAGGATTCTCAGGATCTAAACCTGTAAACTCTTTGCTTTTAATAGTGTAAAGGTTTTGCCCACTAATATATATACGCATTTTAGATACTTTTAATCGGCTTAGAAGCTCTTCTGGTAAAGTATATCCAAGCTGCAAATTTTTCAATTTACAATAGGATCCATCTTCCACATAATATGAAGATGTTCTTTTCTCATTGTTCAAATCTGTATAGGCTAAAGCAGGAATATCACTATCAGTATTACTTGTACTCCAAGCATCTAACAACCTTGAACTTTTGTTGGCTCCAAGTTCACTTACTGACCAAAAATCAGTTAGCATCTTTACGGAGTTGTAAACTTGATTGCCATAAACCCCTTGGATAAATGCGGTAAGATCAATTCCTTTCCAAGCAAGTACTAAGTTTAGACCGTACTCAAACTTAGGGTGTGGATTACAAATCCAATCTCTATCATTTTCGTCAATTATATTGTCATGGTTCAAATCTTTATAGCGTATACGCCCAATGCCTTTTCCTGTTTGTTCGCCGTGAGCATCTACTTCTTCCTGAGATTGAAACAAGCCATCAGCAACATAGCCATAAGTAGAGTTTACTGGTCTGCCGAGGATATTATCTGTGGTACCATTGCCACCATAACTATTTACTACACTCTCTGGCAACATTGTTATCTTGTTTCTATAACCTGATATATTAGCAGCAATATCGTATGAGAAATCAAAATCGGTCTTTGCTCTATAACCTAGAGCTAGCTCCACACCCACATTCTCCATTGATGCACCATTTACCCAATGATTACCCCCTTCTCCTATGGCAGCTAAGTACGGAGGTACAATCAAGATATCGTCGGTCATTTTCTTATACCACTCAGCACTACCATAAAGATTCTGGTTAAAGAATCCGAAATCCAGACCCACATTTATCTGTTTGGTTGTCTCCCATCTAAGGTCATCATTACTTCTTTGAGTCATCTGGTAACCAGAAGCTAGTAAGCCAGAATTGTTTCCTTTAATATCGTATGCTGTTCCAGAATTGATACCCGCCCAAGTATCACCTACATAGTTAGTAACTATCAGAGTACGTATAGCATAATTATCAATCTCTTGATTACCTGTCAGTCCATAGCTCACTCTTAATTTAAGGTCTGACATATAGGATTTTGCAAAATTCATAAATGACTCTTGGTTGATACGCCATCCTGCAGTAAAAGCAGGGAAAGTTGCATACCTATTATTCTTTCCAAATCGTGATGATCCATCACGTCTTATAGTAGCAGATGCAAGGTATTTATCTCCGTATGTATAATTTACTTTACCAAAGTATGAATTAAGCACACTACCCGTAGCACCACCAGTAGCAAAAGCTTCTCCTACACCGGCATTAGGCCACATATAATCGGGGTCCTCAACTTCGTAAGATCTCTTTTCAGCAGAAAAGTTTATATCACTATGCTTAACTATTTCATTACCTATTAATACTGAGAAATGATTGTCTTTAACATCAAAACTATAGTTTGCTGTATTAGTCCAGGTGAATTTCTGGTAATGACTCTGAATAAGCTTAGATGATGTTAAATCCGACCCCAACCTGCCAGTGAAACTTGTCGTTAGAGCTCTTTGGAAATAATTAGAGTTGTCTATCCCAAAGTTACTTTTAATATTCAGATTTTTAATCGGTTGAATGTTAATATACGCATTACCAAAGATGCGCCAATAGTCATAAGGATTATTCTTATTGGCATCCAAAATCCTAGCAGGATTATCTCTATCATTCATACCAGAGGTTACATATCCCCAATCACCATCTTGAGTATGTACTGGCATTACCGGTAATGACTGTATAGCCAAGTTTAATACCCCACCTGGCATTTGAAGCTCGTGAGTTTTGTTAAATGTGATGTTCTCACCAATAGTAATAAGGTCTCCAAATAACTTGTAAGAAGTATTAATCCTCGAAGAAAAACGTTTATAGTTGGTATGCTTTACTGTTCCATTATTATCATAATACCCCAATGAAAAGAAACTGTTTGACTTCTCACTACTGTTACTAACAGATAGGTTGTAAGACTGTGTAAAACCTGTTTTTGTGATTTCATCAAACCAATCAGTATCACCTGTTAGCATCGCATTAGTGCCATCTCTTGCATCTATATACTTAGGCAAAGACATTGAGTTTAACATAGGATATCCCTCATTATCATACGAATAATCATATACATATCCTATCTGATTAGAATTAGGATCGGTACCGCTGTTCATCATGGCTTCCCACTGTACTGCACCAAATTCTTTGATATTTAGCATATCTATCACTTCACCATATTGTGAACTTGAGAAGAAGGAATCAAAATTTATTTTAGTCTTACCCTCTTTCCCTTTTTTCGTAGTGATAATAATTACACCATTGGCTGCTCTACATCCATATATACTTGCAGATGCAGCATCTCTCAATATTTGAATATTTTCAATATCAGAAGGATTTAGTTCGTGCATTCCACCTTTGGTAGCCACTCCATCAATCACATAGAGGGGATCATTGTTGTTTAATGTTCCAATTCCCCTTATACGTACAGTAGACGCACCACTAGGGCTTCCATCACTAGATATGTTTACACCAGGAACTCTACCTTGCAAAGCTTTGATAGGGTTATTTTCCCCTTGTTTTATCATTTCATCTACATCTACTACGGATACTGCTCCAGTAATGTCTTTCTTGCGCTGAGTAGTATACCCAACTACTACGAGTTCATCTAACTTTACATTATCACTTTTTAGTGTCACTTGAAAATCACGCACCTTTCCTACCACATGCACTTGCGATTCCATCCCTATGTATGAAAAAGTCAACTTCGTCTGTTCAGATGTTACTTCAAGAGTAAACTGTCCATCTTCATTAGTGATAGTCCCTCCACCATTAGCGTCTTCCTGAACTGTAGCTCCAAATATTGGCACTCCACTATTATCATAGATAGTCCCAGTTATTGTAAAACTTTGTGCATTTATTGCTTGTGCCGAGCTTAAAATAAGTAGACACGTGGCAATAACTGCTTTTTTAATAATGTTAAAATGTGTTTTCATTTTTACTATGAGTATTAAATTATATGCTCCATTCTAAATTTTCATTGCCAAACTTAAAGCCAATGCAAGCATAAACCTGAAACATATGTTGTCATTAATATAATAAATGTTACAATCTCAAAATATAAGCTATATATGTTACATAAGTCCTTACTATGTTACATTATTGATGTAAAATCTGTTCTATCTCCGAATGGTTATAGTCAGGTGTTGCACCTTCTTTAGATGCAACAAATGCCCCCACAGCACAAGCATAAGTAATGGCATCTTCAGGTGACTTCCCTTCAATAATAGCTGAAATTAACCCTCCAAGAAAAGCATCTCCTGCACCTACACTATCAGCAAGCTGAATTTTAAATCCAGGATGAGTCACAAACTCACTGTCCATATATAGATCCGCTCCATCAGCTCCTTTAGTTACACAAACTGCATTTGCATTATAAAAGTTAGCCATCCATTCCATCAGCTGATGATCGTTACCAGATACCTTATGCCAAGAAGCGATAAGGGGAAGCTCTTCATCATTTACCTTTATTAAATCGGCCTTATGCAAAAGCTCATCTACAACTACTTGATCTGTATATGGCGCACGCAGATTGACATCTACAACTTTATACGCACCAGTTATTTGTAAGAGCGAGAGCAACGTTTGTCTTGTTTTTTCGAAGCGAGAAGCTAAAGTACCATAGACAAAGACGCCTGCTTCTTTTGAGAAAGCCAAAGCCTCATCAGTGGCATCCACATTATCCCAAGCTACGTTTTCACAAATCTCGTATGTTGCATTTTTATTATCATCCAAATGTACAATGACCTGACTAGTATCAAGCTCATTATCTACCTGAACAAGTGATGTATCTAAACCAAAATCTTGCATAAAATCAAGCAGTTTTTCACCTAAATAATCATTCCCCACTCTTGCAACCAACCCCACATCAGCACCTATTCGGTGCAAATGCAGAGCAACATTCATAGGCGCTCCACCAGGTTTAGCTCCTGAGGGTAACATATCCCACAGTACTTCTCCAAAACAAAGCGTTTTATTATTCCTTATCATTATTATTAATTTTTAGTTAGTAACTAATAAACTAGTATCTTATCTTTTTTATAAAGGTTAATAAGTAAAATGCCCCCAATGACATTACTAAAATTGCCCCAAGCTGAGATTTCATAATATCAGAAGTAAAGCCCATCAATAAGGGGAAAATCGTACCACCAAATAATCCCATAATCATAAGACCTGAGATTTCATTCTTCTTATCTTTTTTATGCAAAAGAGCCTGCGCAAATACAATTGAGAAAACATTTGAGTTGCCATACCCTATCAAACCTACAAAAGCATAAATTAATAGTTTGCTATCTGCAAACGTTAATCCTAATATTCCAATTGTTAACATCAAAACACTGATAACAAAGAATTTTTTTTGTGAGAATTTGGCTAAAATAACACTGCCAGTAAGCGCGCCCACCGTTCTAAATAAAAAATAGATACTAGTAGCATAACCTGCATCTGAAAGATCCATAGATAAACGTTCTATAAGAATCTTAGGCGCCGTCACATTGGTCCCAACATCAATACCTACGTGGCACATTATTCCTAGAAACGAAAGAAAAACAAACCGATCTCCAAGCAAGGAAAAGCACTGCCCAAATGTAGAGGGTTTCCCTTGTACCTTTTCTTCTTCTATAGATGTAAAACCTAACCACAATGAAGCTATTACAGCTACTACAAGAAAGACAGGATAGAGCAGTTTCCAATCTCCAAAATGAAGAGCAGCCCAAGCGGCAATAATTGGTGCCATAAAACTAGCTATAGCTTTTACAAACTGACCAAATGTCATAGTACTCGCTAAGCGATCACCTCTAATTAAGTTAGAAACCAATGGATTAATCGAGACTTGCATTAATGTGTTTCCTATTCCCAACAAAGAAAAAGAAATGAGCATCATCACATAGCTATAAGCTATATATGGTAAACCTAAGGATATTATTGTTATAACTAGACTAAGGACTAATGTTTTTCGTCTTCCGATCCTATCCATCAGCATACCAGTAGGTACTGAGAATATTAAGAACCAAAAGAAAACCATTGAAGGCAGCAGATTGGCAATACTATCCGAAAGGAGAAAATCTTCTTTGATATAGTTGGTGGCAATACCGACTAAGTCTACAAATCCCATCGCAAAGAAAGCGAGCATTACAGGTGCTAGTTTTGCGTAATTAAGTTTACTTGTACTATTCATTTGTATAATTTATGTTTCAACGTTTTTACTTTACGCTGCAAACATATAATAGCCGTCAGGTGAAGGCTCAAATGAATGTAACCTAATAGGAAAGAGATGTTACAAAACACCCTATTATGCTATATATGTTTCATCATTGCGAATGATGTTACACGACTTAATTCATATTCTTATACTGTGCAGTATATTCTGATGGGGATAATTTAAACACTTCTTTAAAGCGCTTTGCGAAATATGAAGGACTTGAGAATCCACATTCATACGCAACCTCAGAGCTTGATTTCCCAGTTTCAATTAAGATCGATGCTGCCTTTTTAAGCTTAATGTGTCTGATAAACTCAGTGGCAGACAAACCTGTGAGTTGTTTTATCTTACGGTATAGATGTACTCTTGATATAAAACAAGCTTTGCTCAAATCTTCTACTCCATACTGGCTATCTGAGATATGCTCTTCAATAGCCTTTCGCGCTTCTCTCAAGAATTTTTTGTCTAACGATGTAATGCCACTGTCTTTTGATTGAGCAGGAATATCAATGGATTGTTGATAGTACTGTCTTAACATTTTTCTTCCTTCAATTAGCTTTTGCACTCTTACTCTAAGGTGGTCGCTATTGAAGGGTTTGGGTATATATGAATCTGCCCCCTCAGACAGCCCCTGTAGCTTTTGCTCAGCAGAGGTGCGTGCAGATAATACAACAACAGGAATATGACAAGTCTCTTTATGGGATTTAATGTGTCGCAAAAGTTCTAAACCATCCATCACAGGCATCATTACATCCGTAATCACGAGATCTGGCTCATCATTTTCAATTTTTGAAAGCGCAATTTGCCCATTTTCAGCTTCAATGATTCTATAGTCTACTTCTAATCCACTTTTCACAAAACTTCTAACATCATCATTATCCTCTACAATTAGTATTAGAGGTTTCTCAATATCAGTTCGTTTAACTTCTTCTACAAAACGTTTTTTATAGCTTGTAATATCTATTTGCTTCTTAGGGGTTTGATAATCATCATCTGCTACAAGGTGCAGTTGCTTATCTATATGATGATCTCCTTGGCGTAAAACAATAGTAAAAGTAGTACCCTCTCCTGGCTGACTCTCAACAAGGATCTGTCCTCTATGAAGCCCAACAAGCTCTTTGGTCAAAGCCAGACCAATGCCCGAACCTCGATATTCCCCTTGACTACCTCCACTAGCTGTATAGAAACGGTTGAAGACATTCGCCAACTGCTCTTCTGACATACCGACTCCTGTATCTTTTACGACAATCTTTACAGCAGGTAACATCTCATCTTCAAAAGGGAAATCAAGTTGTCCAATTTTTAAGGTTATAGACCCACCATCAGGTGTAAATTTAAAAGCATTTGATAACAAATTAAAAATACTCTTATCAAGCTTATCTCTATCAAACCACAAAGGCAACTCTTTCACTTCTGTTTCGTACCCAAAGTTTACCTTGTGCTGCTCTGCCAGTGTGGAGAAACTCTCCTTTATCTCAGAGACAAAACCAATAAGATCATAGCGATTTGCTCTCAATTTCATTTTATTATTATCAAACTGACGAAGATCCATCAACTGATTAACAAGACGAAGTAAGCGTTTGGCATTACGATGCATCAAACTAAACAACTTCTGATCTGAGGCACTATGCTTACCTGAATTAATTAAATCTTCTAAAGGCCCTAACAGCAGTGATATTGGTGTCCTAAATTCGTGAGAAATATTTGTAAAAAAACGCAATTTCGCTTGCGTAGCTTCTTCCACCATTCTAGATAGGCGTTCTAACTCTGCATTTTTCCTACCTATCTCTTCTTTCTGTTTCCTCAAACGTTGATAGGATATTACACCACCTACTATAAGTACGCACACACCCAGTAATGTAAATAAAACCAAACGCAGTCGAAAACCCTGAGATTGATAACGCTCCTCTTGTGCTACTAGTACTTGTCGAGCATTAGTGATGCGTTCTCCTAACTCAACAATCTGATTCATTTGAGCTTTAATGGCTGCAGCATTTTTATTATCAATAGCTACCGTAGGTAATATAATTTCTTTAACAACACTATCACCACTTAATATCTTAAGAGCCGATTTTACAATCTCTTCTCCCCCCATTGGGTAAAGAAATGTTGCCGCAAGTTTCTTATCTATTACCGCTTGTATACCCCCTTGTTCACCATAAAGACCATCTACCCCAAGAGTAAAAGGCATATTACTAGATTCTGCATTTGCAAATACTTCATACGCACCTATGGCCATAAAATCATTTTGAGCAAAGACTAAATCTATGTCTGTACGGGATTTAATAAAGGGTTGTACAGCAATTTTTGACTTTTCGTAATCCCATTCACCAGTTGTTGATGTTGTAATTCTAATTTCTGGATATTCATTTATAGCAGCTACAAAACCATTATGACGCTGCATAGCAGGAGAAGAACCAGGCAAACCCCATATTTCCATCACACTACCTTCGCCATTTAGTAATAATGCTGCATATTGACCAGCCTCAAACCCTATCTGGTAATTATCAGCTCCAATGTATTGAGTATAATTTTGGGTATTGATATTCCTATCTACCACAATGACGGGTAGACCTTTCTTATATATTTCTGAGATAATTGGGGTCAGTGGTTTACTTTCATTCGGAGACACCACTAACAGGTCAATTTCCAAGTCAACAAGCTCCTTTATCTGTGCTACTTGTGTATCACTACTACCATTAGCATCTCTTACAATAAGAGTTACATTATTCTGAAGTAAAAGGGAATTCTCAACTTCCTTAAGCATTGCTTTACGCCAAGCATCGTGTGCTGTACATTGAGAGAAGCCAATGGTGTATTCTATCTTTTCTTGTTGAGGTTTTGAAAATAGTAGAATAGGGACGAGTAAGAAAAGAAGGATTAATTTCTTCATCACATAGCACTAATTTAGGGGTTTTACTTTGCTAAAAGTACTTAACAAACCTCTATAAAACAAAAAAACCTCCGATTATATTCGAAGGTTTTTGAGATAATCAATTTACTTTTTCTTAGTCGTCTTTTTAGCCGTTGTTTTCTTAGCGGCTTTTTTCCTGGCTGGTGCTTTACGTTTGGTTTGGATAGGGTTGGCAATTAAATCCTTCACCTGCTCCAAAGTCAATTCTTTTGGATCCTGATCCTTAGGTATTTTATAGTTTTTCTTTTGGAAGGCAATGTAAGGTCCCCAGCGGCCGTTCAAGACCTGTATCTCTTCTTCTTCAAAGTTTTGAATGATACGGTTACGGTCAGCTTCGCGCTTAGCCTCTATCAGCTCAATGGCTGTTTCCAGCTCTACGGTGTACGGATCATTTTCTTTACCTAAAGAAACGAATTTATTGTCGTGACGCACATACGGGCCAAAACGGCCAATAGCAACGGTCACCACCTTGCCTTCGTATTCGCCCAGCTGACGGGGTAATTCAAATAATTTAAGCGCCATTTCCAGCGTTACCGAATCCATTGTTTCGCCTTTTGGCAAACCGGCAAACTGAGGTTTATCTTCTTCATCCTTAGTACCAATCTGCACCATAGGGCCGAAACGACCGATACGTACAAAGACGTCGCGGCCCGACTTAGGATCGGTACCCAACAGACGCTCACCAATACTGCGTTCGGCATTTTCCATGGTATGCTCTATGTTGGCGTGGAATTTTTTGTAGAATCCGTCGATAGATTCTGTCCACTCCATCTTACCATCAGCAATGGTATCAAAATTCTGCTCTATCGAAGCTGTAAAAGAGTAATCCATCACATTAGGAAAGTGTTCTTCAAGGAAATCGTTAACGATAGTACCAATATCCGTTGGCACTAATTTACCTTTTTCAGAACCGACATTTTCGGTCTTCACACTTTCTTTGATGTTATCTTTTTTCAGGCTATAAGCAACATATTCGCGCTTAGTCCCGGTTTTTTGTGATTTCTCTACGTACTCACGTTTCTGAATGGTAGAAATAGTAGGGGCATAGGTAGAAGGACGACCAATACCTAACTCCTCCATTTTGCGTACCAAGCTAGCCTCTGCATAGCGGTAAGGCTGTTGCGTAAAGCGCTGAAGAGCCGAAATACCATCGCGCTGCAATGGTTCACCCACATTAAATGATGGCAGTACAGAAGAATCTTCATCCTCCTCATCGTCCACCGACTCGATATATACTTTAAGGAAACCTTCGAACTTGATCATTTCTCCGGTCAACACAAATTTCTCTTTGGCATTAGAAACCCCGATAGTGGCGGTTGTTTTTTCCAGCTCAGCATTACTCATTTGCGAGGCCACGGTACGTTTCCATATCAGGTCGTACAAGCGTTGTTCCTGCGAGCTACCTTCTATGCTATCTTCGTTGATGTAAGTAGGACGAATGGCCTCGTGAGCCTCCTGCGCCCCTTTCGACTTAGTAGCATATTGGCGCACTTTTGAGAACTCAGCCCCATAACGATCAGTAATCTCAGCCTTAGCAGTATTGATAGCCAGCTGCGAGAGGTTGACCGAGTCAGTACGCATATAGGTGATCTTACCAGCTTCGTAGAGGCGCTGTGCCACACTCATCGTTTGAGCCACTGAGAAACTCAGTTTACGGCTGGCCTCCTGCTGCAAGGTAGAAGTGGTAAATGGCGCAACAGGTTTACGTGTCAGAGGTGTTTTGGTTATATCATCGATGGTAAAATCAGCCGTTTTACATTTTTCAAGAAAAGCCAGAGTCTCTTCTTTTGAGTTAAAACGTTTGTTAAGGTCAGCCCTTACTTTTACGGGATTTCCGTCGGCATCATTCACCAAGAAATCACCGGTCACACGGTAGTATTCCTGAGCTACGAAAGCTTTAATCTCGCGCTCACGTTCTACTATTAGTTTTACGGCTACCGACTGTACGCGTCCGGCCGAAAGTGCAGGCTTCACCTTACGCCACAATACCGGAGAAAGCTCAAAACCTACCAGACGGTCGAGCACACGGCGGGCTTGCTGAGCTCCTACCACATCCTGATCGATGTCGCGTGGTTCCTCAATAGCTTTGAGGATGGCTGATTTGGTAATTTCGTGAAAAACGATACGTTTTGTCTTTTCAGCAGGTAATTTTAGCACTTCGGACAAATGCCAGGCAATAGCTTCTCCTTCGCGGTCCTCATCGGAGGCGAGCCATACCATTTCGGCTTGGTCAGCTAGTTGCTTCAGTTCCGAAACCAGCTTTTTCTTGTCCGTTGGCACTTTGTATTGCGGGGCATAATTGTTCTCTATGTCAATTCCAAAATTCTTCTTTTCAAGATCCCTAACGTGGCCAAAGCTAGACTTTACCACATAATCTTTACCTAAGAATTTTTCTATCGTTTTGGCCTTCGCCGGTGACTCCACTATCACTAAATTCTTTACCATCTTCTTCTAAAAATTTTTGCAAAAGTATGCATTTATAGCGACATAGAACAATTTTCTAATACCAACGATTTCTACTTTAATTGATATAGCACTGATTTTATGTCCTTTTACTTTATACTATAACAATGCCACTGCATAGTTGAATAAAACCCCCGTAAGTATGGCCAAACCAAAGCTTAAAAGTGTTCCTATTAAAATATATTCTGTTAATTTACGGTCTCTTGCCCGAGACAAATCTCCAAAACGGAAGACCGACTTGGCTGCCAATAAAAAACCGATAGCTGACCATTGATTCAGCACTATAAATACGAAAATAAATAAGCACTCTATATAGCCAATGTTTTTTCCTGCATCGTGTAATGAGTCATCAGCGTTTTCTATTGATAGATGCCACCTGCTCATAAATCATTGAGAGGAGAAACATCGGATAATTAGCCGATATTTAATACTATCGGACACATAGCCGATAATGCTTATTTCTTTCCTTTTGCTGCCACCTTTTCCATTATGATGATAAGTGCCACACCAAGCAGCGCCCAAACAGCAGCCCATATGACTTCAGCATTTATCTGAGCCGGCAAAAACCAGTCGTAGCCTACCACCTTTACTTTATCACCAAAAGTCTCAATCAATTCGTTTTTCCAAGGCCAAAGGATCAACAAAGAGCCCAGAATAAAACCACTCAGGAGCGACAGTGTTTGAGAGCGAAAACGTTTAAACACCCACGCTAAGATATATGAAAAAGCCAACAGCCCAAGGCCAGCCCCCAAGACCACAGGCAGCAAAATACCCAGATCCATATTATTGACCGCCTCAATCATGACCAGCTGGTAATTACCCATCAGGATAAGCACAAAAGAACCGGAAAGCCCCGGTAATATCATACTACACGCCCCTACCACACCACAGAGGATAAGGTAGAGAAAACCATCGTTAGAACTAGCCGGAGACAAGACCGAGATAGACACCGCTATGGCCGTTCCCACGATAAAACTCAGCACTTGTGCCACACGCCAACGACCGACCTCTTTGCCTACAAAATAAACCGAGGCTAAAATCAATCCAAAAAAGAATGACCAGATATAGACCGGATAAGCCTCGAACAAATAATCGAACAAGCGCGCAATGGAGATAATGCTCACCGCAACTCCTGCAAAAACAGCCACTAAAAAGTTGAAATCAATATGTTTCAACAGCACTTTTATCTTACCACCAAAAAGCAGTTTAAGCGCTGTGGTATCAAAGGATTTTATGGCATTGATCAAACGCTCAAAGATACCGGTGATTAGAGCTATCGTGCCTCCACTCACGCCGGGAATCACATTGGCCGCTCCCATTGCTAAGCCTTTAAAAAATGTTGCCAAGTAGTTTTTCATATTCAGAGCCTCCCCCAGCCCCTCCAAAGGAGGGGAGCTGCTATACGCCGTAGGCAATGCGTTTTTTAATTAGTTTTCAAATTAAGTTTAAAAAAAATATCCTTCATCTTACACCTCTCCCCCTTGGAGGGAGTCGGAGGGGGCTTATTTCTTCTTCTGCCCCCGTGTTTTCGGTTTTTTATATTTCTTTTTAATGATTCGTCTGTAAGATCCCCCTTGATTTGTTTTCTTATTTTTTTCTTTCTTTTCGTGAAAAGCACCACCGCCCTCTTCTACTTTTTTAGCTTTAGGCAAATAGTTGACTTCAGCGGGTTTATCCATCTCATCTTCGGTCAGAGTCTGAGATATTTCCACCCCCTCGGGCATTTCTTGTATGTCCATTTTCTTACCCGTCAATTTTTCAATACCTGCCTGATAAGTTTGTTCTTTGAGGGTGATAAAAGAGATGGCCACCCCTTTTTTGTCGGCACGCCCGGTACGTCCGGTACGGTGCATATACGATTCCGGCGACTCGGGCAAATCAAAATTAATGACATGGCTCACATCACTCACATCTACCCCACGGGCAACCAAATCTGTGGCTATGAGCAAACGTGTAGTACCGGCTTCAAATTCCTCAACGGAACGAAAACGGTAATTCTGAGATTTGTTAGAGTGTATCACCCCTACTTTTTCAGGAAACATCTGCTCCAGATGCTCAAAAAGCTGATCGGCCAGTTTTTTATGACTTACAAAAACCAGCACTTTAGTCAATTCCTCATCTTCGAGCAAGTTTTCCAGCAAGTTAAGTTTAGTATAATAATTTGGCACGTGATAGCCGTAAGCTTTGATTTTAGAAAGGGGAGTACCCGTGGCAGCCGCTTCTATTTTAATAGGATCATTAAAAAAGCCCTTAATCAATTGCTCCACTTCGGGTACCATCGTGGCCGAAAACATCAGGTTCTGACGTTTCTCAGGTAAAAGATCAAAGATACGAAGCAACTGAGAACGAAATCCCAGGTTAAGCATCTCATCCACCTCGTCAATCACCAGTTTCTGGATGGACTTAAGGCGAAGCACACCGCTCACAACAATATCGATCAGACGTCCCGGTGTAGCTACAAGCACATCCATTCCGTCGTACACTCTTTCTTTTTGGGTGTTTATATTAGCACCACCATACACGCCCTGCACACGTACCGACATATAAGCCGTCAACTTTTCGGTCTCTGTCACCACCTGCTGTACCAGCTCACGCGTAGGTACCAAAATAAGGATGCGTGGAAACTTCTGCTGCGAGAATTTCAAATTGCGCAGCAAAGGTAAAAGGTAGGCAAAGGTTTTACCCGTCCCTGTCTGTGCTATTCCCATCACATCGCGACCCGACATAATAGGGGCAAAAGCACGCTCCTGTATTGTGGTAGCTTCGGTGATTTTAAGATCGTCCAAAGCATTACGCAAAGGGTTGGATAGATTTAATGATTCAAAATTCATAATTCCGTATTCATAATTCAAAATTCCGTATTCAGAATTCCGTATTCAAAATGACTGTCGACTGCTCCCGAGTACTCGGGGGCATTTTTGATGTTTTACGTTATTTCTACCACGGGTTAAAACCCGTGGCTAGTAAAAAAACAAAGCTGTGCTGCTGCACAATACCATTGTCTAAAACTCACCCCTCATCTCTCACTCCTTGATGGAAGCCTGTCCAAAGTTAGTTCCGATAGCTATCGGAATGGATATGATCCTAGGGCTCGGGGCTAGATTACTGCCAACTCACCAACACGTCGTTCCAGCGATCTTCGGCCGGTAAGTTTTCGTTATTTTCGCCTAAGGGAAAAAGTGCGAAGGGTTCAATGCCTTCGGGCAGGTCAAGCACCTCCTGACAGCCTTGTACACGCGGCGGCACATTCCAGCAAGCTACCCAAACCGTGGCCAAACCAAGGTCGTGCGCGGCCAATTGCATATTTTGTGCGGCACAGGAACAATCCTGAGGTGCGAACCCCGGAAAACCTTCCTTAGAATAGTCGATGCAAAGCAAAACAGCTGCTTGCGACTCTTTGATCATCGCATTGCCATTATCTACTTTTTCGGCCAAAGCTTCTAATTTGGCTTTATCTTTTGTCACGACAAAGTACCAAGGACGTCCGTCACCCGAACTGGGCGCCTGCATCCCGGCCGCTAAAATGGTTTTGATTTGCTCGTCCGTCACCGGCGTATCCTTGTACTGGCGGATGCTGCGACGTGTCATTATTGCCTCTATTGTATTCATGATTCTTTATTTAATGTTGTTAGTGCCAAGTCAAGCTGGGGGTTATTTTCTCCCGTCCTTTTCACTTCGATACGATTCTTCGCCAAAGTTCAGAATCACTCAGTGAACGGACTCCACGGGTTCACTTCGACTCCGCTCAGTGTCCGATCGTGGCTAGTAAAAACAGAGCCACTACGCTCCTATCTGCGCTTTGATGCAAGCGGCAAGGTCAGCTACCAGATGCTCTGTGGCTTCTTTATCCTTACCTTCGATCATTATACGGCATTTTTTCTCTGTTCCCGAATAACGCAAGAGCAAACGCCCTTCGCCTTTCAGCTTTTCTTCTATTTCTTTAATTTTTTCAACGACCGTAGGCATTTCCTCAAAGGGCACTTTTTCCGTTACGGTAAAGCTATCCAGAATTTGTGGATTCTTATTTAAGAATTTACGCATCTCTGATACTTTAATACCGGCATTTTTCAAAAGCTTGAGCAACTGTAAAGCCGAGATGG
>DHQI01000015.1:45257-52722 GCA_002408065.1 Bacteroidales bacterium UBA5342
GTAAAGCCGAGATGATACCATCGCCTGTAGGCACATAATCAGAAAAAATCATATGACCACTCGCTTCGCCTCCCAGGTTGAAATCACCGGCCTGCATCGCTTCTATCACATAACGGTCGCCATTGCCGGTACGTACTACTTTACCGCTCATCTTTTTCAGACCTTCGTCTACGCCCATATTGCTATAGTCGGTAATAACCAGAGTATTATTGCGTAAGCGATTTTCCTTCAGCATCTGATGCGCACAAAAGGTCAGAATATAGTCGCCATCGAGCACTTCTCCTTTTTCGTCGCACACAATCAGGCGGTCGGCATCGCCATCCAGCGTAATACCAATATCAGCGCCGTGTTTCACCACTTCCATAGCCGTATTGGCCGGGTGTACAGCGCCACAGCGACGGTTGATATTTAGTCCGTCCGGTTCATTATTCAAAACGATGACTTCGGCACCAAGTTCTTGGAAAACCTTAGGAGCCACATCGTAACCGGCACCATTAGCACAGTCTAATACAATTTTCATATCACGAAAACGCATGTCCTGAATGGTGGATTTGGCAAATTCGATATAGCGCCCGTTGGCTTCATTCAAGCGATAAGCTTTTCCTATCTCAGTTCCACTCACCATCATATCGTGGATATGATCTGAAAACATCAATTTCTCAATCTCGGCTTCTTTTTCGTCAGCCAGTTTATACCCTTTACTGTTAAAGATTTTTATCCCGTTATCGATAGCCGGATTGTGCGATGCGGTAATCATAATGCCGGCCTCAGCATTCATAGAGCGGGTAAGATGTGCTACCGCAGGTGTTGGCATAGGCCCTACCAAGTAAACATCTACGCCCATAGATACAATGCCGGAGACCAAAGCCGTCTCGAGCATATAACCGCTCAAGCGGGTATCTTTACCAATGACGATAGCAGCACCCTTATCGTTTTGTACGATGCTGGCCAAAGCTTTTCCCACTTTGAGTGCCACACTCGACACCATAGGGTACACGTTTGCTTCGCCGCGTATACCATCTGTTCCAAAAAGTTTTCTTTTGCTCATAATTTTAATTAGACTAAAAGACGTTAGACTAATAGACGTCAGACTAAAAGACGTCAGACTAAAAGATGTTAGACTAAAAGATGTTAGACTAATAGACGTTAGACTTGAAATTTCAAGTAAATAAAGTCTGATGTCTGGTAGTCTATTGGTCTAAATTCTTTATCATTATTTTAACGCACAAAGAGCAGCCGGCTTACCGACTGCTCTGTTATTAATTACATTACAAGCCAACAAAAGCCTGCAACTTATGTTTCTGTTTAACCGCGGATAGCAGCTACACCAGGAAGAACTTTACCTTCCAAAGACTCCAACAATGCGCCCCCTGCAGTAGAGATGTAAGACACTTGGTCGGCCATACCAAATTGGTTGATACAAGCCACAGAGTCACCACCACCAATCAGAGAGAAAGCACCTTTTGCAGTGGCTTCACCAATAGCTTCGGCCACCGCTTTAGAACCTCCGGCAAAAGCTTCCATTTCGAATACGCCCACAGGGCCATTCCAAAGGATAGTACCTGATTCCAAAATAACTTTCTTGAAACGCTCTACAGATTCAGGACCGGCATCAAGACCTAACCAACCTTCAGGAATAGCGTCGATAGGACATACCTTAGTAGTAGCATCAGCGGCAAACTTATCCGCAATTACCACATCGTTAGCCATGATAAGGTTTACCCCTTTTTCTTTTGCTTCTTTTTCGATCTCAAGAGCCAATTCTAAATAGTCATCCTCTACCAAAGAACCTCCGATTTGACCACCGTGCGCTTTAATAAAAGTAAATTTCATAGCACCACCAATGATCAGGTTATCTACTTTATCCAACATATTTTTGATGATGGTGATTTTAGAAGACACTTTAGCACCACCCATAATAGCTGTCAAAGGACGCTTAGGGCTAGCCAATACAGCGTCAAGGCTGCTCAACTCAGAGTTAACGATATCCCCAAACATTTTGGCATCAGAAGCAAAGAAGTCAGCGATGATAGCTGTAGAGGCGTGAGCACGGTGAGCTGTACCAAAGGCATCGTTGATATAGCAATCGGCCAAAGCGGCCAATTTACCGGCAAAGTCTTTATCACCTTCTGTTTCTTCGTTATAGTAACGTAGGTTTTCCAACAGTAAAACTTCGCCAGCCTGAAGCGCTGCAGCAGCTTCCACCGCAGAAGCACCGATACAGTCATCAGCAAATTTAATTTCAAGGCCTAATAGGTCAGCCAAGTGACCTGAGATATGTTTTAATGAAAATTCAGGTTTAGCCTCTCCTTTCGGACGTCCGAGGTGAGACATAATGATAGCGCTACCGCCACCTTCCAGTACTTTTTTGATGGTAGGTACGGCTTTCACCATACGTGTATCGTCAGTAATTTCAAATTTGTCGTTTAGTGGCACGTTAAAGTCCACACGAATGATTGCTTTTTTTCCTGAAAAATCAAAATTGTCAATCGTTACCATAGTAGTAATAGTTTAGTTATTTATTTAGATGTTATTATATTGTAGTATTTAATGATCATAAAGAAACGGCTTTAAACCCTGATTCTTTACAAGCATAGCGTCCATTTTTTGAGCACTACCGTTCAAAAAGAGGCGCAAATTTATACAAAAGCATTGTTAATGCCAATATGGTACGAAAAGTTTTGGATAAATGGCGCCATTATATTCACCCGGAGTAAGGAATATAAAGGGCAACAAGTGACAGAAAGGGATCCACACACGCCATGTTATTAAGCTGAGTTTGTGATATACCGTTGATATATGGAAAGGAATGGTTATATCGTTAAAGGTAGAATTACAATAACTTTATTTCTAGCTTGTTAAACTTACCATTATGGTGTATATTGGCTATATTTGTACGATAAACGCAATAAAAACATCTGATATTATGGAAATCAAACGCGTAAATCACCGCTCAGAGTCGCGAATTTCTGTGGCTTTTCCTTATAATCAAGAGATGATTGGTATTATTAGAAGCATCGAAGGTGCCAAATGGAGTAGAACACTCAAAGCATGGCATTTCCCGGACAATGAGATGAGCATTGTAGCACTCAAAAAGGCATTCCCCGAGATGTTTGGACAAACCAAAGTATCACCAAATCAAAAGCAAGTTCAAATACCCTCAAACAAAGCGATTAGATTACGTGTTGAAAACAAAAACATATACATCCAAATATTCAAGAATGAAACAGACATACAGTTTATCAAGAGTTTTAGATATTACCGCTGGCACCATGACAGTAAAAGGTGGATAGTGCCCAATTACAAAGATAACCTTGATAAGCTGAAGGCCTATTGGGGCGATAGAATAAGCCATATCGAAGATAAAGTAGAAGCCGAAGTAAAAACAATAATTCAGCGCAATAAAGGCGAACTTCAGGTCATTAAAACACCTCAAAACTCCTTGCATGTCATTTTCTATTACGATAGAACACTTATTCAACTAATAAAACGAATGCCTTATGCACAGTGGAATGCCAAGCAGCAATGGTGGTCTATCCCCTACGCCGAACGTTTTGTAAATGAGCTAAAAGACTATGCTGATGCTCATCAGATGCAGTTTGTTTTCTCTGAGCAAAAAGCAGAAGGACTTAAGCCTAAGCTGAGTAAGTATGATGTACCCAACTATCGCGAATGCCCGCAGGAGTATAAAGATAAATTTATAGAATTGCGCTATGCCGAGCAAACGCTAAAAACCTATAGTTCAATGTTCGAAGAGTTTATCAATTATTACAATAAATATGACATTGATAAGATAGATGAAAAACAGATTAATGCTTTTATGCGCTATTTAGTCACTGAACGAAATGTATCTTCTTCATACCAAAATCAGTCAATCAATGCTATCAAATTCTATTACGAACGGGTACTTGGTGGACAACGCAAAGTTTATTACATCGATAGACCAAAAACTGAAAAAACGCTGCCTACTGTACTTAGCAAAGAGGAAGTTACAGCAATAATTAAATGCATAAAAAACTTGAAACAAAAAGCGGTAATTATGACCATTTATTCAGCTGGTCTCCGAATTAGTGAAGTTACGAGGTTAAAGGCAGAAGATATTGATTCGGACAGAATGCGAATATTTGTTAGGCAAAGCAAAGGTAAGAAGGATCGCTACACTATTCTATCGCAGAAAGCACTGGTATTATTACGTCGTTATTTTGACGAATACAGACCCAAAGAATACCTGTTTGAAGGACAAAATGGAGGACAATATTCGCACCGTAGCATACAAAATGTATTAAAAGCAGCTGTTGCTAAAACATCAATAACAAAACATGTGACCGTACATACACTGAGGCATAGTTTTGCAACGCATATGCTGGAGGATGGCACAGATGCACGCTACATTCAAAGCCTGCTGGGGCACGAGAGTAGCAAAACTACAGAGATATACACACACATTACCACTAAAGGAATGAAAAATCTAAAGAGTCCTTTAGATGATTTAGATATTGATTAGTTTTTTTTGTGTTTTCTGATAAATAATGTATAGTTTTGTTCCTGAGATAATTCTGAGGAATAATTATGACCCATAAAACAAAAGCCGCTATAAAAAAGCTTCAATAAACGCCATAATCTAAGCTCCTCGTAAATGGAATATATACGCCATAAAGTGGAATTTATGGCGTATACAGAAACGTTACCGCCAATTGAAAAAACGATACTGCAATAAATGAGCATTTTTGAAAACATATTTGGGAAGAAGAAAGAAATCGGACAGACAAGTTCTAGCAAGCCGAGATTCTATGCTCCTGATTTTGATAAGTATGACGAGTTTGGACAAATCGTCACAATATTTGATTATACATTAAATCCTGATTTTGCAATTGCAAAAAAAGCGGCAGAGACAATAAATCGACTTTTTAATACAGTTCAAGTATTTAAAAACAAACAATTATACGAGACTTTTAGATATTTAAGAATTAATAAATCAGATATAAAAAAGTTTGACCGATTTGATAAGGAAATAAAAATTACTCTTTTATGCATTGCTTCAATGAATGGAAACGGATATTCGAGAGAAGAAGCTCTCAACAGATTGATTGACTTGCAAACTCAAAGAACAATTCCTTTTATTCTTTTTCGACTAGCAGACTGGGTTGCTCCAATTAGGAAAAAAGCTGAAAATGCAATTCAAAAATTTTTAGTTGCTGAGAACACTATATTCTTCATACAAAACCACAAATTGATTAGTTGGTTGTTGCAAGTTCAACGAGCAGACTTATCTGAACTTTATAATCAAATATCAAATTCTATCATACAAAAACGACTTTCTTCAGAACAACTAAAAGGATTAAATGAGGGTGATAGATTTTTCTATTTTAAATCACTTGCCAAAACTGGATTAATCGACATTGAACTGATTAATCAAATGCTGATTGATAAATATTATTTGATACGGATTTTATTGATTAAGCACTTAGATAAAGTGGACGATATAAAATCGGTACTCATAAAACTACTTTCGGATAAATCACAAAAGGTTAGACAGGGTGCAGTGAATTTGATTGCAAACCAAGAACTTAATGAACATGAAACAGTTCTGAGAGATTTAATCTTTGATAACTCAACTTCCGTGCGAGTTGAAGCAAGACGGTTATTAAATAAAATATGTGATTGTGATTATATAAAAATCTATCAGGAGAGCTTATCAAATCAAAAGAAGATTATTGGTTCAATTTTAGGATTATCGGAAGTTTCAGACAAAAGTGAAATACCACTTTTTCAAAAATATTTAGAATCCGATAGAGCAAGGATAAGAACAGCATCACTGATTGGTATTTACAACCTTGATTCTAATATAGGAACAGAAACAGCCTATCAAATACTTGAGACCGAAAATCCTATAAGTACAAGAAGAGCAGCTGAAACTTTACTTGCAAAACAAGGTATTGATTTTAAAAGACTGAGAAAGCTATATGACCTGACTGATTCGACTGGTAAGAAAATAATTCTTAGACTGTTTAATCAATTTAGTGGTTGGTCTGTAGCAGGTGATTTCTTAAAAGCATTGACTGATAATGATAAAAAGATTCAATTAATGGCAAGGGTGTTTCTGGAATCTTGGAATAATTATACAATCAGACTTGCTACGAAACAAAGTCCAGAGGACAAGGATTATGTATTGAGTTGGTATAAAAAGACTAATGAAAAGGGAATAAAAGTACCTGGAAATATTCCTTTTATATTTGGAGAAAAATAGACGAATGAAGGAACAACTGGCGGTAACAATGTATAAAAATAATAGCCGGAATAGTAGTAAATTCAAGGGTTTTAGCCCGCTTCATCTTTCTTGCGGCTTGACAGGTAAGTGCCACGCAATCGGCTACTATTCTTATACTAACCGTTATGCCCAAGCAAAAAAACACCCATTTAGTAGTGAACTAAGAGATTTATAAACCTTACAAAAAACGATTATAATAATTTATGAGATGTCCAATATTTAATTTAGAAAAGATGAGTAGAATATTAACAAATGTATTTAATCTAGGTCTTTCATTTTTACTGTCACTAAGTATCGTATCTTGCGAAAAGGAGACTGAAGAAGTGAAAATTAGTCTTATACCTTTAGAAGTCGGTAACAAGTGGGTTTATAACTCGTATTCCGTGACAGGAGAGTATGAAATATTTGATCGTAAAGACTCACTTGAAATTATAGATCTAGTGAATAAAGACATAAATGGAGATGAGAAGCAAGTCTATTCATTCAAACAATCTACCTTAGAAACCAGTTATTTCCATTTGTGGAATGCCAGGGATTTTTGCTATAAGTACATAAAACGTGCTAACAGATATTACCTTTTACCTATAGATGCAATAGTAATCCCCAGGACGGATACCTTGCCAGATTACCATACTGTTAGACTTACTAAGAATCCAATTATTGAGGGAGAATCTTGGATTTCAGAGTATGTGACAAGTTATCTTCATTTTGAAAATGACACCTTTAGATATATCTCAGAAGACAGGAAGTTGGAAATACAATGTATAAGTACTAACTCGATAGTAAATACAGATATGGGCTATAGTGAATGTGTAGCTTATCAAATAAAGGATGCTATGTTTAACTACTATGAAATAGTTTATTATACAATTGGTATAGGCCCTGTTCGAGAAGAAGAATATCATAATGGAGAACTTTACAGGGTGAAGAAGCTGTGCGATTATACAGTGTTGCAGTAAAGGGGCAAAGGCTAAAAAAAAGAAACATTTTTCCATTAGGAGGGAAAAACGCAAAAAACCACAAAATACAGAACATATACAAAATTTAAAGAAGAAAGGTATCGTTTTTCTAAAGACTAGATAAATAAGAAATTTACTTAACGACATTAAAAAAAGATAATGCCAGGGCATAACAATCTAGTATATGTAATGTGCCAGTTTGGCTGTAACACAAACTTCAGTGGTTTCTAGCAGCTCC
>DHQI01000015.1:52979-59819 GCA_002408065.1 Bacteroidales bacterium UBA5342
AGCAGCTCCGCCAAATCAGAGAGTGTGCTGTGAGTGAAGCGTTATCAGCTTCACGTAACTGCAAATAAGATGGTGGAATCCGTTTGTATGGATGACCCACCGAAGTCGGCTTACAGGAGCAGGCTTCAAACCGCTGTTTTAGTGCATAAGGAGCAATTTTTATGTGCGAAGCGAAAACAGAAAAGGGCAGGTTATTACTGCTCAGGTAGGAATATAAGAGATGAGCGAAAGCGAACCATCCGATGAAGCATCGAGAATGGCTTACTTACTGTCAAAAGCAAGGTTTTCTCTGACCAAGTGAAAGAGCATAGCGGATACCTGTCATACCCTCGGGTTATGAAATTACTGGCTATGTGACAGTCGTTGTTAAGGTGGCATGACTTATATTCAGGCTTATTTGCGGAACGCAGGAAGCCTCATAATGATGTTAAAAGGAACGTACAAGCAGTTACCCTGCAAGGCTATTACTAAAGCATTATGAGGTGACGGATGAATCCGTAGTAGTGATGAAGGACTTGTAATGAGTCTGGAGCAAAGGGATTCAATTGTACAGTTTTAACTATGAATACAACTTTGATGCAAAGTAGGATATTTACAGAAAAGACAAGACCAATACCTATAACTGAAGGTATGGTAGAGCAGGCTTACAAGAAAGTCAGACGAAACAATGGCTGTGCAGGCATTGATAAGATTAGCGTACAAACATTTGAGGTTAATTTATCCAATAATCTGTACAAAATATGGAATCGTATGACTTCTGGTAGCTACTTTCCACCAGCAGTTAGAGAACAACTAATTGACAAGGAAGGAGGTCAGAAGCGAAAGTTGGGCATTCCCACGGTCGGTGACCGTGTGGCACAACAAGTGGTGAAAGATTATTTAGAACCTCGCTTAGAAGCCATTTTTCATAAGTCATCGTACGGTTATCGGCCGATGAAAAGTGCTCATCAGGCACTAACAGCAGTAAAGACCAATGTAAGGCAATATGCTTGGGTCATAGATTTAGACATAAAAGCCTTCTTTGACAATGTCGATCACGACAAACTGATGTTAGCCTTAGAAAAGCACGTAGAAGAAAAATGGGTGTTAATGTATGTAAGAAGATGGCTACAGGCTCCCGAAGCGAAAGCAGACGGAACGTTTGTGGTAAAAGAAGGCAGAGGCACACCGCAAGGTGGAGTACTAAGTCCTTTGCTTGCTAATCTTTACTTGCATTACACGATTGATAAGTGGCTGGAGATAAATTTTCCGACCCTCTCATTTGTGAGATATGCAGATGACATGGTCATACATTGCACAAGTGAAAATCAAGCCCAATTAGTACTTGAAAAGATTAAGTCACGCTTAAAAGATTGTAACTTAGAAGCACATCAGGAGAAAACCAAGATCGTCTACTGTAAAGATTATCGCAGAGCGCTGAAAGGAAAACCAACGAAGTTTGATTTTCTTGGATTTAGTTTTCGTCCAGAGAGTAAACCCTCCCACAGAGGAGGAATGTTTTTAGGGTATGATTGTACACTAAGTCAGAAATCGCACTCTAGAATATTAAAAGAGTTGCGAGATTTACGTTTTGACAGATGGGTGCGGTCGTGGCAAGAGTTAGCCAATTTGTTAAATCCGAAAATACGCGGTTGGATAGAATACTATGAGAAGTTCCGCAAAGGGAGTTTGTCAGCCGTATTTCACCACCTTCAAAATCGGATAGCCAAATGGATTAGTAATCATTTCAAGCGCTTTAGGAAAAGTCGTCAAAGAGTATTTGCATATCTGCGATTTATGCGACGACGATTTTCGGCACTCTTTTATCATTGGGAGATATGGTTGTCAATGGCATAGGTTGTGCAATAAGAGCCGTATGATGGGAGACTATCACGTACGGTTCTGTGAGAGGTATGGGGTGAGATTCCCTGTTCCTACTCGACTTTGACAGAGTCTGAATCTAAAATATACTCAGTAAAATCTACGATTTGGCTCTGTGGGGAATCCGAAGAGAAATTAGATTCTAATGCCCTACGATACATAGCCGAGACGTTGGGCAATAAGCAAAAAAATGAAACGCTAAATGGAAAATAATAAGATATTCATAAGTCATTCTTCTAAGGACATTGATTTTGTAGATTCATTTGTGAAACATATCCTGAGATTAGGTTTAGACATTCCCGCAGATAGGATTTTCTGTTCTAGTATGGAAGGACATGGAATAAAAAGTGGAGAGTACATACCTGATAGATTAAAAACGGAAATGGAATTGGCATCAATTGCCTTACTTTTTATTTCAAAGAATTATAAAGAGAGTGAAGTTTGCTTAAATGAGGTAGGTGCTGCATGGGTATCACTTGAGAAAACTAATGTAATCCCGATATTACTTCCAGACGTAGATTTTAAAGACTTAGGATTTTTAGATTTAAATAGACTAGGAATAAAATTGAACGAAAAGAAGGATTTGATAAAACTAATTAATGATAATAAAAACGAGCTAAATCCAAGCTTTGATCCATGTTTGATATATGAACAGATAGAAGCCTTTTTTTATGAAACTGTACCTGAAAATTTTAATGGAGAAATTGAAGTTCCTAAAGAAGTAAATGAATGGAATGAATGCTTTGAAAAAAATCTTATTCCTTTTGACCATATTATTCGAAAAGCTATACCTGCTCATGAAGATGGAATTCATATGATTGAGGATAAACAAACTCAAAATAAAATACTTAAGGAATTGAGTAAAGCTGAGTTTTTGAGGACTTTTTGGTACAAGAAAGCGGAAGGAGATTACTATGTTGAGAAACTTAAACAAACACCAACAGGCAATTGGTTAGTATCAGTATTCAACTGGGAAATTAAAATCTCAGAAATGTGGGTTGCAAAAGATACTGAAATGCAATATGAATTTATTCTATTTCATTCGGAACAATTACCACCATTTGAAGTAGATTCGGATGTAGGTGGGAAAGAATATAATGTGGGTGTTTTAACTGACGGAACGATTGTATCTGAAAATGAAAGGTTAAATGGATATGCAATAATTAATGGAGAAACTATTGACTTGGATAAACATGGTGTAGAACCACGGTTAAGGGATAGAAAGGCACATTGGGTGTTTTTTGGCTCGGGTTATCATAAAATCGGTTTTAATCCTGACGAAACAATTGATTTTTGTGAAAAACTTGACAAGGGTGAAATTGAAGTAAATTCAGAAAATATCATAAAGTTTTTGCGTTCATTAAGAAATCACCCTATAATAATTAAGTGGAGATAAATAGAAAGCACGATTGCCCAACAAAAAATATAATGCATTTGCCATATGGCTTTAAAATTGAAAGTTATAGTAAATAAGAAATATAGTAGTAAATTGAAAAGTTGGAGTCATGAATTTTTAAGTAGCACACAGCTAGGTAGATAGGCTTTGTTTTAAAAAATAAAAAAATCAAACATATGAAATCAATTAAAAACACACTCGTCCTAATATTAGTATCAGTACTAATACTTTCTTGTAAAAAATCAAATGAAGAACCGAGTGATTCACTTCGGTACTTTGATAACTACCCTTACGATTATTTACGAGATTACACATCAGAGATCTATCCAAATATTGAATACAAGGAACATTACTTGTCATACAGTTACGATACTGCCTACATCGGAGTATTTGGTGAAATTGATAAAAAGTTATGGTTTGGTGTCTTTGAAAATTCAAAAAGCAAAATTGAAAATGGAGACTATAACTTATTGTTTGAGTATCTAGATAGTGATACACTTAAGAATTTTTGGGAATGGGATTTGGGCTATGGTGAAATAGACCAATTAAAGCTTGAAAATACAAATATCCCACGTTTTGCTTATTCGAATAATTATTTATTTATGGATGTAAGGTTATACAACGGGGATTATGACTTTTATGGTAACCAAATAGTTTATTATATCACCCCTGACTTTGTTAAAAAAGATAATCGTTGTCCAAGTCCGGACTCCAAAAGTGATTTGTTATGTGGACATGGTGATATTAAAATGGATATTCTGCTTAATTGGTACAAAGGCTACACGCTTACTGGCGAGTTAGATTCTTTGGGAAAAGATGTTGAAACCGGTTCTTTATATTGTTACTCTAGTTCAGGTGAAAAACTTAATTCTATTTCATTAACTAGGAGTGAGTTAATAAAAACATTTTCAGAGCCTTGCTTAAAGGACGATATTCATCCGTGTTCAATTACAGACTTTGTCGAAGGTTGTTCTTCTCGTATCAATGCAAATTCAGGGAATACCGTTTGGGAAAATAGCGGAGCAGTTTTTGATGATATTCCATCAAATGCACGTCTTGATAAAGAGATCGTGATGAGTGATGAAGAAGATTTCTTTTACTATAGTCGATATTATACATTATTAGATGGTTCTAAGGAAAAAAAAGAGTTCAAATTGAATATTGCTAATGGTAACATAGTATATTTATAAAAGTGCAAACCGCTACCATACGGTCATAAAACAGCAGGTGTTCAGTGGTTTGCGAACATTTGTTCTCGCATCAACTTTTTCCTCGTTGGATACGAACGCGCTCCGAAAACCCAACCGTTTTATAGTGTGCCGAGAAACAATGGACGGCATAATATCCATTGTATGCTGTAAATGAGATGGTGGAGACCAGTTGTAAGGTTGAACCACCGAGGTCGTCTTTCAGAGCTTGTCCCGATTATTTCGGGAAAGTGTCGAGAATTGAAAATCAGCGAAGCTAAAGTGTAACTTTCTGTCAAAAGCTTCTTAAGGATGTGAGAGGTGATTAGTGTAGCGGTTACCTGATTATTGGCTACACGGCAGGCGTCATTTAGGTGGCAGGAACTATATTTGGGCTCGTTTACGGAACTCGGGAACCTGTATAACAATGCAAATGGAAATGTACAATAGGAACAACCTAGAGGCAAAATACAAATGTGTTATTCAGGGGCGGACTAACCCGTAGTAGTTATGAAGCTTCTGTAATGGAGTTGGAGCAAAGGGGTTAGCTAATTTTAACTACGTTTTGCCAACTTGAAAGAGGATGAGCTTCTATTTGAAGTAGAAATTAGAGGAGCCGTATGAAGGGAGACTTTCACGTACGATTCTGTGAGAGGCTTAGGGTGAAATTCCCTTTGCCTACTCGACCAATTTACCGTTACCACCAATCGAAAAATTCACACGTAGCAAAAAGAAGAAATACCGTTGAAAATGAATATCTTTTGGGAGATATAAAAACAAAAAACCCGGCTTCATCACCAGCATAAGGACTGGGAGAGGAATAACCGGGACTGCGATGCAAATATAGATAAAAATATGGAAAGAGATTCAATTAATCGATTATTTTCAAAAGACAGGTTGTCCCCATACCTAAATCATCACAATAATAATTTGGACGACGCAATCGCTCATTATAAAGCAAACATTCAAATTTCAGAAGCTTTCTACCCCTATCTTTCAGTTCTAGAAATAGGATTAAGAAACAGTATAAATAACCAATTAAGCAGACGATTTAAAGGCGAATATTGGTTTGACAGTTCTGAGTTCATCAAAATTGCATCTCGCTTTCAAATTGACAGAATATCAGAAGCTAAAAGCAGCATCCTAAGAGAGAAAAAAGAAATTACAGCAGGAAGAGTTGTCTCTGAATTGTCATTTGGTTTTTGGACTTCACTTCTTGATTCAAGATTTGAACGAACTCTATGGAAAAGTATCAGACATTCATTTCCTAATTGCCCAAAAGAAGTTCGCAAAAGAAAGACTATGAGTACCAAATTCAATGCAGTAAGAAAACTCC
The DNA here is from genome assembly GCA_002408065.1 of Bacteroidales bacterium UBA5342. Lineage (GTDB taxonomy): Bacteria > Bacteroidota > Bacteroidia > Bacteroidales > UBA5342 > UBA5342. The sequence continues at coordinate 58,759 of DHQI01000015.1, forward strand.
GAAACCGAATATTTCATCACGAGTCAATCACTTGGAATCTTGATGTATTAAGCAGTTACAAAGAACAAATTACTGAAGGAATAGATTGGTTAGATAAAGATTTGCTAAAATGGAGTCTGGATATTTTCAGATACGAAAGAGTGGTAGAAGAAAACAAAGAAAAAATAAGAAACGACAGGCGGTAACAATCTAGTATATGTAATGTGCCAGTTCAGCTGTCACACGAGCTTCGGTGGTTTCTAGCAGCTCCGCCAAATCGTAGATTTGACAAAGCTGAACTAAAAAAGATACTTAGTAAAATCTACGATTTGGCTCTGTGAGGAATCCGAAGAAAAGTGATTTCTAATGGCACACTACACATCTAGTCACCGTTGTGTGCTATTTAAAAGAACCGAACTATGAGCATATTTTTTTTGATAATAATTGTTGTATTTCTAAGTTATCTTGGTTTGATAATTTGGAGCTTTATTAAAAAAAGGAGATTATTAGGAATTTCATTGATTGTGATTCCAATTATTTTATTCGGAATCTTAATTCTGATTTCTAATTGGAACTTTATAGGACTGACAAAAGATATTTATTCAAAAAACTATAAGACTGAAAAAGAGCTTTTTTATTTTGATTCTGCAAGAGATTTTCACGGTGACGGTTTTTCAATTAAGGTTGATTCATTGAAAAAAGAAGACAAGGATTATTTTACTCAAATTGATTTTAACGAATTGAAAAAATTTCCTCTTAGACATTACCATTTAAGTGACAGAAAAATTTGCAAATGGAAAAAAACGCCGATAGAGCTAATGGATTCTTTACAATATAATTTTGCTTTAAATCCGACATCTGTATGGATTCACATAAACTCTAAGGATTTGGATAAAATTGAGAGTAAGATAGACTTAACAAGAAAACTCTTAAATGAATCTGGAAGTTATTATGCATATTTCTTTAAAGACCATCCGTACGGTCTTTATGGAATTGATTTATATTTAATTAGTCCAAAGAATGGATTGATAATTGAGATAAATAAACAATAAAAACAGCACACAATCGAGTAGATGGCCGTG
>DHQI01000025.1 GCA_002408065.1 Bacteroidales bacterium UBA5342
CCCCTACCTACTCGATTACCTGTAATACCAATTTTATTTTAAGATGAGCCTAAAATAATTTTAATGGCTATGCGGTAGTTTGCAGGTGAAAACTAATGAGCACTGGAAGTGCGGCTTATCTCAGCCTCCCGACGGTCTCGGGAGGCTAAGAGTCAACCAAAATCAGGACGCTACAATTGGTATAAGACCTAAAATCCGATACCATAAACCACAAGAACACTATAATGTACCTATGCGCACATGTATGCAAGCTTGTAAGCTTATGTTTGCACTGTAAATAATTCAAAATCGAACCTGTTATGAAAACATACAAAAGAATTTTCTTGTTAAGCTTTGCAATCTTGAGTCACTTGTTATTTGTACAGGAAAAAGGCATTATCAACAACAAAGACAGCAAGCATGTTACATTCAAAAGCATCAACATTGGTGATTGTACCTGGACCAGTGGTTTTTGGGCTGACAAATTCCACACTTGTGAAGAAACGATGTTGCCCTATATGGGCGAATTATTCAGAGGTGACGTAGGGCATTCACTCAATAATTTTAAGATTGCCGCCGGGCTTAAGGAAGGTGAACATAAAGGGATGAAATGGCACGATGGCGATTTTTATAAATACATGGAAGCCGTGACGTACGTGTATGCTCAAAATGGGGATAAAGCTTTGCTTCAGGAATTGGATGAATACATTGATATCATCGGGAAGGCGCAGGCGGACGATGGCTATTTGCAGACCTATGTGCAAATCAATGAGGATGTCAAGCGCTTTGGAAATCGTCAGTATCACGAGATGTATAACAGTGGTCATTTATATACCAGCGCTTGTGTTCATCACCGTGTTACGGGGCAGGAAAATTTTCTGAATATAGCGCTGAAACATGCCGATCAGCTCTACCGTATGTTTTTGCCCGAAACACCTAAAGAGTTGATGCGCTTTGGTTTTAATCAGACGCAGATAATGGGTTTGGCAGAGCTTTATAGAGAAACCAAAGATAAACGTTACCTGGAATTGGCCGAGCATTTTATCAATTTGCGTGGACAGTCTAAAGTTGCTCCTGATGCCACTGCTAATTATAGATTCATTGGCGATATGGTGCAGGAACGCAAACCGCTGCGCCAAGAAACGTCTGCCGAGGGACATGCTGTGTTGGCTTTATATTTTTATGCAGGAGCAGCTGATGTGTATGCCGAAACAGGAGAAAAAGCTCTGATAGATGCTCTTGATCGTTTGTGGAGCGATGTGGTTGATAAAAAAATGTACGTTACAGGTGCATGTGGTCAAACGCATCACGGAGCCTCTTCACGGGTGGACATGATTCACGAAGGCTTCTTGCAGGAATATATGATGCCTAACCTCTCGGCCTATAACGAGACTTGTGCTAATATCTGTAATTCTATGTTTAGCTATCGTATGTTGGGTATTCACGGCGAGGCTAAATATGCCGATATTATGGAATTAGTGCTCTTTAATAGTGCGCTCTCCGGTATTAGTGTCGAAGGAAAAGATTATTTCTATGCCAATCCTTTGCGCGTGTGTGAGCATGGCCATGACCCTGGAAATAATACTGAGTTTGATGTGCGCCAGCCTTATATCAATTGCTTTTGCTGTCCGCCAAACTTGGTGCGTACCATTGCTAAGGTATCGGGCTGGGCTTATAGTCTGACGGATAATGGTGTGGCCGTTAACTTGTATGGTGGCAATAAGTTGCAAACGAAACTGATGGATGGTTCTGTTTTGGAGTTAGAACAAATTTCTCAGTATCCTTGGCAGGGAAATGTGACGCTTAAAGTGGAAAAATGTAAGAAAACTCCTTTTGAAGTGCAATTACGCATTCCTGAATGGGCAAAAGGAAGCTCTGTGAAAGTGAATGGTGAGGCTGTAGACGTAAAGATACAAGCCGGAACATACGCCAAAATAGAGCGGAAATGGAAAAAAGGCGATGTTATATATCTAGATTTACCTATGGACATCAAACTTTTGGAAGGGAACCCTTTGATCGAAGAAGTGCGTAATCAGGTCGCTGTAAAACGTGGTCCGGTGGTCTATTGTGTAGAGTCGCCCGATTTGCCTCAGGGAACCTCAATTTTAGATGTTTATTTTCCTGTAAAAACAGCATTAACGGCCACTTATAAGCCCGGTTTCCTTGGTGGTGTTGTTACCATCAACGGGGAATTAAAAGTGAGAAAAGATAAAAACGAAGCCATGTACAACGCAATGTCAGCACCTCAATTTGAAAGCTATCAGGCGCAATTAGTGCCTTATTTTTCCTGGGCTAACCGGGGAGAGGCAGAAATGTCCGTTTGGCTGCCCGTGATTTGGTAAGAAAAATGGTGTATGAACCTTTTTGCAAAAATGTAGGCTGCTCTGTAATGTCCTACAAAAATGTAACTTTGTGGCATGTGTTATTTGAGAATGATGAGTAGGAAGTGTTTTGTAAGAATCACATATTGAGCGGGATGGGGTTTCGGTATGCGCTTGCTGTTATACCTTGGCAGATTAATTGTGGCATCACTTGGCAAACAAAAACCAAGTCCTATGAATATCACTTTTTACGAGAAACCGGGGTGTATAAACAACACCAGACAACGTTCCATTTTGGATAAGAAAGGTCACAAAATTGAGGCAAAATCAGTATTTAATGAAAGCTGGACACGGGAAACTCTGCGTCCTTACTTTGGTAATCTACCTTTGGAGAAATGGTTTAATATGACCGCGCCGGGTATTAAAAACGGAGAAATTGATCCTGCGAACTTTACCCCTAACACTGCCATCGATGCTATGATTGAAAATCCTTATCTGATTCGCCGGCCTCTTATGTCATTTGATGGTCACCGTATCTGTGGTTTCGACCACCCTAAGGTAAAGGCTTTGATTGATGAAGCAGAAATCTCATCTTTCTTGACCTGCCCGCAAGAAAATAATAAGTGTAGCTAGATTTACCAATGTTTTAGTTTCTCATATTTACAGGATTGCTACTCTGATAGTTAATTTGTAAAGGCTGTTGTGGCTTGTTGGAGTTGAAAGCATTATGTGAAATTTACAGAGAAACAACCAACTGTCTGTTTAAGCGCATTGTCCTTCTATCGTCTCGTTTATTACTAGCGTTTTTGAGAATCTGTCGTGCCACCACAATGGGCTTGTTTGACCAAAATTAGAAAACACCTCTAATGGTAATAAGCGACAAAATGCCCGTACTAATGTATAAGCGAAACAAGGTTTGCTACCTTCTTTATCAACTACTTTTGTTTTAGTGAAAAGTTTAGCTATGGTGTGTCCGGTAAAGTATTCCAAGCTACTGTAGTACACAATAGTTGTGATGATGTAGCAACTCAAAAATTGCAAGAACTTATGGTCGGTAAACCAAGCGTTTAATTCTGGCAAATTCTTGGCAATTAACGTATTGAACAGGAGTATTAGGCCAAAACTCAGACTGGTGATAAAAACGGAATCTAAAATCCAGTTTAATAAGCGTTTTTCCTGTCCGGCTTTTTGGTAATCCTCATCCAGCATAGCGTCTATTATCTCTGCATTAGCTATTAAAAAAGGGTCTTCTACATAGTCATGGCAGTAGGTGTCAAAATGAGCAGGGTAGCCTGTCAGCTTGCATATAATTCCATCTCTGTAATCGTACACATGATAACGGCATTTCGAGCAGTATTTTAGTTGTTCACATCTAGTCATTGTCTTGGTTGTAAAGTATAACAATAGTATTAGGCGTACCTTTAAGGAGGGTATTGGTTGTACGGTGAACTGTTAGTATGGCTGCTTGCGCACAGTCTACTGTTCTTGTGTTGGAGGTAGCGAAGTAATGAAAAAAATTTTATTGAGGGAAGGAGGATTTAGTTTTTTGTTTTGAAAAGAAGCCCGTAGTGTCCAGATTCCTTTGTGGAAGGGGCTTTTTGTAATAACGAAATGTTTTAAAAAAAAGGTTTTTTTTAAAACATGATTTTTATCTTTTTAAATGACTATGCGGTAGTTTGCAGGTAAAAACTAATGAGCACTGGAAGTGCGGCTTATCACAGCCCAAGGTGGTATGCTGAGCTTGCCGAAGTGTATCGCCTTGGGAAAGGAACAAAGCGTTAGAGATGAGCCCTGAAAGGGCGGATTAGGTAAAAAACACAGTTAAGTCGCCCATACAGGGCTTTGTTACTGGTGACATTTTTACTACTATAATCCAAGCCCTCACACTGTAGCAGAAGCTTTAGCGTAGGCGCCTGGGCTTTTATATAGATATTTGAACCGCAGAGCGGTTTGATTATAAGAGAAATATATCTTAATGATATTGGTGTTGGTAGGGCTAATTATTTTAAATTGTCAAATCTAGAATTTGATTCAATTCACCACATTCACAGTCCCACCACTCTGAAAAGCCTTAATATTCTCAATAATAATATTCAAGAGACGGGCGCGTGCTTCCAAAGTTGCCCATGCAATATGCGGTGTAATATAGCAGTTTTTGGCTGTAGCCAATGGGTTATCAGCCGTAGCAGGCTCTACACTTAAAACATCCAGTCCGGCACCGGCTATGACATTATTGTTAAGGGCGTCGGCAAGGTCTTTTTCATTGATTAAAGGACCACGTCCTGTATTAATAAGGAAGGCTGACGGTTTCATCAAAGCTAAAGTATCCTTATTGATAAAACCGGCATTGTCATCTGTCAGCGGACAGTTGATACTCAGGAAATCACTTTCTTTCAAAATCGTTTCCAGATCAACTTGTTTTGCCGGAAAATCCACAGATTTTATGCTTCTGTTTTGGTAGATATTTTTCATTCCAAAAGCCAAACCCAGCTTAGCTACGGCCTGACCAATTTTGCCAAAACCTATAATACCTAAGGTTTTGTCTTTGAGTTCTATTTGAGGTGTAAGGCGGTACGAGAAATCGATGCTCTCGGCCCATTCACCTTTGCTGACCGAAGCAGCGTGTGTGCTGATGTTCTGTGAAAAATTCAAAATTTGAGAAAACACCATTTGTGCGACCGAATCGGTACTATAAGCCGGTATGTTGGTAACGATGATGCCACGTTCACGGGCGGCTTCCAAATCAATCACATTATAACCTGTGGCTATCACACCGATGTATTTTAGCTTGGGCAGTTGTGCAATGACTTCTTTGTCAAACACCACTTTATTGGTGAGCACTATTTCTGCATCTTGGCAGCGGCTGATTGTTTCTTCGGGAGCCGTGTGGTCGTAGGCGGTAAACTCACCCAGTGCTTCTAAACCTTCCCAGCTCAAATCACCGGGATTCATAGTATATCCGTCTAATAATACGATTTTCATAAATTCTTATTTTTAAAGGACAAATATAAGTAAAGATATTCTTCGTGAGCCTTTTGACCCTTTGCGAAATAGTTAATTAAGCTGTAGAGCAAAGTTACGCAAAGAATTCTTAGCGTCTTTGCGATTCTTTGCGTTATAATTATTTCATTATATTTATCAGCTCTAAATCCCATCGCTATGATTACAAAACTCAACTACCTGTTTCTTTTAGCAATCTTTGCATTTTCTTGTCAACCCAAAGCCACTGTTCCACCTGAATGGGAGCAAGCCTTCGCCGAGAAAGACCTGAATGGCACTTTCATTCTTTACGATATGAATGACGGAGAAATGTTGGTGTACAATCCGGAAAGAGCCGATAGTGCATTCTCGCCAGCATCCACCTTTAAAATATGCAATTCACTCATTGGCTTGCAGACCGGAACGATGAACAGTGTTGATGATACCATCCGGTGGAACGGGCACGAGTATCCCTGGAATGGTTGGAATCAGGATCATTGTCTGCGCACGGCTATGCCGGTATCGTGTGTGTGGTTTTATCAGGAGATGGCGCGCCGTATTGGGCGTGAAGATATGCAGCATTATCTGAATCTTATCCCTTATGGCAATGCTAATATTGGCGAAAAAGTAGACTTGTTTTGGCTCAATGGTGCCATTCAGATTTCGGCGATGCAACAAATCCGTTTTTTAGAACGCTTAGTTAAAAATGATTTGCCCTTTGATGAGAAAGTACAGGCGGATGTCAAAGAAATCATCATTACAGATAAGAATGAGAGTTACACCATGCACGCTAAAACCGGTTGGGCTATGCGTGTGGAAAAATCCGTAGGCTGGTATGTAGGCTATGTAGAAAAAGGGGAGGATGTCTACATCTTTGCCTTAAATTATGATATGACTAATCCTAAAGAGCAAAGCAAATACCGGAAAGAGTTAACTTATGAGATGTTGAGAATAGCCGGGGTAATTTGATTTAGTATTGCAGAGATGTGCTGAGGTTATAATTGATAGATGTTTTGCTGAAAAATAAAAAGATGAAACTTCTTAGCGAATTTCTTCTTAGTTCGATACTATTTAATATTCTCTCAGCGTATCTCAGCTCCTCCGCGTATCTCTGCGATACTTTTTGATTTGCTCTATTAAAACCACCCCTCCAAAACCAGCAACAACTTAGGAATCAACAACGACGTAAGAATACCATTGATGGCAAGCCCCATGGCGCTATAGCTGCCATATTCATCGCCTTTGGTTGCTATTTTTGCGGTGCCTAAGGCGTGTGAAGCCATTCCCATAGCCAATCCCACCGCATTAGGGTGCTTGATGCGGGCCAGTTTCAGGATGCTCTCGCCCAACACGGCTCCAAATACACCAACGACCACCACTACTGCCGTGGTTAGTGCCGGCAATCCGCCTATGGTTTCCGAGATGCTTAAGGCAATAGGAGTGGTGACAGATTTAGGTGCTAAAGAATAAAAGATTTCATGCGATGCTCCCAGTATCTGAGCTATAATAACGACCGAAACAATGCCAATCACACTTCCGCTCAAGGTGGCTAGCAGTATGCGTACCCAGTCTTTTTTGATACGCTTCATTTGTAAATATAGCGGTACTGCCAAGGCTACTACTGAAGGGTTAAGCCAGAAGCTAATCACTTTACTCTTGTCGGCATAATCGTGGTATTCAATGCCCGTAAAACGAAGAAAAAGAATCACCGCCAATATGGCAATCAGCACCGGATTCAGAAAGATAAGATTGACTTTTTGATAAAGTTTTTGTGCCAAAATATAGCTGACAAAGGTGAAGCTGACCAGAAAAACCTCGGAGTGTATTAAATCAGTCATACGTTTTCGTTTTCAGAGGTTTTAGAACGTCCTATTTGTGCTACCCACCCTGTAACGAGCAGAACCAAAACAGTACTGAGAAGAGTGGCTGCAGTAATGGCCAGCCAGTTGTCGGCAATAAGCTCCAGGTTAACCATCAGGCCCACGCCCGGTGGTATAAAAAAGAAAGCCATATTACGGATGAGGAAATCACTGACATCTTTGACCTGATGCAGTTTAATGATTTTAAATTCCAAGGAAAGTGTAAGCAAAATCATACCAATGATACTGCCCGGAATAGCCAAGTGAAACAGGTAGCGGATGATTTCCCCCAGCAACCAAAAAACCAACAACCAACCAATCTGGGGCAGGGTTTGCTTCATTTTATTTGAAATTGTATTCATAATCTTTTTGTTAATGAGTGTTGTGTCTTCGACATGTTATGGTATCGCAGAGATGCGCTGAGGAGCAGAGTTACGCTGAGGTTATAATTGATAGACATTTTGCTGAAAAATAGAAGGATGAAACTTTTTAGCGAATCTTTTCTTCGTTCGATATTTTCTAATTATTTCTCTGCGAGTCTCTGCTCCTCCGCGTATCTCGGCGATAATTTCTTGTTATTTTTCATCATGCCTCTACGATACTTCTGTCTTCAAGTTCCTCCGCACCCGTGCCATAAAAAATACCGCCGCTAAACTCAAGCCAATCACTAACCCCATCCAAACACCATTAACCCCAAAATCAAAGACGAAGCCCAGCAGGTAACCAGCCGGCAGGGCAATAATGAAATAGGAAATAATAGCCATCATCATAGGGTGTTTAACGTCGGTAAAGGCGCGCAAAATACCCATCCCTAAGACCTGAAAACCATCCGAAAGTTGATAAAAGACCAGTAAAACCATGAGGTGGGCAGCTATATCAAGTACTTCGTTATCGGCGCTGAAAGCCCGTGTGAGCTGAAAGCGGAAAAGGATAAAAACCAGGCTTAAAGTGCTCATCAGCAGGAATGTGATGATAGCTGACGACTTAACGGTAGTGCGCACACGATCAATAGCTTTACTTCCGAGCAAAGTACTAATATGTATGGTTACTGCTTGCGAAAAACCGGTAATGATCATAAAAGAACAGTAGGAGATCGAAGTCACAATCTGATAGGCTGCCAGACCGGATGCTCCCAGCCATCCCACCATAATGCCGGACAGACTAAAGATGGAAGCTTCGGCCGTCATCTGAAGCGAAATAGGTACGCCGATGTGTAATAATTTACGACTTTCGACAAAGGAATATTTCTTAAGAGAAATGGACTTGAGCCAGTGGCGTAAAACCTTATTGTGCTGGTAGCTGTAAAGCATCATTAGTAGCATAACAAGGCGCGAGATAAGGGTGGCTAAGCCTGCTCCGTTCAAGTTCATTTGTGGCAGTCCGAATTTACCAAAGATAAAAATGTAATTAAGAATAATATTAAGCGTATTTCCCACTATGGTGATGCGCATGGCCAGTTTGGTATTGCCCAATCCCTCGGCAAATTGCTTGAAAACAAAGAAAAAGAGCAAAGGAATAAGTGACAGCACTAACAGTATGAAATAGGAAGAAGCATAGCCTAAAATTTCAGTCGGTTGCCCCATCAGTGGCATACAGAAGTAAACCACTGTGGCTACTACGAGCAGCAGCGCTGTAATACCAATTTTAGTAAAAAAAGCATTGGATAAAATCTTAGAGATCCCTTCTTGATTTTTGGCACCATTCAGCTGACCTACCAAGGGGGTAATGCCCAGTGTGATGCCCATCCCGAAAAACATAATAAGGACAAAGATATTGTTGGCAAAGGCCGCACCGGCCAGATATTGAGAACCTACCTGACCTACCATAGCATTATCGGCCAGTACCACGATCATTTGCCCCAGCTGTGTAAGAATGAGTGGGATGGATAGCTTGTAGAGTTGTTTGAGTTCGGTGTTTTTCAAATCTGTTTTTTTATAAGGGCTGCAAAAGTACGAATCAATCTCTGAGGTACAATAAATATCTCTGTGTTCCTTTGTGCTCCTCAGTGGAGCTCTGTGTTATAGCTTAATTTAATTGTAGCAAAGAGTTACACAGAGAATCACAGAGTGCCACAGGGCATTGCTGAAGTTTTAAAGAACATGTTATTAACAATATCCATTTGAAATTTGAATTTCCTCTTGAACTTACCTTACATTTATCCAAATTCTAAAATTTATTAACTATGGCAAGTAAAAGAGGAATCAAAAAAGATATTCAGTATCTGACTAAAATGGTAATCACCGATGCAATCTATGTGAGTGAAATATTAATGGGTGAGGAGGAAAAGCAAAAAACCGATGAAGTTATCCTGGGAGCCATCGATATGTACAATAGCCTGACCGATCGTGCCAACCATCCTGACGGAAAAGATAACCCGGCTTTAGTGAAAAAACACTACAAGAAAATCTCCGAAGACTTGCTAAACAAAACGGACGAATTATTAGGCACACTTAATAAGATGATTGAGTAGGAGCGATTATAGTGTCTGCGACACTTTTTTGTATCGCAGAGATACGCAGAGGAGCAGAGACTCGCAGAGATTATACATTGACTTATAAATTATCTCCGCGTATCTCTGCTACTCCGCGTATCTCCGCGATACCTTTCTCCCCGAACTCCGAATTCCTGTCTCAAAACCATTACAAACACCTCCATTTGGATGTATATATAGGTAATAAATCATTTTCCTGAGTACTAGGACTAAATAAAAACGTATATTTGCCCGAATTTTGACGAAAAATAAAACAATAAAAACGAAAAAGATGATTAATCCAACAGTAAAGACTGTGAAATTAAGCGACGGAAGAGAGATTTCTGTCGAAACAGGAAAGTTGGCCAAACAGGCTGACGGATCTGTGATGTTACGTATGGGCGACACGATGTTGCTTGCTACCGTTGTATCTGCTAAAGAAGCAGGTGAAGATGTAGATTTTATGCCTTTACAGGTAGAATATCGTGAGAAATACTCTGCGATAGGTCGCTTCCCTGGAGGTTTTATGAAAAGAGAGGCTCGTCCTTCTGATAATGAGATTTTGGTTTGCCGCTTGGTAGACCGTGCTTTGCGTCCTTTGTTCCCTGCCGACTATCACGCCGACACTTTTGTTAACGTGAGCTTAGTATCTGCCGATGGCGAACAAATGCCTGACGCCCTTGCAGGTTTTGCTGCTTCTGCTGCTATTGCTGTTTCTGACGTTCCTTTTATGGAGCCTATGTCTGAAGTACGTGTGGCACGTGTAGCCGGCGAATTTGTAATCAACCCTACGTTTGCTCAATTGGCCGAAGCTGATATGGACATTATGGTAGGGGCTACTATGGACAATATTATGATGGTAGAAGGTGAAATGGACGAAGTGTCTGAGCAGGAAATGCTGGAAGCTTTGAAAGTAGCACACGCCGCTATCAAAGAGCAGTGCCAGTTGCAGCTTGACTTAGCAGCTGAGCTAGGTGTAGAAAAGCGTACTTATTGCCACGAGAAAAGCGATGAAGCGCTTCAAGCGGACATCAAAGCTAAATGCTACGACAAAGTTTACGCTGTAGCTAAATCAGGTCAGGGCAAGCACGAGCGTTTCGAGGCGTTCCAAGCTATCAAAGAAGAGTACATCGCGACCCTTTCTGAAGAAGATGCAGCTGAGAAAAAAGCCTTGATTGGCCGTTACTACCACGATGTAGAAGGTGAGGCTATGCGCAACTGTGTATTGAACGAAGGTATCCGTCTTGATGGTCGTAAGACTGACGAAATCCGTCCTATCTGGTGTGAGGTTAATCCACTACCTGGTTGTCACGGTTCTTCTATCTTTACCCGTGGTGAGACTCAGTCGCTGACGTCTGTAACCCTTGGTTCTAAGATGGACGAGAAAATCGTTGACGATGTATTAGAGCGTCGCAAAGAGAAATTCTTGTTGCACTATAACTTCCCTCCATATTCTG
>DHQI01000066.1:0-3630 GCA_002408065.1 Bacteroidales bacterium UBA5342
GCATAGAGCCACTATGCGAACATTATGGTGTATGCGGAGGCTGCAAATGGCAAAGCCTCCCTTATGAAAAACAGCTTTACTACAAAGAAAAACAAGTGGTGGATCAGCTGACCCGCCTTGGTAAGATAGAACTACCGGCAATCAACCCTATACTAGGTTCAGCTAAAACTGATTTTTACCGCAACAAGCTGGAATTTACTTTTTCCAATAAAAAATGGCTCACTTTTGAGCAAATGGATGAGGGCGCCAAAGACGGCAATATGAACGGCGTGGGGTTCCACATCCCGGGCCTGTTCGACAAGGTAGTGGACATCAACAAATGCTGGTTACAAGCAGAGCCATCCAACGCTATCCGTAATGAGGTACGGGCCTATGCCAACAAGGTAGGTATTTCCTATTTTGACCTGCGCCAGCAAAGCGGTTTCCTACGTACCATGATAGTACGCACCTCTTCTACCGGTGAGGTGATGGTGATTCTTTCATTCTTCCACGAACAACTGGAATGGCAAGAAGGCCTGATGACACATCTGGTAAAAACCTTCCCGGAAATCACCTCTCTGATGTACGTCATCAACCCTAAAGCGAATGACACGATAGGCGATCTGGATATTAAATGCTACAAAGGTACGCCTTATATATATGAAGAAATGGAAGGCATCAGATTTAAGATCGGGCCCAAATCTTTTTATCAAACCAACTCTGAACAAGCTTACGAGCTTTACAAAATCACGCGCCGTTTTGCAGGACTTCAAAAAGATGACGTGGTGTACGACCTCTATACTGGCACAGGCACCATTGCCAACTTTGTAGCCAAACAATGTAAAAAAGTCGTTGGTATAGAATATGTGGAAGACGCCATAAAAGATGCTAAAGTCAACTCGGAATTTAACGCGATAGAAAATACCGCATTTTATGCCGGTGATATGAAAAACATCCTTACCAATGACTTCGTAAAAGAAAATGGAGAACCTGACGTCATCATCACCGATCCGCCACGCGCCGGCATGCACGAAGATGTGATAAAAGTCATACTGAATGCAGCACCTAAAAAAGTAGTTTATGTAAGCTGTAACCCTGCCACTCAGGCCCGAGACCTACAACTGATGGACTCAAAATACAAGGTAAGCCAAGTGCAACCAGTAGACATGTTTCCTCACACTCACCATATTGAAAATATTGTTCTTTTAGAAAAAAGAGAACAATAAGATCAAAGAAAAACAAAAGCCACTATTATATTTATGCAAAATGCCGCGTAGTAGCGGCATTTTTATTTTTTCTTCAAAACATAACCACATAAACCCAAATTCACCCTACATTTATGTAGCACCTTTTTAACATTTTAACACTTTACACATTATTATCTGCATTTTTATACCTTTTTTACAATTTTCCACTCACAAAACGATTGCTTTTTGTCACTTTCATCTTTTATGATTTGATAAAATAATATTTTGTCATATATTTGCGCCACAATTAAAGCAAATCAAACTATATTAAGTTCAAAATTCAAGACAAAATGACAAAAACTAAGCAAAAAAGAGTTTGGAGTCTTCTTGCCCTAGCCATACTATCAGGCGGCACCATGATGGCCCAACAACCTGAAGTAAACGAAGGTGCCACAGCCTGGATGCTAACCTCCACGGCACTCGTACTATTAATGATTCCCGGATTGGCCATGTTTTATGGCGGATTAGTTCGCACCAAAAATGTATTAGGCACCATGATGCACTCATTCGTATCCATGGGGGTAATGAGCGTTCTTTGGGTAGCTGTGGGCTACTCTATGAGTTTTGGACCTAACGTACTGGGCGGATGGTTCGGATGGAATCCTGACTATTTTTTCCTAAAAGGCATTGACGAAAGCATCATGGAAGGCGGAGTGCCTGAATATGTATTCTCTATGTTTCAGGGAAAATTTGCAATGATTACTCCGGCCCTTATTGCCGGTGCTTTTGCCGAACGTGTTAAGTTTAAATCATTCGTTATCTTTATAGTGGCATGGGGTCTTTTGGTCTATAATCCGCTATGTCACTGGGTATGGGCCGAGGATGGCTTCCTTTTCAATATGGGAGCTGACGGTGCTATCGACTTTGCAGGTGGTACTGTAGTACACATATCGGCTGGTATCTCCGGACTGGTAGCCGCTATTTTCTTAGGATCACGCCGCGGATTCCCACATATGGCACACCGCCCTAACAGCCTCGTGCTTACCCTTATGGGAGCTGGTCTTTTATGGGTCGGTTGGTTTGGTTTCAACGCCGGGTCCTCTATTGAATCCGGACTGAGCACAGCACAAGCCCTTACAGCCACACAAGTAGCCGCTGCTGCTGGTGCCGTTACCTGGATGATTATTGAAATGATACACACCGGCAAAGCCTCAGCTCTTGGTTTTGCATCAGGTATACTTGCCGGTTTGGTAGCCGTTACCCCTGCAGCAGGAGTTGTACAACCTGTAGGTGCTATTGCCTTAGGTCTTATTTCTTCTCCTATCTGTTATTGGGCCATTTCATTGAAAAACAAACTAGGCTACGATGACACATTGGATGCTTTTGGTGTACACGGTACAGGTGGTATCGTCGGAGCTATTGCTTTAACCTTTTTCATCCGCGACTCTTGGATGGACAATGCGGCACACGCTGCAGGTGGTGTATGGACAATGTGGCAACAACTGGGTGTTCAGGTCGCAGCCGTTCTTATCGCTATTGCTTATGCCGCTATCGTTACATTAATCATCCTTTGGGTAATGAACAAGATCTCACCTCTACGTCCTTCTAAAGACGAAGAACTTGGTGGTCTGGACCGGGCATATCACGGAGAACGTGGTTATGGTATGTTGAATGCAAGCTAAATTACTAACTTCGAAATTCGATGTTCGAAACTCGAAGTTGACACCAATTTACACAACAAAATAAAGAATAAGAATATGAAATTAGTAACAGCAATTATACGTGAAGTACAACTTGACCAGGTACGCGAAGCCCTGATTCAAAATGGCATCACCCGCATCACCGTGAGTCAGGTATCAGGCCACGGACAACAACATCAGGAAGAAATTTATCGCGGACGCAAAGTAACTCCCAACCTTGTACCAAAAATCCGTGTTGAGATAGCCGTCAACGAGAAATTTCTCGACCTCACGACCAAGACCATCATCAGTGCCGCGCGCACACAAGGTATTGATAGCGAAGGAGAGGTAGGCGATGGAAAAATCTTCATCACTAATCTGGAAGAATGCATCCGCATCCGTACAAACGAACGCGGAACAGATGCTATCTAGAGTAAACAAAGCATTAAGCTTACAAAAATTGCTATAAATCAGCGATAATACAGCGTGAAAAGAAAACACTCTTCACGCCAGTACCTATACTATTACTTATGAATCCTCCGGGTTAGTCTCTTGTAGACTTTCCCGGAGTTTTTTTTGAAATTAGAAATTGGCACTTTGGCTACGTGGTTGCTGAGCTTCACCGCACTGAGCCTGTCGAATGTGTCGAAGTACTCAGTAAGCGAAATTGGAAACTTGAAACTGGAAACTTGAAACTGGAAACTTGAAACTGGAAACTTGAAACTGGAAACTTGAAACTGGTAATTGGAAATTCGTAATTCATAATTCGTAATTCATAATTCGTA
>DHQI01000066.1:3833-4546 GCA_002408065.1 Bacteroidales bacterium UBA5342
TTCGTAATTCATAATTCGTAATCTATAATTCGTAATTTTTAATCCCCCCTCCTTGTTCACAAAAAGTTAATAGCCATCAAGTCCTTAGCATTTATCTTCTTTGTTTTTTGGCTTTAGCAGGCAACTTACCTACTTTTGCGGCAAAATCAATTCCTAACAGCATACAAATTAATGAGCAGATCAGTTATCAAATTTGGTGGTTCCGACCTAAAAACAAGCAAGGATATAAAACGTATTATCGAAATACTACACACCTACGACCGCCCTGTTTTAGTCGTATTTTCCGCTTTTTATGGCATCACCGATATGCTTATTGATGCCTTAGACAAGGCTCAAGATGAAAAACTGGACACTGATAAACTTATCGATACCATCATCAAGCTAAAACAACAGGCTATTGAAGAAAACATAAGCGATAAAGCTGTTGCGCAAACATCTTTTGAAAAAGTACTGGTGCTTATCAACGAATTGAAAGAATATTTCAAAGCCGTTAGTTACGTGCACGATGTACCACGCCCTTCACGCGCCTTGATATTATCTTATGGTGAACGGTTGAGTGCCCTTTGTCTGAGCGAAATATTCAAAACAAATGGTCTGGACGCCGTTTTGAGTTTGCCCGAAGAGTTAAAACTCATCACCGACGGGGAATTTCGCAATGCCACGGTAGATTTTTCACTTTCGGATGTAAAAAACAACGTACCGGACCATAAAGT
>DHQI01000066.1:4802-9383 GCA_002408065.1 Bacteroidales bacterium UBA5342
CAACGTACCGGACCATAAAGTGGTAGTAGTACCAGGCTATTATGGCGTATCTCCCGAAGGCAAGACAACCCTGCTGGGACGCGGTGGCAGCGACTATGCAGCAGCGGCTTATGCTTTCTGCCTCAACGCACCATCTCTGGATCTATGGAAAGACGTAAAAGGCTATATGAGCGGTGATCCTAAATTAGTCATCAATCCGCAATGCATCGAGAAACTGGCTTATAACGAAGCAGCCGAGCTATCTTATTTTGGCGCAAAAATTATACATCCACGTACCGTAGAGCCTCTTAAGGTCAAAAACATCCCGATTCAACTCTTCTCCATTAATGGTCACATAGAAACGCTCAAACCCTCGACCATTATCAGTAAGGAAACGGACGAGAGCCGCACCGTAAAGAGCGTCACTTTCAGCAAAAATTTCGGCGTTTTGAAACTCAAAGGTTCAGGTCTGGGAATCAAACCCGGAGTATTAGCCGACGTCACCAACCTACTCAATCTCAACAATATAAATATCAATTCGGTATTGACATCGCAGATTGCCATCAACATCATCCTAAACAAAACCGACTTGGAAAATGCGAAAGCATTAGTAGAACAATTAGATGTTAATGTTATTGAAGAAATTGACATGTGGAACGATATTTCACTGATTGCAGTCGTTGGCAATAAGATTATGGATAACTACGGCATTTCTTCACGTATCTTTTCATCCATCACCAAGGAACGTATCAATGTTAAGATGAACTGCACCGGCGCCTCTCCTATCGTTAGCTATTTCATAGTGGATGAAAATGATATGGAACGTACCATTCAGGCGGTTCACACGGAATTGTTTTCTTAAGTACACAAACCTTAACACACATTGTGAAATATCAGAGAACTATATCTTTCATCTTGACACGTAAAAGATAAATCTCTTTGCAAAAGCAAATTTCAAATCCTATCATCACGAGAATACCCCAGCCTAAAGAAATAATACATCATATCACCCCTTGCAAATTTTTCATAAATTCCTATTGCAAACATTTTTCTGAAAAATGTTATCTTTGGCAGCTCAAATAATTAAAATTCATGGAAAAAATAATCATCAACAGTCACGACGAGTTTGCAAGCTATCTAGGCCAGGAGTTAGGCAAATCTGAGTATGTAAAAGTTACTCAAGATATGATTGATATGTTTGCCGATGCTACATTAGATCACCAGTGGATACACACCGATGTGGAACGCGCCAAGAAAGAAACCCCATTTGGGTCAACCATTGCACACGGTTACCTGACACTTTCTTTACTGCCACACCTATGGTACGGCATGGCTGAGGTTAACAATATCAAAATGCTCGTCAACTACGGCATTGAGAATTTTAAATTTGGTATTCCTGTAAAAGAAGGCGCCGAAGTACGCTTGGTTGTTAAATTACAAGACATTGTTAATTTACGTGGTATTTCGAAAATTTCGATGAAAGTAAAAATGGAAATCAAGAATGAACGCAAACCGGCCTACGACGGCACAGTCGTTTTCCTTTATCATTTTGAGTAAGCGCTACGCGCAATTCTCAAAAATAAAATTCCAAAGCGGGAGCACGTTGATTCGGGTTCCCGTTTTTTGTTTTTTGGACAAGGCTGTCTCAAAATGGAACATAATCGATTTAGCCACGAAGACTCTAAGGCACTAACATTTCACAAAAAAACTCTATATTAAACTTTTACACTTCGTGTTTCTTTGAGTTTTTGTGACTTAGTGGCAAGTATTCGTCATTTTGATACAGCCTCGTCATTACTACAGAAAACATTTCCCCGTAAAATCCGTTGTAAAAAGAAAAAAACAAATGGCAGAAGGATATTATCACAGCAAGGAGAGCGTAGAGCAATACATCAGCATGACAAAAGGAATGAATGGCATGATGCTGATTATTGAGCTGGAGAAACACCTAAAACCCGGCGCATCCATTTTAGAGTTTGGCACCGGTCCGGGCAATGATTACGACATTCTCAGCCATAACTATAAAATCACCGGTTCTGACCTCTCTGAGGAATTTCTTTCCCGCCTTAAGCATCGTTTTCCTCAAGGTGAATTCCTAAAACTAAATGCTGCTAAATTTGAAACAACGAAAAAGTATGACGCTATCTATTCCAACAAAGTACTTCACCACCTCAGCAATGAAGAATTAAAGCGAAGCATCCTTTCTCAGCACGAATCCTTAGATTCAGATGGCATCGTTTGCCACTCCTTCTGGAAAGGAAACGGAACAGAAAACTATAACGGCCTGTTTGTCAACAACCACACAGAAGAAACACTCCGACAACATTTTAGCCATAAGTTTGACATCATAGATATGATTCCATATAAGGAGTTTGAAAACGACGACTCCCTTATTTTATTAGCCCGAAAAACTCTGTGAATAAAATTATCACAACTAAGCTTCCTGTTTTAAAGCAAATACAAACCATTAAGCTTTACTTTGTCCTGTTATGATAGATCAAATTCAAAATCGGAAAGGCTACGTACAAGTATATACCGGCGAAGGCAAAGGCAAAACGACTGCAGCCCTCGGGCTCACACTCCGTGCTATCGGTGCCGGCAAAAAAGTATTTATCGGTCAGTTTGCCAAAGGGAAAATATATTCCGAGATCAAAGCTATCGAAAAATTCCTGCCTAACGTTACCACAAAACAATATGGACTGGAATGCTTTATCGAAAATATGCCAAGCGAAGAAGACCTCATTATGGCACGCCAAGGCCTTGAAGAAGTCAAACACATCATACAGAAAAATGAATACGACATCGTCATTCTGGACGAAGCCTGCATTGCCCTACTCTACAACCTTTATTCTCTGGATGAAATCTTGGAAATCATAGAGCACAAACCCATGGAAATGGAATTGATTTTTACCGGACGTTATGCCCCCTATGAACTAATCCAAAAAGCTGACTTGGTCACCGAAATGAGGGAGGTCAAGCATTATTTCCGTCGTGGCGTTATAGCCAGAGAAGGGATTGAATATTAAAACATTAAGCTAAATAACTACAACACTTGTCCCAATAAATATGAAGTTAGCTTACTCTTCACATTACTAATTTCACAAAACCCAAACAGCATCACTAAAACACTCTTAACAAGCACCTTACTCTACCGTCAGCCCACAAAAAGTTGCAGAACAAAGAATCTTAACAATTATTTAAACCAAAATCACCTCCCTGATTTTAGGGATTTTTTGTTGCACAACAATTTTCCTATGGCTAATAGAAAGTAATTGTTTACTTTTGATGCCTCAATGAAGCTTCAAGTTAATCATAGGATTGTAAAAGGTGTTGCCACACTTATGCTGGCTATCTTTGCCTTGCTGACCTACAACCAAACGGCCTATATGCACTCGCACATACAAGCTGATGGTACCGTGGTGGCTCACGCCCACCCCTATGATAAAAGCACTGACTCTGAACCTATCAAAAGCCACCATCACACTCGCTTAGAACTGATAGTAATAAGTCATTTCAGTCTTCTTTTTTGGGTCGCTTTCATAGCATTTGTACTTTCATTGAACATCAAAACTACATTTATCTGTAAATGCAGTTTTCATCATTACAAAGAAGACCTTGTCTTTGTCTTGCCCGGAAGAGCTCCCCCGGCTTTTTCCTAAATACCAGAGCAGCCATTATGGCTTTATCCTTATAATCATTTGCTTTCCTGAATACTACCGGGATGAACAGCCCACTACTCCACTAATCAAAATGGATATGAGCAGTACATCTTCATAAAAAAAAGTGACGTCACTTTAGTTTATCAAGCGGTCAATATTCAAGTCACAATGACTTCATCGTGTAAGCAATGATACCTTAAAACAACATTTTGGAATAAACATCCAACACAACATTACATCACATGAAAACTAAATTAGCTTTCGTAGCTGTATTATTATATACCATTATTTTTAGCATAAATGCTACAGAGCCCGTAACCCCTGTTACGGTAGAGAAAAAACCAAGAACCGACGCCAATATAGTAGGCCACGTAGTGTGCTGCGGCGATCATATACCTTTTGCCACCATCGTCATCGTAGGCACCACTATCGGTACCACATCGGATGAAACGGGTCACTTTCACATCGTCAATGTGCCTGAGGGAGAACACACTTTACAGGTTTCAATGATAGGTTATAAAACGGAAGAAAGAACCATCATATCAAGAAGTAACCAAACCACAGAGGTTAAATTTGAACTGAAAGAGGACATCTTAAATCTGGATGAAATAGTCGTGTCTGCTGATCGTAACGCACAAAAAAGAACCGAAGCAGCCGTTATCGTCAACTCGCTTTCACCAAAGCTATACAGCACCACTTCTTCACTTACTTTTGGAGAAGGTCTTAATTTCACCCCCGGACTAAGGATGGAAAATAATTGTCAGAACTGTGGTTTTTCACAAGTGAGGATGAATGGAATGGAAGGCCCCTACTCACAAATATTGATAAACAACCGCCCTATCTTTAGCGGATTGGCCGGCGTGTATGGTCTGGAGCTTTTACCTGCTAATATGATAGAGCGCGTAGAGGTTGTCCGCGGTGGCGGCTCAGCCCGCTTTGGCAG
>DHQI01000066.1:9579-17143 GCA_002408065.1 Bacteroidales bacterium UBA5342
GCGGTGGCGGCTCAGCCCTCTTTGGCAGTAATGCCATAGCCGGAACCATCAACATTATACTAAAAGACCCTATCAATAACACCTATGAAGCTGGTAGTACCTACTCTCTCACAGGTATGGCTATCGACGGATCAGATGGCCCGGCATCCGATTATTCCATCAACTTCAACGGTTCAGTCGTTTCTGAAGACCATCGCTCAGGGGCTTCCGTCTATGGCTTCACCCGTGAACGAGAGATGTTTGACGCTAACGATGATGAATTTTCAGAGATATCCCCACTGGAGAATGTCACCTTTGGCGGACGTGCTTTTCACAAATTCACTTATCGTGATAAATTAGCGCTGGACTTTTTTGCCATTCACGAAGAACGCAACGGAGGTAGCGATCAAGACAAACCCTTACACGAACGCCGTATAGCCGAAGCCCTGACCCATGAGATGAAAGTAGGTGCTATCACATACGAGCGTTTTTTTCGCGACTACGACCTACTAACCGTTTATGGTTCAGGTCAATTTCTTGACCGTGACTCTTATTATGGTGCCAATAACTCTTACAGCAGTCAAGGCTTTTATGATGCTAACGACCCACTGAAAAGCTACGGTTTTACCGAAGACCGCAGCTACAATGTAGGAACACAATACAAGGCATTGTTTAGCGATAATGCCTCATTGGTAGCAGGTATCGAGAATACCGGTGGTTTCCTCAAAGACAACAAACTGGGCTATACCGACTACGACAACATGCTTATTAGTGGTGATTCGGTGATAAGCGTGACTCACGTTCCCAACACCTTAGTAGCTGATCAAAGATCCATCACTACAGGTGTTTTTGCACAATACGACATACGCCTGGGCCGCACCAAAGTATCTGCAGGCTTACGCTATGACAACTATTGTGTTACTGATTTTGCAAACAACAACAAAGAGACCAAAGGTCAAATACTTAGTCCGCGCCTTAGTTTAATGTTTGATGCCACAAAAAATATGCAACTACGCGCCAGCTATTCACAGGGATATCGTGCCCCGCAGATTTTTGACGAAGACCTGCACATCGAAACCTCAGGATCGCGCCAAGTAAGCCATGAAATCGCGGAGGACCTCAGTCAGGAAACCAGCCACAGTGTGATGGCTTCGCTCGATTATCATAAAATGATAGGAAATGTCTATGTAGGCTTTTTGGCCGAAGGATTCTATACTAAACTGATAGATGCTTTCGTGAATGAAATAGGTGAAGCTAATGACGCTGGTGAAGTCATATATACCCGTACCAATGCCGAGGGTGGTGCTACAGTACAAGGAATCAATATGGAACTAAAAGTAAAGCCCATGAAAAATTTTCAACTCTCCTCCGGCTTTACGCTTCAATCGAGCCTGTATGAAGAAGCACAAGATTTTGATGAAAAGCATTTTTTCCGTTCACCCAACACCTATGGTTTCTTTGCTCTGGACTGGGATTTTCACAAAGGCTTTTGTTTGTCCGGTTCGGGAAATTATACCGGGGAAATGTTAGTGCCTTATTTTGGCACGCAGAATCCGTCCGGTGAATTGCGCAGCTCTGACGCCTTTTTAGATTTAGGAGCTAAACTAAGTTATAAATATAAACTCAACGGAGCATCGGTAGAGTTTTCTGCTGGTATGAAAAATATACTAAATTCTTATCAAAGTGATTTTGATACCGGTATTGACCGCGACCCCGCTTATATCTATGGCCCGCTCAATCCGCGTACAATTTTCTTCGGTATTAAGTTTGGCAATATATTATAAACCTGAGTTCGGGATAAGACTCTAGCCGAAGTTTAGACATAAGCTAAATCGCCGACAGTATCACTACATAACAATGTCACATGATACTGTCGGCACATAATAAAAAGGTTAATGATTATACGGTAGTTTACAGTAAAAAATAATGAGCCCTGGAAGGGCGGATTATACAAAAAAATAGTTAAATCGCCCTTACAGGGCTCTGTTTTAGAATACCGTTTTATACCCAAGGCGATGCCTTGGGCTGAGATAGATAAGGCCTCCAGCCTTTACTTGTAAACTAGCGTAAAACCTTATATATAATGCATCATAACAAATGCTCCAAAGCGAAATTTCGGAGCTTGATCTTAATGATAGCGCCCTATGCTACACATCATATTCATCCAGCCAACGCACCACTTTTTCATTACGTATAGCATCGTTGGCCATATGCACCGAGATGGCACTTTGGTAGCCATCGTGAAGTCCTAACATGAGTTTTTCCTTACCCTTGATGGCTTTAGCAAAATTGTCGTACAGGCGCCAAGTCACATTAAAATTATCATTATCTGTTGGGTAAACGATATCATCTGTTTTTTCGGGTTTAATTTGTCGTTCGTCCGATTTTTTACCAATAATTTTAATAGAAGCACCGGTGATACTATCCACATTATTTTTCCATTCTTCAGAAACAGCTTTTCCTTGCGGAATAATGGTAGCACGCGCCATTCCATAACTAACAATCGTACCTTTATCACCATAAAACTTCATCTGATACCCCTCATGTTTGTTGCTGGTACCGGAGTGAAAACCCACTTTTACGCCACTGGGATAATCAAATAAGGCATGTACATTATCAAAGGTCTCACGTCCATCTTTCCAATAATCGATACCACCTGTACCTACCACTTTCACAGGATGTTCCCCTATGATATTATCTACCATATTAAGTTGGTGAGAAGCCAGCTCGGCCATCAATCCACCAGAATATTCTTTATACAAACGCCAGTTAAGATGACGCTCCAAATCCGGAGATGGCACCTTACGACGCCAGTCACCAAAACGATCCCACGTACATTCCACACGGGTCAGTTTACCCAAATACCCATTGTCAATAATATTTTTTATAGCATTAAAAACCGGATTTAGTTGGTATTGGTATGACACCTGAAAGAGCTTGTTGCTTTGGTCACCCCGCATTTTTATTTCCTTACACTGATCGATATTGTATGCCAGCGCTTTTTCGCACAAAATGTGTAAATCCTTATCTAAAGCAGCCATTACCACTTGATGATGCACACTAAGCGGTGTAGCTATAACGACAGCATCCAAACCTTTATGTGCCAAAAGGTCGTTATAATCCAAATATTCACCTACCTCATTATCGATATATTGGCGCGATTCCTTCATCTGGAAGTCAAGGTTATCACATATAGCAACGACCTTCATCAACCCGACATATTGTATCGCTTTCAGGATATTTTTACCCCTGACCCCCACACCGATCACCCCCACTTTTATCCTTTCATTATTGGGTACATTGGCTTTTACAAATTTTTCCTGACGTTGACACGCCACCATACCCAAACCCAAAGCAGCTGTGGTAGCGGCTGACATTTTCAAAAAGTCTCTTCTACTTTTATTTTCACTCATTATCTTGTTTTTCTTCACTGTTTCTGGCTACCGGATTTTAACAAATAAAAGATGTAATACCTCCTCAATTGCTCCAAACTTCGAATTTAAAAGTCGAAAGAATATTACCTAAATCAATTCCTTTTGTAATGTAAAAACTAAGTCCAGAACAAAACGTTTATTCACTTAAGCATTAATAATAACGCAAATGTATAAAAATTGTGTAAACGATTACGTTGGCATTTGTGCTTTTATTGTATCCATTTGTGTATTATTCTTTATTCTACACCTTTCTTACTATAAGATTAATCCGTTACACACAAAAAATGACACGTTCTTCAGGCTTATAAAGAAAACAATGTTAAACTTTTATGGAAATATGAGTACCCTTTTGAGGAGCAATTTTATAACGCTTGATAAGGCAAGAATATTTATTGGTTCAATACCATCAAAACTATTGAGACTAAAAACTAAATCCTTTAATCTATTTCACCGACACCTCCACACTATAACGCGGATATTTGGTTTCTATGCGTTCGTTGAAGACATCAGCCGTGCGCACTACTACGGCATCAGGATTCACCTTGAGCGTTTGTAGCAAATAATTACTTAAAGCCTTATTTCGCTTAGTGTCCAATGCTAAAATCTCTTGTTTTAGCCTCTCTTCTCCAACGATAGCAACACAGTGCTCGCCCAGGCTTTTCGACATTGATAATCCCGATCTTTGCTGCGCATAAGCCAAGAGACCACTATCATTATCTTTCAACTTTTTAACAGCCTTCTGCAATTCATCTTCTGGGGTATCCAATGCTTTGAGATAATCTGTTTTGACACGTGCAAGGGCTATGCTTTGCATTTCCTTCACAGCAGGAATTTCGAGTGTAAAGCGAAATTTTAGCTCTGGTTTCTTTTCCAGAGCCAAGGCTATCTGTTCCAATATCTTTATCTCCTTATCACTCAATCCTTCCTGCATAAAGGCTAGAGGTATCTCCTCCAAACGTTCAGGATTAACACCTGCCACATCGCCCACCACAGCAAAAGGTGTAGCAGCCACTTTCAGTACAAAATCTGTCAAGGTTTTACCAATTAGTTTTGCAATACTAAAGTTAGGATCAGATGGGTTACCATCCATCGGCACATCAATCTCCACATCGCCGTTTTTATCTTTTAGTATAGCCAATGCCAGCTTAACAGGCATATTAATTCGAGGTTCATCCTGCGTCTTTTCGCCCAGCTCTATATCGTTGATATGGATTTCATTATCGGCATGAAAATGGGCCGATGTCATCTTAGCTTTGCCATCAAAACTCATATTACCACGCTTAATAGGGCGGGCTATATAGAATTCCGAGTATGGTGAAAAGGTTTTTAAGTTAAGCCCTCTTAGTTCTGCAGAGTATTCTAAATCATCAGGATCGGTCATACTAATGGAGGCATTACCATTAAGCTTACCGTCATTATTAAGCAGCAGACTATAGTATATTGGCACATTTTGTTCCACAGGACTAATACCCGAAGTGGTCACATTGATGTCAGACACCTTGTACTTGAAAGGACGATTGAGTGTGTGGTCGGCAAAAAAGACGGTTCCTTTTTCGAAAATTACGCTGTCTACATAAAAGAAAACACTGTCAGATTCCTCACTTTCCTGAGCCAGGGCACCTTCGCCTCCTTCATCAGGCAAGGTATCAGCTGCAGCGGCTTCTGTCATAGGCAACATCAACTGGTCAAAGTTGGTGGAATTCTGGTATAGAGCAGCATTCACTTCAGTGCCCGAAATCAATACTTTTCCTATGCCAAAATAACTGTTTAAGAGGTCGATTGAATCCAAGCCTACCTCCATTCTTTCCTGTTTCACCACAGCTTCGCCTTGGTCATCATTTATCAAAAAATCCTTAAGCTCTACCACACCACTCACGATCACATCGTCCGTATTTACCAACGAACCATCCACTGTAATGGTATTACTCCATTTGCCCTCTATCCCAGAAGTCGCCAAATAAGAACTAACATAGGGAGAAAAAGGGGCCAGATCAAAATCATCAATACTAAAAGTCAAGCTAAATCGCTCCAAAACATGATGCACCTCAGCCCTTAGCTTTAAATCGCCTTGATTATGAAAGCTCAGCTTCAAATCTGCTTGTGACTTTTCACCATCCCATTTAAACTCGGGCAGTTCAAAGTTTATGTCACTGACGTTGTATTCAAAACCCTCTTTACTGTCCTTATAACAAACAGCACTTTGCCGTATTTTGACGCGCTTAAGAGTCAACTTAAGAGGCCCTGCTACAGTATCATTCACTTCCACCTCAAGCTCTTGCGGCACCTCCTCTTCCGGCATCACACTATCGGTAGGTTCTATAAAATCTTCAAAATTAAAATCGCTACCATCAAAAGCCACATTCACCTTAAGTTCATCCAATAAAAGTGACGAAACAGTATACTCTCCCTTCAAAGCCGGCAAGGCCTTCACATTCACCCGGAATTTATTAAATGACACAAAAACATCTTCATCGTTAGCCTCATACATTACAAAGTCATTAATTACTAAAGTCATCGTAAAAAAGTTAAGGCGAATCATCCCCACATCAACCTGACGCCCTATCAACTCCTTACTATTTTTTTCCAGATAAGATTTAGCATAACGCGGGGCGGCAAACAAGGTCAGCGCCAAGAGTAAGATTATAATGCTTAAAATTGTGAGAATAATTTTTATGGCTTTTTTCATTGGAATCCGAATGTGTTAATAGGAGATAATTCTTCAAACAAGATTTTTGGGGTTTTGTTCTACTTTTCGGTAATAAAACAGCAATTGAGTAATCCGTACTATTTTTTGAGCAAAAATTTATAGTAACAATACCCAATTTAACAGTAGTTTTACCCTGTGACACATTTTTTATATAAAATGACACTTTTGCCCCACCTTTTAGCTCCTTTTCTTATAGGTTTTCTCAAATAATTTCTTCATTTTTGTCCTCCCCAAAACTAAAACTATTAAAACATAATAACTAAATGTCTCAATTTAACTTAGAGGACCATTCACACAGACGCTTGAATCCTCTTACCGGAGAATACATTTTGGTATCTCCACACCGTTCTAAACGCCCTTGGCAGGGTCAAGTAGAAAAACCCCAAGAGGACAAACGTCCTGAGTACGATCCTAAATGTTACCTCTGCGCCGGCAACGAGCGTGTAGGTGGCGAACGTAACCCCGACTACAAAGACACCTTTGTTTTCACCAACGATTTTTCGGCACTTCTTTCTGACACCCCGGAGGGTAGTGTGGACGAAGATGATTTGTTCAAAGCGGAAAGCGAAAGCGGCATCTGTAAAGTGATCTGTTTCTCACCACGTCACGACCTAACCATTCCGGAAATGGAAGTACCGGCTATCCGCAAGGTAGTAGACGTATGGTGTCGCGAATACGAAGAACTGGGCTCAAAAGAGGGTATCAACTACGTTCAGATTTTCGAAAACAAAGGCTCTATTATGGGCTGTAGCAACCCTCATCCTCACGGACAAATCTGGTCGTCGAAAAACGTACCAACCGAGCCGGTAAAAAAAGGGGAGAATCAAAAAGCATATTTCGAGAAAAAAGGACGTACGCTTTTGACGGATTATGTAGCCAAAGAATTGGAAAAAGGTGAACGCATCGTGGCGGAAAACGAGACCTTCGTCGCTCTTGTTCCTTTCTGGGCCGTTTGGCCTTTCGAAGCTATGATTGTGCCTAAACGTGCCGTAAGCAATGTACTGGGATTAACAGAGCAAGAGAAAACAGACTTTGCAGATATGTACAAACAGTTGACAGTTAAGTACGATAACTTATTCGAAGTATCATTTGCTTACTCGGCTGGTATCCACCAAGCGCCTACAGATGGCAAAGACTATCCGGAATGGCATATGCACATGATGTTCTACCCACCATTATTGCGTTCTGCATCGGTGAAGAAATTCATGGTAGGCTACG
Organism: Bacteroidales bacterium UBA5342; assembly: GCA_002408065.1. Lineage (GTDB taxonomy): Bacteria > Bacteroidota > Bacteroidia > Bacteroidales > UBA5342 > UBA5342. Next base: position 16,918 of record DHQI01000066.1, read on the forward strand.
AGATGTTAGCCACACCACAGCGTGACATCACAGCTGAAGGAGCTGCAAAACGTTTGCGTGAATTGCCTGACGTGCACTATAAACAAAAATAAAGTGCCTTGAGTGTCTTGAGTATTTAGAGTGTCTTGAGTTATTGGGACGCGTCAGCTTTAACTTTAGACACTTAAGTACACTTTATAAACTCTAGACACTTTTTATATAGTGTCTTAAGTGTCTTGAGTATTTA
>DHQI01000128.1:0-3758 GCA_002408065.1 Bacteroidales bacterium UBA5342
GAAAAATCAACCTGAAGCATCATGGGGTAAATCATCATCCAGATTAAAATAGCAACAGGAATGTTCACTTTGTAAATTTCCATATTGCTTAGTACATGGATGCTCTCGCCTGCAAAGTGTCCCATGCCAATTCCCACCGCAATACAAATTGCCACCCACAGACTCAGGTATTTTTCAAAAAAACCGATTTGCTTTTTATCGTTACTCATTTTCAAAGTATAAAAGGTTACGTATGAGACTACTTTAAGAGCTGTGGTTTAATCTCATCCTCGTACAGTTTAAAAAACCGTTCTTTTATATCATCACGTACCCGAACAAACTCACTCCAGATAAACTCATCAGTGCCGGTAGCGTGCGACGGATCGTCGAAGCCAATGTGTAAACGATTTTTCACTTCACCTAAAAAGGCAGGGCAATTTTCGTTGGCACCGCCACAAACGGTAATAACATAATCCCACTTTTCGTTTAAAAATTTTTGAACTGAATCGGAAGTATGTCCACTGATATCGATACCAATTTCAGCCATTGCCTTAACGGCTTTTTGGTTGAGTTTACCTGAAGCTTCGGTTCCTCCTGATTCAACCTGAATACGCTCATCAAACGATTGTAAAAAGCCATGTGCCATTTGGCTGCGGCAACTGTTTCCTGTACAAAGAATTAAAATTTTCATTTTTATAGTATTTAGTTATTATTATTTCGTATTATATCGAACATTTATTACCCGTTTGTTCTGTAAAACAACGTTCACCCTGTTACACTTTCATTACATTCAATGGGATATACAGAGCCCCCATGCCAAAACAGAAAATCTAAAACAGACTACTAGTTCGTTATTTTGCGAACAAAAGTATGGAACTTTTTCTTTGCTGCAAAGAAAACACACCGAAGAAAATGACTAAAAAAACAAACAACCGCCCCTTGACTCTGATTTACAATGTTTTTGTAATAAGCCATCAAGCAATAATTAGAATAAGCACACAAACAGAGATCCTTCGCAAGATAAGGACAAAAATTAATATTGCTAATCCTCTCAAGCACTAACTAATATGCCAGTAACGTGCTTCTTTTTGATTAGAGATTGTTATAAACAAGAACTCTACCATAAAATGCAAGCCATAAAAAACCATATACAAAAAAAGAATCAGGTAAGAGACCTGCGCTTCACATCAAAGCCTATAGAACCAAAGTTCGGAGGAATTAGAATAAGTTCCAGCATATATAAACAATAGATCATGGTTAGAAATAAAGATAAAACAGTCATTCATGACATAGTCCTCCAAATTAATGCGCCATATTGTCACCTTGCATCCCAGCAACACTGCCTTTTTGTCTTCTTTTCGATTTTGGTAAAAAATTTGGACTAAGGGAAGTCGAAAACAAATTATAAAAAACTTAAAAATTAAATATTATGTCACTAGTAAAATTTTCAAACAGCTACCCATCTCGTTATAACCGTTATTATAACGATGATTTGTTCAACGATCTGTTCAACTGGAGCAACAGCAACAGACAAGTGTTAAACTCAAGAACTTCACTTCCTTCGGTTAACATCAAAGAAAACGAAGACGGATTTATTCTGGAATTGGCCACACCGGGAATGAAGAAAGAAGACTTAAAATTGGAACTAAACAATGATATTCTGACTATTTCTTCTGAAAGAAAAGAGGAAAATGAGGAAAAGAGAGAAAACTTCAGTCGTCGTGAGTTTAGTCATCAATCTTTTAAGCGTTCTTTCACCTTACCTGAGACTGCCAACAGTGAGAACATCAAAGCACACTACGAAAACGGTATTTTGGAAATATCCATCCCTAAGAAAGAAGAAGCTAAACCAAAACCTAAAATGGAAATTGCCATTTCTTAAGAGGGGAGACTTTGAGACGGAGGGAATGAGAGAATGAGAAAAAGTAAAGATTAGGTTAGATTAGTTTAGTAGTTGGAACGGGAGTATGGCGATAGGCGATGCTCCCGTTTTATTTGCGACATAGATCAGGATACGCATACTTTGGCAGGCCCAACAACCGATTGCACCCCTACAAACACAAAAGAAAAATCTCTGCGCATCTCTGCTCCTCAGCGCATCTCTGCGATACACTTAATCTCATCAACATCTAAAAAAACCACAGCTTGATACTCATCCCCATCACCACAGCAATCAAGATGTACTTAATCCACTTTTCGCCTTTATTGACCACTACGTGGGTACCAATCCAGCCCCCTGCAGTATTACCGATAGCCAAAACAAGACCATATTTCCAGTCTACAGCGCCGTTCACAATAAATACAATAAAAGAAACTGAGACATAGACAAGAGCCACAAATATTTTAATAGCATTAGCATTAACCAAATTAAAACGACTCACACCAGTCAACAAAAGCAACATAAACACCCCGATACCAGCGTGAAGAAATCCCCCATAAATACCTACAAAGAAAAAGCCGATAACACTCAACCATTTATATTTACCCGTTATGCGCGGGTCATTCGCCGGCACAATGGGTTTTACCAACAAGGTGAAAGCCACTACTGCCATCACAATAGCGAGGATGCGCTGAAAATCATGTTCATCAATATAATTAGCAATCAAAGCCCCAACTAAGGAGCCTAATGTGGCCGATATCGCAGGCCAGATAGCAAAAGAATAAGGAATCAGTTTCCTTTTATGATAGCGAGTGGTCGCCATTATATTTTGCGCCATTATCGCTACACGGTTGGTGCCATTAGCTACCGTGGGGGGCAAACCCAAAAAGATAAGCAAAGGAATAGTAAGCAGCGAACCACCGGCCGCCACGACATTAAAGAATCCGGCCGCCAAGCCGACACCTATGACAAGTATTATATCGAGTAGTTCCATAATTGAGATTAAGACTAAGGTTAAGGTTGAGGTTAAGAGCCACACCTCCTTTTTTCTGCAAAATAAAGTAATTTACCTTGTTTTAAAGGTGAACTTTATCACCAGTGCATTTTAGAAAACATTTTCAGCTTCTTTAAGTGCCTCAGGTGAACCTACATCCTCCCACACATTATCATCACAAGGAAAACAGTAGATTTTTTCTGTCCTGGCCGCCTTCAGATAGGCATCAATTATCGACACTGCCCCTTCGGGTTTGATGTACTGAAACAATTTTCCGGAAACGATATGAATACCTGTAAACGATATTTTTTCCAAATAATCGGACTCACGACTTATAATCTGCTCTCCGGTATTACTATTTCCCCAGCCACACAAATCGCCTTCTGCATTCTGCATAAAATAACGATTGGCCTCTGTGCGACGAATACCCACCGTAACAATAGCTCCCGAAGCCTTATGAGCCAACAACATTTCCTTCAAATCGATATCAGAAAGAATATCCACATTGTGAATAAAAAAAGGCTCATCACCCAATATATCAGCGGCTTTACGCAAACCCCCACCCGTATCCAAAAGCTCATCACGTTCATCCGAAATACTGATTTTAACTCCAAAATCTTTAGAGTGTAAAAAATCAATGACCTTATCGGCAAAATGATGTACATTGACTACAATATGCTCCACCCCTACCGTTTTCAGTTTTTCAATAGTATGCTCCAAAAGCGGCTTGTCTTTAAATTCTACCAGGGCCTTAGGACGATCATTAGTCAAGGGGCGCAAGCGTGTACCAAGGCCTGCGGCAAAGATCATAGCTTTCAACATAGGGTTACAGGGTTTCAAGGTTTCAGGGTTATAGGTTTTCAGGGTTACAAGGTTACATTATTGAATCATTAGATCATTGAATCA
>DHQI01000128.1:3860-40157 GCA_002408065.1 Bacteroidales bacterium UBA5342
TCATTAGATCATTGAATCATTAGTTCATTGAATCATTAGATCATTGAATCACTTCCAACTCCGCGCAAAGGTACACAATGACAAAAGAAAGCTCATCATTTTGTGCTGGCAAACCAATAAAAAAATTAAACTAATTAATTAGTCGACAAATATGGTCAACTAGTCGATTTTTCTTTACAAGATAATACAGGAATAATACATTTGTATCACTAAAAAAAGCAGAAATCATATAGAAATGGCGCATAGCGCTTAGCTAACCTAAAATGGTTAGCCAACAACCAAGAGCGGCGTGGGGGCGTGTCGCTCTTGGTACTTTTTGCTCATTACAAGCAAAAAGGCTACTTTTAAACCATCAAAATCTAATGAAACTATTCAAATCCAATATAGAACGTATGCAGCTTCTCTTACCATTGATGGTTTGGCTGCTAATATTTACACTACCATTGTTGCTTGGCGACTTTGAAAATGGTGTCAATTGGCTGCATATCTCTAAAATATGGAAAGAATACCTTATACTCTTTCTCATCTTTCTCACCAACCGTTTCTTTCTGATGCCGGAGTTTTTCTTCAAAAACAAACGTACAGAATATTTTATTGCTATCGTCATTCTGATCGCAGCTTTTGGCTTTTTACTTTACTGGTTAGAAGCAAACGAAGCCCCAGAGAAAATGATGGATCTTCCACCTCACGGTCATGGAAGACCTTTGGGAACTGCTAACGAACCTCAAGGTCCTCCGCCCAGGATGAACCGGGGTCCCATAGAACTCATTCCGCCTTATGTCAACATCACCATTATGAGCATCTTAATGATTGGCTTTGATTCCGGATTGATGTTTTTCAGTAAATGGATGAAATCGCAACAAAACCAGCTTAAAGCAGAAAAAGAAAGTGTGGAAAACAAAATGGCTTTTTTACAAAATCAAGTGAGTCCTCATTTTTTCATGAACACGCTCAATAACATTCATGCCCTTATCGACATCGATCAGGAAGAGGCCAAAGAGTCTGTCATAAAGCTTTCTCAAATGATGGATTACATGCTCTATGAATCGCAAAGCTCTGATATTTCATTGAAGCAAGAAGTGGAGTTTATAAACAGCTATGTGGACCTAATGAAACTGCGCTACACCGACGATGTAGACATTAAGATAAATGTTTCCAGCGCCTTGCCTGCCGTTAAGATACCTCCACTACTCACCATTTCTTTTATTGAAAATGCATTTAAGTACGGCATCAGCTACGAAAAACCATCATTTATTCACATAAATATAGATGTAAGCAAGACCGACTTTAACTTCCTAATAAGAAACAGCATCAATAGTATTCCTGAAAAGAAAAAAAACTCAGGTATTGGTATCAGCAACGCCAAAAACAGACTCGATTTACTCTTTAGTGATAAACATCAACTCATTATCAGCAACAAAAACGCTATCTTTGAAGTCAAACTAAACTTTCCGCTATGATTACCTGCATTTCTATCGACGATGAGCCCTTAGCCTTAAAGCAAATCAACAGCTATATTGCAAAAGTACCTTATCTGAAACATCAAGAGAGTTTTTCGAGTGCCATAAAAGCTCTGGACTACCTCAACAAGAATCAGGTAGACCTTATGTTTGTGGATATCAACATGCCCGATTTATCAGGGATGGAATTTGTTAGGTCGCTAAACAATCCACCCAAAGTAATATTCACTACAGCCTATCGTGAATATGCTGTAGAAGGCTTTGAAGTAGACGCCGCCGACTATCTGGTAAAGCCCATTTCATTTGCAGCCTTTCTGAAGTCGGCAGATAAATGCAAAGAACGTTTCTTTAATGAAAATAAAAATGAAGACAGCTCTAAAGTAGACGATCAGTTCCTGTTTGTTAAATCAGAATACAAGATTGTTCGCATTGACCTCAACGAAATTACTTACATAGAAGGTATGCGCGACTATGTACGCATCCACCTGAGTACACAAAAGCCCATTATGGCTCTGCTCAGCATGAGCAAAGTAATGCAACAATTACCGGAAAATTATATGCGCGTACACCGCTCCTATATCGTTAATCTCAACAAAATCAACACCATAGAACGCATGCGCATTGTGTTCGATAAAGTTTATATTCCGGTGAGCGATCAATACAAGGATGATTTTCAAGACTTTGTAAATAACAACTTTTTGAAGTAGAACTAAGATTGAGGCCAAGATTGAGGCTAAGATTGAGGCCAAGGTTGAGGTTGAGGTTAAGGTTGAGGTTAAGGTTAAGGTTGAGGTTAAGATGAAAGAGGTTTTGTTCGACCTCCAAGCCTTGGACTCTTACCACTTCTTATGATAAACGTCATAAAGGGATAAATACTAAGCATCTTTACTCCTTTATCATAATAACCAACATCAGGAAACGCACCTCTTAACCTTAATCTCAGCCTCAACCTATCTTCCTAAGCCTTATTCTTTTTCGGTGCAATAGTAGCCAAGGCAGCTCCGGTAAGCATCATTAGCGCCCCCACATAGGCCCAGAAAGGAATATTGGCATATGCTATCCACGGTACCTCCATCCACTCCATTACTCCCAGCAATACGAATGTTAGAATCGGGTTAAGAATAATGATAACACTGATTTTTCCGGCATCGGTATATTTCAAAGCTTCGCCCAACGAACCGTATGCCACTAAAGTATTTAAACCTAAGAAGAGTAAAGCTAAATACATCCAAGTAGAGAGTCCGGCAAAGACAGAGAAGTCGACAAAAGGGGCATACACGACTGCCGAAAAAGTATATATAAAAAGGTTGACCCGTTGAACCGGATAGCTTTTAACGATAGCTTTTTGCGAAATACTATACACGGACCAAGCTAACGCGCCTCCTAAAGTCACCAGAACTCCCTTGAAAAAGGCATCCTGCCCTGCATCCATAGAGGAAATCTGCTTCTGATAAAAAAATAACAAGCCCACAAAAGCCACGACAAAACCCAACTTTTGGCGAGCAACAAAACGCTCCTTAAATAAAAAGAATCCGGCCAGACAGAGAATAATTGGCCCGGTCTGTATCACCACTTGGGTAGAAGCAGGGCCGGCCAAATCAATACCTTTAGCATAACCAATATAATTCAGTGCTAAACCAATAGCCGGCACCCATATCAACTTAGGAGGTTTAGAAAACACCTGAAAAGCCTCAGGCTGCCTTATAATAAAGTAGAGCGCCAAACCAATAGCTGCTGTTGACATACGTACCCATACTACGGTAATAGGATCGACTTCTACCAATACAATTTTAATCCCTACAGCCAACAGCCCCCATAGCACGGCAGTTATAATGGCGAAAGTGATTCCTTTTTTATGGTTCATAGCTTGAAGAGGGGTGATGAATGACGGATGACAGGAGTTTTTGATAAATAAAAAACGTCAGATTTATAGTCTAACAGCCTTTGCAAAGGTAGCTATAAAAGAAATGCGCCCCATCCTGATACACATCAGAAAGGGGCGCAAACCTTAAAAAAACCTATTTATTCTTGAAGTTGCCGAAGCAAACTTCTTAAATCCTAACGGAAGAATAACAATTCACGGTACTTAGGCAATGGCCATTCCTCATCGTCCACAATAAGCTCTAATTCATCAATGTGGAAACGAATATCATCCATAAATGGCTTCACCTTTTTGTCGTACTCATATGCTTTCTGAGTCTCATTTTCGATTTTGTTAGCTTCACCACGTACGTGACGCAATTGAGCAACTTTATCTTTAATAGCATCGATGTGCTCAGAAATCTCAATAATCAACTCTTTACGTCCTTTAGACAGTTTAGCCAATTCTTCGCCTTCGAAAATATCCGCCAAACCTTTCACGTTGTTGATCAATGATGTCAAATATTTAACACCTGTAGGAATAATGTGGTTAACAGCAAGATCACCAAGCACACGACCTTCGATCTGCAGCAACATCACATATTTCTCCATCTCTATCTCAACACGAGCCTCAAGCTCTTTTTCGCTCATAATACCGCCGAAAACCAATACTTTCTTAGCTTGCTCGCCAAGATAGTTTTCAAGTGATGCTGGTACTGAGGTTACGTTAGTAAGACCACGTTTAGCCGCTTCGTCTACCCAAGCGTCAGAATAACCGTCACCGTTGAATACGATACTCTTAGACTCTGTAGCCACTTTACGCAATACCGTAATAATAGCTTCGTCTTTCTTAAGACCAGACTTAATAGCCGCATCTACATCCGCTTTAAATTCTTTCAACTGAAGTGCAAGAGCAGCGTTAAGCGCTGTCATTGCCGCAGCAGAGTTAGACTTAGAACCAACAGCACGGAACTCGAAACGGTTACCGGTAAAGGCAAACGGAGAAGTACGGTTACGGTCTGTATTATCCAACAAGATTTCAGGCAAACGACCAATACCGTGTTGCAAAGAAGTCTTACCAGCAGTAGAAAGATCCTCACCAGCAGTCTCGATCAAACGTTGAATAGTATTCGCTACCTGAGTACCTGTAAATACAGAAAGAATAGCAGGAGGTGCCTCGTTAGCCCCTAAACGATGACTGTTAGATCCTGTAAGGATAGAAGCACGTAGTAAATCCTGGTTTTTATAAACTGTAGCAATCGTATTCACAACAAATGTCAAGAACTGAAGGTTGCTTTTAGCATTTTTACCAGGAGAGAACAGGTTAACACCTGTGTCAGTAATGATAGACCAGTTATTGTGCTTACCAGAACCGTTAATGCCGGCAAAAGGCTTTTCGTGCAACAACACTCTAAATTTATGAGTTGCAGCTACACGCTTCACAAGATCCATAAACAACTGGTTATGATCATTAGCAAGGTTTACCTCTTCGTATATAGGTGCAGCCTCAAACTGGTTTGGAGCCACCTCATTATGACGTGTTTTCATAGGAATACCCAATTTATGAGCTTCCAGTTCCAACTCTATCATAAATTTATATACACGCGTTGGGATAGATCCGAAGTAATGGTCATCTAATTGCTGATCTTTAGCCGAAGAGTGACCCATCAAAGTACGACCTGTCAATACAAGGTCTGGACGTGCCATATACAAGGCCTCATCTACCAAGAAATACTCTTGCTCTACACCGAGACTTGGAACTACTTTCGATACATTTTTGTCGAAATAGTGACAAACATCAACCGCAGCTTTATCTACCGCTTGCAAGGCTTTCAAAAGAGGTGTTTTATAGTCAAGGGCCTCACCTGTGTACGATACAAACACTGTAGGAATACAAAGGGTAGTACCAACAATAAAACAAGGAGAAGACACATCCCAAGCCGTATAACCACGTGCCTCGAAAGTCTGACGAATACCACCGTTAGGGAAAGAAGAGGCATCAGGCTCTTGTTGTACCAAAAGGCTTCCTGAAAAGTTTTGAATAACATTTTCACTGTTACCTTCGCTGTAGTCGATGAAACCATCATGCTTTTCAGCCGTTCCATCAGTTAATGGCTGAAACCAGTGCGTGTAGTGAGTAGCTCCCTTTTCTACCGCCCAGGTCTTCATGCCTTCCGCAATAGAATCACTGATATCCAAATCAATAGAAGTTTGAGACTCCATTGCTTTTTTTACCGCCTTAAATGCATCTTTAGAAAGATACTTACGCATCGTCTCTTTAGTAAAGACATTCTCTGCATAATAATCGGTTACCTTATTAGAAGGTAACACCACTTCTTTCGGCTGACGCGAAAAAAGTTCTTGAATTGCACTAAATCTTAATGTTGCCATAATTGAAGTTGTTTTATATTTATTTTCTGTTTTTCAGTAAAACGATGCAAAAATACAGGTAAAAATGAAATCTCAAAGCAATTTTTGAATATTTTTTATGTTTTAAGTGCAATTTTTATCATTTTTCACCTAAACCCCTTTAAAAATAATCATTTTGAATATTTAAGGCTTCCAACACGCTTTCCCAAAACTTTTTTGTCTTTTTATTACAGGATGAACAAAAATTCAATATTTGTATGTTTTTTCAACAACTATTGAAACAAACTGAGCTCAAAGAATCATCACTTACAGCACACCTTATTCAACTTAAGATTACAGCAAAACCCTTTCTTTTTTATTCTTTCACAGGAATTGCTAACTTTGTTTTCTAAACACACCTGCTTATGGCTTCAAATTACTTTGAGAAAATCCTGTTTTTGGATATCGAAACAGTTCCTGCCGTTGGGGATTTTAAAGAGCTTCCCGATAGACTACAACACCTGTGGTCCGATAAAGTAGAAAAAACGCGCGCGCGTATGCCCGACCGCTATGCCGAAAATGATAGCATAGGCGACATTTATATGAAAGATGCCGCCATCTTTGCCGAATTTGGGAAGGTGGTTTGCATCTCTGTTGGCTATATTTATAATATGATGGGCGAGCAGCATTTTAAGCTAAAGTCTTTTTATAATGATGACGAATACGTATTATTACATGAGTTTGCCTCTTTACTTAATAATTGGGACAAACCTGACCGCACCTTGTGCGGCCACAACATAAAAGAGTTTGATGTCCCTTATGTGGCGCGCCGTATGCTCATCAAAGGTATTCAGCTGCCCAACATATTAAATATTGCCGGCAAAAAACCTTGGGAAGTACAATTTCTGGATACGCTTGAGTTATGGAAATTCGGCGATTTTAAAAATTTCACCTCGCTAAACCTGCTTACAGCGGTATTCGACATCCCCACACCTAAGGACGACATTGATGGCTCTATGGTGGGGAGCGTTTATTACGAAACGGGCGACCTGAAACGCATTGCGACCTATTGCGAAAAAGATGTGGTAGCCACAGCGCAGGTTTTCCTTAAAATAAAAGGGATGGAGATTATTAAGGAGGAGTGTATTGAGTTTGGAGAGTGAGAAGGAGTGAGGTTTTCCATAAGAAAACAAGTGATGAGGCGTGAGAGGTGTGTCTCCGCCGGAGTCAAAATATCTGTATAAAACATGGTCTCTACAGACGTTCGACCTCTCTGAGGTCGGCAAACAAAAAAGAACGTATTAAAGCAAAAAAAACGAAACACTGAATATAGTAAAATCTAATATGAATACACACGGAATGGCGACTCTAAGGTCAATCTATCGAGCTAAACATAGAATTAGTTAGATGAACATTATTGATTCCGGAGGAAACAAATGTCTGAAGAAAATAAAAGCAGAAAACGGCTTCAACTCCGAAGGAGGTGTACACATACAACAAAGCAAATGACGTTACAATGAATAACGTATTAAACATATTAATCACACAATTTTTAAATAACACTAAAGCTATGGTAGGAGAAAAAATCACAGCGATAAGAGAAAGCAAGAGCATCAGTATTGAAGAAGTGGCCGAACGCTCAGGCCTGAGTGTAGCACAAATCAGTAATATCGAAAACAACGAAACGCTCCCCTCACTATCACCATTAATAAAGATAGCGCGCGTTCTAGGCGTACGCATGGGTACTTTTATGGATGATAATGACCAAATAGGCCCAATCGTCACCTTAAAAGGCGAGGCAGATATAGCTATGAGCTTTTCGAACAACAATGAATCTGCTCGCAGCTCAATGAACTACACCTCATTGGCAGGGCGAAAAAGCGGCCGCCATATGGAACCATTTATCATAGATATAGAGCCCAGCACTGATGGCTACAAAACATCACAACACGAAGGCGAAGAGTTTATCTATGTACTGGAAGGTAATGTGGAAATAGAATATGGCAAAGAAAAATTTGAATTGGGTCAAGGCGACAGCATTTATTACGACTCTATAGTAGCCCACCACGTACATGCTAAGGATGGCGCGGCTAAAATTTTGGCAACAGTTTATGTGCCGGTGTAAAATCAGTGATCAATTTCCAAAATTAAAAAATTCCAAATTCCAAGTGGAAACACTATTGTCTTGCGCTCTATGCTAAAAGCCAATAGCCGACAAGCAACATTATGATAGAAAAAACACTGGGACAACTGCTCGAAGAGGGAGCAGCCCAATATCCTGATAAAGAATTCATCGTTTACTCGGACCGCGACCTGAGATTTACCTATAAAGACTTTAACGAGCGCGTGGACAAGGTCGCCAAAGGGCTCCTTTCCATAGGCCTGAAAAAAGACGATCACCTGGGCATCTGGGCCACTAATGTTCCAGACTGGTTAACCTACACCTTTGCCTCGGCCAAAATAGGCGCTGTAATGGTGACGATCAACACCAATTACAAACTGCATGAACTTGAATATCTAGTAGAAAATGCCGACATCCATACACTATGCATCATAGACGGCTGGCGCGATAGCAGCTACGTGGGAATGGTCAATGAACTGGTACCGGAGCTAAAAACTTGTGAGCGTGGCCAGTTAAAGAGCGCCCGTTTCCCTAAACTAAAAAACGTCGTCTTCATTGGTCCGGAAAAACACCGCGGCATGTACAATACTCAGGAGCTCTTGCTCCTGGGACAACACATTGACGACGATGAACTAAACAGCATCAAAAAAAGTCTTAATTGTCAGGAAGTAATAAATATGCAATACACCTCGGGCACCACCGGTTTCCCTAAAGGCGTGATGCTGACCCATTATAACATAGTAAACAACGGTTACTGGATAGGTGAATGTCAGAAGTTTAGCGCTGACGAAAAACTCTGTCTTCCTCCCCCACTTTTTCATTGTTTTGGTATCGTGCTGGGCGTTATGGCTATCCTGACCCACAAAGCCACACTGGTCATTATCGAGACGTTTGATCCGCTGGTGGTATTGGCATCGGTTCAAAAAGAGAAGTGCACCGCCCTGTACGGTGTGCCTACAATGTTTATAGCCGAGCTTAACCACCCGATGTTTGATATGTTTGACCTCAGCTCTTTGCGCACGGGTATTATGGCCGGCTCGCCTTGCCCTATGGATACCATGAAGCAAGTGATTGACAAAATGTACATGAAAGACGTCACCATTGCTTACGGCCTTACTGAAGCATCTCCGGTGATGACACAAACACGTACCGATGACCCTATTGATAAAAAAGTAGGTTCAGTAGGACAGGAACTGCCTTATATTGAAGTCAAAATTATTAATCCCGAAACAGGCGAAGAATGTGGCGTTGAAGAACAAGGCGAAGTCGTTTGCCGTGGTTACAACATAATGAAAGGCTACTATAAAAACCCTGAAGCCACAGCGGCAGCTATCAATAAAGATGGCTGGCTACACTCTGGCGACCTGGGCGTGAAAGATGCCGATGGCTTCTTCCGCATCACCGGGCGCATCAAAGATATGATTATCCGTGGTGGTGAAAACATTTACCCACGTGAGATCGAAGAGTTTTTACTCACGATGCCAGGTATAGAAGATGTACAGGTAGCCGGCATTACTTCACCTAAATATGGCGAAGCCGTATGTGCTTTTATCCGTCAAAAGGAAGACTTTGATATGATGGAAGAAGATGTTCGCGAATTTTGTGTGGGTAACATCGCGCGCTTTAAAATACCGAAACACGTCATTTTCGTGGACCAATACCCCATGACCGCCAGTGGAAAAATACAAAAATATAAGCTGACAGAGATGGGTGATCAACTGCTGAAGGAGCGCGGCATAGAAGTGCTTTAAAAATCATATCAACTCCGGATGTCTATCATCCGGGATTTCAAAAAAAACCGTATTAGCAAAAGAAATGATGCTAATACGGTTTTTTCAATTGATGAATATGATCGCCTTGTTTTCCCTTTATTAACTGCCATATTTGCATCTCAAAGCGAAACAACGGCGTAAACTAGTCTTTAAAATCAGCAAAAAGTAAGATAATATACTTCTATTAAACCCTTACATCTTCACCATATAAAAAAACAAGACAAGACAAAAAGGTAAAACATTACAAATACCACATCATAAAGACTTTATGGCTTTTGCGTAGAACATATAAAAAGGATGCACCACAAACTAAGATAAATGTCGTACTAAAATCTAAACGTAAACAGACTACAAAACAATAGGTGTCCCATGATAGAAATCAAGAATTTTAGAACGGAAAATAAACTCATATTTAGCCTGAACTAGGTCTGATTGTGCCTTAGCCAGGTTAGTCTTTGCATCGCTATATTCCACAGAATTGACACGCCCCAGGTCAAACTTCTGTTCCATATGGCGGAAGCTTTCCTCCATAGACTCTACGGCAACCATATTAGCGTTATAGCGTTCGAAAGAAGCTAAAGCATTGATGTAAGCTTGCTCTATTTGGCGACGGAGCTCTTTCTTGGTCGCTTCTAAATCCAGTTTACGGCTTTCAATCTGAATCTCTGCATTCTGTATGTTTGTCGTATTCTGATTTCTGTTAAAAATAGGAATGTTAAGATTCACCCCTATAGAACTACGTTGGTTGTCTTGCAATTGCTGTCCAAACGCAGCATTACTAGTATTGGTTGAGGAAGTATAGTATTGGTCATAAAAGCTGGCTGATGCTGTTAACGAAGGAATTCTTCCTGACTTAGCCACTTTGAGTTGTGCATTGCTACTTTCCAGCTTGTATTCCGCACTTTTCACTTCCGGACGATTATCCACAGCCTGTTCGTATACCGCTTTTGCAGTCAGTAAAGAGTGCTCAGCTTGCATCTCAGGCAACATAGGCTGCTCAATATCAAAACCCGTATAATCTTCCAGTTCCAATATTTGAGCCAGATTTAGCAAAGCCATTTTGTAACTATTTTCCGCATTAACTACCGCAAGATTTTCGCGCGCAGCCTGAGCTTTTATCTCTAATAATGCCCCTTCCGAAAGCTTTCCGGCTTCTACCAATTTTTCACTTCGTTCTATCTGGGCTAGTGTTTGCGACAGCTGAGCCGTGTCAACATTATACAGCTCTTCGGCAAACAAAATTTCCAGATAAGCCTGAGCCAATTCTATGGTAATGTCATCTTTTGCCTTTTGCAGGTTTTCCAAACTTGATTTTAACTCAAACTCTTGCTGCTTAATGCTATTATTTATCTGACCACCTTGCCATATCACCATATTAGAATTCAGCGAAAAGCCGGTATTTGATGACGTGGAGTTTATATAAGTGTTGTCCAGCTGTAGTGAACGGCCAAAACCAAAACTTTGAGAAATACCAGCATTCAGGTTAGGTAAGCGGTCACTTTTGTTTTGCTCCAAAGTATTTTCCTGATATTCAGCATTCAACTCTTGCTGTTTTATCTGAATATTATTGCTCAAAGCGTGGTCGATACACTCTGACAAGCTCCAGACATTATCTTGAGCCTGAGCTACAGTCAACAGACGCAAAGCCATTATTATTAGAACTATTTTCTTCATTTTTTCTTCTTTTAGCAATTCAGCCACCAACTTTTCTTACCTTGATTTATGCAGGACAACGACCTATTTATTACCAGGTCCTTTTTTCTTCTCTTCTACTATCTTCTCACCTTTCAGACGGTCGTCTATAGTCAGGCTGTCTGTTACCTCGATATTAACACCATCCGAGAGACCGGTTTCGATGTAACGTTTTACAAAGACCTGCGAATCCGTTTCTATTTCAACAAAGACTTTTTCTTCTTCAAACTTCAGAGCCGATTCCGGAATAGTCAGTACACTATCGTGCTGCTCCAACACAATACTGGCATTGGCCGAATAGCCGGCACGAATAAACTGATCTTCTTTGAGCTGAACGTCAGCTTTTATTTCAAACTGAACCGCACCGTTCTCTTCTTTTCCTTTTGGGGCCAAATACGTCAGCAATGCATCAAACTCCTCATCCTCTATAGCGCCAATGGTCAAGGTGATGTTCATCCCCTCGTGTACACGTCCTACTTCGGTTTCGTCCACTTTACCTTCAAAAATCATATCGTTCATATCAGCCACCAGAGCAATGGTAGTTCCGGCATTGAAGGTATTGGCCTGTATCACCGAATTACCCTCTTCTACAGGCACATCAAGCACCATACCTTCGATGGTAGAACGAATCAGCGTATTGGTATTACCTTTCGATTTCTTGGTCACCCCTTCTTTGATCAAGTCAAGGTTATTCTCAGCCGACTGCAACTCCTCATTCGCCTGATTATAGGCTAATTTAGACTTCTGAAACTCTTCGTAAGGAATCACCTTTTGGTCATAGAGTTTTTTCTGACGCTCGTAGTCTATCTGTGCATCTTCGTAACTCAGCTTAGCACGGCTTACACGCGACTCAGCACTGTTCAGCTGCACCATATCCGGTATGATTTTTACCTTGGCAATCACATCGCCACGTTTTACCATTTGTCCGGCTTCAAGATAGATTTCATCGATAATGCCCGACACCTGCGGTTTGATTTCAATCTCTTTGCGGGGTACCACCGATCCGGTAGCCACTGTTTTTTTAGTAATAGTCTCTATCTTAGGCTCAATGACAGCAAATACATCCGGCTTTTTCTTCTGCTTACTGTAGAGGTAATAGAATGTGCCAAAAAATAAAGCCACTAATAATACGATTCCGAGAATTTTAAAAAACTTTTTCATATGCTGTTAGATATTGGAAATTCGAAAATTGATGTTGATATTTGAAAATGGATATTGGATATTGGAAAATTGAAATTTGAAATTTGAAGATTATTCAGCCCTTAGAGCATCAATTGGTTTTATACTAACGGCTTTTCGGGCTGGTATCATCCCTGCAAAAATGCCTGAAATAATAAGTACCATCAAACAAGATATGGCTACCGTAAAATTTATCTCGGGATTCTTTAGGAACACACCTTCAGCCCCTGACTCTACAGCCTTCATTAATTGATTATTAATAAGCCCCAAAAGCAACATCCCTGAAAACATTCCAAGATAACCAGCTAAAGTAGTTAGAAAGGCACTTTCTAATAAAATCTGTCCAATTACTTTACGAGGCGTGGCTCCTATTGCTCGCATCACGCCAATTTCTTTGGTACGGGCTTTTACTATCACCAGCATAATATTACTTACACCAATAACCCCTGCCAGTAATGTACCGATACCTACAATCCATGTAAGGATACGAATGCCTAAAAACAAATTCGAAATTTGCTGAAACTCTTTTTCCAAACTAAATCCTGCTACAGCCTGTTCATCATCTGGCGCTATTTTATGACGTTTTTTTATCATGGTTTTAATCTCCTCCTGAATATGTGCTGCACTAACATTATCTTCAGCAATAGCTCCTATCACAAATACGGCATCGCCATAATTGTATACAACCTGCATCGTAGAAAAAGGCAAAAAGATACTTTCTTCAGCACGCCCTTGCATATTCATTTGGGTCAATGGCTCTATGACACCAACAACCTGATAATATATGCCATCAACTCGCAAATACTGACCAATAGGATTCTCCCCCATTGCAAACATTTGTTCATAAACTTTAACCCCTAAAACGCAAACTTTACGACGCTCCCTTATGTCCATATTATTAAGCCATCGTCCTTTTAACAGCTCCATTGGGTTAATTTCAATCCATTCCGGATAGTCACCCTTCAGATTGAAATTGGCTGATTTATCGCCACGAACAGTGTTTTCTCCCGAACCCCATCCTGCAAATAAACGTGGAGCTACAATTTTAACGCCTTTTATATTTTTACGAATAAGAGTTACATCATCATTTTCAAAATTCCAGTTTCGACCACGACGAAAACCACCGTAAGGTTTAGCTGTACGCTGTGTCCACATAAAAACAGAATTAGTAGCAAAGCCACCCATACCAGATCTGACACCAGTCTCAAATCCTTTGCCCATTCCGGCCATCACAATAAGCATAAAAATACCCCAAAACACACCAAAGGCCGTCAGAAAACTCCGAAGCTTATTCTGCTTCAGCGTGCTCATTATTTCTTTCCAACGTTCTATATCAAACATAAAAACAGTTCAAAGTTCGAAATTCAAAGTTCGAAGTTAATTATACTAGAAATACTCGCTTACTCATCGTGTAATGCCTCAATAGGCTTAACCTTCGACGCATGTTTAGCAGGTATATAGCCTGCAAATGAACCAGCAAAAACTAATAACAACATAGCACTTACAGCTACCTTCAGATCAACAGTCGGATTTAGAAATATGGTCATATTCGAACCTCCACCTCCCATACTATTGATCATAATTGCATTCACACCTTCCATAAGGAAAACACCCAAGACCATCCCAATATATCCGGCCACAGAGGTAATCAAAACAGCCTCAAGCAATACTAGACCAATAATAGAACGTGGCGATGCACCGATAGCTTTTCGAATACCAAATTCTTTGGTACGCTCTTTTACAGATATCAGCATAATATTACTTACGCCAACAACACCAGCTATTAATGTTCCTATTCCAATCAACCAAATAAACATATTAATAGCAGCAAACATTCCCATTGTTCTGGCATAGTCTTTTAAGGTATTATATATTCCTATCGCACTCTGATCTTCGGGGTGCACACGATGATTAGACGCTAGAATACTTCGGATTTGTTGTTCTAATGCCAGATTTTCAGCTTTTGACATTTCATGAGCAGTGAGCGAGAAGCCATGAATTCTATTATTTCCATTGAATAAAGCCTGTGCTGTTGTTAAAGGAATTATCCCCTCACGACTACCAGAACGTCTATTATCTCTATCATAAACTCCAACAACAGTAAAAGGAATACCACCTACATTAACCACCTTACCTATGGGATCCTGATTAGCAAAAAGGACTTTCTCCATGTCCAAACCAATCATTAAGGATTTTCTTTTTTGCTTAATATCTATTGTATTAATAAACCTACCCTTTGTGACAATATAGCCTTCAATTTTTTCATAATCAGGATGGCATGACATTATACTATAATCAGCATATTCTTTACCAGCAGAAAAGGTACGCGCTCCCAGGTAAAATCTTCCTGTTATTAAATTCACACCTTTCAAAGCTTTTAGATCATTATAATCCTCTGTCTTATAATTAAACCTCCGGCCCGACTTCAATCCAGCATAAGGCATTGTCGTTTTATTTGTCCAAATAAACATTGTGTTCTTCGCCCTATTTTGAAAGTTAGACGCCACACCGTTAGACAGTCCGTTGCCCGAACCCAATAGCACCATCAGCATAAAGATACCCCAGGCCACAGCAAATCCGGTCAGGAAAGAACGCAATTTGTTCTTCTTGATAGTACTGAATATTTCTTGCCAAACATCTAAATCAAACATGGTAAAAGTGTCTTGAGTGCCTTAAGTGTGCTAAAGTGTCTTAAGTTAAATTCGAAGTTGTGTTAGTTTTTCTTGTTGATAACAATGTCTTCGATAATGCCATCGCGCAGTTTTATCACCTTATCGGTCATCTCGGCTATATCGTGCTCGTGCGTGACGACGATGATCGTAATACCTTCCTGATTTATCTTTTTAAGGATTTCCATGACCTCGTACGAAGATGTGGTATCCAGAGCTCCTGTTGGCTCATCGGCCAATATCACTTTGGGTTTGGAAATAATTGCGCGGGCTATAGCCACACGTTGCTTTTGTCCACCCGAAAGCTGGTTGGGCAGATGCTCGCCATGATCCTGCAAACCAAATTTGGCCAGATATTCCAAAGCCATGGCATTACGTTTTTTGCGTTTTACCCCTTGGTAATACAATGGCAGAGCCACATTTTCTATGGCATTTTTGAAGGAAATAAGGTTAAACGACTGAAAAACAAAACCGAGAGTATCATTGCGGTAACGCGCTGCCTTTTTCTCACTCATATTCTGAATAAGCGTGTTATCAAGATGATATTCACCAGCATCGTAGTTGTCAAGTATTCCTAATATATTAAGCAGAGTGGATTTTCCGGAACCCGAAGAGCCCATAATAGAGACAAACTCACCTTGTTGAATTTCAAGGTCAATGCCCTTAAGCACGTGGAGGCTGTTTTGCCCTGTCTGATAGGATTTGTGAACCCCTTTTATTGAGATCATAACGTTAGTTCTTGGTCGGTTTTGTTACTATGACGCGATCAGAGCGACAAATGTTACAGTTAGATGCAAAAATAGGACTAAAAAGGTGATAGTGGCAAACCAAAGGTCACTGTAATCGTTAAACGGACATATCCAGGGGTTGAGCGGGGAAAAATAAGTGCACAAAAAAACCACAGGCGGTCGCAGAGTAGATAGAAAGGTAATATTAATACACATTTGCCAACCTCTTTCGTGACGCGACATTCCCAACCAAAAATGCCTACTCGTCATCCAGCCGGCTGTAATCCAACCAATTTATTGCTCCAAACACTTATTATGCCTCTGCGATCGCTGTGGAGTGTACTGCAATATTACGGCCGCTTTTCTTCTTAGAGAAATGTTTCGAGGCACAAAATCGGGGCTTTGTGTTTAATAACAAAAAAAGAAAGTGTAACCCTTGTGGCTTCGATACAAAATTGCTTATTCTTCACAATTTCACTCAGCCACCGGGCTTAAGTACACGGGTTTGAAACTTTGTTGTTCGTAAAAAACAGGTTCTTCGCAAAAAAATATCACGTTCCAAATGTAAATTATATCCACGTGATGCGTTTAAGAAATATCCCTGCAGCTAGATGGCTGAGTGTTTTTTATCGATGGCTGAGTTTTTTTCGAAGAATGAGAAAAATGTATCGAAACAAGAAATTAAAAAAGCATCTAAGTCACATCGGGAAAACCCTCACTCCCTATTTTTAGAATCTATTGTTATGGTTACAGGGCCATCATTGAGCAGGCGTACTTTCATATCGGCACCAAACTCACCGGTTCCTATCTTTTTTCCTAGTTGCGCTTCTAAGGTCTGACAAAATTTTTCATACATAGGAATGGCAAAATCTGGCTTTGAAGCTTTAATATACGAAGGGCGGTTGCCTTTCTTAGTCATAGCATGGAGGGTAAACTGACTCACCACTATCACATCGCCGCCAACATCCTGTACCGAACGGTTCATGACCTCATTTTCATCATTGAATATACGTAAGCCACAAACCTTTTTGCTTAGCCATTGTATGTCCTCATCTGTATCAGCATCTTCTATGCCTAGCAGCACCAATAAACCTAAGCCAATTTCTGATTTTATTTTTCCTTCTATCGTGACAGAGGCTTCCGTCACGCGTTGTATTACTACTCTCATTAATTCAAAATTCTTGATTCAAAATTCAAAACTAATCAAAACCCAATCTTGAATTTTGAATAAATAATTTCGAATTTTTAAAACTGTTGTTGGTATTCCTTTATCGCTTCTGTTGGTTCAATAATGGAGCTATTCTTCCAGATATCAGAAGCGTATTTGCTCACCTTTTTCAATTTATAAATATCCGGTTCCGTCACTTTGTCAAATTCCTGTCGCGAAATATTGCGGTGCGATACAACCAGAACTTCTTTTTTCTGCTCGAAGGTCACGTTAAGATTGAGTTTTATCTTTACTTCTTGCAAAGTTTTGTCAATCAAACCATTTTCCTGCTTTTGTTTTACACTCAAGGTGCGGTCAATACCAAAACGCTCATCACTTTCACGCGCAAGGTATTTCAGGAAATACCCCTTTTCTCCTTTTTCGTATATCACATGACCACTACGATTAGCCACCATATATTCTACCCCCAGCAAGCTCATACCCGTACCAGTTTTTCCTTCGGCAAACCTATAGTCGACCTGCAACAAAGCATAACTATCAGTAGCAACACAGATGGTGCCTTCGTATTTAGCTTTGCGTTTTTCTGGTGAGAAAGTGATAATATAAGCCAACTCATTATTGACAATGGCCACGTCTTTCAACTTGTAATTATAGAGTTTATAATCCGAAAAGAAATCCCAACGCTTAGAATGGATGGTGGAATAGGTTCTGATAAGATAAGCCAAATCACCGCGGATAAGCTCCGGTGAAGTGATATAGTTCATCGAATCATCAGTCAAAGTAAAGGTACTATCCTGACCAAAATCCAGCTTACCGGCAAATACCCCTGAGCGTATTTTAAAATAGTTTTCTTCCTTACGCACGTTTTCTTCCACATCACCGGCCAACATTTTCAGGCGTTTATCGAATTCTGCATCAAAACTCCAGTTTTCAATCAAAGATTGTCCTTCTATCGGTACCAGTTTGCGGTGAGTATTATTAGAATAGAGATCAAGCAAATAATCGTTGTACACATTCAACTGATCGGGCATGTTTTGGTTAAACGCATACACAAAACGCCCGTCGATAGCTTCGAAGCTCGACTTTTTAAAATCCATATCGCTCTCGTGAATGGTGGTATACGATGCATCGCGGCTAAAAATTTCCTGATGTATCAGTTTTTGCGAGTGATTCTTGCTGTAATTTTCCCGGACTTTATCCAGAATCTCTGTCGGGCTATACTCCCGCGAAAGCACCGAGATCCCCGATAACTGAACAGTATTCTCTTTAAGCCTAACATTCGGATTGTTCATCAAATCAGCGACCAATAGCTTACGCTGACGGTAACCCACAAAACTAAAAAACACACTATCTTTAGGTGAAACATTCTCCAGACTAAGCGTATAGCGTCCTTCGCTATTACTCACCGTACCTTCGTCCTTGTTTAACACACCAATATTGGTAAAAGGCAGTGGCTCATTACTCACACTATCAAGAATAATCCCACTGACAATATTCTCCTGTGCCCAAAGCCCGGAAATTATAAAAAGAAATAAAAATGAGATTAAAGTATACTTTTTCACAGCCTTGCAAAGTTAAGTGAATAATGATAAAACTAAAATTTAAACCATGCAAATAAGTCGCCAGTGCAATTATGTATTTCGTACAAATCAAAAAGGTCCGGCATATCACCGAACCTTCCTATGTGTATTATTATGCTTATATGCTATTTAGGCAAAACATCCATCGCTTTTTCCAATCGGGCAATGGTGTCATCCTTACCAATCATCGCAATGATGTCAAATAAGTGAGGGCCTTTTCCTGCCCCAACAATGGCCAAACGGAAAGCATTCATAATAGCTCCCATACCATACTCATTGCTCGAAATCCATTCTTTGACCACTGTTTCTGTATTTTCAGAGCTAAAGTCCTCAACACCTTTCAGCAATTCTGTTAAGTCAGCAATTTGTCCCGGCACTTGATTTTTCCAGCGTTTTTTCACCACTTTAGCGTCATACTCCTCAGGAGCCACAAAGAAAAATGAGCTCTGTTCCCATAGGTCAGCAACAAAGGTAGCGCGTTCTTTCACCAAAGCGATCACTTTTGCAACATACGCTAGTTCAGCCTCAACACCATTCTCCTTTAATAAAGGTAAAAACATATCGGCCAACTTAGCATCATCCGTTGCTGCTAGGTATTGGTGATTGAACCATTTGGTTTTTTCCGGATCGAACTTAGCACCTGCTTTTCCAACTTTTTCCAGAGAGAAAGCCTGAGCCAGTTCACCCAAAGAGAAAATTTCCTGTTCTGTCCCCGGGTTCCACCCCAGAAAGGCCAACATATTCACAAAAGCTTCTGGCAAATAACCTTGCTCTTTATAACCCATCGATATATCCCCACTTTTTGGATCTTCCCATTCGAGCGGGAATACCGGGAAGCCCATTTTGTCGCCATCACGCTTGCTCAGTTTTCCTTTGCCCACAGGCTTTAGAATCAATGGTAAGTGTGCAAAAACAGGTGTTTTGTCGCCCCAGCCCAAAGCCTTATAAAGCAAGGCGTGCAATGGCAAGGATGGCAACCACTCCTCACCACGAATAACGTGAGAAATTTGCATCATATAATCGTCTACCACATTAGCGAGATGATAGGTTGGCAAACCGTCAGACTTAAACAACACTTTATCATCCAGATCGTTAGTATTAAAACTTACCGTACCGCGGATAGCATCGTCAATCGTTACTGTTTCGTTTTCGGGCATCTTGAAGCGCACAACGAAAGGAGCTCCGGTAGCCATAATAGCATCACATTCCTGATCGGAAAGTGCGATGGAATTTTTCAGCGTCTGACGTGTTTTATTATTATATACAAAAGTCTTTTTTTCTGCTTCATATTGCTTGCGCAAAGTATCCATTTCCTCAGCCGTATCAAAAGCATAATAAGCATTGCCACTTTCCACCAACTTAAGGGCATAGTCGCGGTAAATGTCAGCACGCTCACTCTGACGATATGGTCCTAGCTCACCACCTACAGAAAAACCTTCGTCTGGTGAAATACCACACCACTTCAAAGATTCCACTATATACTCTTCAGCTCCTGGCACATAGCGTGTCTGATCGGTATCCTCTATACGTAGCAGAAAATCACCGCCATGCCTTTTGGCAAACAAATAATTGAAAAGAGCAGTGCGCACACCACCCATATGCAAAGGCCCCGTAGGACTTGGGGCAAATCTTACTCTTACTTTTTTCATAAGTTCGGAATTCTAAGTTCGGAGTTCAAAGTTTTTGTTAATTCAACAAAGAACCCACATTTTCAATTTTTCATTAAAAACTATTCCATCAATCCACGCCCACTCTTAGTAAAGGCGTTTTCTTTTTTCAAATCCTTGATAATACTATCCAGCACACCGTTGATAAATACAGAGCTCTTAGTGGTACTATAACTTTTCGCAATGTCGAGATATTCATTGATACTCACTTTTACCGGAATACTTGAAAAATGCACAACTTCGGCTAAAGCCATTTGCATCAAAAGTTTGTCGATAAAGGCAATACGATCGGCCTCCCAATGTTCTGTTTTCTTCTCGATGCGCGAACGATAATCCTCTTCCTCACGAATAGCCCTGTTCAGCAGCTTAGGACCAAATTCTTTATCTTCCGAATCTTTAAAGAGCATCATAACACCTTGGTTTTCGCCATTTTTTTCATCAAAAGCCTTAATGGTTTTTTGCACCATACCAATCACCAAATCAGCATCATCATTCCAATAGATGCTCATATCTTCTAGCAGTTCGCCCAAATCTTCACTACGGTATATCAGGAGTTTAAAGATACGTGCCCACACCATTTTATCGGCGTCAAAACTATTTCCTTCTTCATTCATATACTCCTTATACACCTCACTTTCTACAATCATTTTGTAGAATTTAGGGATAATGTCCTCGTTTTGTGCCCACGACACCGAGGAGTCGGTCTTTAGCTTCTCAAACATCTTACTGGTGTTGAGCTGCGCTACAAACTGGTTGTCGATAAAACGTGTGTTGGGATTCAAATCTTCAGGCGAAGGCAAACGTTTATGGCGTTTTTTTTCAATAATACCACGGGCATAATCGGTAACCTCCTGAGGAATTTGCAAAAACAGAAGATATTGCTCATAAGATTTCTGGATACTGTGCTCTAATTCCTTCTGAGCACTTTGGAGGGTACTACCCTCTGATTTATAGTAAGAATAGAGGATTTGCATCACCTTTATTCTCAATAATCTTCGGTTAATCATATTTTTAAAAGAACAATTTCATTAAATTCGCCGCAAAAATACGGCTTCTCTTTTACATGTTGAAGCCAAAGCCTCGAAAGTTTGATAATAAAGTGCGCCGGATTACGTTTAAATAAGAAATTATACACTTTGCGAACACCTAAAAAACATATAATACTTTGGGTTCTAATGCTAATGCTTAGTTCCTTGTTGTCTGCTCAAAAAGGCGAAAACACCTATCAGTTTTTACAACTCCCTAACTCTGCACGTACAGCTGGTATCGGAGGTATTAATGTATCGCTTTTAGACAATGATTTATCCCTAAGCTATCACAACCCGGCATTATTGTCCGACACTTTGGATAAAACCATCACACTTAACTACGTCAATTATCTGACCGATATTAATTATGGTTATACCGCTTTTGCCAAAGATTTTGATAAATACGGCACCTTTGCAGCCGGTATTTTTTATTTGGACTATGGCGATTTTACCGAAACAGACATCTATGGTGAAACCTTAGGTAGTTTTGTTGCCAAAGAATATGCCCTCAACCTGATGTGGAGCTATCAGGTAAACAATAATGTGCGCATTGGCGCCAACTTGAAACCCGTGTACTCTGTGATGGAAAGCTACAACTCTTTTGGCATAGCCTTAGATATTGGAGTCCATTACAGTTCGGATAACAAATTGAGAACAGCAGGGATAGCAATAAAAAATATGGGTTATCAACTCAAAACCTACACCCATAACAATCAGGAAGACTTACCCTTTGAGATGTTAATTGGCGTCTCTCAAAAATTAGCTCACGCACCTTTCCGCATATCTACAACCTATCGTCACTTGCAACAGTTTGACATAGGTTACGAAGAAGAAGACGACTCCTCAATGGACGACGAAACCACGTCACCGGATTTCGGGCAACTTTTAGTGCGACATTTGGTATTAGGTTTTGAATTTCTTCCAACAGACAACTTTTATATCATGGGCGGTCTGAATGCCCAGCGCCGGGCAGAATTGGCAATTGACGGCAATGCGGGTCTTGTCGGCTATTCGTGGGGAGTAGGTGTTAAAATCTCAAGATTCAACATTTCCTATAGTTCTGCACGTTATCATTTGGCGGGACGCACAAACTTCTTCTCAATCTCTACCAATCTGAATCGTTTTATGTAACTTTGTTGTTCTTTTTACTTTTTTTGTGAAAAGAATTTTCATACAAACATAGAATTAAAACGATGAAATTATATCTCACTACCCTATTTCTTATATTAAGTTTCGTAAACTTTGCTCAAAGCCCTTACAGAGCTCCACTGAATCCTTATTTTGTAAATCAAACGGAAAAAAAAGGCTATATACATCCGCCTCATAAAGTAACACATCAAAGCATTTTAACTAAAAGCTCAGATATCTTACCATCAAATTTTGATTTACGCGATGTAGAAGGCCAGAGCTTTATTCCACCGGTTAAAAACCAAAACCCTTTTGGCACGTGTTGGAGTTTTGCTACTTTAGCCTCAGTTGAAAGCAACTGGAAAATGATGGGAGATGAGAATTTTACCAGTCTTTCAGTGAAGAATATGGTGACGTGCCACGGATATGTCTTTACCCACGACGAAGGCGGAAATGAATATACATCCACCGCCTATCTCTCACGATTGGCAGGTCCTGTTTACGAAAGTTCTGACCCCTATGAAAATCTCTATAACGATACGCTTTGCGCCCCGGTAAACAAAACAACAGACATTCCGGCTTATATTGATAATATTTTATGGCTGGGCAACAACCAAGAGATGACCAAGCGCACCTTGATGGAACACGGTGCTTTATCTACCAGCATGAAAGCCGATTTCTCATCACATTATTATAATTCTGACGATTATACCTACTATTACAACGGCACTGAAAGCGTAGACCACGGTGTAGCTATAGTGGGCTGGGACGACCATAAGGTGGTCACAGGTGGTACAGATGCTACTCCCACAAGCCCCGGCGCCTGGATCATACGCAACAGCTGGGGTAGCAGCGCTCAGGATCAAGGTTATTTTTATGCCTCTTATGAGGATGTTCATATCGGTCGTTCCAGTGAGCTTTACTATGGAAAAACACTCGTGAGCGACGTTGATGTCATCTTTGATTATGCCAAACTAGGCGCCATCACATCATACAGCTCCGGCTCTTCCAGCGATGTGGCTTATGCTGCAGTCAAATATACAGCCGATCAGGATTATTTTATCACTCACATCGGATCAGCACTGCTGAGCGAAGGTACCACCATCGACCTAACTCTTTGCAAAAGTTTTGACGGGCAAAACTTTACCGACACAATTGCCCACCGTAGCGATATCTTTTGCACCTATGCCGGATATAAAAAAATTGATTTCCCGGCTCTTGTTTCACAAGGAGACTTTTATTTGATTACCAAGTATTACACACCTAACGATTTCTATCCTTTACCAGCAGAAACAGTAGTAGAAGAATACTGCTACCCAGCCGTTGAAGAAAATGTTATGTGGGTGAGCAGCGATGCTTATTCCTGGACAAAAGCCGGCGCAAATACAGATTATGACTTTGATTTGGCAGTAAAGATAATAGCGAAAAAACCCGATGTCGTTCAACCTTATTTTCTGGCAGAAAACAGCATTGCTTGCATCGACCAGGAGATATCATTCGAAAACAAAACGATGGGAGAAGCCGATTCTTTTTATTGGTATTTTTCGGATGAAACCATAGTCACTTATGACAAAAACCAAAATATCAGCAAATCCTTTTCATCAGCCGGCAGCCAACAACTCACCCTTGTAGCCTACAAAGACGGTTCGGTGTACGAATTTACATCTAGTGCTGTTGAGGTTGTCAGCAGTATATATCCGCAAATCACTGTGGTCAATGCTAAGGATTATTTTTCACGCGGAAAACCTGTGACGCTAATTGGCAATGGCGGTACTAATTACAGATGGTATGCCGATGGCTATCTGGACGGAGACGAAGGACACATCATAACTTTTTCACCCGAAGCAGATGAACTATGGGTGACAATGGAGACCTCACTGGGCAACTGTACTGCTACTGACTCGGTTCTTATTCGCACAGTGGAAGTACCTTATGACGATATAGCCGATGCCCTATTACTAACAGTTAATGAAACAGCAAACGACATCGGCAATTCTTATGCCTCAGTAGAACTAAATGAACCATTACCTGAAATAGGTTCTTGCGAATCGCAAAACACTTGGTGCGAAGAAGGCGGCCTGCAAAACTCCATCTGGTTTAAGTTTGTAGCACCAACATCGGGTAAGGTCGTTATAGACACCCATGGTTTTGACAACCAAATAGCGCTCTATGATGCTATTACTACCGGTGAGTGGCAAGACATTATGAGTGGTAACCCTGCAAAATACAATATTCTGGCAGCTAATGATGACTACCATGCCTCAGATTATGCCGCCAAAATAACAGAAGTAAGCAATCTGTCATCGGGTAAAACATATTGGGTACAAATGGATGGTTCTGGTGGTGGAAGTACTGGATATACCAGCATCATTATCAGCGACCCGGATGCCACTCAACTCACAGAAACAACGGTAAAACAATTTTTAGTATCACAGAACCCTACAGAAATGCACATACAGTGTGCGGAACTAAAAAACATAACACTCAGCATATACAGTAGTAGCGGAGTTTTGGTACTGCAAAAAGAGATTCAAGATGAATACACCCTGAATCACCTCATACCCGGTATTTATTTTGTCTCCCTGAAAAGCGAAAAAACGCATCACGTCACCAAAGCAGTTGTTGGCAATCAGTGGCAATTAAAGATCCAGCAACAATGAGCGACACAAAAAAAGCCTTCTTGAAAGCTGCTCAAGAAAAATCTTGGGACTTAACGCACCGAAAAACATTGCAATTCAACATCGGGCGATACAATCAGGCTGTAGCCAAAGGAAAAGAACGTTATGATAATTTGAATGCCGCCAAAAACTATGTGGCTGCCCTCAAGCGCCAAGTAATAAGCCGTTGGGATGAATACTTGCTGCAATTTGAAAAAAAAGCGGCAGCTAACGGCATTATAATCCTATGGGCAAAAGATAGCAATGAAGCCATCACCCACTTAAAAACCATTTTTGAAGAAAAACATGCCAAGCTGGTAATGAAAAGCAAATCAATGGTAAGTGAGGAAATTTCGTTCAACGAAGAAGTTGAAAACATGGGCATCGAAGTGCTGGAAACAGATTTGGGCGAATTTATCGTTCAAACAGCTGGTGAAAAACCCTACCATATTCTAACACCAGCTATGCACAAATCAAAAACTGATGTGGCTAAGCTTTTTAATGAAAAGTTTAATATTCCTCTGGATTCCACACCGGAGGAAATGACTGCTTTTGTGCGGGAAAAATTACGCATTGATTTTCAAAAATCGGACGTCGGCATCAGTGGAGCCAACTTTCTGATAGCAGACATCGGCGGTGTTGCACTGACAGAAAACGAAGGCAACGGACTCATGGCCACAGCCTTTCCGAAGACACACATCGCCATTACCGGAATAGAAAAGCTAATTCCTTCTTTTAGCGATATGGCTACCGTGTGGACCTTGCTATCGCAACACGGCACAGGACAACAAATCACAGCCTACAATTCGGTGTTTACCGGCTCCAAAAAAGACGACGAAACAGACGGTCCTGAAGAAATGTATGTGATTCTACTAGATAACGGCCGCACAAATCTTTATGCCAAAGAAGAACAATACGAGGCACTATCGTGCATACGCTGCGGCGCCTGCCTGAACGCCTGTCCCATTTACCGTAATGTGGGCGGTTATACTTACGATGCCGTTTACAGCGGCCCTATTGGTTCGGTCATTAGCCCGCACTACAAGGGAATGGAGGACTACAACCACCTCAGCTTTGCCTGCTCTACTTGCGGCCGCTGCTCCGAGGTTTGTCCGGTCAAAATTCCCTTGCACGAATTACTCTTGGTTAACCGCCGCGATGCTGTAGAAGGCAAAATGACCAACACCTGCGAAACACAAGCATTAAAACTAGCTACCAAAGCCTTAAAATCTAGAAAACAAATGGATGCCTTGGGTGGAAATGTCAAAAACTTTGGCGCAAAAATCGTTGGCCCTTATGTATGGGGCAAAAAGCGGGATATGCCCGTTTTCGCAAAGAAATCATATAGTCAACAACAAAGCTCGAACTCCAAGCTTCGAACTTTTAACTCATAATTTATGAAATACACCGAAATAGCCTTTACCATTACACCTGCCAATCCTGTTGTTAATGAAATACTGACCGCCGTATGTGCCGAAATAGGTTGCGACAGCTTTAATGATACCGAAAACGGGATGAATGCCTACATTCCTGAGAAAGATTTCAACCCGGAAGCTTTGGAATTAGCGATGGGACAGCTAAGCTTAGAGGAAGAAGTTGACTTTAAAATCTTCAGCGTTGAAGAAAAAAACTGGAACGAAGAATGGGAAAAAAACTATTTTCAGCCGATTAACGTCGATAACAAATGTGTTATCCACAGCACCTTCCATACCGACTATCCGGAATGCGAATACGAAATCATCATTGATCCTAAAATGGCTTTCGGCACCGGACATCACGCCACCACTTCGCAGATGGTGAGCGCTATGCTGGATATGGATTTCAATGGCAAAGCAGTAATGGATATGGGCTGCGGCACCGGCGTATTAGCGATGCTGGCATCGATGAAAGGCGCAGAACCGGTCACCGCTATCGACATCGACGAGTGGTCTTATGACAACACTTTGGAAAATATGCGCATCAATGACATTGATAATATCGAAGTGAAGTGCGGCGATGCATCGCTACTTACCGAGGGGGAATACGACGTTTTCCTGGCCAACATCAACCGCAATATTTTACTGAACGATATGCCGGCCTATGTGGCGCGCATCAAAGATGGCGGTCAACTACTGATGAGTGGTTTCTACCTGGAAGATTTACCGCTGATACAAGAAAGAGCTGAGGAATTAGGCCTGACTTTTGCGTTTCACCGTGTAAAAGATAACTGGACTGTGGCGGGTTTTATAAAAGACTAAAAATTCTTTATGACTATACGATAGTTGCAGGAAAGGCTGGAAGCCTTATTTATTCTTCCTACAAACTAACGCAGACTCAAATATTTCTTTTATTAAGATCTGGCAAATTTCAATAATGCTGTAAAATCTCCCTTGTCGGCATCCCGTACTGCTTGAATATACTGTTTGCGCTCATCACCTTGCTGAACAAGATTATTAGCTCCCCAGGAAAAGACCTCTTTTTCATATAATTTTTCAATGATGATGTCCGCAATTAATCGACTATGGCGGCCATTCCCATTGGGAAAACAGTGAATACTCACCAAGCGATGTTTAAACCTAAGCGCCAACTCATCCGGAGTAAATGTTTCGTTCTTAACCCAAAACAAAGCATCTCCACAAAGAGAATTTAATTCTATAGCAATCTGCCATTTATCGACTCCGATATTCTTATTTGTCAATCGAAAACTTCCCGCCCAAGACCAAACCTTGCCATACATCCTCTTGTGCAGCTCACGAATAAATGACTCCGAAAACACTTGTTCAGCTTTAAAATTACGAGCATACACCCATAGAAAAGCATCTTCGATATTTTGTTGTTCAAATTCATCCAACTCCCCTCTTGTAGCAATCGTCGGAATTAACAAACCGTCCTTCTCGTCTTCATCAAGTGGCGTTTGCCCATTTATATATTCAAGATCTAATCCCATAGCATTTTAGGCATTTCATCTTTCAACAATTGACTTCGCTCTTCAATGGCCTTTGTTATTCTTTCTTTAGAATTCTCCTGATCTTCTAACTTCATTGTATTCGAAGTTCTCAACACAATTCTGGTTGCCAGCTCCCTAGCACGCTTATCTATCAAGCTGTCTAAAGAACCATCTTTAGGTACAAAACCATACACTAAGTCCATATCCAGAGCTGTAGCAGTTTCGCGGAGCTTCTTTAGTGTAATGCTTCCATCTTGTTCCCTTTTCTCCAATTGCATAAGGCTTTGCCTGGACATATTCAGCTTCTTGGAAAGCTGCTGCATTGTAATACCCAAAGCCAAACGTACAGCTTTAACCCATCCTGTAGATGGAACAGCAACACCCTTCACTTTTGAAAACTCAAGCATCTTATCAGACAACTGGCTTTTTTGCAATCTTCTAACATTCATCGCTTAATAGTTTTATCAATATTTCTACAACAAATGTAAAGTTATATTTTTACTTTGACAATTCTTTAGTCATATTTTACCTTTACATTAATACTATTTTTGTCATATTATATCTTTACTTTTAATGAAGAAAATATAAAAAAAGAGACACAACAAACGCTGCATCTCTTCCTCTACATCTATTTTATAACACCTAGTCCTTCACCCTGAAATCACCAAAAAGCACAGTACCTTTGATCACAAGTGTACCTTCTTTTTCGATGACTTTTTCGGTAATAATACGTTTATCATCTGACGAGCCCAAAATACTGGTGATTTCCAGTTTCACATCCCAGTTGTCGGGCACAATGATAGCATTGCTACCAAAGACGCTGGTGATCTCAATAAAGACCTCATCAGCTCCCAGGTGTGCTTTTGTAAAATCCACCAGATTGCTGCCAAATACCGCTGTCAGGTAACCACCTTTAAAAAGCACACTGGTGACTTGATGTTTAAAATCACCAAAAATGGTGGCTCTATTTAAAACATTGACATCACTAGTATTAAACTTCTTGCGTTCGCCACTTGGCTTTAGAAGTAGTATGGCTCCCACTACCATTAGAGCAATAGGCGGTAGATAGTCCTCCCAGCCTTCGGGCAATTCCCAAAAATAGGTGGCCGAAAATATAAGCCCGGCTGCCAAAACTAAAAGCCCAAACACACTCCGGTTATTTTTTATAACGATAAACAAGCCAATGACTACCATCAAAAAACGCCAGCTGAATACATAATCAGAGATCTGCCACGGCAGATGCCCCATTGTATCGAGCAACCACAGACCACCT
This sequence comes from Bacteroidales bacterium UBA5342, assembly GCA_002408065.1. Taxonomy (GTDB): domain Bacteria; phylum Bacteroidota; class Bacteroidia; order Bacteroidales; family UBA5342; genus UBA5342. Next base: position 33,119 of record DHQI01000128.1, read on the forward strand.
AAGCCTAAGCACAAAAGACCGTAACTTAAACTGATTCGTCTTTTTTCATTCATAACTTTAGTTTTATTATTGGATAACAAAGTAAGTATATATAAACAGGACTAACAAATGTACGTTATGTTACAAAAATCAAAAAATAATTACAAAATATTTGCCATTGTCAATATTGTTCGTACTTTTGCGAACACTAAAACACAACACAATGGATAAAGTTAGCGAAAACAATAAGCAATTAGCCCGTTTTGCCAAAGCTATGGGACACCCAATCAGGGTTTATATTCTGGAACTACTCAACCAACAAGCTTGCTGCTACAGCGGTGACCTAACAGAAGATCTCTCTATAGCAAAATCAACCTTATCGCAACATTTGAAAGAACTTAAGAATGCCGGACTAATAAAAGGCGAGATAGAAGGGCCAAAAGTAAAATACTGTATAGACCGGGAAAACTGGGGTGTTGCAAAATACCTCTTCATAAATTTATTAAATAATCAAACTTATTCGGACTTTAACGAACAAAAACAATGTCAGATTTCAAATCAATAAATCATACAGCTATGGAAGTAGTCGTTTTAGGTACAGGATGTGCCAAATGTAAAACTTTGGAAAATTTAGTGAAAAAAGTAGTGGAAGAAAATAACATTGACGCCACGGTGACAAAAGAGGAAGATCTAATGAAAATTATGGAATACGGCGTAATGGCCACACCTGCTCTTGTCGTTAACGGTGAAGTAAAAGCCAAAGGTCGTCTGCCAAAAGAAAAGGAAATCCTTACCTACCTTAAATAAGCAGGTTAACACATTTACTCTAACAGAAACAATATGAAAAAGCTGATAAGTCTTATCGCATTAGTAACACTTGTAGCCTCATGTGGTGGAAAGAAAAATAATACTGGGGCAGCTACTTCTACCAGTAATTTTAGCATTGAGCAAAATACAACAACAGTACTTTACTTTCACAACGAACGCCGCTGTGCCACGTGTATGGCTGTAGAAAACGTCACAAAGGAAGCACTTCAGGAAAAGTATAACACGGCCATACCATTCTATTCACTTGATTTGGCTGATGCCAAAAACCAGGCGATAATGAAAAAGTATGGTGTAGGAGGACAAAGCCTGCTAGTCATCAAAGGAGACAAAAGCAGCAACCTGACAAGTATGGCTTTTATGAATGCCCGCAGCAATCCTGAGAAACTAAAGTTAGAACTTTACGCCAGCGTAGAATCTTATCAATAATGGAGTTCTTAAACCAAATATTAGAGAATTCGCAATATGCTGCCTTAACGGCTTTTATTCTGGGACTTATCACAGCAATTAGCCCTTGTCCTATGGCTACTAACATCACGGCGATAGGATTTATTAGCAAAGACCTTGACAACAAAAGATTGGTCTTTATCCGGGGGCTTGTCTACACACTCGGCCGCGGTATTGCCTATATGGCTATTGGTCTGCTGTTTTATTTGGTAGCGCAACCCGAAGCCATCTCAGGTTTCTTTACCCGTTGGGGAGAGAAATTTCTGGGTCCGCTAATGCTGGTTATTGGAATATTTATGCTGGATTTTATAAAGATTAACTTTCCGGGTTTTGCCAAAATGAACGATCAGTTGGGCGAACGATCTAAAAAGAGCATTTGGGGCACACTACTCCTAGGATTTGCCTTTGCACTAGCCTTTTGCCCCTACAGCGGTGTCGTTTTCTTCGGCATGTTTATTCCCTTGACGATGAATGCGACAGGCGGACTTGGACTACCTCTGATATTTGCCTTGGGCACGGGCATTCCGGTTATCATTTTTGCTTGGCTTATAGCTTTTAGCATTGGCTCTATCGGTAACCTTTACAATAAAATTAGAAGCTTTGAACTCTGGTTTCGCCGCATCATAGCCGTTCTTTTTATTGGTGTAGGTGTGTATTATACCATTCTTCTTTTTTAAAAAAAATAAACAGACAACAAACTAAAAGACAATAGACAGCAGACAAAACAGTCTGTTGTCTTGGGCTCTAACGTCTTAAAATCTAAAAATTATGATACAACAATTTGCAGATTGGCTAGTGTATGGCCTATTCGGATTAAGTGCCGAATCACACTTGGGTGTTGCATTAAATTTTTTCTTCTACGACACCCTCAAAATTCTGATCTTGTTATTTCTTATCAGTGGCCTGATGGGCATTGTAAATGCCTACCTGCCTATCGAGAAGCTGCGTCATTTCCTGACCACTAAAAAGTTGTATGGCTTGCAATATTTCTTTGCTTCGGCTTTTGGTGCAATAACGCCGTTCTGCTCCTGCTCTTCCATTCCGCTGTTTATCGGTTTTGTAAAAGGAGGTATTCCACTGGGCGTTACCTTTGCGTTCCTTATCACCTCCCCTCTGGTTAACGAAGTGGCTATTGCGATGTTCCTGGGTCTTTTCGGACTGAAAACAACGCTTATTTATGCCGGTAGCGGTATCCTGCTCGGAATGGTAGGCGGTTTTATCTTAGGCAAGCTAAATCTGGAGAATAACCTGAGCGATTGGGTAAAACAGATTCAGGCTAACTCCGAAAAAGAGAACGAAGAATGGGAAAGCGAACATACCCCTTTCATCAAACGTCTTCCGGCCATTATTGAAGAAGCCTGGGGCATTGTAAAAGGTGTGCTGCTTTACGTTATTATCGGTATTGCCATCGGGGCGGCCATGCACGGTTATGTGCCGGAAAATTTCTTTGCCGAAGTGCTTTCGGCTGATCATTGGTACGGCGTACCGTTGGCGGTGATATTGGCAGTACCTATGTATGCGAATGCCGCTGGTATTGTTCCGGTTATTCAGGTATTCGTAGCTAAAGGGGTGCCACTAGGAACGGCTATTGCCTTTATGATGGCTGTGGTTGGCTTATCTTTACCGGAAGCTACTTTGCTAAAAAAAGTAATGAATATGAAGCTGATCGGTATTTTCTTCGGCGTTATCACGCTCTTTATTATTGTGCTAGGATATTTGTTTAACTTTATTTTATAAAATTTGACGTGTGCTTGGGTTGTAAGGTTCTTGAGTAGTAAGGTCACAAGGTGGCAGGGATACAAGGTCGCAAGGTAACAATGTCACAAGATAGCAAAGGTTTGAAACTACCAGATGTTCTCATCCTTGAATTCGTCGCGTAATTCCTCGTTGCCACGGAAAGCGTGCGGCGGGTCGTAGGGACAATTAGGGCAACCGGTGCCGCAGCAGTATCCACGTTCTTTGAGGTATTCGGCACTCATTATTCTAAATCCTTTGGGATCTAGAACATAATCCTTTCCTTCTACTAGTTTTCGTCCAAAAATATCAGTCATTTTATATCATTTTTAGTTTACTGATGCAGTGTTTTCTTAGTCCCTTGTGAGATATACCTCAACCATAACACTTGCACGCAACACGGCAGGGTGCCGCGGCAGGGATGGCAGTGGCACGTAACTGCCCGCAGTGCCGTAGTGGCAGCGGGCGGAGGCGACCAAAGGAAGCCCAACGTACCGCTATACCACTACAAGCACTGCGGGTAGTAAAGTATAACGGACAGCCCGGTAGTCCGCCCTGAAAATAAATCATATTAAATAACAAACCCCGCAAAGAAAGGTTCTTTACGGGGTTTATTTTGTTTCAATCTTTGTGAAATTACTTCACGATTTCAAGCAATTCTACTTCAAAAATCAAGGTTTCGTGAGGACCGATAGCACCACCGGCACCTTGCGCACCATAGGCTAGGTCAGATGGCACAAACAATTGCCATTTAGCACCTACTTCCATCAACTGAAGAGCCTCAACCCATCCTTTGATCACACCACCAACAGGGAATACTGCAGGTTCGCCACGATCTACAGAGCTATCAAATACATTACCGTTGATCAGCGTACCGTGATAGTGACATTTTACCTGATCTTTTTCAGTTGGTTTGTCTCCGGAACCTGCTGTGATAACTCTGTACTGCAATCCGCTAGCCAACTCTACCACACCTTCTTCCAATTTATTTTTGGCTAAAAATTCTTTGCCTACTTTAGTCAAAGTCTCTTCTGCTTTAGCTTGAAGAGCAGCGAAGAATTCCTGCAACATTTTGTTAGCTTCTTCAGATGAGATTTTAGTCTCTGCACCTGTCATTACAGCGTTTACAGCCTCAGCAAAAAGAGCTGAATCTAAAGCGTCAACACCTGATTGTTTTAATGATCCACCTACACTCAAACCAAGAGCATAGCTGATTTTTTCTGCGTCGTTTTTAAAGGACATATTTATATAAATTCTAGATTAATTATTCAAAATTAAAAGCCTTCGCAAAAGCTTCTACTGTCAAAGGGGCACAAAGGTAATTAATACTTATCCATCAAAAGAAAATCAGCAATATGAATATGCTTTATTCCATCTATATTTTCACCCATAAGAGTATCCATACTCACCACATACTTGGGATAGTTATCTTTGATTGATTTCAACGATGTAAATTCGCGTTTACGGGTTTCTTCTTCACTCATCACATAAGTCACCTGCACATAAATCTTGTCACCGGCTTTTTCGGCTACAAAATCCACCTCTTTGTCCCATAGCTTACCAACATAAACCTTGTACTCTCTTCGTTTTAATTCCAAGAACACCAAATTTTCCAACACTCCACTGATATAAGTTTCCTTATAACCACTTAGGGCATACAATAGAGATGGATCGCTTAGAAAGAATTTCTCATTTGTTTTCAGGATTTCTTTCCCCCGGATATCGTAGCGCGGCACACGATAGGTGACGAAAGCACTATCCAGCACATTCAAATAATTATAAACAGTATTCAAATCTAGTTTACGCTGTTGGTTTTTAAAATAATCGGCGACTTTTTTAGCCGAAAATTTACTGCCAATATTATCGAACACATATTTCACTACGCGCTCAAACAACTCTATATCACGTATATTATAGCGCTGAACTGCATCACGCAGTATTACAGACGAGTAAATGTCATACACTACACGATAGGCGGTCTCTTTATCAAAGGAATTGGCGTGTACAATGGGGAAACCTCCGAACTTTAAATATTTTTCAAACTCTGTCCGTAGATTTGCTTTATTTGCATCCAACCCTTTAATCTGCAAGTATTCATTGAACGACAAGGTGTAAATGTGCAGCTCTATATAGCGCCCGGCTAAATAAGTAGCCAATTCTCCGGAAAGTAATTTTGAATTAGATCCCGTTATATAAATATCCGCATCGAAATCCACAAGAAAAGCATTGATAGCCTTTTCCCATCCATCAATCTCTTGTATCTCATCAAAGAAGAAATAAAAACGTTGGGTTTTATCCGCTACTTTCTTTACAAAATCATAAAGTTGCTTTGCTGTTTTTATGTCATCAAAGTCGAAACTCTCAAAATTGATATAAATAATATGATCTTTTGAAACGCCGTTCTCTAAAAGCAAATCGACAATCTGCCTCATCAACACAGATTTACCACAACGCCGAATGCCAGACACCACTTTTACAAGCGGTTTATCTACAAACTTTAATATCTCACTATGATAAGAATTCCGGACCAGCATTTCAATATTATTATGATTACAAGCACAATATTATAAAATAAATTATGATTAGTCAAGTTATATCCAGAACATTTTATGAAAACAACATATTATTACGGCTTAACTCATAACAATCACAGTTGAATCATTTTTGTTATGGTTTAAATCGGCACAACAATTATTTTATCTGTTTTTTTATGGGTATACCCCTAATAATATTGATTATTTGAGTCCCATTTTCATATTAAACGAAGTGCCGGGCTGCAAAGCCTTGCTCTGCTGGTAGTGCTGTAATACACGTTTGGGTAAATGTTTGGATGCTGATACCCCGGAGTAATCAAGCAAGAAACGGCGGAAACCTAAGCGTTCAAATTTTTCACGGTAATGTAACCAGGTGGTCGGTACTTCGGGATAGATAAAAGTAATACCATCGCGCACCTGACGGTCAAATTTACGATTGCGGTCATCGGTAAACTCGCTATCCACCAACTTCACCGGCATACGCGACACAAAGACTGGCGGCGTAAAATAAAGCGGCAAGATACCTGACTTATTTTTCGATTTAGCTAAGTTGTCAAAGTCACTTTCCAGCGGATAAGAAAAGTTCTGCGTACCTTCGTTCAATAGGAAGGTAATAGCCGCATCGTTAAAAGTATAGACATTCTCGTTGGTGATGAAACGGCTGCCTTTGGGTAAGATCTCTTTTTGTGAAATATGGCTCAAGGAGAACTGAGTAAAACCTTTAGAGGCCGTCTTTTTAAGCAATTCACGAAAATCATTAATCTGGCCTTCAGGAATAAACTTAGGCAATTCAAAGATAAACTTCGGACGGTTTTTGCTGACAAAAGGAGCATCAAAGCGAAACTCTGCCCATTCCTTCTTTGTTAGTTGCAAAATAATACGATCGTAATCCTCCACACGTATCTTGCGCAGCCACGCCAAACTATCGATACGCAGATACAGCTCTGAACGGCGCAATGGCTTTGGGTTAAACTTAAAAGGACGCAGGTTATGAGGCTTTACGAAAGGTGCTTTGCGTTCAGGCAACTTCGAGGCAAATTTCTTGTCAGGTATACCAGCGAGATAAATTTCATCGGAATGTTTCACTGTTTTTCCGTGCGCCGAAATCGAATAACCTTTTGACGTTTTTTCCAGGGCACTGATTTTTAAATTTTGTTGATCACCATTAGGCGAAACCACACGCAAACGATAGCCTAACGCCAGTTTTTCAGGCGTTTTGAGGATGAAGCTCTCGCCACTCACATCTCCCACACGTCCAATGTAACGACCGGTATTGGCAGTTGTGGTAAAAGCCTGACGGCCATTTCCACCTAAGAAATAAGACGTCTTAGCCCGGGCAAAATCAAACTGTAACTCCTGCTTGGCTAAAGGCACATTGTCTGCTTTATCTAGAGCCTGACGGTAAGCGTGCCCCACACGGTAAACGTATTCTGCCGCTTTCATACGGCCTTCAATTTTTAGGGAATTTACTCCCATCTTGGCCATCTCGGGCACCAGTTCCACCTGCTCATTATCTTTCA
>DHQI01000128.1:40318-49457 GCA_002408065.1 Bacteroidales bacterium UBA5342
GAGACCTGCTCATTATCTTTTAAGCTAAAAAGGAAACGCTCACCGCTCTCATCACTAAAAATACGGCGGCAAGGCTGGGTGCACATTCCACGGTTAGCGCCTTTCCCTCCCAGATAAGAGCTAAACAAACACATTCCTGAGAAAGAATAGCAAAGAGCACCGTGTACAAAGACCTCCAGGTCGGAACTTGTTTTCTTACGGATATCACGTAATTCTTTTAGAGTCAACTCACGGGCTAAGACCGAACGTTTGGCTCCTTTTTTCTGCGTATGATTAACTCCTACAGAATTGTGCAATGCCAACTGGGTGCTGGCGTGCAGTTCCATCTGAGGAAAATATTTTTTAGCTAAATAAAACACGCCCCAATCCTGAAAAATCACAGCATCTACGCGCAAGGCATTCAAGGTATTCAGCGTGGTAAACAGCTCAGGCAATTCTTCATTTTTTATTACGGTATTTAGGGTAACAAAAATCAGGATATTCTTTTTGCGGGCTATCTCCATTATGCTAGCCAACTGCTGGTAGGTAAAATTACCTGCACGACCACGGGCATTAAATTTTTTAATCCCTAAATAAATGGCATCGGCACCAGCCTCAATTGCAGCATAAAAAGCTTCCACATTTCCTGCAGGAAGGAGTAATTCTGTTTTATTCATAGGGTGGCAAAGGTACGGCTTTTGAGGTAGAACTAAGAACGGAGTAAGTGGCGTTTGATTTTTCCACTTTCAGTCTCTGCAAAAGACTCTGTAAAAAGGATTTCTTTAGGCATTTCAAACTTGTTGACTAAGGGTTTTATATTCTCTAACAGAGCTGTAGGATTGTATTTTCCAGCTTCTCCTTCAATAATTAGAACGACGCGTTCGCCTAAGCGTTCGTCAGTTTTAGAAGAAATAATAAAACGCTCACGAATCAGTGCGCTAATCTTTTGCTCTACCAGCTCGGGAGATATTTTTACACCTCCGCTGTTGATCACATTATCGTAGCGACCAAGAAAGCTAAAAGAACCTTCCTCTTCCAGAGCAACAATATCATTTGTCGTCACGACTTCGGGGTTCAGATGTGGCGCAGAGATTTGTAAACAACCCCTCTCATCCACCCTCAGATCGACGCCCGGCATTGCACGGTAGTGCTCTGACTTTGTTGCTCCATTCAGGCGGCGCAATGCAATGTGCGACACCGTTTCAGTCATTCCGTAGCTGTGCCAGATCTCGCTCGTGCAACTTTGCAGCTTTTCTTGTAAGTCCGGCTTAACGGCTGCCCCGCCAAGGATGAGTTTTTTTACTTTATCTAAATCTTCAGGCTGATGATTTAGAATATTTTCCACCTGCATTGGCACCATTGCAGCAAAGTCAAAAATCTGATTTCCGGTCAAAGTATTTCCCTTAGCTTCTCTCATCCATAAGTCAAGCCCGCACTCCAGAGCTCGTACAATCATCATCTTTCCGGCAATGTAATTGGCAGGCAAACACAGTAAGGCTTTATCACCTTTTTTGATATGTAGAAACTCCACTGTCATCAGTGCGCTGTTGCGCATAAAGCGCTTTTCTACCTTAATAATTTTAGGCGCACCAGTACTGCCTGATGTTTGTAGAACCACAGTATCTGCATCATTCAACCATTCTGCAATAAAAGCCCAGGCTTCACGAAAAAAAACGCTCAAAGAAGCATTATTGCGCATTTCTGCAGCCTTCTCAAGCAAGGCTGAATGCGAATACTTTTCTTGCGCTATGTGGTATTGCTTTTTCATTTTTTTAAGGGGGAAAAATCCCAGTCTTTTCCCGATTGGTAATACAAACTTTCGCCATCAATCATTAATGGAGAGGCAATATTATTGGTAAACAACTGCCCGGTACCAAGTCCTTGTGGCATTTTCACATTCAGGGAAGCCGTCCATTGCGCAATGGCATTTAATCCAATATTGGATTCCAAAGCTGAGGTGACCCACCAGCCAATATTTTTAGCTTCCGCTAATTCTATCCATTCTTCGCAGCCGGAAATACCGCCGTGCAAAGAAGGTTTCAAGATCAAATATTGCGGACGGGTATTTTTTAGCAATTTTTGCTTTTCTTCGCGGGAGTTATATCCTATCAACTCTTCATCCAAAGCAATAGCAATGGGCGATTTACGACCAAGAAAACGCATCTTACCCCACTGACCTTGCTTAATAGGCTGCTCTATGGAATGAATTTCCAAGTCAGCCAGTCTTTCGAGAATAGGCATCACTGTTTCCGGATCAAAAGCGCCATTAGCATCTACGCGAATTTCCAGCTTTTCTTTGGGAAACTCTGCACGCATTTCTGCCAAAATATTCAATTCTTCTTCAATAGCATTGGCGCCAATTTTTAGTTTGATACAACTATATCCCAGATCTATCTTTTGCTGAATTTGCTCCCGCATATAAGCCGCGTCACCCATCCAGATAAGACCGTTAATCAGAATGCCTTCTTTTCCTTGAGAGAAAGCGGAATCAAAAAGCTGCCGTTGAGCGCCATTTTGCAAATCAATCAAGGCTGTTTCCAAGCCAAAAAGAATAGATGGATAGTCAACTAAACCATCGTCCATCCAGTAGAAAAACTCATCGATACGCTCGCACACTTCAGCTACTTTGCTTTCATAATTTTCATCGTAATCGCAGCTTAGATCAGGCAAAGGAGCGCATTCGCCATAAGCGACTTGCTCAGGGTTTTCGCTATCCCAAAGGGAAATGATCCAGGAATCACGTGTGGTGTACGTACCACGCGATGTGCCTGCGGGGCGTTTGAACTGGAGTTGGTATTTTTGGTATTTGGCTTGAAGCATAGTAGTATCGCAGAGATTCGCAAAGGAGCGGAGATTCGCAGAGTTAAATAAATTTGGTTAACACTAAAGCAATAACAAAGGTTACAGTCATAAAAAAGGTTCCCAATGACAATTTCTTCAAAAAGGGATCAAGCTTTGATTTATCTTCTTGCTTATTTATTCTTTTTAGATCCAAAGCTAACTGACGAGATGGAATTATTAAGATAAAATAGGTCCAAAAACTGTAATTCAAAGGAAAAGCCAAACCTAAGAAACAAACAATACCAGTCAGAATCAAAAAACTGTGATATTTCTTTGCTTTTGCATAGCCCAGTTGAGCAGCCAAAGTCCTTTTGCCAGATGCTAAATCGTTATCTATATCGCGCATATTGTTCAGGTTCAATACACCGGTGCTTAGTGTGCCAATTCCTATAGCTAAAACCCATACCTCTAAAGGCAATTTGCCCGCATTCAGAAAATAAGTTCCAACCACACTGGCCAAGCCGAAAAAGATGAAAACCATCACATCGCCCAGACCGTGATAACCATAAGCACGTTTCCCCACTGTATACATCACAGCTGCAGCAATGGCTAAGAGCCCCAAAATGCCGAAAACCAACCAAACGACAGATCCCAGGTTTGCAGCAGCTAAATAAATTAAGCCCAATCCAGAGGCAAACGATAACAGTCCGGTCATCACCATTGCCCGGCGCATTTGCAGTGGCGCAATAGCCCCGGATTGCATCGTGCGTTCCGGCCCTACGCGCCTCTCGTTATCCGTGCCTTTGGTAAAATCGCCATAATCATTGGCAAAGTTGGAAAGAATTTGCAACAGTAAAGCCGTTAGTAAAGCAAGACCGCTGATGGCCCACGAAATGGCATTGTTATACCACGCCAGAGTAGCACCAGCAATAATGCCAGATGCGGCAAGGGGTAGAGTGCGCAGGCGTGCGGCTTTTATCCAGGTTTTTAACATATTCTAGCTGTTGGCAATTGGCAGTTAGCAGTTGGCAGTCCGCACCAAACACTGCCGACTGCCAACTCTAAACTGCTAACTAAATCAAGGAAATTTAGGAAACTTATGAAAGTCCGGTTTACGTTTTTCCAAAAAGGCGTGTTTGCCTTCCTGTGCTTCTTCGGTTAAGTAATAAAGCAAGGTGGCATTGCCGGCAAATTCCTGCATACCCGCTTGTCCGTCGAGCGTGGCGTTCATTCCCAGCTTGATCATACGCAAGGCCATCGGGCTGTGAACCATCATTTCTTTAGCCCATTTCACGGTTTCATCTTCCAGCTGGTCGAATGGTACTACGGTATTCACCAAGCCCATATCCAAGGCCTCGGCAGCTGAGTACTGACGGCACATAAACCAAATCTCGCGGGCTTTTTTCTGACCTACCACGTCTGCTAAGAATGATGAGCCAAAACCGGCATCAAAACTACCCACTTTAGGTCCTGTTTGCCCGAAGATGGCATTTTCTGAAGCAATGGAAATGTCACATACCACGTGTAATACGTGTCCGCCACCAATGGCAAAACCATTCACCATCGCAATGACCGGCTTAGGCAAAGAACGAATTTGCTGTTGTACTTCCAGTATGTTCAGGCGTGGCACACCATCTTCGCCGATGTAACCACCGTGACCTTTGACATTCTGATCACCTCCTGCACAAAAAGCTTTATCGCCGGCGCCGGTCAATACCACCACGTGAATTTCGTTCATCTCGCGACACAGACGTAAAGCCTCGCTGATCTCATTCACCGTGGTAGGACGAAAAGCGTTACGCACCTGTTCACGGTTTATCGTTATTTTCCCGATACCTTCGAAAAATTCGAAGCGAATATCTTGGTATTCTTTTATTTGCTTCCAGTTTCTTGTTTCCATATCTTTTATTTGCTTATTATTATCTTAATGCAGATTTGTGTCATTCTTGTACCTATTTGAATTGCAGCTGTTACACAGAGCAACACAAAGAATCACAGAGTTTCACAAAGTTTATATATTCTCTCTCAAAAATTTAAAATACCCCCGCAAGACCTCCGCATTTTCCTCAGCAGGCGTAAAAACCTCAAGCACTTCGGCTTTATCACTTTTCAAAAGCTTATCATACGCCACCTCAAAACTCTCCAAATCGGAGGCAGAGCTATATTTCAAGCCAAAATTTTTGACTAATCCCTCTGCCTTAGTCGTGTGTCGAGCTACAAAATGTTCTTCCGAAGCCGGCACATCCGATGGTCCCGGGATAAAGCGGAAGATTCCGCCACCACTATTATTGATTAAAACTATTTTCAGATTATCGGGATAATGATGATTCCATAGCGCATTGCTATCATAAAAGAACGATAAATCACCAATCACCAAAACATTCAACACGTCATCAGCTAAAGCATAACCTGCCGCGGTAGAAATCACTCCATCAATACCGCTTGTGCCACGGTTGCTTTGATACACTACATTTTTCATTGGGAAAAGTTGGGCATAGCGTACCGGTGTGCTGTTAGATAAATGCAGCGTGGATTTTTCCGGAATATTTTTCAGCAAATGATCAAACACGGTAAAATCACAAAAATTTAAACTTCCTGTATATTGCTCGTTTAACTCGGCTGTTTTTTTATCCAAAATCTGCCACTTTCTTGCATAATCCGAAAACTGCTCCGAAGTAGAAATTAACTCCCCAAGAAAAGAATATGGGTCCGCAGAAATAACATCTGTCAACGCCATAAACGTATCCTGTATTTCATTAGATTTTGAAAAATGCCAATGAAATTTGGGACTATTTTTTCGTAAAAATGCTTTTATCCTTTTTGAAACGATTTGCCCTCCAAGTGTAATCAACAAATCAGGAGCTAGACTTGCCCCACTATCTTCAAAAACTAAATTATCAATCGACGTTATGATGTTTTCTCCAATCAGATTACTGGTCTTTTCTGTCAGCACAACCACATTCTGTTCTTTTGAAAAATCAATGAGCAAATCCTCAAGCTCCTCATCTTTTTGCATTTGCCCAACCAAAATCAACTTATTGGTACAGCTATCCCATTGCTTTCTCAATTCCTCTCTTTCGGAATAATACAGAGAATTTTCACAATTCCGAATACTTATATTTTTCACCACAGGAAGAGCTTCATCCACTAAATCATACAGCGGTTCAGCAAAAGGGAAATTAATGTGTACCGGCCCGTCTTCTTGATATGTCAGAGCATTCAGCCCCTCATTAAGCAAACGGGTATTGTACCATATCTCTTCCTCATCGCGCATTTTCCCCGTCAGGTTTATGCTCTTCTTCACCACATTCCGCAGGGCATTTTCCTGACGTATGGTTTGCCCATCGCCCTGATCGACTAATGACACCGGACGATCAGCCGAAAGAATCAATAAAGGAATTTTTTGGTAAAGTGCTTCAGCCGCTGCCGGGGCATAATTGAGCATTGCCGATCCGGAAGTACAAGCCACTGCAACAGGGCGCTTTAGGCGAAGTGCCAATCCCATAGCAAAAAAGGCGGCGGAACGTTCATCCACCACATTGTAGCAGGTGAATTCGTCCAAACCATCAAAAGTATTGATCAAAGGCGCATTACGCGACCCCGGTGAAATCACCACATCAGTGATGCCTTTCTCCAACATCAGAGCCGCCAATATTTGCACTTCTTTTTTGCTCGTAATCATAAAATTAAGGCTTAAAACTGATAGACTAAAGACTAAAAGACTTTTTCTGACGTCTTATAGTCTTATGACTATAATCTATTATAATACATTTAATAAAGTCTGCGCTTTCACCTCCGTCTCTTCCCATTCTTTTTCAGGTACAGAATCCGCTGTTATACCGGCACCCACGAACAAAGTCGCTTGCCCTTTTTCCACTTTCATACTGCGTAGGTTGACAAATAGGTACGATTCGTCACCTATACCAATCGGTCCTAAATAGCCTGTGTAGTATTCACGGGACGAACTCTCATATTTTGCAATTGCAGCTTTAGCTTTCGCCAATGGCATACCGCAAACAGCAGGCGTAGGGTGCAGAACATCAACAACTTTAGTTAAGTCTTCGTCACTACCGATGTTAAACTCAAAAATTGTTTTCAAATGTTTCACCGTACCACTTACAATCGTATTAACATCACCCTTTTTATAGCTCAACTGAGCTTCGTTTTCCAGCTTACCGGCAATGTAATCCGTAACAATCTGTTGTTCGGTTATTTCTTTTTCCGACCATTGAAAATGACCCTTCGCAGGCAAAGTACCGGCTAAGGCATTGGTAAAACCAAGACCATTTTTCACCTCTATCAAACGTTCGGGAGTAGCCCCAATCCACATACCGGCCTGAGGCGTAATCACCAGAAAACAAAAGGCCTGAGGCATCTTATCCTTTAGTTGTTTGAGCATTTGCAAAGCAGAAAAATCTTCCGCCAAAGTCACTTGCCGAGTACGGGCTATTACGGCTTTACTAAAGTCTGCATCAGCTGTAAGATCCAAAACCACCTGATCTACTGCCCCTTCATAAGCCGCTCGATCCATTGGCACTAAAGCAGCACCAGTGTTTTCCGGCAAAGGCATCGCAGCAAAGGAACTCTTGATACACTCCTCGCCTCGTATCAAAGCCTGGCTTCTTATCAGCAGTTTAGGATAAGCTTCACTTTCTTCATAAGGCGCAAAGACAAAACCCGATTTCAAACCCACCCCCTCAAGCAAGCTATCCACTTGCTCAGCAGCACCAGTTATCAGCTGCATCTCGTCATCACCCGGCAAAAAATAAATGGCATACGCTATCTGCCGCATCGGTTGTTCTGCACTCATTCCTTACTTTTTTATTTCAATGATCATATTAGTCAAGCGGGCTGTCGACACCAATTTACCTTCTTCATTTGTAATGTCGATATTCCACACGTGTGTTTTCTTACCCTGATGTACCAAACGGGCTTCTCCCTTAACATAGCCATTAACAGCCATTCCTACATGATTAGCCGAGAGCTGAGCCCCTACAGCAGAGAACTTTTCGTTATCCACAAGCAAAGAAGACCCCAAGCCTCCTAATGTTTCGGCAAAAGCCAAGCTAGCACCTCCCGAAAGAATACCCATCGGTTGTATTGTGCGTTTATCCACCGGCATTTTTCCAATCACAAAATCCTCGCCTACTTCTACATATTCAATGCCTAGACTCTCCATTAAAGAGTTTTTATTCAGCGCATTCAATATAGAAATGGGAGTATTGATATTTATCTGTGAAAGATCACTCATTATTTTAAATTTTCAGAACTTACAAATGTAATAAAATTGCGCTATACCCTTATAACCTAGAGGCAAAAAGAAGCCCCGATATCTCAATGAAATACCGGGGCTTCACAACTCTAAACTAGAGAGCTCCTCAACAAAAGCACCTCATTATCAAAGCCAATGCTGTAATCGTTGCACAAAGCAAAAGCAATGGCACCACACCAGTTTCCTCTACCGGAAACCTTAATATTAGTGTCGCAATATTTTTAAGTTTTCTCATTACTAAAAGATTAATGTTTGAAGGTAATAAGCTAAGACACCAGCCACATAACCCACAAAGGCTATCCAGGCCATCTTACGCATATACCATATAAAGTTAATTTTTTCGATGCCCATAGCAGCTACTCCCGCTGCCGAACCAATAATCAGGATACTACCTCCGGTTCCGGCACAATAGGCCAGCAAATTCCAAAAATCGCCATTTTGAATAAAACTCTGCAAATGACCAAGAGCCTCCATAGGTTGTATATCGTACATTCCCATCGATGCAGCGACCAATGGCACATTGTCCACAATAGCTGATATCACACCAATAATCATATTGGAAATATACACATTCGGCACATTGTCATTCAACCAAGCAGAAACTAAACTCAGGTGACCTGCGGATTGTAAAGCTGCTACACCTAAAAGCACGCCTAGAAAAAACAAAACGGTAGAAATATCAACCGATTTCAAAGCAGCTATCACCGTCAGTTTACGTTGGTCCGCTTTACATTTACCATTCAAGTAACGGTCGGTAATCACCCACATTATACCCAGACCAAGCATCATCCCCATAAAAGGGGGCAAATGTGTGTAAGTCTTAAATACAGGCACCGAGAGCAAAGCCAGCGAACCAATGGTAAGCATCGTTTTTTGTTCTTTTCGCGAAGTAAACTGAGCCGTTTCACCAGCATCCAATAGCGGAGGAATACGACGCCCCTTTACAAAACGCGAAAAAATAGACGTCACCACCAGCATATTTACCAGACTGGGTAAAAACAAATGCCCTGGCTTGTAAAAAAAGCCCCGGAAGTAAGCCTTCAAAGGTTTAAAGCAACCTTCTCTCGGATGGGGTTTGTGCTAAGTCTTGGGCTGGTACTTTGTGCC
>DHQI01000128.1:49568-51878 GCA_002408065.1 Bacteroidales bacterium UBA5342
AATAGAAGCCGCCGTCACCTGACCACCTATCCATAACATAATAGTCGTCACATCACCAATAGGCGACCAAGCCCCACCAGTATTGGAGGCCATTATCACCACACTGGCAAACAACCACCTAAAGTGTTTTTTACTGATCACCTTACGGAGTAATGTCAGCATAATAATCGTCGTAGTCAAGTTATCCAGCAAAGCCGACATAAAAAATGTCATAATAGCTATTATCCAAAGCAGCTTGGTTATCTCGGTATTATTTACGTGCGAAGTAATTATACTAAAACCTTGGTATTTATCAATCAATTCTACAATTGTCATAGCGCCAAGCAAGAAGAAAAGGATGGAAGAGATATCCCCCAAATGATGAAATAACTCATGCTCAGTAATAAACTCACGCACGGGATGAAGCGACTCGCTGTTTTCAAAAAAATCAGGCCAGGAAGTATTGTAACCGAGTGACAAAATAGCATCACCACCAAGAGCATAGAGTGTCCACAATAGCACACCGATAAGCAGAGCAAAAGCCGCCTTATTCACATTGACGACGTGCTCCATTACAATCATTGAGTATCCGAGTACGAATACTACAACCATTAAATAAAACATATAATATGATTTTTTAGACCGTTGAAGAACGGATCCACTAAATAAAAATAAGACAATAAAATACCCACGAAATTACCTGATGGTAATTCCTAAAAATTGTCTTGTAGAAATAAATTGAAATATGTTACGCTACACCGGGAGGCGAAGCATCGGAATAAAAAAGAGGGAATTGTTCCGCTAAAAAGGCTTGTTCTACATATACCACAAGGAACTTACCTTTTGTAGCTACATGTAAGCTACTCACTATAGCATTTCCTGTCAGCTTGCGTTTTTCATCTTGATTGTGATCATCTTCAAAAACAAAAGACATGGAAGAAGCAGAATACAAATCTTGTAATTGAGCATTCAGATGTTGTACCGGGTTCTCAACGGTCACTTCACGCCTATCGGCAGGCTCCTCAGTATGCTCCATAACCCCTCCTAACACAATGAAGAAAAGAAGAATGGCTAACTTTGATATGTATGCAAGCAGATTTTTCATTTTTTTGAAGCCGCAAAGGTAAGCTTATTCTCTAAAAACAAACTCAGTTTAAGGAGAATAATCTGATAAAATTTACCAAAATGCCACACACAAGTCATCCAAGCTTCAAACATTTGTAAATAGTAGCAGCACCAAAAAATTGGGGATCAATCATAACATTCTTAAAACCTACTTTTTCAAGGATGATTTTAAGGTCTTCGCCACAGGGAAATTTTGCAGCAGATTCTGAGAGATAATTGTAAGAAGCCTTGTCACCTGAGTGCAAACGGCCAATCAATGGCATAAAACGTGATGTAAATAATGAATAACCCTTTCGGAAAAGGTACTTTTGAGGCACGGACGTTTCCAGTATGATAAAGGTACCGCCTGGCTTGAGCACACGATAAGTCTCTTTCAAGCCTTTAGAAAGGTTTTCATAATTTCGCAGGCCATAAGATACAGTCACCACATCAAACTCATTGGCGGCAAATGGCAAGTTTTCAGAATCACCTTGTAGAAGGCTTATCTTATTCTCCAAGCCCTCCTCTTTTAAACGCTCTTGCCCATTCTTCAACATACCCACTGACAAGTCCAATCCCGTGATATTGTTTAAACCGGCTTTGGCCATACGCACTGGAACGTCAGCCGTACCTGTAGCTAAATCAAGAATTTTTTCGGGTTTAGCACTAACGGCGTGTCGCACCAGACAGCATTTCCAGCGGGAATCCATCCCTAAGGAAATGTGTTTGTTGGTTTTATCGTAAGTATCCGAGATATTATCAAACATCTCTTGTACCTGCGCTTTTTTATTTTGAGAGGAATTCTTATCCGGCTTAATAGTGGTCATCTGTTAAATTGAAAAAGCCCCGACAAGTGCCGGGGCTTAACGATATCTAAGTTATGTTCTAGTACTCTCCCCAGCTCTTGATAGCGATATCCTCACGATCCATAGTACAAAAGGCGTGGATAAAGGCGGAAGCCAAACGGGCATTAGTGATCAACGGGATATTGTAGTCTACTGCACCACGACGCACAGCATAACCATTATTTAACTCACCAGTCGACAAGTTTTTAGGTATATTTATAATTAAATCCAATTTTTTATCCTTTACATAATCCATTATGTTAGGTTGCTGATCATCGCCTGGCCAATATAAACGTGTTGATGTCACCCCATTTTCCTCTAGAAATTTGTGTGTACCCCCGGTAGCAAAGATATTATAGCCTTTTTCTTGCAAACGCTTAGC
>DHQI01000128.1:52081-102540 GCA_002408065.1 Bacteroidales bacterium UBA5342
AGCACTCCCCAGCAATTCCAGTTTTGAGCGTGCCGGTCCGGAAGAAATCAAGATGTTTTTTTCAGGTATTTGATAACCAACCGACAACATTGATTGCAGGATAGCTTCGTAATAGGTTTCACCAATGCAGCCCACCTCTCCTGTAGACGACATATCCACACCAAGTACCGGGTCAGCTTTCAGCAAACGAGTAAACGAGAACTGAGGCGCTTTAATACCTACATAATCCAAGTCAAAGGCATTTTTTTCAGGCTGTTTTACCGGCATACCAAGCATCACTTTGGTGGCCATTTCGATCAAATTCACCTTAAGCACTTTAGAAACAAACGGGAAAGAACGCGAAGCACGCAGGTTACACTCTATCACCTTGATGTCATTATCTTTAGCCAACAATTGCATATTGAAAGGCCCAGTGATTTCAAGTGCTTTCGCAATACTGCGGGCAATTTTTTTCACACGGCGAATGGTTTCGATATAAAGTTTCTGTGCCGGGAATACAATAGTTGCATCACCAGAGTGAACACCTGCAAACTCTACGTGCTCCGAAATAGCGTAAGCAATCATCTCACCATCTCTGGCCACAGCATCTACCTCAATCTCTTTAGCCTGTTCAATGAACTCTGACACCACAACCGGGTATTGTTTAGACACATTGGCAGCCAAAGTCAGAAAATGCTCTAATTCATCTTTGTTGGACACCACATTCATAGCTGCCCCCGAAAGTACGTATGAAGGACGCACTAAAACAGGGAAGTCAACATCTTCTACAAAAGAGTAAATATCCTCGACACTAGTCAGCTCACTCCAACGTGGCTGGTCGATGCCTAAGTCATCCAACATAGCAGAGAATTTCTGACGGTTCTCGGCATTATCAATTTTCTCAGGATGTGTACCTAAAATCGGCACATTTTGTCCGTGCAAACGCATCGCCAAGTTGTTAGGAATCTGACCACCAACAGACACAATTGTACCTTTAGGTTGTTCCAAGTCAATCACATCAAGCACACGTTCCAGAGTCAACTCATCAAAATATAAACGGTCGCACATATCATAATCAGTACTCACCGTTTCCGGGTTGTAGTTAATCATAATACTACGCATACCTTGCTCGTGCACGGTCTTAATAGCTGTTACACTGCACCAGTCGAACTCTACCGAGCTACCTATACGGTAAGCTCCTGATCCAAGTACTACAGCGGAGTTATGATCATTCTCAAACTCAACGTCGTGTTCACAAGCGGAGTAAGACATATACAGATAGTTCGTTTGGGCAGGATATTCCCCCCCCATAGTATCAATCTGCTTCACATAAGGCAAAATACCACGACTTTTACGGTACTCGCGCACTTTCAAGAGATCTTCGGAAATTTCAAAACCTTCACACTTCAATACTTCACGCGCCACCTGAAAGTCAGAAAAACCTAACTGCTTAGCTCGCAGCAACAAGGCATCATCAATCTGAGGCAACTCATCTTTAGTGTAAAGCTCATCTTTTATGTCAATAATGTTTTGCAGCTTTTGCAAAAACCAACGGTCGATCTTTGTCAGTTGATAAATATCTTCTACCGTGTAACCTTGCTGCATCGCTTCCGATATAGCAAAGATACGTTTATCAGTAGGCTGTTGCAGTTCTGTTTCCAGCTCGTCTTTGCTCATTCCCAAATCATGGTTACCAACAAAACCATGCATTCCTTCACCTACCATACGGATACCTTTCTGAATGGCTTCTTCGAAATTACGGCCAATGGCCATAATCTCACCTACCGATTTCATACTAGAACCAATCTGTTTAGAGACACCGGCAAATTTTCCTAAGTCCCAACGTGGAATTTTACACACGACATAGTCAAGTGCAGGTTCAAAACAAGCTGTTGTCGTTTTGGTTACCGAATTTTTTAATTCGTGCAGGCCGTAACCCAAGCCAAGTTTTGCAGCAACAAAAGCCAAAGGATAGCCCGTGGCTTTAGAAGCCAGCGCTGAAGAACGACTTAACCGGGCATTTACCTCAATGACACGGTAATCTTCAGAAAAAGGATCGTAAGCGTATTGTACATTACACTCCCCCACAATACCTATATGGCGGATAATTTTAATGGCAATCTCACGAAGTTTGTGATAATCTTTATTAGAAAGGGTTTGTGATGGTGCTACTACAATACTCTCACCGGTATGAATACCTAAAGGATCAAAGTTCTCCATATTACATACCGTAATACAGTTATCGTATTGATCACGCACCACCTCGTATTCCACCTCTTTCCAGCCTTTGATGGACTCCTCTACCAATACCTGTGGCGAATAAGCAAAAGCGGATTCTGTCAGAGTTCGTAGTTCGTCTTCGTTGTGGCAAAAACCTGAGCCCAAACCTCCAAGTGCGTATGCCGCACGTACGATGATTGGGAAACCGACTTTTTGGGCAGCTTCCAAGGATTCCTCTACCGAATAACATGGAATACTAATAGGTGTTTTTACATCAATTTCTTTCAGTTTGCCGGCAAATATTTCGCGGTCTTCAGTGTCGATAATGGCTTGTACGGGTGTTCCCATAACTTGCACATTGTATTTTTCGAGCACGCCTGTTTCAAAAAGTTTCACTCCACAGTTGAGTGCTGTTTGACCTCCGAAAGCTAAAAGAATTCCCTCTGGTTGTTCCTTCTTAATAACCTGTTCTACAAAATAAGGTGTCACAGGAAGGAAGTACACCTTGTCGGCGATATTGTCCGATGTCTGTACAGTAGCAATGTTAGGATTTACCAGAACGGTGTACACCCCTTCTTCGCGTAATGCTTTCAGTGCCTGCGACCCCGAATAATCGAACTCCCCAGCTTCACCGATTTTCAACGCTCCTGATCCGAGAATAACTACTTTTTTGACCATTTGATTTGCCATATTATATATCTGTTTTTCTTGTTTTTTAGCGGTTGCCCAAATTCGTGCAAAGGTAGTAAAATCAGCACGTATTCTAAAGCGAAAATTCACTTTATAGAAATAAAAAAAGCCCTGCAGGGAACAGGACTTTTTTAAAACAAATGTTTCAACGATTCTGAATCGAATCGGGGCGAATTTGAAACCAACAATATTGCAAGAATCAGGTTATGCGTAAGTAGCGAGACAAAGCAGATATCATAAAAAATTACACCAACCTTCAAGTCTTCGTTGATTTCGATGCAAATTTGAGGCTTATAAAAGTACTTTCAAAACTTTTACCCCTTACAATACCCCCCTACAAGCTTATCATATTAATTTTCTGTCTATTTAGTCTTATTTTTTTTACGATATGCTATAATATTTGTTGTTTTAAGAATTCTTCAAGGCGAATATCTGTATTCGAAATATACAATTTCTTCCTAATACGGTTCCGGTATTGAGCAACGGTGGCATTTTGCACATTAAATAATTCTGCAATGGTTTTAGTTTTTATATCCAAAACAAACATGACGGCATAGCGTTTTTCAGACTCTGATAACTCCGGAAATCTGGCACCACATAAGAGAAACGTTTCAGCATACTTATCTTTTAGAATTTGGGGCAAATCTTTATTCTCCTCAAGATAACGCTCTGCTTTTCTTTCAAAATCACTCATCGTTTTAGACAACTCATTGGTGAATATATTATGCTTTGTCTTTTTTAGCAAGGCGCCTGTTTCCTCTCGCAACCTTACATTACTCACCTCCATATCAAAAGACTTTCTCTTATAATGAAGCTTTTGAGAGCGCATCCACCACAATAAAATCATAAAGACCAATGCGACGAACAGCGCAACAATCAAGGTAATATAACGGGAATGCACCTTCATGTTTTCCAGCTCATTTGTTATAAATGTAATCTTGGTAAACAACTTACTCATTTGCTCATAACGTTCTACTCGCATATTGGAATAAGCTTTGAAACAGAATACTAATTCCTTAGAATATTCACTGGCCTTTTTATAATTACCCTGTGCCATCTCATAATCATAAAGATATTGGTAGAGCAAATAATTATTACCCCTCAGAAGCAGATCCTTATAAAACCCGATAGCTACATTAAACTCCTCCATCGCTTCATCATACTTGTCTTGTTTTAAAAGTAATTTACCTTTAAGGTGATGTGCACTAGCCAAAAATGAATAGGCTATAGGGTACTCTTCTCTATTGGCAGCAATACATTTATCAACAAAGAGCAAAGCACTATCCATTTTGTTGATTCGATCATAATGAAACACCAAACATTTATAGGCATCAGCTTCCATATAATGACGGCCAATTTCATTATACTCTTTTGCAATTTCGGGAAGCACTACTGTCATATCCGAAGAATCCTGATAAAACCAATAAATAACCATCTGAGCATATAACTGTAGCTCATTATCTCCCAAGCTCTTGTATATATCAACGCCCTCTTGCAAGTCTTGCTTCCACTCACGCTTCATTCTTCGTTTATTGCGAGCAAGCCCCAAATGTGCTGAACCAACAGTATGAGGATCTACACTATAATCCAAAGCCATCGTAAAAGCATTAACAGCCTCCGGAATAAGACGTGTTATTTCTGCTATGTTACCGATATTAATCAAGCATCGGGCAACCCACTCTTTATTCTCCATATACAAAAAGGATTCTAGAGCCTCATCTGTAAGACGTAAAGATCGCACATAATTAGCTTTTTTATAGGCCAATAAGGCATATGACAAATTGAGATATGGTTGAAAGTTCTCGGATTGCTCCATTGTAAGAAACATCTCTATAGAGTCCAACCTGTTGACGGCCTCTTGATAATCTGACATGGCCACATTATTTACAGACTCGATTTTTTTTATGATAAAATCATCTGCTTTTTTCGCATATACGGAAGGGAAAAACGCCAGATAGAAAAGAATAAAAAAGAGGATTAATCTATGTTTCATAGATACAAAGTTAATGATCCCCAGCTCTTTTTCAAATATTAAGGAAATAAAATTGAAATGAAAAAAAAATAAAAATCCGGGATATGACACAAAGCCACTCCCGGATCATAATAAAAATAGGTTGTTTTCTTCTAGAAAATGCTAAATGCAACAGTTAAACCAGCCATTACAACAGAAACCATGGTCATTAGTTTAATTAAAATATTTAGAGATGGGCCAGACGTATCCTTGAACGGATCACCAACAGTATCACCAACCACACCAGCTTTATGTGTTTCGCTACCTTTACCACCATAGTTTCCTTTTTCGATATATTTCTTAGCATTATCCCAGGCTCCTCCAGAGTTGTTGAGCATACAAGCCAATGTAAAACCAGTAGTCAGCCCACCCATCAGCAAACCGACTACTCCGGCTACACCGAGCAGCAAACCGACTAACACAGGCACAGCAATCGCAATAATAGAGGGTACTAACATTTCACGTTGGGCACCTTTAGTAGAAATTTCCACACATTTAGCATATTCGGGCGTTGCTTTACCTTCCAGAATACCGGTAATTTCCCGAAACTGGCGTCGCACCTCGTCCACCATAGCGCCGGCAGCACGACCTACAGCCTTCATAGTCATAGCACAAAAGACAAAAGCCATCATAGCACCAATGAAAAGTCCGCCCAAAAGCATTGGGTTGAAAATTGAAAGATCAAAATAAGCCACAAAATCACTGATTTCAGCAGCCTCAAGATTATCCAATCCTGTTTGAGCCAAGAAAGCATCACCCTTTTCAGGCAAGCGGCCAAGCCACAAACGAATATCCTCCATATAAGCAGCCATCAGCGCCATAGCTGTCAATGCTGCAGAACCAATAGCAAAACCTTTACCGGTAGCAGCAGTTGTGTTACCTAATGAATCTAAAGCATCGGTACGTTCGCGCACCTCAGCAGGCAATTCGGCCATCTCTGCATTACCACCCGCATTATCAGCAATAGGACCAAAGGCATCGGTAGCCAAAGTAATACCCAAAGTAGAAAGCATACCTACGGCAGCAAAACCTATACCATATACACCAATAGAAAAATTAGTAAAACCACCGGCAAAACCAAAGGCACCAATGATACCAATCACGATAGTGACTACAGGAATCCAAGTAGAATACATACCCGTGGCTATACCATCTATAATAGTGGTAGCCGGCCCTTGTTGTGCCTGACTAGCAATCCCCTGAGTTGGTTTGTACTCGTCAGAAGTATAATATTCTGTACCCTGACCAATAATGATACCCGCTAAAAGCCCCGTCACAACAGAACCAAAAATACCCCAGGTGATCATACCCGTAGAAGCCATACCAGCGATAGCAGCTAATATCAAGAAAGAACTACCACCTGTACCCAAAAGCAAAGCATTAAGCAAACTCTTTTGTGTCGCATCTTCCTTGGTGCGTACCATAAAAATACCTACAATAGACAATACAATACCAATAGCCGCAACAATCATCGGCGCCATTACGGCATTCGTTACATCCATACCTTTAGCTCCTAGCAAAGTAGCCGGGAGCGCTGCACCCAAAGCTGCTGTTGCCAAAATGGAACCACAGTAAGATTCATAAAGATCGGCTCCCATACCAGCCACATCACCTACATTGTCCCCAACATTATCAGCAATAGTAGCAGGGTTACGTGGGTCATCTTCAGGAATACCAGCTTCTACTTTACCTACAAGGTCGGCACCGACGTCAGCAGCTTTTGTATAAATACCGCCACCCACGCGGGCAAAAAGAGCCTGAGTAGAAGCGCCCATACCAAAGGTTAACATAATGGTTGTGATTTCAAACAACTTACGGTCAGGATTCATACCTTGATGCACAAAATCAAGGCCTAAGAAATGCATCCCAGCTTCCATATGCTCAGGCGTAAAAATAAAACTATTGAGCAACCAAAACCAAAGGGCAATATCGAGCAGGCCAAAGCCTACGACAACCAAGCCCATCACAGCGCCACTTCGAAAGGCCACTTTCAAACCTTGATTTAAAGACTTAGAAGCGCCATGAGCAGTACGTGCAGAAGCAAATGTAGCAGTCTTCATTCCCAGAAAACCACAGAGACCGGAAAAGAAACCACCGGTAAGAAAAGCGATTGGCACAAAAGGATTCTGAACGCCCAGATAAGCCAAAACAGTTAAAATAATAAATAGCACGACAAATACCTTCAACACCACATTATACTGGCGACTGAGGTAGGCCATAGCACCATCACGCACATACTGTGCAATTTCTTTCATACGGTCGGTGCCCTCTGACATCGACATCATTTTCTTAAAAAAGAACCAGGCAAATACCAATGCAACAATAGCTGCCACTGGTATTAAATAAAAATAACTCGGCATAATAGTTAAGTATTAGATAAAAAATAAAATGGTTGATCAATTGGGAGGTCAAATATAACAAAGGCCAAAGAGAAATAAAAGAATAACAGCCTTTAATTTCGCATCTTTTTTACTTGAAATATCAGAATATCAACAAGCTACAATAATGTAGTGATACAAAGGAAGAAATCCTACATTTTAGTATTAAGAATAAAAAGCATCTTCAAAATATTCTAATTCAGGCTTTTTTCCGTAGGGAACGATAATGGAAACCACATCAAAGCGCGATTCACCTTGAAAATCTTTTTCAAAAATGTAGGCTTGTGCTGCATTTAACAAACGGGATATTTTTTGTGGAGAAACAGCCTCTTCAGGATTACCAAAAAAGGCGGTGCGACGTGTTTTCACCTCCACAAAGACCAACATATTCTTCTCTTGGGCTATGATATCAATTTCCAAATGTTGAAAATGCCAATTGGTATCGAGAATTTGTAAACCTTTTTGGCGCAAAAAAGCTATCGCCATCTCTTCACCGATCTTACCTAATTCTTTATTTGAAAGTTTCTCATACATATTAAAAAGACAATGTACACCGGGCGTCTTTAACAGTCAAAACAGCTCTTTGTCCCATGGGCAGAGCCAATGTAGGATCATCATGCCCGGTTTTTAAGCCAAATATTACGGGCACATTATTCTTCTGGGCTACTGCTGTAATAATTTCTTCAATAGTTTGACCAAAAGGAACATCATTATCCTGCATTTTTGTAAAATCACCTATTAACAAAGCCTTAATATCAGAAAAAACACCAGCATAATCCAAGCTTCGTAGCATACGATCGGTATGGTACAGATATTCATTTATTTCTTCAATAAAAAGTATTTTGCCGTTATACTTAGGCGCATAAGGCGTGCCTTGCAAACTATATAAGATGGAAAGGTTTCCTCCCACAAGCTCCCCTGTTATCTCACCATCAGCTACAGGTAAAGGTGAATACCAGTCAAGGGTATATGTTTCATCAAAGAGTGCACTTTTCAAACTCGTTAATGATTTCTGATGTTCTTTAGCTTTGGGAAAACTATTAGGCATAAGCGCATGCAAGGATTGCCCCCCTATATTATTAATCTGCACAGATAAATTCGTAATATCACTATAGCCAATCAGCAATTTAGACTTTTTTTGAAATAAGGTCCAATCTACCTTATCTAGCAACTGAATAAGACCATAACCACCACGTGAAGCAAAAATGGCTTTTGCAGTAGGATGATCTAAGGCCCATTGCAAATCTGAAAGTCGCTGTTCTATTGTGCCGGAAAAATTATAATACTCCGATTTTACATATTTTCCTAACACTACATTTAAGCCCCATGATTTAAGTATACGCACCGCATTATCAAGGTTTTCATTAGAAACTCTTCCGGCAGGTGAGATAATCAAGACTATATCGTTAGGTTTTAGGGTCATCAGTTTCTTTGGTCCTTGGGGTTCTTAAATGCCTGGTTAGCTATATATTTAAGCCCAGAGAAGTCAATAACATCTTAGCTTACTAGCCTATAATAATATGATGCACTTCTATTTTCTCTTTCAGAAAAATTTGAGCAGATTCCTTAAAACGTTCCGGAGCTTCTGTCGTATAGAATCTCACTTTTCCATTTTTAGCACACCGTACATCCATTTCCGGATGATTTTTCAAATATAACTTTAATTTTTTTGCAACAAGAGGCCCTTGCTCCAAAATCTTAACATTTGCAGGTACAAATTGCTTTATTTTTCCTAGGAGAAGGGGATAGTGCGTACATCCAAGAATCAGGGTATCAATGGCTGCATCTTTTGCCATTATACGGTTAATGTGTTGTTTCACATAAAAGTCTGCACCAGGTCTTTCATATTCATGGTTTTCCACCAAAGGTACCCACATAGGGCAAGCTTCTTCGTTAACCACAACATCAGGAAATAGCTTTTCAAGCTCCAGAAAATAGGAATGACTACGAACCGTACCGTTAGTACCGAGCACTCCAACATGACGACTTCGACTTATTTGCCCCACTTCTTCTACACTGGGACGAATAACACCAAGGACGCGTTTTTCGGGAGCAATGCGGGGTAGATCATTTTGCTGTATGGTGCGAAGGGCTTTGGCAGAGGCTGTATTACAGGCCAATATCACCAATTCGCATCCGAGAGAAAAAAGCTTCTCAACAGCCTGAAGGGTATACTGATACACCACATCAAAAGAGCGGGTACCATAGGGGTTGCGGGCATTATCGCCCAAATAAATATAATCATACTCCGGCATCAACTGTTTTATGTGCTTAAACACCGTTAAGCCACCATAACCAGAGTCGAATATACCAATGGGAGCATTCATATCAGTTAGTAGTTGACAATCAGCAGTAGACAGTGCTGACTTCTGTCCACTGCTTACTGCCCACTCATTTATTCCAAGCCTAATTTTTTACGCACAAGTGGCTTGATATCTGTACTCTGAGTAGAATGATAAAGGATAGCACCGCCAGAAAGGTCAAAAACATATATCAAACCTTGCTCTGCGGCTACTTCATCAATGGCTTTTTTAACTTTATCCATAACAGGCTGTGTCAGCTCTTGCTGTTTTTGTTGCATCTGCACCTGAGCTTCTTGATAAAACTTCTGGATACTGGCCTGCATCTGCTGTAATTCCTGTTGTTTATAGGCTAAAACCGATTGAGGCATAGTATCGGCTCCTTGTTCAAATTTAGCAGCTTCGCCTTGTAACTCTTGCTGCATCTTAGTTAAAAGCTCATTGTTGGAGGTTTGAATTTCTTCAAGTTGACCCATTACTTTTTCCATGTCAGGCAAATTAGCCATTAGCTCTTGTGAATTTACATGTCCAAATTTCAAATCCTGAGCTGATATTGAAAGCGCAGCAATCATTGCTACCATCAAAACGATTGTCTTCTTCATATTCCTAAATTTATTCGATATATAAAATGATTTACTCCGAACACTTATAAAATCGAAGCACCATTTACTCATTTTTTATTCAATAACTTTTAATTCTTATAGCATCCCCAATTCTAACTGAGCCTCCTCTGTCATCATATCTTTGTCCCAGGCAGGTTCAAAAACAAGATTGACGGTGCACTCTTTTAGGTCAGGTACCATCTCCACTTTTTCTTTCACTTCGTTAACGATATAGTCAGCCATAGGACAACCCGGAGCTGTCAGCGTCATTTCCACTTCCACATCCATGGAATCCAACACGTCAATTTTATAGATTAAACCCAAGTCGTATACATTAACAGGAATCTCGGGATCAAAGACCGTTTTCAAACCTTGAATAATGGCCTCTTCATATTTTAATTTTTCACTCATGTTAGTTATTAGCTTTTGCATTAAAGGCAATGGCATAAAGTCGCATTTGTTTCATCATGGCTACCAAACCATTTGAACGGGTAGGCGATAAATGACTGCTCAGCCCTATTTCATCAATAAAAAACAGCTCGCTTTCTATCACTTCTTTCAAGTCTCTACCGGAGAACACACGCAATAAGAGTGCCACAATGCCTTTGACTATTACAGCGTCACTTTCGGCATAGTAGTAAATCTTACCATCTTTTACCTCAGCATCTATCCAAACCTTACTCTGACAACCTTCTATCAGAGTTTGAGGGCTTTTGCGCTTTTCCTCCATCGGTATCAGATCATTTCCCAAATCTATCAGATAAGAATAACGATCCATCCAATCATCAAAAACCACAAATTCCTCTATAATTTCTTCTTGTATTTCTTTTATGGTCATTTTTTCAATAAATAATGGTCGCAAATGTAAGAATTTATGACCACTATCTAAGTCTTATTGTCAAGAAAACCTTAGCACATTTTTTTTATTATATAAACTATTGCGCATTCTATCATTTAGGTCACATATTTTTAGCTAAATTTGCAGTTTAACAAAGAAAAGAGGAAAGATGGATTATAACAGTCATAGAGATGCGCTTAAAATGCCGGAATACGGGCGCCACATTCAAAAAATGGTGCAACAAGCCGTTGAGATAGAAGATAAAGATGAAAGAACAAAGTATACAGGACACATCATCAAGGTGATGGGGAACCTATTTCCTTACCTGCGTGACGTGGCCGAGTTTAAGCAAAAACTATATGACCACTTGGCCATTATGTCGGATTTTAAACTGGACATCGATTCAGAATTCAAACTACCAACAGAAGAAGCTTTAGATGTGGCCATAGAGCCACTGGCCTATCCACAACGCAACATAAAGCTACGCTACTACGGAGGTAAAGTAGAAGATATGATAAATGCCTGTTGCAAAATTGAAGATGAAAATGCCCGCAAACAAATGGCTAACGCTATTGCTAATCAAATGAAACACTCGTTCCTCACTTGGAATAAAAAAGTAGTCGTCGACGATAAAATCTACAAAGACTTAAGCCTACTATCTGATGGAGTGCTGAATTACTCAGAAAATGATTTTGTATTGACAGAACCAAACATACAACAAACCCGTCAAAACCAAAATCAGCAAGGACACCGTAAGCATCAAAACCAAAACAAAAAACGTAAAAAATAAATGGCATCTTTTATTGTTGAGGGAGGTCACCGACTCTCCGGCGAAATAGAAGCACAAGGCGCAAAAAACGAAGCACTACAAGTGATTTGCGGCGTGTTGCTTAGCAAAGAAAAAGTGATCATCAACAACATCCCGGACATTCTGGATGTCAATAACCTGATACAGCTGATGCGAGACTTAGGCGTTGAGGTTGAAAAATTAGCCAAGGGCTCCTATTCTTTCAAAGCCGATAAGATTGACATCGACTATATGAAGACCGATGTTTTCCGTAAACAAAGTGCTTCATTGCGTGGTTCGGTGATGATACTGGGACCATTACTTGCACGATACGGGCGTGCCTACCTGCCTAAACCAGGAGGGGATAAAATTGGTCGCCGCCGGCTAGATACCCACTTTCAAGGTTTTATTGACTTAGGTGCAAAGCTCAACTTTGAATACAAAGACAACTTTTTCAAGGTAGAAGCACCTGAACTGAAAGGTACTTATATGCTGCTGGATGAAGCCTCAGTAACCGGAACAGCCAACATCTTACTCGCTGCCGTAATGGCTAAAGGCACGACTACAATTTACAATGCCGCCTGTGAACCCTATGTACAGCAACTGTGCAAAATGCTAAACTGTATGGGAGCCAACATCAAAGGTGTAGGTTCAAACCTTCTGACCATAGAAGGCGTAACAGAACTTGGTGGTTGCGAACACACATTGATGCCGGATATGATTGAGATTGGTAGTTTTATTGGCATGGCTGCTATGACAGGCTCTGAGATTACTATCAAAAATGCCCTGAAAAGTGACCTTGGTATTATCCCGATGCAATTCCGTCGCATAGGCATCCAAATGGAAGAACGCGGCGACGATCTTCATATTCCTGCACAAGAACATTATGAGATCGACAATTTTATCGATGGGTCTATTATGAACATCAGTGATGCGCCCTGGCCGGGGCTTACACCAGACCTTTTAAGTGTATTTCTGGTAATTGCGACCCAAGCTAAAGGCAGCCTGCTAATTCATCAAAAGATGTTTGAGAGCCGCCTCTTTTTTGTAGATAAACTCATCGACATGGGAGCGCAAATCATTCTATGCGATCCTCACCGTGCTACCGTCATTGGTCACGATAAAAAACTAGCGCTCCGTGCCAGCAAAATGAGCAGCCCGGACATACGCGCCGGTGTAGCACTACTCATTGCAGCTCTCTCAGCTGAAGGTACTTCAACCATTGACAATATAGAACAGATTGACCGTGGCTACGAATGGATTGACCGTCGATTAAATAAATTGGGAGCTAGAATAACGAGATTGTAAGTTATTTCGAGAATAAACGCCTCCAAAAACCTTTTTTTGTTTCTTTAAGCTCTAAAGGCTGCCCGCTAATAGAGGCATAGATTTCGCCCCAGTCAGGCATGCCGCCGAAGTTGCGGTCATCGATGTACATATCTGCAATGATTTTTCGACTGATGCTTTTATCGTAAACTTCTTCGGGGAAATTCTTATTGATAGCATAGAATTTCACCCCTTTTTTCTCACAGAATTCCACCGCTTGGTCGAGTTCTAAACCGGCTCTGTAAGTCCAAAGAATCAGATTATGACCATCATTGTAGAGCTGCTTAAGCGTTTGGGTGGCAAAAGGAATCTCTTCCCCTATTTCGGGGTAACGGTGTTCTACTATGGTTCCGTCGAAATCAACTGCTATAGTCATGGCAATGAGTCAATGAGACAATGAAACAATGAATTAGTTAGTATTTTCTGCTGTATCTTCCGTTTTGACTGAATCATTTATTTTTTCTTGCATAGTACGGAATATCATAGGAGAAATAAGAACTACCAAAAGTGAGATAGCCGTCATCAGCTGCACCGGCTGTGTCGTATTGATTAGTAATACACCCGCATTGATCACATTAATGCACAAAAGATAGTATAAAATTCTATTTTGCTTTTTAAGGTTTGCTTCTAGTGCATATACACCCTCTTTCACAGGTGTTGCCGTACGATTATACCAGCTAAAAGCAAAAACAACACCAGCCAAAGTAAAAAAATAGGAAATTGACTGAGCCTGCACTATCAGGGCTTCTGACAGCAGCAGATCTAATCTACCAGACAAAACACCTGACAAAATAACCAATGCAGCACTAACAAGAAAAATTTTAAAATGAATCTTCATTTCCTTAAAAATAAAAAAAGGGACTACTACAACTATAGTTCGTAGCTCGTCCCTCTATTCTTTTACTTGATATCTAATTTTTTACGGATATGTTTTGGAATTGCTTTTTTGTTCACCACGATGTTCATCGTTTTGTGTTTCACATAAGCCTCTGACATATATAAGTATCCATTATACTTGCTGTTGTCGGTATTCCAAGAGTTTTTAGTGTAATAATACAGATTACCATTCTGGTCTGTAGCCGTACCAACGATGTGCATGCCGTGGTCATCAGTCAAGGTCCAATTGTCAAAACCTTCCTGACGCATCTCTTGGGTCACCTCTTTTTCCGGAACGATTTCTTTAAACTTATAAAAATCGGATTTTTCTTTATCTTCCCACTTAGAGCGTTCAGAATCTGCCATTTCTTTCACATCTGTTTCTGGCGTGATAGCCACTCCTTTTTTATGAGAAAAACCTTTTTCGCTGACATCACCACCCCATGCTATGGTATAACCTTCGTCGATAGCATAGTTAAAAATCTCCATCATTTCGTCTAAAGGCACATTATAAGATTCAGACCACTGCCAGTTATCGGGTATTTCAAGTATAAACTTAGAATAAAACGGATGATGGGTGAAAGATGTAATAGACACATAATCACTGGCATCTACACCCACCTTCAGTTTGGCAAACTCTTTAGGAGAAATTTCTGTACCTGCTGCAGGAACCGCTTCCGGCACTTCGCCAAAATAAGTGTCCAGCAAAGCGTTGAATCCTTTCATCCACACTGGTGAAAGTTTCTTATTACGGTTAGCAATTACGCCGTTTACGTAGCCATCAAAGACAGCATCTAATTCGCCAAACACAGGAGCCTCCTCACCATATTCTATGCCTTTGTACTGTTCTTCAGTAAGGATGCCATATGTATCATAAGCCCATAAAACATCATAAAAACTACCTCCCTGAGCAAAATTTAATTTGCCGTGAGTACGCACAAAACGTTCTGCTTTATAAGCATAGTTATGACGCACTATAAACATTTCGGATAAATTTAAAGAGTCATAACCCAACTTCATTGATTCTGATTCAATGAAGGAAATACCGGAATAGCTCCAGCATGTACCACTACGGTTTTGATCTTTTACACTCGTATGGGGCAAAGTCACCACTTCCGTAAATATATATCCCTCTTTCTCGTTCTCTACCTCTACACTATCAACAGATGTAGAATCTGCCACTTGCGCCACCATCGTTACGGCAACAAGCATGCTCATCATTAATAATTTAAATTTCATAATTTTAAAAGCTTACGCTCTTTTTTTCTTCTTAAAAACAAATAATTTTAAATAAAAATATCCTAAGGTTCCAGCCACGAACGATCCGCCCAAAATTCCCATCTTAGCCAAGTCAAGGCTAGGTCCTTTCGGGAACGACAACATAGCGATAAACAGCGACATTGTAAAACCAATACCACCTAAAATCCCCATTCCGAGAAGAGCTTTAGGCGTCAAAGCCTTAGGAAATTCAACAATTTTTAATTTCTTAGCCACCATAGAGAAGCTAAATATTCCCAACGTTTTGCCGATAACCAATGCTATCATAATCAAGAATGGGAAAAAAGTCAATTTCAGATCGGCATTGCCCACTAAACGCACGCCAGTATTGGCAAAGGCAAATAAAGGTAACACCACAAAGGCCGAAAAGTTGTGCAAACCATGTTCTAAATTTTGTAATGGCCCTAATACATGCCGTGAATCACTACTAATATTATCCAGACAAGACAATTGATTCTTGGTCATAATATTTTCATGCTTTTTGTTGGCCTTATTCTCTTCGGTGAGGAAAATACGGAAACTCGTTCTCATCTTAGTAAAAAAATCAGCCGTAGTAATATGTGATTTCATTGGAATGGTAAGTCCCACAAGCACTCCGGCAATAGTAGAATGCACTCCGGACTCCATCATAAAATACCAAACCAGAAACCCAACCAAAATATAAGGAAAAACCAGTCTAACATTCAACTTATTAGCCAACACAAGCAAGCCCACAGCAGCAAGAGCTAAGGCTAAATACGTCAGGTTTATAGCACTACTATAGAAGAATACGATGACCAACACTGCCCCCAAATCATCTGCAATAGCAAATGCAGTAAGGAACACCTTCAACTCCAGAGGCACTCTGTCACCTAACAGAGAAAGAATGCCCAAAGAAAAAGCAATATCTGTAGCCATTGGAATAGCCCAAGCTTGGTCTACATTGGGGTCACGGTTAAAAAGGATAAAGATAAGCACTGGCACCACCATACCACCAATGGCTGCAATTACTGGTAACATAGCCTTTTTAGGAGAAGATAATACGCCAATCATCGATTCCCGTTTAATCTCCAAAGTCACCAACAAGAAAAAGACCACCATCAATCCATCGTTGATCCACGCATGCATTTCATGGTGGAGATGAAAATCTCCCACATTGATGGCAATAGGCAAATGCAAAAACTTCTCATATAAATGATGAAGATCAGAATTTGCCACCAATAATGCCACAAAAGTAGCTATCAACAAAATAATACCAGACATAGCATCGCCCCGTATATTTCGTCGTATGATCCTCAGCGAAGGATCGGCATATGCTTCCTGTTGTTTTTTGCGATTAAATAGGCTCATAATCAAGTTGGTGTTAATATCTTTTATATATTGAAAGATTCTCTCATAGCCTGAATGACCTTGTCGGGTGTTGTATTTAACAAGCAAGCTCTGTATTCCTCGGGCATTTTACACACTGTATTGCCAGCTTTAGTACAAGGACGACAAGCCAAATTATTAACTTCCATTACTCTGACCGTAGATCCGCTAGGATGTCCAAATGCCGTTGGTCCCATTAATGCTATAGCATTCACCTTAAATAAATCGGCAGCATGCAAAAAACCCGTATCAGCAGACACCACTACATGGGACTGACTGATGACATAAAAACTTTCTTGTAAACTTGTTTTACCGGCTAGATTAAACACCCTTTGGGGATCCACCTTCTCTATTTCCTGAGTAAAAGTATCTTCAGGACCAGCAATAATGACAAAACGAAAATCCGGTAACTTACGAACGAGCTCTTGCCAATAATTAACAGGCCACCGTTTAAGCTCCCAGGCGGCAGAAGGTACTATAGTAATCACCTTCTCTTCATCTAATATTGTACATAGAAGTTCTTTACCACGAGAAATGACGTTTGCCGGGAATTGCCAATTTGTACGGTACTCTTTTTTGAAATCCAAAGCCCACTTTTTAAGTGGTTTCTGAAAAGACACTACCGCCTTAAAAGGCATTGGCAGGGCTTTACGGATATTAAACTGAAAGAAGAAAAAACGGCGTATACGATATTTGCGTCTTACAGCGAATGATACACTAGGATTTAACTTCGGAAAACCAATTAAAGTACGGACAAAGAACGATCTTATGTTCTGATGTGCATCATATATATAATCAAACTTTTCCT
Source organism: Bacteroidales bacterium UBA5342 (assembly GCA_002408065.1). Lineage (GTDB taxonomy): Bacteria > Bacteroidota > Bacteroidia > Bacteroidales > UBA5342 > UBA5342. Next base: position 69,522 of record DHQI01000128.1, read on the forward strand.
TTCTAAGTTGAGCAACCATCTTAGCTAAGCCAATCAATCCTGTATCTTTCTCAAAAGACCATATCTTAGTGATGTTAGGATTGGTGTTAAGCATCGGAACAAAGTCACTACGACTAATCCAATGCACGTCAGCATCAAGTTGGAATTTAAGCGGTTCTATAACAGACATACATTGTATAATGTCGCCAATAGAACTAAACCTTATGATTAAAACTTTTTTCTTCAAAATGCTATTTAGACCTTTTGAGCAAACCTTCGGCTAAAGTCAGAAACACCTCTTTGTCTGGAATTTGCAGTTGCCCGAGAGCTGCTACTGAAGCTTCGTAGTAACGTTCGGCCTGACGCTGAGTCAGCTCATCAATACTTAATTGTTTAAAGATTGATTTCACCTTCATTATCTTATCTTCATTACTATCTTCAGCAACAAAAAGACTATTGTTAAGTTCTTTTTTTAGATCCCCTGCTGCCAATTGCAGAGCTGAAATCAGTAAATAAGTCTTTTTATTATTTACAATATCGCTACCAATATCCTTACCAAAGGTCTCCTCGTCGCCAAAGGTATCGAGCCAGTCGTCACGCAACTGGAAAGCTAAGCCTAGATTTTTACCAAATTTACCAAAAAGATCAACGGTTTCATAATCAGCCCCAGCTACAATAGCTCCGATTTTCAGGCTGGCCTCTATCAACACCGCTGTTTTATACTCTATCATGGTGATGTAAGCATCTACATCTACACGGTCCTGAGTTTCAAAATCGACATCATACTGCTGACCTTCACACACTTTAAGGGCAGTATCATTAAAAACATCGAGGACAGGTTTCAAATACTCAACAGGTGTTTTTGCCAGGTATTGATAAGCCAAAATTTGCATAGCATCCCCAGATAGAATAGCCACATTTTCATTCCACTTTTTATGCACGGTAGGACGATTACGGCGTATTTCATCCTTATCCATGATATCATCGTGCAACAAGGTAAAGTTGTGAAAAATTTCCAGGGCCAAAGCCGGGAAAACCGCCTTATTTACATCGCCGCCTAAGGCATCACAAGCCATCAGACACAAAGAGGGACGAATACGTTTACCGCCTGACCCAAGAGAATAAGCAATAGGCTGATACAACAGCTCCGGCTGTGCCATTAAATTAATTTTGGCAATTTCTTCTTCTACGCGTTGATGTGCTTGTTCAAATGTCATTATTTAACCAGATTATATTCCTTAAGCAGTTCCGACATTTCTACCTGAACCTCTTTGGCACTCTTACGTGCTTCTGCAGCAAATTCTTCTGTATCATCAGCAAAAATAATAGAACGCGATGCATTTACCAAAAGTCCACAACGATCGTTCATACCATTTTCAACAACTTCGCGCAAGCTACCCCCTTGGGCCCCCACACCAGGAACTAAAAGAAAATGATGTGGCACTTGTACACGTATATCCCTCAGCATCTCAGCTTTAGTAGCGCCTACAACATACATCATATTTTCGTTATTTCCCCATTTTTTCGAGGTTTTCAGCACATTCTCGAACAACTTAGTTCCATCCTTTTTATTCTCATTAAATTGGAAATCAAAAGCTCCTTTATTAGATGTCAGAGCCAAAAGAATGACCCATTTACCTTCATAATTCATAAAAGGTTTTACAGAATCCTCCCCCATATAAGGCGCTACGGTTACAGCATCAAAATCCATATTTTCGAAAAAAGCACGGGCATACAAAGCCGAGGTATTACCAATATCACCACGCTTAGCATCTGCTATAATGTATTGTTCAGGATATTTCTGACGTAGATAATCCACAGTTTTCTGCAGACTCTTCCAGCCTTCTACCCCTTGACTTTCATAAAATGCAAGGTTAGGCTTATACGCCACAGCTATATCGTGTGTAGCATCAATAATCTCTTTGTTGAAATTAAAGATAGGATCATCGGTACGCAAAAGATGCTTAGGCAATTTTTGAATATCGCTGTCCAAGCCCACACACAAAAAACTTTCTTTTTCTACTATTTGATCAAAAATGTCTGATGAAGTCATCGTAATATATTTGTTTTTATAATTCTGATTCTTGAAGTCTGGAAGCATTCTCCTCCACGATCAACTTGTCAATGATCTCCTGAATATCGCCATCAATAATGGCATTTAGGTTATAAAGTGTAAGATTGATACGGTGGTCGGTCACCCGGCCTTGAGGGTAATTGTAAGTCCGTATTTTAGCTGAGCGGTCGCCTGTAGATACCATCGTCTTACGTTTGGCAGATATTTCATCCAAATATTTTTGGTATTCCAAATTGTATAGACGTGTACGCAACTCAGCCATCGCTTTATCAAGGTTTTTTAGCTTGGATTTCTGATCCTGACACGTTACTACAATACCTGAAGGGATATGTGTCAAGCGAATAGCCGAATAGGTAGTATTTACCGACTGACCTCCAGGGCCAGACGAACAATATTCATCACGACGAATATCTTCATTGCGCAATTCGATATCAAACTCATCAGCCTCCGGTAATACCGCAACAGAAGCTGCCGAAGTATGCACACGACCTTGTGTCTCGGTCTGAGGTACACGTTGTACACGATGCACGCCAGACTCATACTTCAGGATGCCATAAACACCATCACCTGTCACATTAAACACGATCTCCTTGAAGCCACCTGATGTGCCTTCATTAGAATTAGTCACTTCTACTTTCCAACCTTTGCTTTCGCAATATTTGGCATACATACGATAGAGGTCTCCGGCAAAGATGCTGGCTTCATCGCCACCGGCACCACCCCGTATTTCCACAACAGCATTTTTACTGTCCTGTGGGTCAGACGGAATGAGAAGAAGTTTTATTTCTTCTTCCATTGGCTCTACTTTGCCTTCGTTCTCATCTATTTCCATTTTGGCCATTTCGCGAAGATCCCGGTCAGTTTCATCAGCCAATATTTCACGTGCTTCTTCCAGCCCCTCCAACAAAGCTTTGTACTCATCGTATTTATTGGAAAGTTTTTCCAAATCGCGGTACTCTTTATTCAGCTTTACAAAGCGTTTCATATCCGCTATCACCGCCGGGTCAGTTATTTGTTCCTGCACCTCGGTAAAACGGATTTTTACTATTTCTAATTTTTCTAATAATGACTGAGCCATGATTTATGCTTCAATGAGTAAATGAGTGAATGATTCAATATCTTCACTCGTAAAAATAATATCCAAATTCCAAATACTAAACTCCAACTCTTCACTTGTGAGTTTGTTTTTTTTCTTTTGGAATTTAGTAATTGAATGTTCCGTATTCACTGTTGATGGTCAGACTATTTTTATCAGCAGCTTCGCAATAGCCTACAATCCGGGCTTCTACACCAAATGATTCGGATATATCGATAAGCTGTTGAGCATATTCTTTTGGCAAGTAAACCTCCATACGGTGCCCCATATTAAAGACCTTGTACATCTCCTTCCAATCTGTTCCACTCTGTTCGTGAATGGTTTTGAACAGTGGAGGAATAGGAAAAAGGTTATCTTTTACCACTTTCATGTTATCTACAAAATGCATCACCTTGGTCTGGGCACCACCCGAGCAGTGTACCATACCGTGTACTTTATCACGCATTTCGTCCAATATCTTTTTAATGATTGGCGCATAGGTTCTGGTTGGTGAAAGCACCATTTTACCAGCATCCAAATCGATACCTTCAATGGCATCTGTTAGCTTTAGTTGACCAGAGTAAACCAGTTCTTCCGGCACATCAGGATCAAAACTTTCGGGAAATTTATCCGCCAAATAATGAGCAAAAACATCGTGACGGGCCGAAGTCAGACCATTACTGCCCATTCCGCCGTTATACTCCTTTTCGTAAGTTGCCTGCCCACTCGACGAAAGCCCTACAATCACATCACCATCAGCGATATTAGCATTATTGATAACGTCACTGCGTTTCATACGACAAGTCACAGTACTATCAACAATAATAGTGCGTACAAGATCTCCTACGTCAGCTGTTTCACCACCGGTGCCATGACAATTAACGCCCATTCCCTGTAGCTCTTTCAGTAATTCGTCTGAACCGTTAATAATAGCAGAAATGACTTCACCAGGAATCAGATTTTTGTTGCGACCTATGGTAGAAGACACTAAAATATTATCGGTAGCTCCCACACAAAGCAGGTCGTCGATATTCATAATCAGTGCATCCTGAGCTATCCCTTTCCACACAGAAATATCACCGGTTTCTTTCCAGTACATATAAGCCAGAGATGATTTTGTACCCGCACCATCGGCGTGCATTATGTTGCAATACTCATCGTCTCCACCCAAAAAATCAGGGATTATTTTACAAAAAGCCTTAGGGAAAAGCCCTTTATCGATATTCTTGATGGCTGCGTGCACATCTTCTTTTGAGGCAGAAACACCTCGCTGACTGTATCTTTCGTTACTCATTTATCTTAGCTTAAAGTAGCGTGCAAAAGTACCCAAAAATAGTGAAACTTTAAAGGTAATTTTTTTTGAAATAATTCGCCTCAACAAGTCTGCTCCTTTCTTAGATAATCAACTGTTTTTCATCTCTTTATACCAAACCCCAAACTCAACAGGCCCTTATCCAGGCTTCCAAGCGGAAATATTAAACTCATCATTTGCACCACTGAGTGTGACTTATTTCAGTAATTGTTAGTGGAGATATACTGCTGCTTAAGCGCATGCAAATACAGTGTAATTGTCAGCCAGGCAAAGAACAAAAGAATCTTTAATTGCTTCAGGATGCTTAATCAAGATTAAAGTTTGATATTAAATAAACTATCCACTTATCTTATTATTATTCTTATGGCGTTCCTTATCGCGTTTGGTTTTCTTTTCTATTGATTTCTTAAGCGCTTCAGTCAGATCTACGTCTGTTTGATTGGCTAAACAAATTAAAACCCAAAGAATATCGGCCATTTCTTCTTCATAGTTTTCTGTTTCGCCGGCTTTAAAGGATTGCTCGCCAAACTTACGGGCAAACACACGGGACAGCTCTCCGACCTCCTCCATCAGAACGGCAAGATTTGTCATCGGATCAAAATAACGCACACCATATTTTTTAATCCATTCGTCTACTTGGGACTGAGCATCTTCTATGGTCATAATTAATATTTGAAAAATTACTTAATATTTGATAAAAGAACAATAAAACGTAGAATATCGCCCCCTTTATATAACACCTGCTTCTACTAAAAGGACCACTTCCTCGATGAGGGCGTCTTCGCCGTAAGGAGCGTATACACTTTTGAGATCGTTACCAAAAAGTTTGGCAATACCCTGCCAAAAAAATGCCGAAAAACCACCACGGTATATTTTAACCACTTCGTAGGAGGTAATCTGACATTCACGATCAACCAATTTTATCAACAAACGCCCTTGCCGGATAGTCATCTTACGCAGAGCAGATTCATACTCGGCAAAGAGTTCTTTTTCCATTGTTTTTAGGAAATCATCCTGTTCTTTTTTACCTTCTATCTTCTGCAACGAATCATTAACCTCCACCATAAGGCCTCCGGCCAACTTTGCATAAGGCAAGGTCTTTTTAACATCGCGAATCAGCCGGCCATAATATTTGCGTTCGCGTCTGTTTTTAAACGCTGTACGTGGTTTTGGCATCACCTGTACTTCTGGTAGTTCTTTAGTCATCATAGTATCTCCGGAAAGCACATAAGCTGTCAAAGTATCCTGCCCGGATGCCAAAGCTTGAGCCGATACGACAAAAATCAAAAGCCTTATCCAAAGGTGTCGCCACATAATTTATTATTTCTTTTCTTCTTCTCCATCACGATTCAAATGCTTTGCCATTTCTTCTTTGCTGGGGTACGCTACCCGTGAATGATAGATAATACCCAGTCGCTTAATAAAGGTTTCCTTCACCTGTTCTATCTCATAAAAAGAAATAGGTGCATAGCGGAAATTCTTTTCCTCTACCTGAGTATCTATAATCCTATTTACTAACTCCGTAATGGAATCTTCGTTATAAAAAGCCAACGAACGGCTTGCTGCCTCTACAGCGTCGGCCATCATCAAAATAGCTGTTTCCTTGGTCATTGGTGAAGGCCCCGGATAGGAAAATAATAATTTATCAATTTTTTCATCAGGGTGATCTTTGGCATACTGATGCAAGAAAAATTTGGTCTGTCCACGACCGTGATGCATCCTAATAAAATCAATCACTGGCTGTGGCAGACTGTATTTGCGAGCCAAGCGCACTCCGTTTTCCACATGATTAATGACACGCTTAGCACTTTCTTCCGGTTTCAGAAACTCGTGTGGGTTATAATTAGCCGCCTGATTCTCGGTAAAATATGCCGGATCTTCCATTTTCCCCACATCGTGAAAATAAGCCCCAACACGTGTCAGTAACACATTTGCATCAAGCACTTTGGCCGCCTCCTGTGATAGCGTAGCCACCATAAGTGAATGCTGAAAAGTCCCGGGAGCTTTCTCCGACAACTCTTGTAACAAATCATGATTAGTATCCGACAACTCTATTAATGTCACATTAGAGAGGTAGTTAAACACTTTCTCATAAATAAATATCAATGGATAGGCGAAAAGAATCAGTATTGCATTTCCCATAAAATAGCCAAACTTGGCATACTCAATAGACTCCAGACTACCTTCTTGCATCAAGCTAAGGGCAAAATAAACCACCGAATAAGTGAGAAAGACCCAAAAAGCTGACTGAATCAACTGTCCGCGACGGTTAAGGTTACGAACCGTATACGTGGCCACCGTACCTCCAAGGATATGTAAAATAGCAAAATCAAAAGGATTTGGCGCATAAAAAGAACAAATAAACACCGCTATAATATTCACAAAAATCGCTATACGCGAATCGAAGAAGGTATGTAACGAAATAGCCAAAATCGCAAAAGGAATAACATAAAGCTCTAAAGACACAAAGAATCGTGAGACAACAGCAGTCATCCCCACCATTATCAACAAATTAAGCATAATAAAAAGCACATCCTTAGTATCCTGCAAAATCTCTTTACGGTAGGTAAACAAGAAATAATAAAGCATAAACATAAATACCGTAATCAAAGCCAGCTGCCCCAGCATTAAGTAATTACGATGTTCAGAGGTGCCTAAACGCAATTTATAAGCTTCTTTATACGAATCAAGCTTTTTGCAAGTTGCCGCATCTACCACTTCCCCCTTATCCACAATACGTTCGCCGGTCTGAACCATACCGGAAGTCATCGAGATAGACGACAGAAGCTCCTCTTTCACCCGGTTCGATATCTCAGGATTAAAGGACAGGTTACTATACAGGTAATTGTTGATATTGATACGTTGGATAAATTCACCTAAGCGATACAAACGGTACTGCTGCTCGGCCATTTCTATGATACGTTCGTAAGCCGTACGGGGGGTAAGCAAACGCTCAACGGCAGACATAAACGAGTAATCAGAACGCACAATGACAATCTCATCCACTCCCGTCTCTTTCAAGCTATTTATATCTGTCAGAGACATAATACCAGCATTATACACCACTGTGGTGATATCTTCAATAGCTTTTATGTATATAGAAGACAGCGTATCTTCTATCTCATATTTTTCTGAAAACTCTTTCCATGAGTCTGTAAAACTAGCCGTTAGCTGACTATTAAAACTCACAAAAGCTGTTGAATCCAGCTCATAGTATGGATGATAAGCGGATAATAAAGTATCCCTTTCGACCTGTAATTCTTTCTCAGTTTTTTGCAAAGGAAAATCAAAGGGTGCCACTATCAGTCCATAGTTCCATGGTTTACCCATTTGATATTCGTACTTAAACTGTCCCTCACGTGGCATCAGATAAAAAATGATAGCCGCACTTGCTATAAAAATTGAAATCTTTAGAATTAGTTGAAGGTATTTCTTCATAAAATATTGTTTTTAATGGTAGCTACAAATGTACGTTTTTTTGGAAATTGAAAGACCAGAACAAACACATAAAATCAATCCACCTCTTTTTAATTACTAATGACTTGTTCGCATACCCCTTGTTTGCTGTGCTTAAATTCCTTCACCGTCATCCCATAAATTTTCTTGAACGAGCGGGACAAATGACTACTATCGGTAAAATTTAGTTGGTAAGCAATTTCTTTCAGCGAAAGATCGGTGTGACGCACCTTAGTCTCCACAATGCGCAGTTTAGATTTTAAAATATAATCGGCTAAGCTAATATTAGCGTTTTTCTTGAAATATTCAGAAAAATAGGTCTTGGATATCCCGAAATGCCGGGCGAGCTCCGGGATGCGCAATTTTTCACTATCAGTAATGTGAGTATTGATGTAACGGAGAATTTCGCCAAAACGACCATCGTGTTCATTAGCCTGTTCCACATAGCGTTTCTCGATACTACGCGCCAGTATATTTAGAATAGAAGCCACGGCTCCTGCTATAATAGAATCGGAGTATTTGTCAGCATTCAGGTATTCCTGATAAATAGATCTTATATTGTTAATGATGAACTGTCGTTCGTGTTCGGTAGCGATGATGTCACCGGGCACCTTGTTGTAATTAGCCACAATGTAGGCTATCTTATCAAACCAGGCCTGATAATCTGTCAATCCGTCGTTATGCAGAAAATAATGATCGGTGAAACGTATAAAATAAAAACGCGACGGTTCTTCTATTTTAAAAGAATGGCAATCCAAAGGCGGTAACAAAAAAATATTACCACTATGATAATTGAATTGGTGTTGATTGATACATTGCGAACCGGCTCCCTTTTCCACAAATACAATCTCGAAGAAACTATTCTGGTACGGTCGTTTGGTCCACTCATCCATCTCTTCGATGTGAACCTCAAACATTTTATTAATTTTAGCTTTATGCATTATCTCTTTATAATTACAAAAACAACAGACACCCAATTGTAACAATACAGGTTAACCAGAGCAAAAATAAGCCATTTCAGGGCAAAAAACATCAAATTAGCAGCATTTAAACACTCATACCCAATAATAATACCATACAAACCATTTTAAATACATTATCAAGCATCATAAAACGCCCTATTTTTGCAGAGTAAATCAGAAGTACCAAACAAGCCAAAGTAAAACATAATGACTATACGGTAAATTACAGGTAAAACTTATTTTTACATAAAATTGAAACAGAAAAGTCTATCTTTCTCCACGAATTGAACAAATTTGACAGAGCAGCTTCGCTGAGTTTAATTACACGAATTTTAAGAATAAAAGGTAAAACCTTTTATTCTTTGTAGTTCACTATCAGATTATACTTGTGGTACTTAAAGATTCACCTGTAAATAAGCGTATAATCATATAAAATATATAAACTAAAGGCAAAAAAAAGTAAAACAATGGAAAAAGTAAATGTAAAAGAGATTTTGGATTGGAGATATTCAACCAAAGAATTTAACCCTGAAAAAAAGATTTCAGAAGAGGATGTGGCACAAGTGAAAAACCTGCTTCGCATGAGCCCTTCGAGCACCAATATACAGCCATGGCACTTTATAGTAGCCGGCACAGAGGAAGGCAAGGAGCGCGTAGCCAAAGGCACACAGGGTTTCTTCCAGTTCAACGAAGCCAAAGTAAAAGACGCTTCACACGTGGTAGTATTCTGTTCGCGCATTGCGGCGGAAGACGATTATATGCAGCACCTCTTGGAACAAGAAGACAAAGATGGCCGTTATCCAAACGAGGACATCAAACAGCAAGTGTACGGCGCACGCAACATTTTTGCCAACATCCACCGTTTAGATCTGAAAGATCAACAACACTGGATGGACAAACAAGTGTACCTGAACGTGGGTAACTTCCTTTTAGGTGTAGCAGCACTAGGATTGGATGCCATACCAATGGAAGGTCTCGACTTTAAAGCTATCGACGAAGAATTTGGTCTGCGCGAAAAGGGCTTTACTTCTGTAGTGGCTGTTTCGGTAGGTTACCGCAAAGACAGCGACTTTAACACCCCGGACAAAACACCAAAATCGCGTTTGCCGGAGTCGGAAGTTATTACCGTCGTATAAAGGTATCGCTGAGATACGCAGAGGCGATGCACTGAGTGTAGCCGAAGTGAGCAGAGATTCGCAGAGATTTTGAATTACACAAGCAACACGATAAGATTTTAAGGCGGAATACTTTATAAAACGAGGCATTCAGACGACAGCAATTAAAAAAACTTATCATCTTACAACAGTCTCCCAACTTCGAACTCCGAACTGCGAACTTTTAAAATTCAAACTTATTTATTATGAAAACAATACTCATTACCGGCAGCACAGACGGAATCGGTAAAATAACCGCTTTAGAGATGGCCAAAGCCGGACATCAGGTATATATCCATGGACGTAGTCAGGCTAAAGTTGAGCACACAATATCAGAGATCAAAACAGCCTCCGGTAATGAAAACATCGGTGGTTTTGTAGCCGATTTTTCTGATCTGGATCAGGTCAAAGCAATGGGAGCAAAAGTAGCAGAAGAGCTGAATGGCTTAGATATTTTAATCAATAATGCGGGCGTATTCAAAGCACCGCAAAGCCACAGCAAGGAGGGATATGATTTGCGTTTTACCGTCAATCATCTGGCTCCGTTTGCCTTGACAGAAATGCTATTACCCTTGTTAGAAAAATCCGGTGATGCGCGTATTATCAACTTGAGCTCTGCTGCACAGGCCGAGATTTCGTACCCGGCTATGACAGGACAGGTAGCATCAAATGTGAACGCGGTCTATGCTCAAAGCAAACTGGCACTCACCATGTGGAGCTTTGACCTTGGACAACAATTGGAGAACATGACCGTGATAGCCGTAAACCCCGGCTCTCTACTCAACACCAAGATGGCCAACGAAGCCTACGGACAACATTGGTCGCCGGCTGAGAAAGGCTCTAATATTCTTCTGTCATTAGCATTTGATGAAATACACAAGGCACACAACGGCGAATATTTTGACAATGATAGCGGACGCTACAACGAGGCCCATCCTGACGCCTATAACAACATTAAGATTAAAGAGCTGCTAGACATCACACATCAGTTAATCAAATAATTATTTCTCACATAACATAGCATTCCCGGCCTTCTGTTTCAACAAAATTAATAGAAGCCCAAGGGAAAGCTACACCCAGATATTAAGAAAAATGACTTACACAGGACCCGTATACCGTCCGCCTTACGAGGCTAACAGCCTGCTCTTACAGGTAACTGTGGGCTGCGCACACAACGCTTGTACTTTTTGTACCATGTACCGTGACACAAAATTTAAAGTAGAACCCATCGATCAGATAGAGCAAGACCTGAAAGAAGCGGCACGCCTATACCCTAACACCAAACGTGTATTTTTGGTCAATGGCGACGCTTTTGTGTTGTCGGCACGCCGCCTGAAACCTATTGCCGAATTGATTCATAAATACTTGCCTTTTGTTGAGGTTATCTCGATGTATGCTTCGGTGAATAATGTAAAAGGCAAAAGTGATGAAGAGCTCAGGGAATTAGTAAAGCTTGGCATTCGCGACCTGTGGGTAGGCGTAGAAACCGGTCACGCTAAAACATTGCAGTACCTGAACAAAGGCTTTACGCTGGAAGAAGCAGAAAAGCAGCTTAAGCGACTGAATGACGCAGGTATGCCATTCTATTTTGGTTTTATGTTTGGAGCTGCAGGCAGCGGTTTGAATCAGGAAAATGCGAAAGCCACAGCCAAACTTATTAATGCCACCAATCCGGCTGGTGTGGTCCCTACAACCTTGGGCGCTTTTGGCGACAGCCCACTGGCCAAAGAGGTCGAAAAAGGCAACTTCACGCCTTCAACTGAGATTGATGTGTTGGATGAACAAATGAAACTCATAAAGCTTATCAATATCAACACGATGTATATGGGCATACACGGACTAAACACAGTGGCTTTTGATGCCCAACTGCCTCGTGACAAAGAACAAGTTTTGACCCGCATACAAAATGCCAAAGACAATCTTAATCCGTCTTATTTAAATAGCGTACCGGAACGTCACTCTGTATAATTTTCCGTTTTACTTTTCCAAATTGTTTGAAGGCTGCTTTTTTTTGAGTAGCCTTTTTCATTTAATTTTCAAGCGAATCAATCCGCCCCTCAATCTCACTTAACCTATTCTGTTTTTCGAAGGAAAAAGTTTTGGTTTCTTTCAGCACAAAATCCAAAAGGTAACGGGATTTTTGGTAGTAAACGAGGCTTCTATCTTTTTTATTCTGCGCAAAATTTAGTTCTCCTTGCGCGTAAAGCAAATCAGACAAAATTTCTAAGTGCCCGTGGGTATAATTATGCTCCTCCATCAATGATTTGGTCAACTCTTCCAATGGAATTTTATCAAAAAAAGCCGCATCTTCTTTGAGCATATCCTGATATGCATTATTGATCATCACATCGGCTTGTTCAAAATCCTTTTTCTTGATTTTACCCATAAGAGCCATGATAAAATCACCCATCATTTCGATCATACGCAAAATATAGTCTTGACGATAAGCCATTACACTCCTCCTTTTTTACCGTTTATCATAAAAATAAAAGCTGTCCCTCCTATCAACCCTGTTATTACCCCGATAGGCAACTCATTGGGTGCAATAATAGTACGGGCCAATATGTCTGAAAGTATTAAAAAAACACCACCACCCAAAAATGATGTAATAAGCAATATGCGAAAATCACCGCCCACCAACAAACGCACCAAATGTGGAATTATTAAACCCACAAAACCTATAACCCCCACTACAGCCACACAAACTCCAGTGAGTAATGATGAAACAATAAACAGCAAACGAATAGCAAAGTCGGTATTGATTCCTAAGTGACGTGCTTTTTCTTCCCCTATACGCAATGCATTTAGTGGTTGAACAAAAAAGTAAGATAAAAGAAGTCCTGCAATGGAAGTATAAAACGCGACTTTAATCAAAATTGAATTAGTAGAATCCAACGATCCCATCGTCCAGAAAATAATACTTTGAAGATTCTCGCTATTGGTTACAGACATCATTAGCATCATCATAGACGAAGCTATAAAGCTAATCATCACCCCCACAAGCAGCATGCCCTGGGTATTCATCCGCCTACTTCTTTGCCCCAAGGTATAAACCAATAGGATAATGACTAAAGCCCCGGCAAAACCCATCAAAGGCAAAACCCAAGCCCCCAAAAAACGCTCTAACCCAAAGACAATAGCAATGGCAATACCCAAGGCCGCACCACCGGAAATACCCAAAGTATAAGGCTCCACCAAAGGATTGCGATAAATGCCCTGTAAGATAGTTCCCGAAAGACTCAACGCCCCGCCCACAGCAATGCCCAACACCACACGAGGCCACCTTATCTTCTGCACGATAGTCACATCAACAGAGTCTAGCTCGCCACTTATAAGTAAAGGTAGATCACTCAAAGAAAGTTCCACATCGCCCCCCAAAAGCGACCATAATACAGAAATAATGAGTAAAACGAAAAGAAAAAGGGTATAAAAAACCCATCTATAATATTTAAATGCTGGTGAATTCATGGTTCACAAAAGTACTCAGTTTCTCTGACACAAAAAACAGCACATCAATACAAGGTGGTTCGCTCTAAATAACCAGACAAATACATTTGATTCGATTTTCTGTAAAAAAAACCAACCCAAAAGATGTCGCAGTCCTAAAAAACCTTTTAATACTGTTATTTAAGAGATTAATGCATCAAGAGCTATCAGGATGAAAAATAAATTTTCTTATCCTATTTTTTTCGGTATTAAACCAAAGAAACTAGGCATAAGCACAATTGCTTGAATCCTCAATTTTTCTATCTTTGCGATAATGGATTTACGGTCATTAGACATAAAAAATTTACAAGGCGTTGGACTAAAAAAAGCAGAAGTCTTAAAATCTGATGCTAATATCTTTAGCTATGAAGATCTGCTGTATTATTTTCCTTATAAACACATCGACCGAAGCCGCTTTTACAAGGTAAACGAACTGCGTGGTAATATGCCTTATGTACAGCTTTACGGTCAAATTCGAAATTTTAAAACCCTCGGAGAAGGGCGAAAAAAACGCTTGACAGCTCAGTTTATTGATAATACCGGAATTCTGGAACTCGTATGGTTCAAAGGAGCTGACTATGTGATTAAAAACATCACTCCTAAGCAGAATTTCGTCATCTTTGGTAAACCAACAGTGTTTAATAAGCGCGTAAATATGGCTCACCCGGAAGTGGAACGCCCTGAGGATTTCAAACGCAAACTACAAGGGGGCGCCCTTATGCCGGTTTACAACACCAGCGAAAGAATGAAAAAAAGTTACCTTTCATCCAAAGGTATTCAGCGTATTCAGGCCAACTTACGCAACTTTCTTGGAATGTCACGGGTAAGCGACACCTTGCCTTTTTATTTGGTAGAGCAAGAACGACTGATGAGGCTCGACGAAGCCTTAAAACAAATTCATTTCCCCGAGTCAGCTCAGCAACTGGCTAAGGCACAACTACGTCTCAAATTCGAAGAACTCTTTTTAATACAGTTACGCACCCTGCGCACTAAGCATATGCGCATGGATAAATACAGAGGCTTGCCCTGTCCGCTGATAGGGGATTTATTTAATGATTTTTTCAATAACCACCTGCCTTTCGATCTCACCGGAGCACAAAAACGCGTGATTCGTGAGATACGACAAGACATGGGGCGCGAAATACAGATGAACCGCCTGCTACAAGGTGATGTAGGAAGTGGAAAAACGCTGGTAGCACTTATGACAATACTCATTGCTTTAGACAATGGCTACCAAGCCTGCCTGATGGCTCCTACAGAAATTCTGGCGCACCAACACCTGGAAAGCATCACTGAGATGCTGGGTAATATGGACATTAACGTTCGCCTGCTTACCGGTTCTACAAAAAAGGCGGAGCGAGCAGAGATTCATACAGGCCTACTCGATGGTTCCATCCACATACTAATAGGCACCCATGCCCTACTCGAAAACATTGTGCAGTTTAAGAATCTGGGGATAGCCGTGATTGACGAACAACACCGCTTTGGGGTAGCTCAGCGCTCGAAACTCTGGAATAAAAATCAAGACCCTCCACACGTATTGGTCATGACAGCTACACCCATTCCACGCACTTTGGCTATGACGGTATATGGCGATCTAGATGTATCTATCATAGATGAGTTGCCTCCTGGCAGAAAACCCATTAAGACCGTTCACTATTTTGAAGGAAAACAGATAGAAGTAGAGCAGTTTATGAGAAAAGAGCTGGCGAAAGGACGCCAGATTTATGTAGTTTACCCACTGATTCAGGAGTCAGAAAAACTGGATATGAAAAGCTTGGAAGAAGGCTTTGAGCATTTGAAAAAAAGCTTTCCTGAGCCGGAATATAGTATCGGCATCGTGCATGGGAAACTCAAAAACGAAGACAAAGACCTTGCAATGAACGCTTTTGCCAAAGGTGAAACACAAATACTGGTAGCCACAACTGTAATAGAGGTGGGGGTCAACGTGCCTAATGCTTCGGTAATGATGATCAACAGCACAGAACGCTTTGGTCTCTCACAGCTACACCAGCTGCGCGGACGTGTAGGACGAGGCGCAGAACAGTCGTATTGTATCTTGACGTCTTCTTATAAACTATCAGAAGAATCAAAGCTCCGCATCCAAACGATGGTAGGTACCAACGATGGTTTTGAAATAGCTGAAGCTGACCTTAAACTACGCGGCCCCGGCGACCTTGAAGGAACCCAACAAAGCGGCATCCCTATCCAGCTCAAAATAGCCAGCCTCACACGCGATGCCCAAATACTACAACATGCCCGCGATGTGACCGAGGCTATTTTGTCTGAAGACCCAAAACTAGAATTGGAAAAAAATGCCGTATTGGTGGATACCTTGAGAAAACAAAAAGCAGCACAGATTAATTGGAGTGTAATAAGCTGATAATACATGAAACACCCCTGTTAATTACAATTATTAAGGTTTAAAACAAGAGAATAATTGAATTTCGAGAGAGTTATATCAGTCCAAAAAGAATTAATAAACCCGATGAAAACAAAAACCATCATCTTATTAAGCATTTATACGCTTATCAATGTATTGTTCATTTACAAGTATGGACTGAGACAAGATTTTATAAATGTTTGGATATTGATTCTTTCATATATTGGCAGCATAACATTCGCATTTTTTCTATACACCAAAAATGCCCAAAATTCAAAGCAGAAACTTGAAAAAATATTAAATAAATACTTTTGGCCTATCGTTCTAATAATAGGCATTATTTTTACTTTCATCATTTCGCAAATAGATAGTGAAAGCTTACATGTGGACCGCTGGTCGGCTATGGAGCTTACTGTCGAAGGTATCCTTTATGGGCAATACCCTTACACTATTCCAGACCATCTTGGTAATATGAGCTCTAACTTCCCTGCTTTAGGCTATTTGGCCATTCCTTTTTATCTGCTTGGAGATGTAGGTTATTTACAAGTTTTTGTCTTCTTACTATTGGCACATTATCTTGATAAAAACGTAAAAAAACCACTTAAAAAGTATGGCGTTTTATTACTCTACCTTCTTTCACCAGCCGTTCTTTGGGAGATAGCTGTAAAAAGTGATTTAATGAGCAACATGATACTAGTATGCTTATTTATAGAATACTGGATCAAAAAACACACGCACAATTTATATCAGAAACCAATATTTTTGGCCATTTTAATAGCATTTTTATTTCTCACCAGAGGGACCATATTAATACCAATCATTCTCTTCTTTTTCAAGGATTTCTGGAGTACAACAATAAAAACCAAGCTCACATTCATTTTATCATTTTTCTTAACAGTAATCATTATCTCACTCCCGATCTTATTGTCGGCTCCGGACGCTGAAACCTTATTAGAGTATAACCCCATTATTTTACAAACAAATAAAACACCGGTTATCGCCTATTTTTTATTTGTTATATGCTTGATACTGCCATACTTTATATCCAATAAAGTGAATTATTACTTTTATAGCAGTCTTATTATTTTAGCTTTCTCACTTAGCAGCTTCTTTGTTTTTCTTTTTAATTATGGTTGGGAAGAAACAATAATGAAGCACTACATTGATCTTTCTTATTTCAGTATGTCATTCCCATTTATCTTCTTTTATCTTGCAAAAGATAATTCTTTACACCTACCTGACAAAGGTATTTAATCATTTATATATTAAAATATTCTACGCGTTAAATCAATTTTTAATGGGAATTTCGCCCATCGACAATGCTGTTTGCAATAAAATGATTTAATTTGCTGTGATAATAGACCATCAATACCAGCTTATAATGGCAGAAGAAAAAGAATTACAACAAAAAGAGAGTTCACAAGTGGAGAATCAGTCCGAAATGGAATCTGAACAAACAGAAAAAGCCCCCGACTTTGACTATCCGGGTGCCAGTCGAGAAGATTTAGTTAAACGCTTAAGCAAATTAATTGATTCAGAATCTGTTCTGGAAGTAAAGTCTGAGATAGAAACCCTCAAAAGTGTATTTTATCTCAAACTATCAAAGGAACATGCTGAGCTCAAAGCTGCCTTTTTAGCTAACGATGGCAAAGAAGAAGACTACCGGACTCCTAAAGACGAACTGGAATCCGTTTTAAAATCGGAGCTCAACCGCTATCGTAAACTCAAGAATGACGTTTATGAAAAACAAGAAAAAGAGCGCGAAGCCAACTTAAAACTCAAAGAAGAACTCATCGAAGAGCTGAAAGAACTCGTTACAAAAGAAGAGAGTCTTAAGGAAACATTTGACACCTTCCATTCGATACAAGAGAGGTGGCGCCTGATAGGTGCAGTACCCTCCACTAGAAACAATGACCTATGGCAGACCTATCATCTTCATGTAGAGCATTTTTATGACTATATACGTATCAATAAAGACCTGCGTGATTTAGACTTCAAACGTAATCAGGAAAAAAAAGAAGGTCTTTGTGAAAAAGCAGAAAAACTTGCGAGCTCAGAATCTGCTATCGACGCCTTCAGAACCCTGCAAGTATTTCATCAAGAGTGGAAAGAAACAGGCCCTGTAAGTAAAGAGTTACGCGAACCTCTTTGGGATCGTTTCAAAGCAGCAACGACTGTTATCAACAAACGGCATCAAGATTACTTCACCGAACGCAAAGAAAAAGAAGCTGAAAACTTGACTAAAAAAGAAGCTCTTTGTGAGAAAGTTGAAGCCTTGGCCTCACAAGAAAGTGCTTCTGCCAAGGAATGGAACAACAATGTAAAAAAAGTACAAGAACTCCAAGAAGAATGGCGTACCGTTGGCCCTGTTCCTAAAAAAGAAAACAGTGCTATCTATCGTCGTTTCCGCAAAGGATGTGATGCTTTTTTCAAGAACAAACGCGAATTCTATAAACATCACAAAGACGAGTTAAATGAAAATTTCGAAAAGAAAAAAACATTACTCGAAAAAGCTATTGCTCTAAAAGATAGCGAAGATTGGAAAAACACAACAGAAGAACTCATTGCATTACAAAAAGAGTGGAAAACAATCGGCGCTGTACCACGTAAATATTCAGATAAAATCTGGAAGCAATTTCGAGAAACGTGTGATATCTTCTTCGAGCGTAAAAAAGAATTCTATGGTGGCAATGATGCCAAACAAGAAGAAAATCTAAAACTAAAAGAAGCTCTTATTGAAAAGATTAAGTCTTTTTCATCATCTGAAAATCCTGAAGAAGACATTAAAAGCTTGTTAGCATTCAAAGACGAATGGCTGAGCATAGGACACGTACCTATCAAGCAAAAGAACAAAATCAATAGCGACTATCACAATGAATTGAATGCTCAATTCGACAAGCTCAATCTTAAGAAAGAAGATCGTGAAATAGAGAAATTCCGCTCTAAGCTTGGCGATATTAATGATAATACGGGCGACAAACTATACTCTGAACGCAAAAAACTATCACTCCGTCTCAAAGAACTGGAATCTGAGATTGGTACTTTGGAGAACAACATCGGCTTCTTATCAAAATCAAAGAGCAGTGAGGGTTTTGTGAAGGAGTATACCCAACGCATTGAAAAAGCCAAACAACAAAAAATTCTTCTGACAAAAAAAATCAGGATGATCGATTCTTTAGACTAACATTCTATTTTATATTCTATAAATGGGTAAAATCTTATTCTCCATATTTTATGGCTTTTTGTGGCTCATCACCTTGCTGCCTTTCTGGGTTTTGTACCGCATCTCTGATTTAATATTTGTATTAGTATTTTGGGTGTTTCGTTACAGGCGAAAAGTAGTAGCTCAGAACCTTGCGAATGCTTTTCCTGAAAAATCGGAAGCTGAAAGAAAGAAAATCGAATTCCGCTTCTTCCGTCATTTATGTGATTATTTCTTTGAAACCATAAAAATGCTTCACCTAAGCGACAAAGCCATAGAGAAACGGGTTAACTATACAAACGACTACTTAATAAGAAAAGAAAAAGAAGGGCAAAACGTGGTCTGTATGCTAGGACACACGGGCAACTGGGAATGGGTAAGCTCTATCTCTATGCAAATAGATACCAACTGGATAATACCCTACCACCCACTACGTAACAGCCCTTATTTCGACAGCTTTATGGTTAAGCTACGTAGCCGTTTCGGGTCCCAATTAGTCCCTATGAAACAGACCTACCGCAGCCTTATGGAGGTTCAGAAAAGTGGCAAACATTTTATGGCAGGTATGATAGCCGACCAGAGTCCTTCCTCAACGAATAATCGTCATTGGATAACCTTTTTAAACCAAGATACCGCCGTAATGGAAGGCTCAGAACGCATAGCTCAGAAAACAGGCTCTGCTGTAGTATATGCCAAAATGCTGAAAATAAAACGTGGTTACTATAAAGTTACGCCTGTAGAAATAACTCCTAACGCTAAAAACGAAGAAGACCTCTTTGTCACGAAACGTTTTTTCGAAGTTCTGGAGGAGCATATACGCGAACAACCCGAATATTGGCTATGGTCTCACCGCCGCTGGAAACGTAAGCGCCCACAAGACGAAAAATTAATAAAACAATGACAAAGATAGCCATCGTTATACTCAACTGGAACGGCGAAAAGTTGCTTCCTCAATTCTTACCCTCTGTAATAAAACACTCTAATACGGAAGGCACAGAAGTAATAGTAGCCGACAATGCCTCGGATGATGACTCCTTGGCTGTTATGAAAGAACAATTTCCAGATGTTAGAACTATAGAGCTCAATAAAAATTATGGTTTTGCAGAAGGCTATAACCAAGCACTAAAGCTGGTTAATGCTAAATATTACATCCTGCTAAATTCGGATGTCGAAGTCACTAAAAACTGGTTAAATCCAATGTTGGAATTGATGGATAAACATCCTGATATTGCTGCTTGTGGCCCCAAAATATTAGACTACAAAAAGAAAAGTCACTTTGAGTATGCAGGTGCTTCAGGTGGTTTCCTGGATCAATACGGTTACCCATTTTGCCGGGGTCGAGTATTCTTCAATGTAGAAGAGGATCTGGGACAATATGATGATATACGTGATGTACTTTGGGCTAGTGGTTGTGCGCTTATGGTACGCTCTAAGTGCTATTGGGATTTGGAGGGTTTGGATAGTGATTTTTTTGCTCATATGGAGGAAATAGACTTCTGCTGGCGCCTCAACAACAGAGGGCTACGCGTTGCCATTGTTCCTCAGAGTGTAATCTACCACGTAGGTGGAGCATCGTTGCAAGTAGGAAGTCCGAGAAAAACATACCTAAACTTCCGCAACAGCCTTTTGATGCTTTACAAAAACACTGATAATAAATCTTTAAGACGCGTACTTAGACGCCGACGCCGGCTGGATTCCATTGCTGCTTTAAAGTTTTTACTTACAGATGGCTTTAAACATTACGATGCGGTCAATCAAGCTCACATCGATTTCCAAAAGATGCTCCCTCAATTTGAAGAGAAAAGAAAAAAAAATCTTGACCATTCGAAAACAAATAGCGCCTTAGTAATGAAAGAATCATTGGTTTACACTTTTTATTTGAAACAAAAAAAGCTGTTTACTAATTACAATATCTGATATGGAAAAAATTGTTTTTGCAACAAACAACAAGAATAAGCTCAACGAAATACAACATCTGCTTAAAGATGTCGTTGATATAGTAAGTCTTTCGGATATTGGTTTTAATGAAGACATTGCCGAAACAGAAGAAACCCTTGAAGGAAATGCCCTTTTGAAATCACATGCCATATTCGACAAATATGGATATAATGTGTTTTCTGACGATACCGGTCTTGAAATTGAAGCTCTGGATGGAAAACCAGGCGTTTACTCTGCCCGCTATGCCGGTGACGAATGCCTTGCAGAAAACAACATGAAAAAAGTGCTCACTGAGCTCGAAGGAAAAGATAATAGAAAAGCTCAATTCCGTACAGTAATAGCCTTAATATTGAACGGAAAAGAATACTTATTCGAAGGACTTGTAAGGGGGACAATAATGACAGACAAACAGGGGCAAGATGGCTTCGGTTACGACCCTATCTTTCAGCCAGATGGTTACAACGCCACCTTTGCAGAGTTGCCTATGTCAGTAAAAAATGAAATAAGTCACCGTGGACTGGCTGTAAAAAAACTGGTGGCATTTTTGAAAGAATTATAAGAGAAAATCTAATATGAGACAGACTCAAATACCTATAGCTATACTTTTTTTTGTATTGTATTGCACTATATCCTATGCTCAGTTAGCCACAGGTCAATGGAATACTCATATGTCTTATGTTAATGGACAGAAACTGGCGATATCTGGCAACAAGGTCTACTGTGTTGCATCCGGCTCTTTGTTTGCATATGGCCTTAATGACAACTCCACCGAAACCTACACAAAAGCAAACGGTCTCAGTGACGTCTACATTAATGATATAGCCTATTGCAACAAAACAGAAACCTTAGTCATATGCTATGATAATGGGAATATAGATCTTATGTCTGCAAGTGGCATCATAAACCTACCGGATTTAAAACTCAAAGCCATATATGGTAGTAAAACGATCAACAAAATAGATATCTATGACGGCATAGCCTATATTTCTGCAGATTTTGGTGCTATGAAACTCAACATAGAACGCGCAGAGATTTCAGAAACATATACATTAACAAATGGAGATGCCAATAGTGTAAATGGTATAGCTGTACTTGACAACGATATATATGCAGCTACCAACAACGGTCTTTATAAAGCAAGCCTGAATAGTGTTAATCTCCAGAATTTTGCAGAATGGAGCTTAGTAGAAAGCATCCCCAACGTTAGAAATTCTGCCATTGCAATAACTATATTTAACTCTGAACTCATCGTCACACAATACTCCGATAATAATGATAGCCAATATCAAGTCTTTAGACTAGAACAATCAAAATGGAAGCTTTTAGTTGCATTAGGAAGCTTTTCAGAATTTGGAAGTAATTCAAACCTTCTAGCTTTAGCCTGCGGCTCTGTAGTGCTAACATACAACACAAACTTTCAACTCGAAGATCAAATAAAAACATATAATTACACCTCTCCGGAATATAGCTCACAAAAATACCTGAATGCCTACCATGCAATTCCTAATAATGAAAAGCTTTTTATCGCAGATCAATACCAAGGTTTAATAATCTATGAGACTGGGCAACAAACATTGTCAGAATATCCTAAAGGACCAGCAACTAACACCATCTGGGATATCAACATCACGCAAGGACTTTTGAGAACAGTTCATGGTGCTGTAGAACAAGACTACTATTTTACCAGAACTGCCGGAGCCGTTTCTACTTACACCAACCAAAGCTGGAGCTTCATCGACACTCGAAGAGGTGTCCCTGCACACCCATGGGGATCAGATATGGTAGCTATTGCTACTGACCCTAGTGACCTCAATAGATATTATGTAAATGGCTATCACCAAGGCCTTATGGAGTTTTACAATGATGAAATGGTGGCTAGATATAATAAAAATAATAGTCCCATTCAGGTGGTTCCTAATGACCCAGGAGCAACCCGTACTATGGGAGCTACCTTTGACAATGATAATAATCTTTGGATAACGAATTGTTATGTTGACCAAAAAATTCACATGATGAATACTGATGGTGAATGGTTTAGTTTTTCGATTTCAGGAGCAGATGATGCCACAACAGTAGAAAAGATTGCATTTACAGATAATGGCAACATATGGATTACCACCCCGTATTGGGGTAAAGGCATTATTGCCTTAGATCACAATAATACTTTGTCTGAAAACACTGACGACCAAAGTAAGTATTTCAGCATTTATGCCAATAACAACAGCACAACAGAATTCGTTTCAGATAATGTTTTTGAAATACAAAAAGACAAAGACGGACACCTATGGGTAGGAACCAACAACGGCATTGCCATATACTACAATCCTGAAAACATTTTTGATAGCAACGAAACGCCTCTAGCGTCGCGTCCAAATATTCCACGCAATGATGGAACGGGCTTAGGGGACTATTTATTGGCGAATGAAACCGTCTTTGATATAGCCGTAGATGGTGGCAACCGTAAATGGTTAGCTACCGAAAGCTCGGGAGTATACCTGGTATCAGCAGACGGATTAGACGAACTTCTTCATTTTACTGAAGAAAATAGCCCCTTACTATCAAACACGGTTCGTGTTGTAGAAGTCAATGACGAAACAGGAGAAGTTTTCTTTGGTACCGAAGCTGGGCTTATCTCCTATCAGGCTGATGCCACCAGTGGAAACACCGATTTTTCTGATATGAAAATATATCCCAACCCCGTTCGTGAAGATTTCTTTGGTGATATCACAATCACAGGCTTAGTAGATGAAACCATAGTGAAAATAACGGATGTTAGCGGGAACTTAGTTAACCAAACCACCTCAAACGGTGGTACAGCTACTTGGAATTGTAAAAACTTTTACGGTGAACGAGTGGGAACAGGTGTTTACTTGATTTTCTGCTCCGACCAAGAAGGCAATCAGTCTGCTATGACAAAAGTGATGGTAATCAACTAAATCAAAACATCCACCAGATGAGCTACTTTTAATGGTAATTGATTTTTTTTGATATAGCCCTGAATATTCATCAGACAAGATGATTCGGTAGCTACAATGTATTCGGCGCCTGTAGAGAGTGCATCCTGTACTTTCTGCTCCACCATCGCTTGAGAGATATCTTTGAACTTCGTCGAAAAAGTACCCCCAAAGCCACAACAGGCTTCGCTATCCTGCATCTCTACAATCTCAAGCCCCTCAACCATACGAAGAAGTTGACGTGGTTCCTCCTTTATGCGGTATTCGCGTAAAGCGTGACAAGAATCGTGAAAAGTTATTTTGTGAGGAAATCGGGTTTCCAAGGTTTCAACCTTAAGTACGTTTAAAATAAAATCGCTTATTTCATAGACCCGAGTCGTAAAGTCATCCAGAGTTTGATTGCCGGGTAATAATTTTTTATAATAATTCCGGATAAAACCCGTACAAGATCCCGAAGGCGAGACGATAGGACGCTTACCCGAAAAATCATGCAGAAACTTCTCCGCCAATTCCCGCGAACCATCCCAATCACCGGAATTAAACATCGGTTGCCCACAACAAGTTTGCTCCGGGTTATAGAAGACTTCACAGCCCAAATTTTCTAATAGAACACGAGCATTTTCAGCTGTTTGTGGATACAGCTGATCGATAAAGCAAGGAATAAAAAGATCAACTTCCATCGTCTGTTTTCTTTAACCGTTAAGAAGTGATGCTATAGCCGTTTCTACTTTTTCAAAATTGAAAGAATCAACGACACTGGCCATCATTTCCTGTATCTTATCGTTGCATAGATTACCAATACTACCTTCGTGGGTATGGTTTACCTCGGTATCAGGCGTAAAATTACCCGCTTCTATGTCCAAACCGACCTGTTTATAAGCTTCTCGGAAAGGTGTGCCTTGCAACACTAATTCGTTTACACGTTCTACACTAAACAAATAGTTATACTTATCATCAGAAAGGATATCCTCATTTACGCTAACATTTTCCAGCATCATCACTGTAATATCCAGACAAGAAGTCAAATCTTCAAACATCGGCATATAGGATTCTTTGATGAGCTGCATATCACGAAAGTAACCTGATGGCAGGTTGTTTAAGATCATAGTGATATCCTGAGGCACCGCTTGCAGGCGATTACATTTAGCACGTGTCAGTTCAAAGACATCTGGATTTTTCTTGTGCGGCATAATGCTGGATCCGGTGGTAAACTCATCCGGCAACTTGATAAAACCAAAATTTTGTCCACTGTAAAGGCAGGCATCCATGGCCAGGCGTGATACCGTAGCCGCCACACCAGCTAAGGCAGTAGCCACTGTTTTTTCCATCTTACCACGTCCCATCTGTGCATACACCACATTATAATTCATGCTATCAAACCCCAATAGGTCAGTCGTCATTTGACGATTAAGCGGAAAAGAAGAACCATAGCCCGCCGCTGAGCCCAAGGGATTACGGTTACAAATATCATAAGCAGCCTTTATAAGGCGCATATCGTCCACTAAAGATTCGGCATAAGCACCAAACCAAAGCCCAAAAGACGATGGCATAGCTACTTGGAAATGCGTATATCCAGGCAATAGCACATCTTTATACTTATGACTCAGAGTAATCAACGTGTCAAAAAGTTTCTCTACACCCGCTACCACTTCTTTTAGAGCTTCGCGTGTAAAAAGTTTCAAATCCACCAAAACTTGATCGTTGCGCGACCGGCCACTATGGATTTTTTTTCCAATATCCCCCAGCTTACGTGTCAGCATCAGTTCTACCTGAGAATGAACATCTTCTACATGGTCTTCTATGATAAAATTGTCACTGTTAAAAAAAAGATGACGTAACTCAGACAGCAAGCGTTCCAGCTCTTCTGCCTTTAGCAAACCAATACTTTCAAGCATAGTAATGTGTGCCATCGAGCCCAAGATGTCAGCTTTAGCTAAATAAACATCCAACTCCTTATCTTTTCCTACGGTAAACGACTCAACAAAACTATCCACCGTTGTATTTTTCTGCCAAAGTTTCATATTTCTTTCTTATGTAAAATTAAGATTCTGCGAATAAGCGACCTAACGAACAACCCACTGATCATCACTGAGGGAGGTGCTTTCGTCGTTTCGGGATAGTGTCTCAGCAAGTAAACGCTTTTCGACCTCCATAAACAACACTTCGCCTTCTAAAGTTGCTAAAACCAGTTTTCCATTTTTCAATGCTAATGGTGTGGAAAAGATTTTTGCCCCAATATTCTTTTCCCCTATCAATGTCCCGTCAGGACTTATGAAGTATAAATTTTCATCAAAAGACGGCACTACTACAGTACCGTCGCAAAGCACAGCGGGCGAAGCTACCACTTTTTTTCCTGTCTTAATACGGTTATGCAGGCTTCCGTCCTGATTGAGTACATAAATATAGCCATCAAAACTACCAAACACTATTTTCCCCAAACTGGTTTCCACAGGCGAGGCATGTATCTTTCCTTTAGTTTTGAATTTAGCAACCGCCTCACCGCTTGACGACACAATATGCAAACATTGATCATAAGAGCCAACCGCTAAATTTCCCGAGCTCAATTCCAGGGGCTTAGAATGCACAAACCAACCATCCGCCTTATATTTATTGATCAGGTTAAAATCTTCATCAAAATACAGCAACTTTTTGTTGTTACCTCCAATCACAATGTTACCGTTAGAAAGCACGATAGGCGATCCATGCATCAACTTACGGGTTTTGTACATTTTAGAAACCTTGCTAACAAAGTCATACATCACCACCTGCTTTTTATTTAAACCAAAAATAACGCGACCGTCCTTCAAATCTACTGCATTGGTGAAAATGCGCCCGTCTTGTTCTACTTTTTCCAAAATGTCCCCCTCTTCATTACACACATAAAGAAACTTATCGTAACATCCGATGGTTACTAAACTATCATTCAAGATATCAGGGGTAGCATGAATCCAACCGTCAGTGATATGTTCTTTGATTTTTTGCCCTTGATTATTAAAAAAAGTAAGAATGCGCTTATGGTTGCCTATAACCACAGTACCTGAAGGCATCTCGATAGGCGACGAATAATACTTTCCTCCCATATCGAAACTTTTAACCAAATGTAAATCGATCAACTCTGCCGGGTCATTAGCCCATACAACTTGAGCTGACACAAAGAGCATCAGCACCAAAGTATTTATCTTTGACGTCACCTTCGACATTGTTTCTTACTATTTTGGTTTTGGGAGGCCAAATTTACTGCTTTTTAATAGATTGGCAAACACTATTTTTTATATAATCAGGACTTTTAACAACGAATGTTGAATTTTGTAATAAAAGGCATCATTTTTGATGAAGAGACGCCGGACAAGAAATTTTGTTTAATCCGAACGCGGGTTTTTAGTTATCTTTGCAATTCTATAAATATTTGAAATCAACGAATAAATGAAATTTAATAAACAGCGCACCTTTATACTTACCGTTTTTCTGGGTTTAGCAGTCGTTTTTTCTTTTGCCTTCGACAAGGACAAGAAAGACTTTGAAATGAGCAAAGGTCTGGATCTGTATTATTCAGTACTCCGCGAATTGAATATGTTTTACGTAGACACCATTCAACCCGAAAAACTCATCAAAGCCAGCATTGATGCTATGCTCGAAGAGCTTGACCCTTACACCACTTACATTCCGGAAACGGATATGCAAGATTTTAAATTTAGCACCACTGGTGAATATGGCGGCATAGGGGCACTCATAGCTCAGCGCGACAATTATGTAATTATTTCGGACCCGTATGAAGGCAACCCAGCACAAAAATCGGGATTAAAAGCCGGTGATAAACTAGTAAAAGCCAATGGTGAAGATCTTAAAAATAAAAAAGTAAGCGATGTCAGCGACATCCTAAAAGGAACACCGGGTACCAAGCTGAATCTTAGTGTAGAGCGCTATGGCAACAGCAAGCTAATAGACATTGAGATAGAACGAGAAAAAATTGTGATCAGCCCTGTACCCGTCTTTCAAATGCTAAGCGATAAAGTGGGCTACATCCGCCTGACAAGCTTTACCGATAAAGCCAGCAAAGAGATGATGAATGCCGTTCTATATCTTAAAAACGAAGGTGCAGAATCATTAATCCTCGACCTGAGATCTAACCCGGGAGGTATCCTTGGCGAAGCCAACAAAATCGTCAATATGTTTGTACCTAAAGGGCAAACCGTGGTTTTCACCAAAGGAAAAGTAAGCCAGTGGGACAAGGTTTATAAAGCTACACAAGAACCTATTGACACAACTATGCCATTAGCTGTTTTGGTCAACAGTGAATCGGCTTCTGCTTCAGAAATAGTGTCTGGTGCATTGCAGGATTTGGATCGTGCCGTAATACTTGGCCGCCGCACTTTTGGAAAAGGTTTGGTACAAGCCACACGTCCTATCGGTTACAACTCTCAAATCAAATTAACTTCGGCTAAATATTATATCCCTAGCGGACGGTGCATTCAGGCGCTTGACTATAGCCATCGTAACGAGGATGGTAGTGTGGGCAAGATTCCTGACACACTGATTTCTGAATTTAAAACCAAACATGGGCGCACCGTAAAAGATGGCGGAGGCATAGTACCCGATGTACAATACGACTACAGCAAACCGGGTAATATCACCATAGCGCTCATGCGCGACTATATTGTATTTGACTATGCAACAAAATATTACACAGAACACCCTGAAATAAGCAGTATCGAAGAATTCACTTTTTCTGAAGCTGATTATGATCACTTTAAAGCTTATGTGGCCGACAAAGAGTTCTCCTATGAAACCCACAGCGAGGATGCACTGAAAGAACTGCAAAAAATGGCTAAACTGGAAAGCTACGAAGACTTAATAGCCGATGAAATAGCAACTCTGGAAGAAAAATTAAAACACGACGTAAGCAGAGATCTTGATGTCTTCGAAAAAGAAATTACCGAACTGTTACGCATAGAAATAGCTAAACGCTACTTCTATCAAAAAGGTGGTTATCTGGAGTCTTTAAAAGACGATAAATGGGTAAATCAAGCTGTTGAATTATTAAATTCGGAAGAATACAATAGCTTATTAACAGCATCGGTTAAATAAACTTATCATAACAAATCTCAATAACAGATTAATTTGAGACATTACCGAAAAAGAGCCTAAGCAAGAGCCTCTTAATTATTTTTAAAATTTGTAAAATTTAAATTATGGCAAATATAAAATCGGTTCCTTTTACCAAGGAACGCATCACAGAAATCATCGAAAAGTATCCCACGCCTTTTCACATTTACGACGAAGAGGCTATGATGCATTACGCGCAGTATTTCATCAATAGTTTTGATTGGAACGAAGGTTTCAAACAATACTACGCTATCAAGGCTTGTCCGAATCCCTACATTATGAAACTATTGCGCGAGCAAGGAATGGGAATAGACTGTAGCTCAATGGCCGAACTTGTATTGGCTGAAAAAATAGGCATGCGCGGAGAAGAAATTATGTTTACGTCTAACAACACGCCTGACGAAGAATTTAAAAAGGCGGTAGAACTAGGCGCCATCATCAATCTGGATGACATCAAGCACATTGCAACCCTGGAACGTGCAGCCGGCCTTCCAGAGATGGTATGCTTCCGCTACAATCCCGGAGCTTTAAAAGGCGGAAACATCATCATTGGTAATCCGGAAGATTCCAAGTATGGCTTTACCCGTGAGCAATTAATTGAGGGATACACTATATTGAAAGAAAAAGGCGTCAAACGCTTCGGCCTACACACCATGGTGGCATCCAACGAGTTGGATAACGATTATTTTGTAGAAACGGCAGAAATCATTTTCGATGTGGTAGCAGAAGTTAAAGAAAAACTGGATATCGATATCGAGTTTGCCAATATGGGAGGAGGCATTGGCATACCATACAAGAGCGAGCACAAGCCAGTAGACCTGGAAAAAGTAAGTGCCGGTATCAAAGCCAAATACGAAGAAATGATTCTAAATAAAGACTTAAAGCCGATGAAGATTTTCTTTGAGTCAGGACGCGCTATTACCGGGCCTTACGGTTATTTGGTCACCAAAGTGCGGCACATCAAAGAAACGTACAAAAAATACATCGGTGTAGATGCCACTATGGCCAATCTGATGCGCCCGGCACTATATGGAGCCTACCATCATATTACGGTTATGGGAAAAGAGGACCAGCCACACAATCAACTTTACGACGTAGCCGGTTCTTTGTGCGAAAACAACGACAAATTCGCTATCAACCGACTAATGCCTAGCGATGTAGAACCCGGGGATATTATCGTGATTCATGATACCGGTGCACACGGCCACGCTATGGGATTCCAATACAATGGAAAATTACGCTCGGCAGAACTGCTTTTACGTCCCGATGGTAGTGTGAAAGAAATTCGCCGTGCGGAAACGTTGGATGATTTTTATGCAACTATTGATTTTGATGGTGTAGAGGATTTTGATTAATGAAGAAATCACCAATTCTTGTTCATCACTTAAAATTTCATCCTTGAATTTTGATCGAATAAAACTAGTAAATAAAAAATGGCGGAGCTGATATTCAACTCCGCCATTTTTATTTCAGATCAGCTTAATACTACTTCTTAAGCACCTTATCTAATACTAAGTCTTTGTCCAGTTTCTTGGTACAGAAGAACCAATCTTTACAATCGATTTCGCTATCCTCCATACGGTCTTTTGCGGTACCACAAGAACCTGCAGGGCCAATGATTACATCGTCACCCGGACGCCAATCGGCTGGTGTAGCTACCCCAAATTCATCGGCTGTTTGCATAGCAATAAGGGCACGGTAAAGCTCGTCAAAATTACGTCCCAAGCTCAGTGGGTAGTAGATCATAGAACGAACGATACCCTTAGGGTCAATAAAGAATACGGCACGAACCGCTTTGGTAGTATCCTCATTAGGCTGAATCATACCATACTTTTTAGCCACATTCATCGTGATATCTTCAATCAAAGGGAAAGTCACTTCCACATCTTTCATCCCTTTATACTCAATTTTTTCTTTGATAGTACGCAACCAGGCTATGTGGCTGTAAAGTCCGTCTACCGACAAACCCACCAAATCACAATTAGCCTCTTTAAACTGATCTTGCATGCTGGCAAAGGTCATAAATTCTGAGGTACACACAGGCGTAAAATCGGCCGGGTGACTAAACAGAATAACCCACTTGCCTTCGTAATCTTTCGGGAAATTAATTTCACCTTGAGTAGTTACAGCTGTAAACTCCGGTGCAGGGTCTCCAATACGTGGTAAACTCACTACTTCTTGTACTTGATTTTCTTCCATTTTTTTTTAATTTTATGTGTTGATGTTAATTATTGAAATTTGAAATTCGAAATTTGAAATTTGAAATTTGATGATTGAAATTTGAATTCTGTTTTTTGTGTTTTGACTTTCTTACACTTGACACTCTGTAAAAGTTCCTCTAATCTGCAACACCACATCTTCTATCTCAAATCCTTCTTTTAATTTTTTATTCTTAAAGTAAGCCTTTAATATTGCGTCCAATTCTTTGTCCTCATAATCTTCTATCATATCGCATTCCGAGCAATACAAATGGTGATGCACCCCTAAATTGCCATCATACCGTAGAATATCACGGTCTGTTTTCACCCTTTTTATCAACTCTTTATCGACCAGAGTTTCGAGCACTTTATAAAGCGTTCCTTTCGACATTCCAAGGAAGGATCTATCCAACTCCACCAAAACCTGTTCAGCTGTTGGATGATTTCCCAGCTCTAAAATGGCTTTTAACACAGCAATACGTTGTGGCGTTACTTTTAAATTCTTCTCTGAAATCATCGTTCTCAATGTATCATTAGAAAAAATCATTGTCTCTTTATTGCGAATCATTCGCTTTTAAGAACAAATCAAAATTAAAAAGGTTCACATAATTCTGAAAAAAAATAAAAAAAATTGATTTTGTTTGTTCACACAGGTCACTTACTTTTGCAAACTCTTATTGCAA
This sequence comes from Bacteroidales bacterium UBA5342, assembly GCA_002408065.1. Lineage (GTDB taxonomy): Bacteria > Bacteroidota > Bacteroidia > Bacteroidales > UBA5342 > UBA5342. The sequence continues at coordinate 101,481 of DHQI01000128.1, forward strand.
CGAGGATTATGCTCAACACCTTAAAACAAGTCAGACAACGATTTATTGCACACCAACCGACATTGGTCACCCTGGTAGAATGGACTTTTATTTCTGTCTTGGTAGCTATATGTGTAGGGCTAAGTAGTGCTCTTTTCTTACATGCGCTGCATTGGGTAACGGATTATCGCGAAGAGCACTTTCGCATCATCTACCTCCTCCCTTTCGCTGGTATTCTTATAGGTTACTCCTTTTTCCGCTGGGGCAAAGAGATTGAAAGTGGCAACAACCTTATCATCGACAATATCCATGAACCTAAAAAAGTCATTCCCTTCCGGATGGCTCCCTTTATCCTTTTAGGCACAGTAATCACACATCTTTTCGGTGGTTCCGCAGGACGCGAAGGCACTGCCATACAGATGGGCGGCGCTATTGCCGATCAGTTTACTAAGCTTTTTAGACTCACGAAACAAAACCGCAAGATTATTTTGATAGCGGGTATGAGTGCCGGATTTGGATCGGTATTCGGCACCCCCTTTGCCGGGGCTGTTTTTGGACTGGAAGTGTATAGCTTAGGCAAAATAAAATATGACGCCATCTTCCCAGCTTTTATAGCCTCTATTGTGGCCGATTATGTGGCCCGTTTAGCCTTGGTTCATCACTCACACTACACCTTGGGCATCGTTCCGGATATCGATTTCCAACTGACAGGTTTTAGTATTATAGCCGGTATTGCCTTTGGTCTTACCGCCCTGCTTTTTGCAAAAAGCACACAGCATATCAACCTTTTTTCAAAAAAACATATCAAGAAGGCCTGGTTGCGCCCCTTCTTCGGTGCCTTTATCATAATAGGAGCCACCTTACTTCTGGGAACTGATAAATATCTGGGACTAGGCATTCCCTCTATTGTAGCGTCTTTCGAAACTCAACAGATGCCTTGGGTCTTTTTCTTTAAACTACTGTTTACTGCTGCAACACTGGGTTTTGGTTTCAAAGGAGGCGAAGTCACCCCCTTATTCTTTATCGGAGCAGCCTTGGGTAGTGCCTTATCCTTTGTACTTCGGGAAGACTTTACCATGTA
>DHQI01000108.1:0-11919 GCA_002408065.1 Bacteroidales bacterium UBA5342
AGAATTTAGAAAACATCCTGCCTGTTTTTCTGTGGCAGGCCTAATGCACTAAGGAGAATAGTTCATATTGGTTTATTGATTAAAAGTAAATGGTTTTGCTTGTGATATAATTTCACCCTACAAAGATGCTACAGACCAATGCTACTCTTTGTCCGATTTTGTTGTTTCAATGTCCGATTTTGTAAAATACGAAACCTGACAATTTTTTCCACTGTTTTTCAGCAACTAACAAGACACCCCTCACAACAAAAACAACAACAAAATACAACTGCAGTACTATAAACACCGGGTGGAGAATGAAATTTCAGCAGAATTAATGGCATAAGAGCATACAACAAAATAGTTCGGGAGAGTTATCCCCCGGACGGGTAGGTGCAACAATCTATCGACAGAGCAGAAACCCTATAAACGAAACACCCCCCACCTGAACACAGATGAGGGATGAGTTTTATTAAATCGATTACCACAAACTAAAAACGTCCCGGGTTAGCTTCACGCATTTGCAACAGAAGTCTTCGTTTGGGATTCTCTTTGATGATAACATCGTAAATAGCACGGGTATCCTCGGGATCTCCGGCTTTTTGCAAGAGCTGATCCACAGTACTATTGAGTTTTACTACAAGACGTATAAAATCAGGATCATCTACCAGATTATCCATCTGATACGGGTCAGCTACATTATCAAAAAGCAACCAGGGCGTACCGTCTTCATAGCGGGCATAAGTATACCGTTTGGTACGCACACCACGCCAGGTATCTAAGCCATTGACCAGCGAGGTATTGTTAAAATGTGTCATTCCCATCAACAAAACGGCATCGGTAGTGTCTTTCGTTTTTCCCAACAACATGGCACTTTTATCGGCGCCATCTACTTTAGGCGATTTCACACCGGCTAAGGACAATAAGGTAGGCATTATATCTACAGGTTCAAGCATTACATCTGTACTAATACCAGACTTTATCTTTGGCGGATATCGTAACAAAAAGGGCACTGAAAGAGATTCCTCATAGGGCATATTTTTATCAAAAAAACGATGCGAAGCCATTTGATCGCCATGATCTGCAGTGAATACCACGATGGTATTTTCATCTAAACCTTCGGCTTTCAGAGCATCTAAAAGGTCGCCCAAGTATTGGTCAACGGCCAAAGTGGCTGCCAAATAGCCTGCATAATCCTTACGAATCAGAGAATCTTCGCGCATTGTCTTAAGCATCTTTTCTTTATAGCCTTTGGGCAAGATGTCCGGAATATTAAAACGTGGATGATCTATCAGTTCCTGAGCCACTTCACTTTCGCTCACATTAGGGCGCAGACTTAAACTTGCCGGGTCTACCCTCTCCATAAATTCGTCCGGAGCAATGTAAGGACCGTGCGGCGGCCCCCAAGACAGCATTATAAAAAAAGGTTTTTCCTTATCGCGTTGGCGGATGTATTTTATGGCTGACTGCGTCTGCGCATCGGCATCATAACCCGGCCATTGTTTTATTTTCGAATTATTATTGTCGTAATAATCTGACTTGAAATAACGGTGTGTACATTCCAAAGCTTGCCAAAACTGATAACCAAAACGGCGTTCTTCAGGAATATAAGTAGAGCGGCCACGGCCATCCAGATGCCATTTGCCAATGTAGGCCGTTTGATAACCAGCCGCGTTAAAAGCCTCCGCGATGGATGGCACATCGGCCCGCATGGGGTGATCATTGTTGGTCACACCTGTACGCATAGGGTACGATCCCGTCATTAGCATACCCCGAAAAGGAGAACAAATAGGACAAGTACTGATGGCATTATTCAAGCGCAAGCCCTCACCCGCCAAACGATCCATATTAGGTGTTTGAATATTTTGCCCGCCATAACAACTTAACTCATGCGAACGCAATTGATCAGCAAACACAAAAACCACATTGGGTTGTTGTGGCACTTTTTCACAGCTTAACAGCAAACTTGCTATTACTAGAATAAATACGAGTTTTATTATTTTCATTGAATTAAGTAATTTAAATACATTAGCATGTAAATCTCGCGGCAAAACATTACGTTCAGCCGGAGCTAATACTATCAATTATTTCTCCTATCAACTGGAACTTGTAGAATTACGCTATAAAATGCTCAATGCCCCGTCAAAGGCCAATCTCTTAACAAGTGCCCATCAACAGTCTCCATCGCTATATTTTGAAAGAAAACATCTCCTGCTGTAGAACAGGGAACGATCCGAAATATACCATTTTTATCCCCATTTAGTGTCACCCTATACCTGTGCCACTTACCATCGTGTATGACTTCAAAAGCTTGCTTCAGTTCGGATGAATAAGGGCCACTTCGTCCTGTTTTCCATGTCACTTTTGCTGCTCCAGAAGCATTCGATTTCATTTCAAAAGAAATCACAAAGGCTTTCCCGTCAAAGCCGGGTATCATATCCGTTTCTATGTAGGGTTCTCCATCACTGGCTTTTACATATAAAGTCTCACCTTTTGCAAACAACTGAGTATTTGCTGACCCCCACCAAGGACCTATAGCATTACCCATATATTTCTTGTTTAGACGTGATTGCAAATACCCAGCATCTTCCACGTGATTTTCCAACATAACCTTCATTTCTTCCAACAAAGCGTTTTGTTTCTGCGCTAAATTGTGCTTTTCACCGATGTCCTCTTTCAGATTATACAACTCATAACGATGTTCCAATTGGTCGCCATCAAAACAAAAACGATACAACTTCCATTCTTTATGCCGCACCGATACGTTAGGCAGGTTACCGGCCTTAGGAGTACGGTGATAAAAGGCGGAATACAAAGGAGCTCTGTCATACACTTTGCCTTGCAAAGCAGGCACATAACTATATCCGTCCGTCATGGTACTATCCGGCATTTCCCCATCAACCAGCTCCATCAAAGTAATATAATGATCTACCGTAGAAGTCACTACCGGCGATACTGCACCTGCCTTAGTAAGCCCCGGCACTCTGACGATAAGGGGCACCCGCACCCCGCCTTCGTAGTTATTGCCCTTACCGGCCCGCAAAGGATAATTATTTGTGGCTAACTGACCATTCGGACAGTTGTACATATTACCACCATTATCCGAGGTTAAAACCACTATGGTATTTTCATCCAAACCCAAGTCAGATAATTTGCTTAAAAAACGGCCGACATTAGCATCTAAATTTTCAATCATACTGCCCATTATGGCATTACGCTGACGATGTTCATCATTTATTTTGGCGGCATATTTCTCTATCAGGTTTTCTTTGGCCTGAAAAGGCGCGTGTACATCGTAGTACCACAAACACAGCATAAAAGGATCTTGCCGTTCTTCAGACAAATAAGCCATTGCTGTATCTGTCAGGGCATCGCATATATGTGTTCCATCCGGTACCAAAGGCAAGGTTTCGCAAGACCAAGGCGCAAAAAATCCCCCCGGAGGACCTGCATGAGAACGGCCTCCTACCACCACATCAAATCCCTGATTTTCGGGTATATATGGCTCCGCACCCAAATGCCATTTCCCCATAAAAGCGGTCTGATATCCTAAAGACTTAAACGACTCGCCTATAGTGGTGTATGAATTTTTCAGGCGGGTACAGCTCTGGGGTATCGTTGCCTTATGATGTGGATTGGCATTCACCGCTTCTTTAGGCTCTAAAATGACCTTAGGCGAATGGCAATTGGCTGTTGTCAAATGCAAGCGCCCCGGTTCCAGACCAGTCATAATACTAGCCCGGGTAGGCGAACACAAAGGGCTGGCAGCATAAGCATCAGTAAAGCGCATTGCCGTGCGGGCAAAAGCATCGATGTTCGGGGTCTCATACAAATCAGCTCCATAACAATGCAAATCGCTCCACCCCATATCATCTATAAGGATAAAAACGACGTTGGCTTGTTTTCTTTGTGCCCATAAATCCGGTAAGAAAGCACAGGTCAATAGTAGTGTGACAATAGTCCATTCCCTCAAGTAAGACTTTGATATATTCATTTCTTTATGATGCTATATTATTATGCAAATATGAGAAGATCGTAACGCTTTAGCCGTCCGATTTTGTTGTTTTAATGTACTGTTTTGTATGCTTATTATTAATCCGGAAACCTTACAATGGGTAAAGGTGGCAGAACGACTGACTTTAAATTACACTAAGTAACGTGAGTAATTAAATGTCGTATTTTTAAAGTGTCTTAAATTGCGATATGTAAGTTGATTGTTTTTACGTGCCCAATAGGACGTGTCCTACTCACTTGGATATGCACCGTGCTACATTGCTTGTGTTTGCAATCCAACCTTTAAGAGCAACATGATTTTTAATCCGCTGAATTAAGTAAAAAACAATATCAAGAACTGATGCCGTATTATAGTTCTTCAGACTGACACCTGCATTTTAGAGCAGCCTTATTACACAAAAATCAGTTCTTCAAGGTCTTTATATAATCGCTTGGTGTCATTCCATTTTCCTTCTTGAAAGAGGTATAGAAACCGCTGCGAGAACTGAAACCAACCATTTCCACTATTTGCGTAATGCTGTATTTATTCGTCTTCATAAGCTCCTCAGCTTTTTTGATGCGATAACGACGCAAATAATCGTTGGGCGAGAGTTGCGTAACCTGGGTAAATTTCTTATAAAAAGCAGAACGGCTAATCAATAAATCCTTTGATAAAGACGTGATATTAAAATCTGATCGCTGAAACTGTTCTTGAATGATTTCATTAATCTTCTTGATAAAAACAATATCATTCTGATTGTAAGATTCATTTTCGTCTTTCTTGGGCAATTCAGCAGTGAACATTTCTTTTTGTAAGCGCTCCCTATTCTCTAAAATACTCACAATGTGCGAACTTAAAATCTGAATATCAAAGGGCTTAGTCACATAAGCATCAGCACCATAAGCATAACCTTCTTGTATCTCATTCTTTTGTGTACGGGCTGTGAGCAATACCACAGGTATATGAGATATGTATGGATCTTTTTTGATGCTTTCACAGAACTTAAGGCCTTCGTCGGCTTCGCGCATCATCACATCCGAAATAATAAGATCCGGGAAGGTATTTTTAGCTAAGATACGCCCCTCATGACTATCGTAAGCCGAATACACTTTAAAATCATTTTCATAACTCTTGACCAAGTAGTTGTTGAGCGAAACATCATCTTCTACAATAAGTAATGTCTTGCCATGAAAAGCCTCCGGGATATCCACCTTGATGAAATCACTTTTATCAAGCGTTTCGCCATAGTGCAACTCCAAGGTGTCCGCCTCGTCTCCACAGCTTTCCTGAATAGGTATGATAAACGAGAAACAAGTTCCCTGCCCCACTTTGCTCTTAGCTCGTATTTGGCCGTTTTGCAAATCAATCAAGCGTTTTACAAAGTTGAGACCTATACCCGTCCCTGAATAGTCAACGTTAGATGATGCTTTATAATAACGATCGAAGATATGCCCCAAAGCTTCTTCCTCTATACCAATACCGGTATCGCATACTTCGCCATACAAATAGGTCTTAGGTTTAAATTCAAGACTGGTAAGCTCCCAGGCTTGGCCCAAGGCTTCTTCGTGCGATATCTCACTCACTTTCAAATCTACACGTCCACCAGGCGAGGTGTATTTCAGAGCATTATCGAGCAAGTTATTCAACACTTTTTCCAACTTGTCTCTGTCAATGGTATATTCTTCCTTACTTAACTGACAAGTTGAAACAAACTCGATTTTCTTCTGCTGCGTAAAAAGCTGGAAAGGCTCTACCACTCGCTCTATCACGCGGCTGACATGCTGCAAGCTGACATCCACCGTCAACGTATCTATTTCCAAGTTGCGAAAAGTCAGGAGCTGGTCCACTAAACGTTTCAGGCGCTCAGTATTCAGTCGCAGATTGCGTAAAAAGTGAAAGGTTTTTTCTTCGGTATCTAGCTCTGTAATAGAAATATTTGAGATAGCATGGATAATGGTAAGCGGTGTACGAAGCTCATGCGATATATTGGTAAAGAAGCGATGTTTCATCTCGTTGACCTGATTCTCGCGCTTATGCTCATTTTGTTCTGCCCTTAGTTTTTCCTGAGCCGTGCGACGATGCAAAGTCAAGACAAAAATAACCACCAATATTGTGATAATAAACAAAGCATATATCACAAAAGCCCACCACCTGAACCAAGGTGCCCGCTTTAATTCTATATCAATTGCCGTAGGTGTAGTCCACAGGCTGGAACGCCGTGAGGCTTTCACCTTAAAAGCATAATTACCGGCCGGTAAATTGGTATAATAAACGGTGTGAGCTCCCGAAGTTTCGCGCCACTCTTCGTCCCAACCTTCCAGCTTGTAGGCATAATTGATTTCATCGTGAGCATACACTTCCGGTAAAGTATAAGTGATAGAAAAATTGGAATAGTGATAAGGCAAAACAATATTATCGGTATAAGGCAAACTCCGTGATAAAATTTCTTTTTTGCCACCGGGTTTTATCTCTTTCCCGTTAGAGCTAAAGGACTCTAAAACCACTTGACCTGTTAATACTTTATTGAATACTATTTCGGATGGGTTGAAATATGATAAGCCATTATTCCCCCCAAAATAAATAAAACCATCATCCGTTTGCAGGGTTGAGCGACGGTGAAATTGATAATTATCCACCCCTTCGTGAGCTGAAAAATTACAAAATTGCCCATCGTCATGCATACACGAGAGACCATCTGAGGTGCTCAACCAGAGCTGACCGTAATCATCCATCTGTATAGCAGTAACATCATTACCCGGCAAACCATCCTTACGGGTAAAACTCTCACATTCCAACGTTTTAAGATCCACTTTTATCAAGCCCCAGGAGAGTGTACCTATCCATAAGGTAGAAGCATCCTCTTGCAAGAGACATACCGCTCCTTCCCACGCAAAGGCTTTACCGTCTTTTTTAAGTTCCAAATGCCTTGTTTGCTTCGTCTTACGATTAAAACTATACAGGCCGGTGCGAAAGGAACAAAAATAGCTCGAATCCGGCGTGTGTAAGACTTGGTTTACCCCATAAAGATGCGGCATAATGGTATGGAGATATTTCCCACTCAAGGAATATACCTTAATGCTACCGAGTTCGGATGCGAGATAAATTTCACCCTCCTTCTCCGTGATATTTTCGATATGAGTCAACTGATGTGCCTTTTCGATCTGTACCAAACGGTCACGTTTAGAATCAAGCACCGCTATTTCGTCCACACTACCTATCCAGAGCTTTTTTTCGGAGTCTTCGAACAATGAAATAACCGTCCCCAAACCATGGTCTTTTATCTTTTGATTTATCTTGTTATCTATGTCATCTTTCCGGCTCAAAATACCATTCATCCGCGTGCCGAAAAGCAAATCGTCGTAGTAAGAATCATAAACAATGCAGTTGATAAAATTATCCTGAGTCTTTAGGTTAAGATCCCGGCTAGGGTTAAATCTGTTTTGCTCATTATAATACACATTCAAACCTTTATTGAAGGTCGAAATCCACACATGATCATCCTTATCAACAAAAACATTTTTGATAAAATTGCAACTAAGAGAAGCCACGCCATCCCCACTGTGGATATGTTTTAGAAGCTTCTCTTTTGGGTTATAAACATATAAACCATCACCCATTGTGGCAATAAGCAAATGAGTATCATTAATATTCTGAAAAGTACTAACAGCAGCAGTGCTCCCAATCGTATTAAAGAGAGCTGATGGCAACTGTTGCACCTTCTTTCCCTCAATCGCATATTCTGCAATGCCCTTATTCCCTTTTGCTATAATACGCCCGTTGAAAACAAAAGGAACTTGCCTGATATCCCCCACAGCAAACCTTAATGAATGATGCAACTGATAAGTAGCATCGTAAGCGTACAACTGACGAAATCCTACGGCAATAAACCACAGCAAATCATCGTTACTCCCTGTAAAACGCTGTACTTTAACATCTTTAAATTCAGGACACAATATTAGCTTACGCTGCTCAAAATCATAACGATGTATCTTTTGCTTGAAGATCATCAGCACCTCACCATTATATTCCACCATATCAGTAATATAACGTTTGGCAGTGAGTAGCTGCCACTGCTGAGTGAGCTGATTGTAAACCACCGTACCACTCAGGGTAAGGGCAAAAACATGGTTGTGCGAACATAGAACCTGAAAAATCATATCGTTCGGAATTCCTTGTTCTGAGTTTTCCGGATCGAAAAAGAAGGGGGTAAAGGTCTGACCATCGTAACGGTTAAGTCCACGCGAGGTTGCTATCCACAAGTAGCCCAAACTGTCTTGCGACACGTTACCAACATTGTAATTGGATAAGCCTTGCTCCACAGCTATCTGTTCGAAAGTAGGTTCAAAAACAGGTGCAGCATCAACGTTCTGCAACAGTGTCGCAAAGGCTATAAAAAGTGATAAAATTCGTATACACATTATATTTCAATAAAATAGTTATTGCCCTACAATGTGTGGTTTATTGGGGAAGCCAAAAATACACATTTAAGGTTAAATAATAATGCTAAAGGCATAAAAAACTGCTTCCCCAATGTGTAAATTTTAAAACTCATTTTACAATAGACCGTTAGACTTTTAGAAAATAGACACTTCGACAAATGCTCAGTGCACCGCATCAGACTAATGTTACTCGCACGTAATCAACAAATTAAACAAATTGAATCTAAATCATAAGTCACTAGTTGTTAGTGACTTCTAGAAATTTAACGAACTGTTAATTTTAAATGATTCGGGAAAAACAATGAAGTTGTTTAATTACCTCCCCCCCCTCACTCTCCCTTTTATTCCCTAAAGAAAACTATCACACGGTGAAGCTGACACCCCTTTAGAAGTCGGGACATCGGCTACGGCGACCGAAGGGTGTGCGCAAGAAATGACTTGATTAACAGATAGCTTTAACTACACTTCGTTAAGCACTCAATACTTCGACACATTCTACAGGTGGTCAGTACGGCGTAGTTCAGCAAGCTACAAGAAAACTCAAAAATCCAATACCACATTGATATTCAGCGGCATATGATAAACATAAGATTTCAATAAACATCCGAATATCAAATAAATAGAAACGATTAACGTGCTTTTACAATAATAATTCCCCTTTAATTCCGGCAAGTAGCCATATCGTTTTTTCACAATACAATCAATTTTTGCTGTCTGCTAACACCATCAGCTGTACATACCCTCACGATATAAGTGCCGGCATCCATAGCCTGAGTATCTATAGTGTACCTACCACTCACATCCGAATCAGTATACACCCTACGTCCACTCATATCATAAATTGAAAAGGTTGTATTTCTCACATCTTGCAAATCTATCGTCACTTGTGAGTTACAAGGGTTAGGGTAAAGCTTAAAACCTGTATCATCGGCTGAAGCATTATCGAGACCAGCCGGAGCATCGCCTGTACGTACAAACTGAAACTGACGGAAGAAACAGAGGTAATTGGAAATAGACGAGTTTAAAAACTCCAGCCTTATCGTTGCTGTTCCCATATCTTTGGGTATAACGACATTGGTAGCCGTGAAATTTTTAAAGGTTTGAAAATTGGTTCCGGTTGCTTCAGTATGCACTGTCGTTAGCAGGTCATTATTAAGCCATACTTTTACGTCTGCACTTTTACCGGTATTGGCCGAAGTCATTATGCTAACTTTGTACGTTCCTGCTTTGACAGAGGACACGGTATAGTTAAGCCACTCGCTATTACGCACCGCTGAAACCACATATTTGCCCCCATACATTTCTATCTCTACATCTTCGCTACCGGCTGTGGCATAACGGGGATTCTGAGTACCACCTAAGCCACGTTCTACACCTTCGTTAAAATCGTGGTAAGCTACGCCTTCGCCTCCTAAATCATATTCGTAAGCCTGAATTGTAGCCGGTAAGCTATAGGTCTTGTAAGGTTCGCGTGCGATAACATTAATGCTTATTTGCTCAAAAGATTCATACCCCAAGTCATCTGTTGCCACAATTTTTAAAATATGTGTTCCGGCTTCTACATTAGCCAAAGCGCCCTCTGCCCCAGTCCAGGTATAAGGTGTTTCTGTTTTTTCTGAAACCAAAACATCACCGAGATAAAGTTTAACAGATTTGACCTGTCCGCCACTACGCGGCGAATTCACATCAGCACTCACACTAATAGCAGCCGGTGCATTATAATCGGGGTAACGCCCTGCTTCATTTACTGTTGGTGTAGTAAATGTAATAGAAGGAGCACCATGTATCTTAAAATTAAAATCGTATAGATAGAATTGAGGTTTCACCGCCCCACCCGGACGAGAAAAATAAGCACGTAACGTCTGTACGCCAGCTGTAAGGTTTACATTTTTAATGGTTCCCACCTGTTCTTCTACAAATCCTGTTAGCGGATTCTGTGCGGGATCATTCAACACTGTTGTATAAGACCCTAAAGAAGTACTTCCTTTTTTTAATGTGACCGTACCGCCATACTGCTTCGAGCGTTGTACTTTAAGGCTTACATCCACATCATAAGTGCCGCTGTGTTTCACATTCACTTTATAATCTATCCACTCTTTGCCATAGCAATGGCGAATATATCCGTCTTCGTGAGGATCATTTCTCAACTGATAATCAATCAGGTTACCGGCTTTAAAAAAGCCGGGTACATCCGGAGCTTCCTTCAGAATCTTGATACGGATAGCCTCGCTGGTGACTACACCGGTAGCATCGGTGGCATCTACTCTCAGTTCCTGATAGCCTGTTGTCAGATCAGAAAGCAAACCTCCACTCCAACTGTAAGGCGCCTGAGTATCTTCACCTACCAACTCACCATTCAGATACAGCGCCATTTTGCTAATCGTAGCGCCGCTGGCCGTAGCATTTACGGTCAGGCTTTTATGATTTTCATAATAACTATCGGCTGATGGTGAAGTAATGCTGACAGTAGGTTGAATATAACCATCACTGGTTTTGCTTTTTTGGTCGATTAACCAATGCGCTACACCAAAAGTACTACCATAGCCTAATGTCTCTGGAAAAACCTGTGTGTCTTCGTAGGTATTAGGGACAAAAATCACCTTATCTGAGTTCAGGTAATGGGCTCCTAAATTACCTTTCAAATAATAATAAAACTCTTTGTAAGCCGAAATAAACACATCGGGCGTTTGCTGAAAAGTGGTCAAAAACACGACCATACGATCGTTATCTACACAGTATTTCATCAGTGCTGCAGCATCATCATATTTCCCGGGATCTGTTACCTGAAACTCCATCATTATACCATCAGTCATCTGAATTTGTTCGCGTACAGTATTTGAAGTAGAGGCTGTACTATAAGCACGACAATGCGTTATCAGGGGCCAGGTTACGTTCTGACTCAGAGCATCAGTCCAGTCGGCATTATCCATAGCAGGAGCTTCGGTATAAAGCATAAATGCGGTTACATTAGCTGTTGCAGGCAATTTTGTCATCGTAGACATGGTATAAATGTTATTGCCATTATACACCCCGTGATTAATCAGGTTTTTATTAGTAAACTGATTGAATATTTCTGCCACCTGTGATTCTGAAAAGGGGCCAAAACTATCGTATTGTAGGTTGAAACCATCCGCATTGGCTGCAATAAACGAAAAATTCGCCTTGTCCAACATACGTTCATCCTGCGCTGTGGTAGGAAAAACACGGAAAGCAAAAACAGCTGACGGAAGCATCAGCACCATCATTAATAAAAAAGTATATTTTCTGATATTCATAGTGTATTGAAATTGATATTCGAAAGTTAAAATTGGCACTTTAGTTACGTGGTTGCTGAGCTGCGCCGCACTAAGCCTGTCGAATGTATCGAAGTACTCAGTGACCGAAATTGGAAATTAGAAATTGGAAATTAGAAATTGGAAATTAGAAATTGGAAATCTGAAAATTGAAATTGGAACGTTGAAAATGGTAATTCGTTATTTGCAATTCGTAATTCGTAATTTGTAATTC
>DHQI01000108.1:12134-12887 GCA_002408065.1 Bacteroidales bacterium UBA5342
CGTAATTCGTAATTTGTAATTCTCAATCATTCAAGCATTTTTAAAACCTCGCAACCAGCACTAATAAAACCACCTACGGCAAATATATCAGTATTGTCAGAATCAAAAGCTACCGGAAATCCCCCTACGGGTTGTACATTTTTCAAACGTCCGTTTTCATCTTGCCGCTCACATAATGCCAGCCAAGCTTTTTCTACAGCAGGACGGTATCTTACCTCGTCCAACAAATCATTATTGATACCCCAGGCCAAAGCATAGACATAAAAGACAGTACCACTAATATCGTCTTGGGGCGGATGCATCTCATCCAATAAGCTAGGCGCCCAAGTACCGTTATCCTTTTGTAAAGCCAACAGCTTTGCCGACATCTTATTATAAACACCTACAAAAAAGTCACGGTCTTTATGATCTTTAGGCAGATATTGCAATACCTCCACCAGTCCGGCGTGCACCCACCCATCGCCACGTGCCCAAAACACACGCTGACCTCCGGGGGATACTTTCTTGATGTCACGGCGATCGTGAAAATAAAGGCTATCCTGAGCACTCCAATACCATTCGTTGGCTTGTTTCCACTCTTGTACTATGTAATCAAAATAGCGCTCATCACCAGTAGCATCGGCTAAAGCAGCCCACACCGGTGGTGCCATATACAAAGCATCGCTCCAGTTCCAGCGCTGTCGGTTGTAGGTTTTACGCTTATTACCTTTTTCATCGGTAATGTAATGCGCCGGCGGATTAGCCAATATCCAA
>DHQI01000108.1:13069-34368 GCA_002408065.1 Bacteroidales bacterium UBA5342
GATTAGCCAATATCCAATCAAACTCTTTTTTGACCGCCGACATCATAGTCGTATCTTTATAATGCTGTGCTAATTTAATATAAGCTAAACCTACAGCATGGTCATCAGCATGATAGGGTCGGGTATTGATTTTCCATTGATTCTTTTCACCTTTTCGACGTACATAATCTAGATACTTTTCGTCACCGGTGGTCTCGTACAAATCGGTCAAAGCCGTATAAAAGGGAGCAACGTGCCACTCCAAATCACCATAGCGGCAAGGGTTTTCAAATTGCCACTGAGCAGCCATTTCTATGCGCTTAATGATTTTATGGGATGATAGCTCTCCCGACTGTAAGCCTAATAAAAATAGCATTGCCAAGACTCCAAGTAACGTAATAAATAGTCTGTTTTTTAAAATCCTCATTGTAATAGTAAATAATCTTTTTCGAGCTTACAAAAATGAACTTTTATCTGTATTGGAGCTGTCCGAAATCGTTTTGTTTCGTTCGTTTTTGTTTTTTTAGACCTGAAACAATTAAGAAATAAGCAAATCCAACAAACCTGTGACCTTGACAGCACGCTCCACCAAAGCCACCACACTCTCGGGCAAGAAAAACCATTTATGCACATTTTACCCCACGGCTTTCCATCTCCTGTGTGGTGCGTTCTAAAGCTTGGCTATCGCGCCCCACTATAAACATATCGTAGCCTCATTCGGCCAATTGCAGGGCAATGGCTTTTCCTATTCCTTTAGTCGCTCCGGTTAGCAGCGCTACTTTTGGGTTTGTGTCCATTTTTTTGTCTTTGGTGAAATCTTAAATTGCCCGAATTCTTCCAAATATTGACCTTGTTTCGTACCTACGGCACTCTTTGTTTGTAATCTTTTTTTTCATCTACCATACTATCACTCCTCCGGAGCTTGAATCGCATTAGGGATAATCCCGATAAAAATCGAGACGGCAGGAGGCATGTTATAAAACTGAATAAAACACTGACAATCAGGATAAGATTATAATTATTTGATATCCTGAACAAACCAAAATATAGTATGAATTATGCCGAACAACAATGAATAAAATTCTGTGACCATGACACACAAAGTAATTATAAACCCATCTATTTCAAAAATCTAAACCTATCCACCTTATACATCTCACCATCTGTGCCATAAAACACCAACCACAGTGCCCGCTCACCAATGACCTTGGCCACATCTGCAGTGATAGTAAGCCATTCTTCGTCTCCTTTACAAGCTGGCACTTTTACTTCAGCTATGCCTTGGTGCCACTTTTGATCCACAGCCAAAATGATACGTCCCGGAGCAGTACCGGGGGCTACTTTCACCTCTACTTTTTTGGCCTCAGAATCTCCAAAATCAATGTACTTAAAAGCTGCCACATCGTGTCGGCTTATATTTGTTAACTGTTCATTACCATTTTCGAATAGTTCAAAATAGGCATCGCCGTGTAGCAAACAAGCGCGTTCTATTTCAATATCATCAAAAGCATTCAAAGGCAGTCCTGCTCCCTGTGAGGTCATTTCTACCTCATCAATAGTACCGTCTTCATTAAAATAGATGGGCTCTACACAAGTGCGGCGCATCATTACACTGTTGTGCGAAGGCCGGTGGTAAAACACATACCATTGTTCATTGAACTCAGCGATAGATCCGTGATTATTCCAAGT
The DNA here is from genome assembly GCA_002408065.1 of Bacteroidales bacterium UBA5342. GTDB lineage: Bacteria > Bacteroidota > Bacteroidia > Bacteroidales > UBA5342 > UBA5342. The sequence goes on from DHQI01000108.1 coordinate 14,738, forward strand.
CTTAGGATCACTAAAACTATTATCAATAATGACGCCCTGATATTCGTAAGGACCAAAAACGGAAGTCGCCGTAGCATAACCCAAACAGGTGGGACGTCCTCCACGGCTAATGTCTGCATAAATCAGATAATAGATGCCATTGCGCTTGGTCAGGAAAGCACCTTCGTGGAAATAATGCTCTGGTTCGGTTAATACACTGTCGTGCAAACTTGTTTCATCTATGCTTTTGCGGTCTTCGTTGAGCTTGGCCATTTTCAGGTTAAACTGTCCCCATAAATAGTAAGCTTGTCCATTATCATCTACAAAAACGCAAGGATCAATCTGATTGTGCCCTTTAGTATCTATCGCCTCAACGTTTTTAAATGGCCCGTTAGGACTATCACTCACCGCTACGCCTTCACGTGTTCCGGGACCGGGATGGCAATAATACAGATAGTATTTTCCATCGAAATAGTGACAATCGGGTGCAAATAACTGCTTGTCGGTATAAGGTACTTGGTCTTTTTCTCCACGGGAATGGAAAGCATCTTTCACAATCGTCCATTCTTTCATATCATCGGTAGAAACCACATAATAATCGTACGAACAATAATACTGGGTACTCTCATCACGCGAACCGTAAATATACAAGCGACCATCATCCCACACCTTTACCGACGGATCGGCTATATAGGTTCCTATTGGTAGAATGGGGTTTTGGGCCTGCAGGTGTAGGCTGAGTAGTAGAATTATGGTTAGGATGTAATTTTGCATAATACTAAATGAATGAATGCGAGAATGAGTTTGAAATCTTGAATCAATTTTAGTTCGCCGCCGCACAAACATCGCCGCCGTTTCTATAAATGGAGATCAAATCAATATAAGTCACCTCGCGCGGATCGTTCTCTGGATTATAGTCAGGATTATAAGTCGGCTTATAGGTGTCTTTTACATTGCTGTCCAACCACTGCATTAAGTCTGCAAAAAGTTTGTTGGTCATTTCAGGCATCGCTTTCGCTAAATTATTTTGCTCCATCATATCCTCTTCGATATTAAAGAGTTTCAAACGACCGTGCCAGTCGAAAATCAATTTATAGTCCCCTTTGCGGATAACACTCTGTGGCGACTGACAAAACGGTTCGTAAGGGTTGTTATAAATCACATTAAACGGATAATGCCAAAAGTGGGTGTCGCGCGTATAGCTTTCTTGCTTATTGTTCACATCATCTAGCAAGCCAAACAGACTACGGCCATCGATGCCATCTTTTTTGTCATAATGGGCTTTGACATCATAACCCGCCGCTTCTACGATGGTTGGGAAAATATCATTACAGTCCACAGCCACTTTACACCACTGACCGCCTTTTACTTTACCTTTCCAGCGCATCACCAGCGGCACACGAATGCCTCCCTCTGTGACGTTAGCTTTTCCTCCTGTCAGTGGATAATTGCTGGTGATGTGTTTTTTAGGCGTTACACGTGCATCTATACCACCATTATCCGACATAAATACGACCAGCGTGTTTTCATCCAAACCCGTTTCTTCCAGTTTGTCAAGAATGCGCCCTACTGAATTATCCAGGCCGCGTACCATGCCGGCATAGGTAGGGTCAAAATGGCCATTCCAACCTTTGGTGTCTTTGGCTGCAAAGTACGCCACATCCTCCTCCGGTGCCTGCAAAGGCATATGCACAGCAAAATGACAGAAATACAAAAAGAAAGGTTGATCTTTTATCTTAGAACGCTTATCGATGTAGCGAATGGCTTGTTCGGTAAGGTCATCACTTAGGTAATCCTCCCCGGTAGGTTTCCCTGCCTTGCCGTGCATCATCTTAGCTTGTGGCATATCAGGGAAACGGCTTTTGTCTGGTGATCCCCAAGCGCCACGCCATTTGAAATAATGTGAGGCACCTGCATCAAACCAGGCAATGCCTTCGAAGCCTTGATCGTCCGGGCCATAGCCCTCGGCACCGTGACCACCTATGTGCCATTTGCCTATAAAGGCCGAATGATAATCAGGTAAAGCCTCGGCAATGGTGGTTTCGTCCCAGCCATTATCGATGTCGCGTCCTGAAGGTACTGCCGTATTGGTGCTTCCGTTGATGAGTGCCATCTCTATCTTGATAGGGTCGTGATGATCGAGCACATCGTGCGGATAGCTGCCTTCGGGCACTGGCAGGTTGTTGTTATAATACGTATCGCGCTTAGGTGTGGCCGTCGTAAAACCTAGGCGCGCAGCATATTTCCCCGTGATAAGACTAGCACGTGTAGGCGAACACAATTGATTGGCGTAAGCCTGCTCAAAAGCAACCCCTTCAGCGGTCAAACGGTCCAAGTTAGGGGTTTCGTAATACATGGCCTCTTTGTCCGTACCCAAAGTATGCTGCGCATAGGCTTGCATATCCATATAACCGTAGTCATCGGCTAAGATGAAGATGATGTTGGGTTGTTTTTCTTCTTTACAGCTGAGCAGCAGTAGAGTACTAAGGCTAAGGATTAAGATTAGTTTTATTCGTTTCATTGGTACACTGTTTTGTTATTATCATTTTATTTCAGATAGAGACGCATAATTCGACTAAAACCAGCAAGTAATTGCGTCTCACTGCCTGTTATGAAAGATCATATTTTACTTCGCCATCTCAATCACCACAGGTCCTAGCAAACCAGAGCTATGCACCTGCTCTTTAGGTTTTAGGTCGTCGATGACTAGCCACGTATATTTCTCGCCTTCTGGTCTATCTCTGTCACGCAATAGCTGGTTGCGCCATAGATTGACCACCTCTATTTCCAGTTGGTTTTGACCAGCTTTTACAGCACTGGTGATATTTAGGCGGTAAGGGGCTAACCACACGCCACCAATGTACTCACCATTGAGTTTTACTTTAGCCATTACAGAGACTTGTCCTAAATTGATAAAAAGGTCTGTTCCATCGGGTAAAGTTTCTAGATCAAATACTGTCTTATAAATTGCCGTACCAGAGTAATATTTTATTTGCTCATTATTAGATTTTGACCAGTCACTTAGTTTATCAAACTTCACAGGATCTTTAGGCGCAATATCTTTGTTTAAAAAGTCTACCGTGTACGCTTTGTCTAAGGCTTGTAGCTTTTCATACTTAGGGAAGTTAGCGCTATAAGCGGCTTTTACCTGAGGATTTTTTCCTTTAGCAAATACAACAAACCAGCTTTGTGCTGCCTCCATTGTCATTGGTACTTTGATACCATTATCTGTAATTTTATAATCAGCCAATTCGCGCATTTCACCAGTCACAGCATCCCATAACTGAGGTTTTAGCTTAGCATCCACTCGGAAGTTTGGAGCCAATTCAATCGCTTTATCTTTATTTTGGTTACTCATAAAATAGATTTCCATTCCCGGCATGGTGCGGTGTGTCCATAGCACATTAGCCTCAGCTGGCAGGTCTACATCTTTGACCAAATCCAACTTGGCAAACACTTCCTCCAAACTATAACCGTCCATCAACAAACCCTTGCCGTAATTAGCTGTCATCTTACCATCAGTGTACTCGCCAGCCCATAACTTAGCAGCTGTTGCTTTTACTTGTGCATCACAAGCCGGGTAGTTTTCTAAACTCGGTGATTTTTCCGGTTTTGGTCCCAGTACTGTACCCCCAAGCACAATTAGTTGTTCTATCTTTTCCAGTACTTCAGGGCGCATCGTCTCAAAAGGAGGTAACACCATTACTTTGTACGACATACCATCAGGCAGTACAAAACGGCCATTTTCTACCGTCAAGCGATCCATTATCACTTCTGCATTGATGTAATCGTAAGAGTAACCCTTAGGAATTTCAGGCACACGGCCTCCCGTCATTATCGGAGCATCTTCTCCAATGAAATAGCATACATCAGCTGCATATTTACCTTGCTGCAGCATAAACTGACAACGACGCAGATAATCAAAATAAGTATCCGCTTGTCCAAACCACGTATTATGACGGTTAAACTCAGTACCAAACCAAGCATTCATACCAGGCTTGCGATTATCATCAGGTTGCTGTATATAAAGGTGCAGCACAAAATGGTTAATACCCTCGGTCAGTGACCAGTCGCCACGCGTTTTTAGCATAGCCGGGTGACGTAGGTAAGCTTTGCGCGATGAGGTAAAACACTCGGCCGAAGTCAAAGGCTTACCATAGGTGTGCGAGGTAGACGAAGACGCTTTACATTCTATATTCCCAAGGGTTCCTTCGTTCCAGAATTCGCCCGCAATTAAATCTGACTGACCGCCATACATCATAAATTCTCCCGGGAAACCCCAGTGACCATAATTTTCCAACCAGGTTTTCAAGTTATGCTTATTACTGGCTTCTCTCAGTGCCCCTACATATTCGTAAGCTACATCATCGGCCACGCTACGGCGCAAATCCCAAAGAAAACGCTCTGATTCCTCCACACTCCCCACGATTCTTCCAGAGAGGACAGGCAAGTATTTTACAGGGTCGTAACCGTATTTTTCCTTGAACTTAAGTTCGTAATCATCGGTCCAGTTTTGGGAGCCCATCTCGTAGCTATCGGCTATCACATATTTAAACGCCGGCTTACTCTCTTCGGGCAGGCGTTTCAGAAATTCGCCCACAAAATGATCGAAATGATACTTAGCCAAAGGACCATTCATCTTATCGATTTCGTAACCGGTACCTTGAGGGGCCGCCGGGGAGTTTTTAGTTCCCGTTGGTGTCATACCAATGCGCATAACGATCCATTCGCCTGCAGGGGCATCCCAGTTTAGCTGACCATTTTTATCAAGCTTATCACTGATATCCAACACTTCATCAGCTTGTAGTGCCAATGCCTTATCAGACATTTCATCAGGCCTGTCGAAGATGTAAGTATCCCAATTCGGCTTAGGTGTCGGGTGCATTTTACCCAGTTGCTTTTCGATGTATTTTTCCAGCACCGGTTGTTCCGAAATATTGATTTCGGCAAAACCAAATAGTTTCTGGCGGTTAGCCAGGTTACGACAAAGCAATTTGAATTCTTGCGCCTTAACATCCGGTAAAGCCAGGGCCAATTCACCATTGGTAATGGGCCCTACGTTGACAGTGCTTTTGCTACGGTCAAATAGAAAGGACTTAATCAGCGTCTCTTCGCCATTCGCCACAGCAAACAACTGACAGTTACAGCGCATATCCTCACTTGGTGTAATAGCAATTTGACGGGCAACGATAGCTTCTTTTAGCTTAAAATTAAACGTTAATACTTTGGCATTGTTAGGAATAGCGCAATTGTTATCTTTATTCCCGTCTATCAAGGTTGTCGTATTCATTCCTGTGTGGTTGGATGTCACTTTTGCACCTAACGACTGAAGGCTCTTGAATTGTGACTCTTGAGTTTTAAAAGCCAGCGTATGGGTATCCTGAAATTCCTCTTTGGGCTGAGCCAATTGAATTTTTACGGCTTTCCCTCCTTCAATTTTCACTTCTGAGTAGGTCAGGTAACGCATAGCCTTGGTGTAATCGACCCAGGGGCCGCCACTCTGGCTCCATCCCGGGCAGTTAAAGATACCAATATCCACACCTATGCGGTGACCTTCGACCACAGCGTGTACCATATGGCTCCACCATTCTTCGCTCAACATTGGTACCTTGCCGTCTTTGTGAGCCGGGTTGATGTTACCAATCAGGGCACCGCCGATGCCGGCTTTTTTCATTGCCTCCAAATCCTTTGTGATGCCTTCCTTGGAGATGTCGTCGTTGATCCAGTACCAATAACACCAGAGATTATTATCTTCGGTGGGTTCTACGAATCCGGTTTGAATCTTTTCTAATGGATCATTGGTGGTGCAGCTCCCTAAGAAAAGGGGAAAGAATAAAAGAAGTAAGAGATAATTTTTAATTGACATAATGGCTATATGTTTATGATTTGATTTTTAGCATTGCTAACAAAATAAATAAAAAGCATTCAATCCTGTATTTATACTTTTCATAAATGGACTTATGGCTACAAAAAAGCGGGTTTGGAGGACAAATGCGCACAGAAAATCTCTCGCAAAGCCGCGATGACGCTAAGTTTTTCATACGTAAGTACGACTCCTCTGATAAAGCGTTATTGATCCCGGCGGTATCATACATCTGTAGATAATGCAAAGGAGATAGTCCATTGACTCCAGAGGAGTCACCCCTCTCACTCCTCACTAAAGCTCTTTAATCTTCAGCCCACGCCAATGGATAGTTCCCTGTTTACCGCCGTGCGTTTGCAGTCCAATAAAACCTTTGGGGTAAGTGTTGTCTTCGTCCACCCAGTGAGCAGCCGGCAAGCCATTTACCCAGGTTTTAAAGACTTTGCCTTCTACCTTTACCGTTAGGCGGTTCCAGCCTTCGCGGTCGATGGCTGTTTTTACTTCTTTATGTGCTTCCAGTTTCAGCGGATAAAACCAGCCGCCGCAGTTTTGACCATAGATACCACCAGACCAGCCTCGTCCTTTCTTAGCTAAATCTTCTAATTCTGCCTGAGGACCAATGACCATATTACCTTTGGCCGTTTGCTTCGTTGTAGAGCGAATCTGCACACCAGTATTACCATCCACTTCCCAGCGCATTTCGCAGGTGAAAATAAAGTCGGTGTATTCCTTATCTGTGCACAAAAAGGTACTCAGGCCGGGCCCGCAAGTGCCGACTATTTCACCATCCACGACTTCAAATTTCATCGTGCCTTGTTTTACATTCCAGCCATCTAAGGTTTCGCCATCAAAAAGCGATACAAACTTTCGTCCTTTCGTTTTTGGTTCTTCATCGGTATTGATGAGTTGTGGTTTCTGTGCTTTTTTCTTTTTCGCAGGCGCATTTTGAGCTGTTAGCGCCATTGCAACAAGCATAAGAGTGATGATTAGTGTTAGTTTTTTCATTGTTAAGAAAGTTTTTGGTGAAGAACCAAATTTATCTGTTATAGAATTTTTATTGTCTAAATCCATAAGTTATCCCAAAGGATACAGCTGTTTTGCTTCCGCCTATCAGGTATCGATGATGCCCTAAAGCTTGATCCACTTGCAAAGACAGATCTAATATATTGCCATTATCCTGATTAAACCTCATTCCTCCACCCAGATTCAATGGCAACACAATTCCTCCTACATTTTTAAATTTCGTATCAAAAAACCACATACTAAAACCTCCTCCTATTAGTGGAGAAATTTTGTTTTTTGATAATACATAGTGAAATTGAAGTGGCATTTTAAAAACCCATTGATTATAAATAAAAACCCCTTCATCTATCTCGTGCGGGGGCATAAAGCTTAGCCCCGTTTTAAAATAAAGTTTTTCGCTGGATCTTGGCAACCATACAGATAGATGACACCCTACCTCATAATGAAAATTATTCATCTTTTCATAAGTCGACATCCAATTCACTTTATGAAGCATTTCAATATAATATGTCTTAGGCGGTAAGGTCTTTATATAAATCGTGGAATTGCTAAGAGCATTATATTTTTCAACCAAACGTATTAGATCTTTATACTCAAGATCAACCATTTGATCAATCTGAGAAAACATAGAGGGTTCATCAAACATACAAAATCTAAGAATTCCAATATGCTTTTGTGTTTTTTTTGAATAAATTTTAGAATTTTCTTTTCTTTCAATAACAGTCTCAAAGGGTAAATAAAGGAGTTCAGCATCTTCTTTTTGCACAAAAAAGTGATCTTTAACGGCATCCCTGTAATAATAAAGGTTGAGCTTACCCTCTACCAATACCTCCATAAAAACCGGCTCTAAGAAACCTCTTTTGGAAAGATAGTATTTAGAATCTCCTAATTTGTACCCTGCAATATCGGCAGGGAGGTATTCTATTATGTTACCTTGCTCATCAGTAAACGAACAAACCTTACACATCATTAGGTCTCCTTTGTCTTCGATATATCCGGAAAGCGTATCACCTGCTAAGGTAAATACTTTACCCTCAGAAAAACTCTTCTGTGCCGAAACAGGCAATAATGCCATCAATAGGAAGATACTTAGACTTAGTAGTTTGTTCATTTATTATTTGTATTGACGACCGATGTACTCTATCTCTGACTTAATCTGGCTTTTGAGCTTAACTTATCTGTTTTCTTCTCATCACTCACCCCCTTGATCAACGAAGGAGGAGCTCACTTCTTACTTCTTCGCATACCCCAGCTCATAAACTCCCGAGCCAAGGCTAAGCACACCATCAGTCCAAACAGCCGCATTTTTCTTTTGAAAATCTGCTAAAGGCATTCCATTTATGCTCAATGACTCTAGTTGCTCAGCTGTGATATTCACTTTAGCTGTGGTGTTGAAGGGTACGTTAAGTTGCATTGTAAATTGTCCGTCCTGACATTCCCAGGCATTAGTTATTTCGCCATAAGGTGTTGGTACGGTGACATCGGTGCTGGTAATGCTTTGCGGGAATACCGGATTGACTGTGAATTCTTTGTAACCCGGTGCTGCCTTACTGGTTTTAATACCGCCTAAAGACTCATAGAAATAGGCCGAGAAACCGGCGTGCATCGGGTGATTGAGCGAATTGCTCAGGCCGTCCATATCTTCCCAGAAAAACTGACGTTCCGGCCAGGTCGTAAAACCATAATTCATCACATAAGTCTGACTAGGGTAAGTAGGTGTGGTTAAAATTTCCTGAGCTAAATCGGCATTACCATTGGCTGCTAATACCGTGTAGATATAGCGCAAGCCGTGAATACCGGAAGCGTGATGTCCCCCTTTTACAGCCACAATATCGTATTCCAAAGCTTTTACTACTGAGGCTAAATGTTCGTCGGGCACCATACCAAACTGCAACGCCATCACTGTAGCGGTCTGGCTGCCGTACCATTTATGATTCACCAAAGGAATACTCTCCAGATAGGTGTTGTTAAATGCCGACTTAAGCGACTTTTGTTCTTCACCCATTTGTTTGGCGTATGCTTCGTCACCGGCCATTAGAGCAAATTCTTTCATCACACCCAGAATATCGTAGAAATACGCATTGGCCGATACTTCAGGATGACACTCCATAGCCTGAGGAAAACGCTTACGGTCCCAGCGTGGCGGACACCAGTCGCCCATGCCATCGCGGATGATGCCTTCATCGTCTTTAAAGGCCAGGTAGAAATCGGTCAGGTTTTTCATATCCTCGTAATACTCTAATACAATGGCCGAATCGCCATAGTACAAGTAGGTGTACCAAGGTAAATACATCGTCGCCACACCCCAGTCCAGTTTTGCATAAGTGGAGGTGCGCTTGCCAGGAGCAATCATTGTGGGAACCATAAATTTACCGCTTCCGGGGTTATGTCCTTGGGTTGGTCGCATCTGCGTACGGATATCTTCCATATATTTGGTATAGAAGGTGTTCATATCGTAGGTATAAAGCGCGTATTCCGCAAAAGCGTGAGCATCGCCCAGCCAGCCGCATTTCTCGCGGTGCGGACAGTCCTCAGGTATGCCGTGCAGGTTATCTTCCACTGTCCAGCGGCTAATTTCATCCATTTTGTTAAGCAATGGATCAGAACACTCAAAGTGTCCATTTTTATCTACATCGGTAGCCACCAAAACGGCCGTGATATTGTCTGTTGTCGGGATCATTCCGCTCACTTCGGCATAGCGGAAACCGTGATAAGTAAAGCGTGGCTCCCAAGTCTCTATACCTTCTCCTTTGCAAATGTATTTGAGCCATTGTGCCATGCCATTAGCTCCGCCACCAGTAGAGCCTAAATAAACCTCTTTGCCATCTTGTGTAAGCGCTTCGGTGGTAATCAGCTTCACTTCCTGTCCTTCTTCTCCTTGCACTTCTATCTTAATCCATCCGGCTATGTTTTGCCCGAAATCCACAATCCAATTCCCATTAGCAGCTTTAAAAAGGCGGCTTGGCTTTAGTTCTTTTAGTTTACGAATTGGGGGGATTTGTTGGGCACTGACCGTTTTAAGCTTAGGTTCAATGGTCTTGACTGCGGCCCAAGCTGAAGCATCAAAAGCAGTAGTATTCCACCCTTTTGTTTCGTAACGGGCATCGTATATTTCGCCACCATAGATATTATCAAACACAATAGGCCCCGTCGAAGCTTTCCAGTCTTCATTACTGTAAAAATCCTCAGAAGTGCCATCGGTATAGTCCACCTTGACACGCAAACGCGCTGCCGGTACGCCGTAGGATAAGTCACGCTCAGATTCCGGATCCCGTTTCCACGAAATATTTTGTCCGTAAAAACCATTACCGACTATTATCCCCAGGGCATTTTCGCCCTTTTTCAGCTGCGAGGTCACATCGTAGGCCACATAGTAAGCTTGTTTGTCGTAGTTAGAAGGTGCAGGATCCAAGACGTGATCGCCTGTTTTCTCTCCATTAATGTACAATTCGTAATAACCTAAACCACAAATATAGGCGCGGGCACTTTTGATGTCTTTATCAGCTTTGATGACATTACGAAAATAACCCACCGGCTGACTTGTCACCATTATAGCTTCTTTCATCTTGCCTGTTTTGTATTCACGATAACGGTGTTCTGATGTTCGCTTATCCTCTGCTAAAGTCATATACTTAGAGTCACCCCATTGTGCATCGCCCATCAGTCCGGTTTCAAAATATTGAGGAGCCGACCATTTAGAGGCTTTACCCTTTTCGTCCCATATCTTTACCGCCCACCAGTACTTCGTTGTTGGCGCTAAATCGCTTCCATTGTATGGCACAAAGTTAGATTGTGTACTGCCTACCTTAGCGCTGTTCCAAACATCAGCTTTTTTAGCAGAAAGCAAGTCCTGGGAAGAGGCTACAATCACTTGGTAAGCCGATTGCGAACGGTTAAAGCCCTCTGCTTGTACCTGCCAGGTAAAACGCGGTTGCACTGTTTCAACGCCCAAAGGGTTTTGTTGTGAATTACAGCTAAGTTTAGTGAATTCCACATTTTGTCCCATAAGCAGCAAACCTACCAGCCAACTCCATATCAATAAGGTTGTTTTTTTTATCATCTCTTTTTAATATTATTGAGTATGTTAATACACGTTATTAGTCTTTCAAGCATCTCACACTTGAGCTATTATAAATTGAAGTAAGCCCATGTATTATTGTCTTCTTATCATTCTTTAAGTGACAATTGCGTACGACGTCTCTATTTTCCACTTTTGTACTGGTCCAGAAGACCGAAAAGGTATTAAGATATCTAAAATCACCGCTATATAGGCGGATGCCACAAGGTTGAGCCGAGAAACCAAAACAGTCTGTACCATTTTCTCCCTCAAGCCAACGATCTTTTGATTTTAAAGCAATTCCTTCGGCATCCAAATAATCATTAGCACGAATAAAAGCATCAAGCTCAAGCCACTCATCATCACTAGGTAAATGCCAGCCATCAGGGCATACCCCTTGAATTACTCTGTTCTCATCTGAACCAAACAAGTCTCCTTGCACAGCTGCATTCCAATTGTATAAAACACCCAAATTGTCAAATGCATTAATTGAATCACCTCCAACTTCTATCAAGAATTCTTTAGCAAAATCAACACTACTGCCATCATAATTATAGACTCCATAACTCGGAAAATCTGCATATCGAGCTGTGTTGTTGTCTTCTACACGTGGTAGATACCTCAAGTTCTCTGCCATCCAAATTTGCTCTCCTATTTTTACCCAATCATATGCTTCTCCATCACGGGAATCTACAAGCTTATCTTCTGAGACAAAGTTTACTTGATTGCCATAAGCTAAACCATCATCACAAATTGCGTATGAACGAATATAGTATTTTGTACTTGCTTCAATGCCATTCAAAAAACACGTAAATATGCTATCAGTGATTATCATCTCAATTTTATCATCTTTTATTGTAGGGTACTCTTTCGTACTCCAACAGATACCAACTTCATTAATAAGAAAACCAGCATCATCAATAATTTCTCCACCTGACCGTGCACTTTTAGATGTAACATTATCAACTTCAAATGTCCTAAGTTTTGGTAAGTCATTTCCTGTTTTCTTTTCGCAAGAGAAAAGAAATAATTCCAGTAAAAGCAAAGTCAAACATTTAATTAAATATGTATTTCTCATAATATGTTGAAAAATTAGAATAACTCAATCACTCTAGTCACTTTAGTTCACTCTAGCTCACTCTAGTTCACTCTTTACTACTCTCCGCCAACTAATTTATACACTTCAGAACCAGCGCTCAAAAACGCCCCTGTTCCATACACTTCTGTTTTGTCGGGCCACGCTTGTCCCGGTGCTACACCTACAGGCTGTACATAGCCCAGTTTACCTTCTTTGGTGATATAGCTACTCATTGCATTCCAGGCCTTCATTACTGCAGGCTCATATTTTTCTTTTTTCAGGATGCCCTGATTGATGCCCCAAGCCAATCCATAAGTATAAAAGGCAGTACCGCTCGTTTCCGGCGTAGGGTAAATATCATCAGCCAACAGGCTCATTGCCCAGTGACCTTTGGGAGTCTGAATCTCAATAAGCTTTTTAGCCATTTTCTTGTAAATCTTCAAGAAGTATTTATACTCTTTACTCTTCGGATCCAGCTCATTCATCACAGCTACCAGTCCGCCAAAGACCCAGCCATTGCCACGGGCCCAAAATACTTTATGCCCACCATCGCGTTTTCCGATATAGCTTTGGTCGCGGTAGTAGAGTTTTTCTTTTTTATCGAATAAAAAATCCGTAGTGGCCTTGTATTCGCGCATCAGAAATTCCAAATAGCGCTCATCACCTGTAATATTATACAGCTGTGCCCATACCGGTGGCGCCATAAATAAGGCATCGCACCAGCTCCAACGATCGCGGCGCATCGCTTTATTACCTTCCCACTGCAAAGCCGTCTGTGCCGGATGATAATAGACATAGTCCATCTCTTTAATGGTAGGGGCCAACATCTTTTTGTCATCATATTGACGGTATAGGGCCACATACATTTGTCCCACGGCCTGATCGTCGGCATCGTAACGGCGCTTGTAAAGTTTGTATTCGTGCTGCTCACCAATGCCTTTCAGCCATTCCCAGTAAGTAGCGTCATCAGCCATTGCGGCCCATTTTACCATACCCACATACAGGGCAGCATTGGTCCAGTCCAGCGGATGATGCGGACGCCTAAAGTTACTAAAACAATCCTGAAAATGGGCGACCTGCCAATCGGCTACGCGTTTCATATCTTTTTTGACCTCAGCCGCTGTTGGTTGTTGAGCCAAAACCGTCAAACTCAGGAATAATGCCAGTAGTGCTACAATTGATTTTTTCATTGCTTATTATTTATAATTTGTTATTGTTTTTATTTTCAATCTCTTCGCTCACTTTTAAGCGAGTAAGAAAACAAATAAACACAAATCAAAACGTCCATAGAAATATCAGGTAACGAAGTGGACAAATAGCTACAAAAAATCACATATTTCAGACAAAAAAGGACAGATGCAAAAGCAACAAAAGCCCTCCCTGTTTGAGGAAAGACTTCTGTTTTAGCTTATCGTTTGGGATTATTTTCCACCTTCCATTTTATAAATTTCAGCACCTGCTGCTAAGAAGGCACCAGTTCCGTACACTTCTGTTTTGTCAGGCCATGCTTTACCCGGAGCAGCACCGATAGGCTGTACATAGCCCAACATACCATCTTCGGTAATATAGCTTGTTAAAGCATCCCAGGCGCTATATACTGCCGGAGCATACTCTTCTTTGTCTAAGATGCCATTATTGATACCCCAAGCTAAGCCAAAGGTGTAAAAAGCAGTACCACTGGTTTCTGGTGTTGGGTAATCTTCAGCCCCTAACAGGCTCATTGCCCAGTGTCCCTTTTCAGTTTGGATCTCAAGTAGGCGAGCTGCCATTTTCTTGAAAATCTTCAAAAAGTATTTATACTCTTTTGATGCCGGATCAAGTTCATCCATAATGGATGTCAGACCACCAAAGACCCAGCCATTACCACGTCCCCAGAATATCTTATTACCATTGTCCAGCTTACCCATATAGCTCTGATCACGGTAATACAGGCTTTCTTTTTTGTCAAAAAGATAATCCGTAGTCGCTTTAAACTCTTTCATCATAAAATCAATATACATTTCATCTCCCGTAATATTATACAGCTGAGCCCATACCGGAGGCGACATAAACAAGGCGTCACACCAGCTCCAGCGGTCATGCTTGTAGTTTTTATTACCTACCCAAAGCAAGTCGGTCATTGCCGGGTGATAGTTGATATAACGGAAACGTTCCATTGTAGGCTTCAACATATTCTTGTCGCCATACTTACGGTATAAGGCCACATACATCTGACCAACAGTGTGGTCATCGGCGTGATAAACACGATTGTGCAACTGATATTCATATTCATCAGCAATGCTTTTCATCCATTCCCAATAGGTGTCGTCCTCTGCCATATCGGCCCATTTTACCATTCCTACGTATAAGGCACCATTGGTCCAGTGCAGTGGGTGGTGAGGACCATTTCTGCCACTAAATACATCTCTGAAATGCTCTATTTGCCAATCGGCCACACGCTTCATATCTTTTTTCACTTCCTCTGGTTTTGGCTGAGCAAAACACAATAGACTCACCATAAGAGTCACCAATAATACCGTTATTTTTTTCATTGTATTCAATTTATTTAGCTAATATTAATATTTACTTTATTTTTGTGAAATCTACACGGGTTATTTCATCATTACAAAGAAATAAGCAAAACACTTTAATTTATTGAATTATTACACCATACTATTGAAAATATAATTCACTATTGAAAATAGACGCCAAGGTGAACCTATACTTCAATTAAATGTGTAGCACTTTATCTACATTTGTAAAAAACAAAATACAAAAGAAGCCTACACACTCATACTATGATAATTAAGTATTATTAATACATTTATCGCTATGCGTATAAAATTCAATCTTTACACTTTAGCATTGGATTTTCAATACAAAATCGTTCATTAAATAAACAAATTCAAACAAGGAGTGATATATAAAACTGCTACTTTTGAGAACCTTTTTTATAGAACAAACAAACACTTTAAAACAATGAGAAAAACGGCATTTGGCTTAATCCTTTTAAGCTTGATTACACTGGCTAGTTGTGCCCCAAAATCGGACTTCATTAGTCTATTCAATGGTAAAAATCTAGATGGATGGGAACTGCGCAACGGCACGGCTCCTTTCACAGTAGATAATGGAGAAATCGTTGGGACTTATGTTCCAAACACACCTAACACTTTCCTGTGTACCAAAGAAAATTACGCTGATTTCATCCTAACATTTGAAGCTCAATTAGGCGAAGGCACCAACTCGGGCGTAATGTTCAGAGCGCAGAGCAAAACGGAATATATGAACGGACGCGTACACGGTTACCAAATGGAAATGGATCCCAGCAAGCGTCAATGGACGGGTGGTATCTACGACGAAGCACGCCGTGGCTGGATCTATAATCTGGAACGTAACCCTGCCGGCAAAGAAGCCTTCAAACTCAACGCATGGTGCAGCTACCGTATTGAGGCAATTGGGAACCACATACAAGTATGGGTCAATGGCATTCAAACGGCCGACTTAATTGATGATGTAGACGCTTCCGGTTTTATCGGATTACAGGTGCATGCCATCAACCGCAACAAAGAAATTGAAGGTCGTCAGGTAAAATTCCGTAACATACAGATTTGTACGACTAACCTAGAGGCTAACAAAAAAACGGTAGAAACTAAAATTGCACAAAACAGCTACCTGACTAACACACTATCAGAACGCGAAAAAGCAGAAGGATGGCAACTGCTATGGGATGGAAAAACAACAAATGGATGGCGCGGTGCCAAACTGAGTGAATTTCCACAAGAGGGCTGGTATATCAAAGACGGCATGCTTATCGTTGAGGGTTCAGACGGTGCGGAGTCTGAGAATGGCGGCGACATTGTAAGCATCAAAAAATATGAGAATTTCGAACTGGAAGTTGACTTTAAAATTACTAAAGGAGCCAACAGTGGCATCAAGTATTTTGTAGATACTGAGCTAAATAAAGGGAAAGGGTCTTCCATTGGTTGTGAGTATCAAATTCTGGATGATAAATTCCACCCGGATGCTAAAAAAGGTAAAAACGGCAACCGTACTTTGGCTTCTCTCTATGATCTGATTCCCGCGAATGCTCTTAAATATGCCCCTAATGAGTCCACAAAAAAACGTGTAAACAATTATAAGTGGAACCGTGCACGCATAGTAGTAAAAGGCGCTGATGTAGAACATTACCTGAATGGCATTATGGTGGTAAAATACAACCGTAGCGGTCAACAATGGAAAGATCAGGTAGCGGCAAGTAAATACAAAGACTGGCCTAATTTTGGCGAAGCTAAAAGTGGTAATATCCTTTTACAGGACCACGGCGATCAAGTGTTTTTCAAAAATATAAAAATTAAAGAATTGAAATAGATTAAAGATTTATTATTCAAAATTCTAAGTTAAATAATTCTTATATCTTTCAGTCTTAAGTCTAAACAGTATTAACAATGGAAACAAACAGAAGAGAATTTTTACGTACAGCCGCCATAGGTACTGCGGGCCTGATGATGGGCGGAGCCAGTCTTTCGGCCAAGAGCTACAAAAAAGTTATTGGTGCTAATGATCGTATTCACGTAGCTATAGCCGGTCTTGGACGCCGAGTAGGCGCTTTCTACAAGAGTATGGCTGCTCCTGGCAACAATATTGAATTGATGTATCTCTGTGATGTGATGGAAAAACAACGTACCAAAGCCGCCAATAAAGTTTCTGGTATGCTGGATTACACTCCAAAACTAGAAAATGACATCCGTAAAATCATAGAAGATAAGAATGTGGATGCCTTATTTAATATTACCCCTGACCACTGGCACGCACCGGGTTCTATTATGGCGATAAAAGAAGGTAAACATGTGTATGTAGAAAAACCTTGCAGCCACAATATGGCAGAGAATGATATGCTGGTAGCCGCCATGACAAAATACAACCGTGTGGTGCAAATGGGTAACCAACAACGCTCAGCGCAACACACCATTGATATTATAAAAAAAATTCATGAGGGCATCATCGGTACACCATACAAAGCGGTAGCTTTCTACAATAACAAACGTGGCGAAGTACCTCACCAAAAAGCGGCACCAGTACCTACAGGTTTGGATTGGGACTTGTTTCAAGGCCCAGCAGTGCGTCGTGAATACACCTCCGAAACGTGGAACTACAACTGGCACTGGTATGGCTGGAACTACGGTACTGCCGAGTTGGGTAACAACGCTACTCACGAGCTGGACGTGGCTCGCTGGGCATTACAGGTCAACTACCCTATCCACGTAGCGGTCAACGGCGAAAAAACGGCTTTTGTAGACGATGGATGGGAAATGTACGACACGATGGATGCCACCTTTAAATTTGAAGGCAACAAAACCATTAAATGGGACGGTAAAAGCCGCAATGGCTACTCCACCTATGGTGGTGGTCGTGGTACTATAATCTATGGTAGCGAAGGTACTGTATTTGTAGATCGTGGCCATTACAAACTCTTTGATCGTGCAGGCAACTTAGTAGAAGAAGTCAGCAGCAAGCAGAAAGAAGGCGGCCTGGCTCTGGGCGGCGGCGGTGGTATGACCGATATCCACATCGCTAACTTTTTCGATTCCATACGGGGAAAAGCTGAACTTAACGCTAACATCGACGACGCCGCCTACAGTATGGCGATGGTACACTACGGCAATGTAGCCTACCGCATCGATAAGGCTTTCGACGTAGATCCTAAAACCGGAAAAATGCTTGACCCTAAAGCGATGGAACTATGGGGACGCGAGTATGCTAAGGGATGGGAACCTAAATTGTAAAAAACTTTATATTAACAAATTACCCAAACAGGCTAAGCAATTATTTGCTTAGCCTGTTTTTTTATCCATCTAAACGGTGAAAGCCCCCTAAACGCCTGACAGGTTGACTTCACCAAGAACTCAATCTAATTCTACAACAAAAGTCTGGATCGATTGAGCCTCTAATTCACATGCCAAAATCTCCTTTTGTATTCTAAAATCACCCGATAACTGACAATTTTCTTGCTGTGTGGTGCGGTAAGATTTCACCGTCACGGGGCTTTCGGGTAAAATATAAGTGACGTTTCTTGCTTGTTCCGAAAGATTAACCGTAAGCACAAGCAATTCTTTTTTATCCGGAATTATAGCCGCTAAGGTAGATCTGTCGTTGACTTCTATGATTGTATATCCCTGTTTAATAAAGCGCGTCACCTGCTGCCTGACATAAAAATTCTTTAGGATCCTAAAATTTACATTTTCAAAACTACCACGAATAAGACACCAAGTATTGTTGTATTCCTCCATATACTGCCAATCGAGCCAAGCCTGTGGCTGCATCAATTTCATATCGTCAATCAGGCGCTGTGCCAAGCCAAGGTTATTAACAAAACCCCTACCCTTAATGCCTTGCGGCCCGGTTTCCGACTGCCAAAAGTCAACACCAATTTCCCTACTCAAGCGCAATGCTTCCCTACGCTCATCATCATTAACGCTATAAGTGTGTACGTTGATTTGCCCCAGCTTATCCGTAATTCCAGCTTTAAGATAGGCGCGCATAGCTTTATTGAAACTCTTGACACTGGTTTCGTCGGAAGCTGCTATCACGGTATTCAGACCAGAGGCTTTTAACTTAGGATATAAGATTTTGATAATCTCTATTTGTGTTGCAATATCAAAATGGCAACCTTCCTGACTTCCCATAAAATTCCAATAGCTGGTTTGGGGTTCGTTGAATGGCTCTAAGGTTTTGAATTCTATGCCATATTCATTTTTATAATGAAGGCACACCTCTATCAGATAATCACAAAATGCTTCGTAATATTCCGGTTTCAGGTTATCTTTTGAAGCATCATAATTACCCGCTGAACATGCGCTATAAGTCATCCAATAAGGCGGCGAATTAGAAAAAGCTTCGAACACCACATCAGGACGCTTCTCTTTTATCTTCAGCATGATTTTGCGCTGGCCGGCATCGCGACTCCAAACATATTCAGCATTTGCAGCATCCAAAAATCCTTCCATTTCGGCTCTTACCCCTTTGCCTTTGGCCATATGCCCTGGTTTATCGGGAGTAGAATAGTGTGAGGGATGGTCGCCTCCACCTATGTTATAACGAAAAACATTCATATTAAGATACTCAGGTGACACTAACAAGTCAACGATGCTGTCTATCTTTGCTTCGTCTTCCCACTGCCCAGTCATATGCGCCCACCATATAAGTGAAACACCCCAACCTTCCACGGTCTGAAATTGTTTCTCCGGATTGATAGTGATTTGCCCTTGCAAACTTAATGCAATCATTAAAAACAGACTTAATATATATTTCATAGTTTATATATTGTTTTATACTCTGCAAACATAAAGAATATACAGGTCATCTAATGGTAGATATTCACCAAATAATATAAATTTTCTTTGAGGAAATAGACGATAATACAAATATAAAAAAACATATCCAACACATTGTCAAGACACTAACCCAAACAACAAGACATTCCCCTTGCCATAAAAAACCCCCAATAAGCTAAGTATTGTATATAAGAAGATAACTACAAACTGTACTCGCGCCCCAGATTGAAGTGGTATAGATGGTGCTAGACGGCCATTAACGTGAATTCGATGTAAAATATGGTCACAGTTCAAATTGATTTTGAGCAGGTTTACTATCAA
>DHQI01000108.1:34582-53563 GCA_002408065.1 Bacteroidales bacterium UBA5342
CAGGTTTACTATCAAAGATTTATACTCGACTACAGGTAAAAAATGACGTGCGGAAGCTATGACGTGCGGAAGCGCGCCCCAGATTGGAGTGGTATAGATGGTGCTAGACGGGCATTAACGTGAATTCGATGTAAAATATGGTCACAGTTCAAATTGTTTTTGAGCAGGTTTACTATCAAAGATTTACACTCGACTACAGGTAAAAAATGACGTGCGCTAGCTATGACGTGCGGAAGCGCGCCCCAGATTGAAGTGGTATTGGTAGTGCTCGGCTGCCTATGATGCTGACTGGCTGGGGGTGGAACGTAGAGAACCACCAGACAGGCACTGCAGCATAGAGCAGGCTAGTGCTATCTATACAAACGGAAAGCTGGATAAGGCGCCCTAAAAAAAGTTATTTTCCGATACAGAACTTTCTGCATCCTCATTTTCTGACTGTTACAAAACACTACATACAAATTAGAAACATTTTTTACATAAAATAAGGTATAAAATATCATCTGTAATGATGTGCCCAATAATTTTGCCGAAAATAAGACAATGCAAACAGATAATTACAACAACTAACTAAAAAACACTTAAGATGTTATCAAAAGACCTACTTCAAGCAATACAAGAAGAGCTAAAGCCAATTTTCAAAGAATGGGTAAAAGAGGCTATAACGGAAATGAAAGAAAGTCCCATCACGCATCCTGAGGTTAATACTATTAATGGTTACATCACCGAGAAGCAAGCTAAAGAAATTCTAAATAAACGCACCACCTGGTTTTGGGATCAACGAAAAAAAGGAATACTCCCCTACAAAAAGCTTGGTGCTACTGTATACTATAAGGAAGAGGTTATTTATAAACTTTTTGAGAAGATATAGTGCCGCAGGTTTATCAACACTACCCTAGATGGTCAATATTATGAACAAAAAAGGCACTTTGTTTAATATATTGAACATTTATGAATTAATCGTCGCCTATTTTATACTAATAAGATTATAACGCTCCTGCATCAAACTATGATACCGTTCCTGCATATCCAGCGAGAGGAAAGAAGATTTAATCAAGTCATAGGCTTTCTCCTTTTGTTTATTGAAGCGGGAGAAGACACCTTTTACCTGTTTCTCATTGAGGCCTAAACCTTGACCGAAATTAATGAAGTGATCAGAATTAAAATTACGCTTTTTCCCTGCTAAAGTTAAGGCGAACTCTTCCTTATCTTCTGGTAGTACTAAGTGTACATTTAGTAAGTCGTAAGCTGGCGATAGTCCCCACTCTCCTTGCGTATTGATCAATGAGAAATTCTTGAGGTGCATATCGTTATTTCCTACTAAGAATGAAAATACGACCAACTCGAAATAGCGTAATACATCAAACTGCGTATTGCTCACAAACTCATGGATAGCCTTACCTACTCTTTCATGCGAACTTTTGTATTTATCAAAAGCCTCAGTGATTTGGAACATGTCGAGCATATGGATTTTTGCGCCACCTGGCGTTCGGTCTATACGTTTAGTCAAATACGAGAGTTCGCCTGATTTTAATCTTATAAGCGTAGATGGTACAGTGCTTATGCCAAAAAGCTCAGCCATTCGCATCGTCAAATGCTCGTTTTCCGGCATCTGCGGATATTCAGCATTGGGAGGTTTAAAGATGTAATCGCCACCAAGTGCGCCCACCACTGTTAATCGCCTCTCCTTTGACGAATTAAACAAGGACATAGACAACTTAGGCTGAACACCCGTAAGCGAAATACTGCGCTCTACCACTTGCTGGGCTAGCGCATTCATCTCATCCAAGGCATAGGGCATTTGAGGCACCACCTTTGAACCAAAGAACCTGGCAGCACATTTTTGATGAAAGTCGCCCCCATCCTTGTTTTCCTTATAGCAATACAGACACTTACTCATCTTCTATTCTTTTTACACTAACAGCACCAATACAGTTTTCACAACAAGTCAATAGCAAACCCATTCTATCGTTAGGGTTGATTTTCCAATTCTTATAAGCCACATCGAGCAACCAACCCTCAGGAATTAAACCTTCGAAAAAAGGAAATAAACGATTATCCTTATAAGTCTCTTTACAAACAGGCATCGTCAAAGAAATACATTGATCAGGAAAATTGGCAATATAACCTTCAGTATATTCAAATAGATAATCGCCATCATTGCTCTCTGTAAGTATACCCGCTAACTCATCGCCATAAAAAACTTTTGCTCTTCGCATAAGGTTATGAATTTAGAGTTTTACTATCCACCGGACTCAACTCGTGCCCAAACATCGCCAATACTTGATTGACTTTATCCAGTTGCAAGTTAGTCTTCCCCTGCTCTATCTTGCGGATCACCGTTAAAGCAACCCCGCAACGCTCAGCAAATTCCTCTTGGGTGAGCTTTACTGATTTTCTCTTTTGTTTTACAAATTGGGATAAGGCACTCATATTATATGTATTTTAATATAATTAGTGCAAATATATGGTTTTTATATTTAATTGCGTATAATATACAAAATTCATCAGATTTTATATTCATTTACATATAATGGATCTAAACTCTAAGGTGTTTGTTTGCCAAATTCAAATTCTATCAGCCCTTTCACCCACATAGGCCTTCACCCCCACTATCTTCTCCACCCGATTTTCAAAACGAAATAACTCTCGCGGCCAGGCATCTTCTTCTGGAGTATCATTTTAAACTTTCCAGTGAGCATAAAATGGGGTTTAAAGAGCGATTAAATCATCAATTATTAACACGTCATACCACATCGTCTCCAATTCTTTTTCAGGAATAGGATGAGCTAAGAGATCTGATAATTTATATTGATTTAGCGGTATTTCGTTTTCTTTAACTACAGTTTCAAAGCACTCCCCTTTTAAAAGACGTTCCTCTAGGGACTGATGCTTTTCAATATTAAAAAGAATACATTCTTCTGCGGCGTATTCTTTAGCATAGTCTAACCACTCCTTGCGGGCTTCAACAAAAGAATCGGGGAAACATCCCTTTTTCCAATAATCAAGGATAGCCCACATTATAGCCATCCACTCTTCAGTGCTTGAATGTACATATGCTGAGCCTATCGTTAATGCATCCAAGGTGTCCCGTTCCTCGCTACTATAGAGCAACAAACTAACAAAATCATCATCAGAACTCAACAAATACGTATCACTAATACGATCAACTTCTAGTATCCAACCTGTAAAATCTTTTGGTATTTCTGGTCGCCAATCATTATCGACCCACTCTAGTTCAAAAAATGGGAAACCCGTACGCGCAGAGAAATCCTGCTTAAACGCCGCCTTAGACGATAGGTTTAAATTGTGTTTTATAAAGAAACCTCCTTGATGCATAATAATCTATTTTTCATCCACTATCAACGCAATATCCTCCGGATCAAATGACGTACGTTTATGATCTTCGGGGTAATCAATTTTAATATCCAGACGGCCTTCTTTGACCTGGTGTTTTAGGTAGCCGGCTTTATCTGCACGTAACAAACGTGGAAGTTCAGACAAAGCCATATCTCCTACTTTTTTTACAAAATTAATACTGGCTATTGTCTCGCCAGCATATACATAAAGGCCATCTTTTACATACCATTTATTTAGGTTAATGTAATATTCCACCTTTAGTTGCTTCTCCTTCTCCATCCGCTCCTTTTCTTGCGCTTCTTTCCGCTCCTTTACCGTTTCAGTCTTACCTACTTGATAAAAAGCAGGAATAAGTATAAAAAGAACCAATAGTATAATCCAGAACATAGCTTTATTTTATTGAATTTGGCGCTAAGGTAATGAGGGAAAGTGACAGATAATGGCAGTCGTTAAAAAATCACAACTTACTCAAAGCAAAATCAGCCACTTCTTCTCCTTTGCTTGCCACAGCCATTTCGCTTCCAATAGCCTTAAAGTGGCGTTTCCCACACTCGATCTTTGACCCTTCTTTGCCTTTTAAACCAAGGTCTAATTCTGTTGTTCCTTTAGACTCTACCACAAAGAAGAGTTGGTCAGTAGTATCATCAACCCAATGTACCGCCCAGTCGGGATTATAGGTGCCCAATGGCGTATCAATTTTAAACCAAGAAGGCAGCTTGGCATATACCGGAATATTATCCGATTTCTCAAAATAGTCGGTCAGGCTTGACTCTACTTTTGAGTCATACACCACATATTCGTAAGGCGAGTTTTTGCTCTCTTTAAGGTTGCTGTTCAGGTAACCAAACAGCTCTTCGTTATCAAATAGTTCTTGCCCATAAAACTCTGAATCACCGATTTTCTTATACTTAATACCATCGATGATATGCAGTTGCATTTGTTCATTAATAAGGTCAGCGCACGCTTTTAGGAAGGCTTGTGGGTTCTTCTTAAAGTCATTCAGTTTTTCCGATTGGGTTAAAATCTTAACGATTGTACGCCTTGTCAAATTGGTTTCATTTTGCAAGTAACCAATGATGTCAGGGAGATGCTGCTCTGTTTGTGTTAGAATAGAATCTTTTGTGCTGCTTTCGGCAACAATAACCCCACCAGTCGTAAGATTGACATCAGCAGTGGTATAATGCAGTTTTCCGCGAGAAACAATGAGTCTTTTCTTTATAGCCTGAACACAGGCAGTGATGATTTCTTCAGAATTAAAATCCACAGAAAAAGTCGTCTTATATTTAACCCTATCCCACAATGCTTTAAATTCTGGACTATCTAAAACTTGGCGATTTACTTTTACTGTTTTTTTATTGTCACTATTTTTGATATCCAATTTGCCAGCAGCAGACTTTAAGGTTTTAAGGACTTGCGCTTTTATCGCTGGATTATCATTAATAGATTCTGGAAGTTGAACTTTATCCTCATTGATATGGGTGCGTAAATGATCCTGCACTTTGCCCATCACATTGATGTAGCCACATTCAACCAGGTGATTAAAAAGTTCGGTGGAGTTTTCTTGTCCCATATAGTGCGGATTACCATCCACCATTTCAGTGACCACATTGGCAAAGGAATGATCCTCTATCAAACCAAACTTAATGCCCGTAAACTCTTCGATTTCTTCTTGTAGCTTGTCGGCAAAATCACTGTAGGACTCATTGGCCATAACCGTCAGTTGGTTGATCTCGTGACCATAGACACGTTCACCGTTCTGATTGACACAAAGGCGCAATCCACGACCAATTTCTTGGCGGCGGCGTATCTCTGTACCGTGGCTATCTTTTAGAGTACAAATCTGGAATACATTAGGGTTATCCCAACCTTCTTTTAGGGCTGAATGCGAAAAGATAAAACGCAATTTGGAATCAAAGCTCAAAAGTTTCTCCTTATCTTTCATAATGAGGTTATACGTGTCCTCATCCGCCTTTACATTACCAGAAGTATCTTTGTATGCTTCAAATTTATCTTTCTTATTACTTGCCTTAGAGCGCTTATCGATAGAAAAGTAGCCATTATGTACTTCACTTGCTTCTACTGCTAGTTCTTGATGCTTGTCGAAAAGTGTATGGTACTTAGGCTTCTTAATTTCCTGACTATAGATTTGCTCAAAGAGTTCCGCATATTTACCATTCTTAGCATTACCTTCTTCATCATAAATGCGATAATTGGCTACAGTATCAATAAAGAATAAGGATAATACTTTTATGCCTTTAGGGTTGAGCATCAATTCACGATCTAAGTGTTCTTGCACTGTTTTACGAATCATCTCCGCTTTTATCTGCAAATCGTTCTCTGCTCCTACAGCCTCGTGCAAACGAATCACCTCGTTTCGACTGGTAAAGTCAATATATTCATTTCCTTCAGTCAGATAAATATCATTGATGATATAGCCCTCATAAATATCACGCTTGGTGATTTCCTCCAGGTCATCGTTTTGCTTTAACCATTTGCGCTGACGCTTAATATTGCCACGTACCAAAGCGTCAAATTCTACTTGTGCCTGAATGCTCCCTCGCTGATTGCGCACAGCCACCAATTTAATATAGGCCTGGTTATTGTCCCCCTCTACCTGAACAGAGCCTACCACAATCTGTTTGACCAACTTCTCCTCATAAGCATCAACCGCATCCAACTTATACACTTGGTTTATCTTTTCGCGGTGAGTCGCTGAATAGCGAATAACGGCCAATGGATTAAGCCCCTTTATGGCTTTTTTTCGGATAGGCGTACTAATGGTTGACTGTGGCTCATCCACATACACAAATGGACTGGCATTCTTGATTAAGTCAATAGGCACATAACCCAATTTATCATTGTAGCGGTGAATCAGATTGGCCTTTTTTTCGTGATCTTCAGGATTTTCAAAACTCTTACTGAACGAATCAATATTGATCACCATTATCTGTAACTTGGCGCTAGAGGCAAAGTTGCGCACCTGACCCGGCTTGCTACTATCATACACAAAAAAGTCATAGTCCACATTGTTATACAACTGCTTAAAGTGCTCTTGGGTAATCTGCAACGATTTATACACCCCCTCTTTGATAGGGATAGAAGGCACTACAATGATGTGCTTAGAGAAACCATATTTGGTATAAAGATCCATAATGGTACGCAGGTAAACATACGTTTTACCCGTCCCCGTCTCCATTTCTACCGTAAAATCCAAATGTTTAACATTCACCTCATCGCGTGTAGAAGGCTTCAGACCATTGATCAATTGCACCTTCTGTATATTTTCCACCAAGCGCCCCTCGTGCATATTCTCGTGCAACACATTGCGGTAGCCAAGCTCATTGAAAGCCATTTGTTTCATATTCGCCACATATTCGGGCGAATAAACGGTGAAGTTACCTTCACACTTTTCCTGTCCTTCGAATATATCGGTAATGGCTTTTATGGCTCTGCTCTGGTAGGCTAGAGCACTATCAAATTTTATTTTCATAAACTATACTATTAAACGGGTCTGTGTTATTGCCACAAATGATGGTTTTCCCAGTTGTCTGGAAATCCCATTTCGTGGGGTGTAATTAAGGGCAGTGTTTCCATCAATTCTTTGATTTCAGCACCAAAGTTATTATTCGTCTCTACCCTTAGGAGTAAATACTGAATAGCACACACAAAAGCATATAACTTGTTAGGGTATATTTGTTTCGTTTCGGCTTTCGTAAGAAAAGGTTCAGGCAAATTATAGGGTAACTGTAACTTGGACAAACGTCGATTCCACAACCTGCCGTGATGAGCACAGGTATTACGAAGCTGAGAGAAACAGTACATCCAGTTTTCCAACTGATACACATTTTTCAATCCCAACTGATGCGCTATTTTCTTTTTCGTTTCATTATTTTTCAGGTTACTATACATCATAGATAAGGTGCCCATACTTATCACTTCTATGGTCATCCACGATGGCGGCTGCTGTGGCATAACATAGGTAGAGCGGTAATGCTTTATAAAATCTTCATTAGAGCGTGCTATCTCAGATTCCAGACTAGCCATAAGCCCCTCAAAACGATTTTGATCAAAATAGAGCTGTGATACGGTTTGCCAATGACTACCATAAGCCTGCGAATAATGATAGATAATCTGAGTACGAAGCGTAATCTCGATACGTTCTAGTTTCTGGAAAATTAGGTGCCGCAATGCCTTATCAAAATTATAAAGGTCTATAATGCTTTCAAAATCAACCTGACGTATAAAAGGGTGTGTACTATCCACATTGTCTTGGAAAGGATAGGTATAGGCCCTTAGGCGATAATAGCTTAAGGTTGAGAGTTTTTTAATAGCAAAAGACTCATCATTTACCACTAAACCTTTACGCTTGAGACTGCTGACTTGTTCTTCTAGAGATAGCGATAACTTACTATACTTCATAAGGCTATGAATTTTAAGTTAAGGCTATAAAAATCGAAAACCTCCCTGAGGGCGCTGTTCTTATGGGTAGCGTGGGAGGTATTATTAGGCACAAAAGTAAAGCTTTTTACCTTAGATGTAAAATAATTTACAACGAAAGTGCAATTATTTGCACAACATTGTTTCCCCATCCCTATGTATTTGTTTTCTGTAAGCATCTTACTTTCTTTTTCGATCTTCTTTAACAACTCAAAAATGTGCCTTATTATAGATGAAATGTTCCTTAACTAGAATTAAGCTAAATTTCCCAACTTAAAATCTTATTCATTTATCCACAACAAGTCCAATTTTTTCTATCTCGACATATAATCCTTTGGCATCTATTCGTGGTTATATACTCCGCACCTCACTCACCCCAAAGCGTTTCAGCTCTTGCAAAGCATTCGTCTTCTCTGCATCGGGATTCGTGCCCGAGAAACCACTATCGCGGAAGATGACACGGCATATTTCCGGCTCTAGTTCTTCTTTCCACTGCCCTATGCCGGTGGCTACGGGGGCGGTGATGTTTTCGGATAGGCAGATAAACATTGCCCCTGCACCTATGCAGTACACCTGGGCATCGGCTATCGTTTTTTCTTCGATAGGCAGCGTGAGGTCTAGACCATATTTCAAGAGGATTTCGTAGAGGACGTCTTCTTCTGTGCGGTCGGCTTTGATGTTTTCGATGGCATCGAAGAGTTGCGCTTCCAGATCTTTACTTTCGCCATCCCAAGCTTTGATATTGGAGGTGTCGAGCTTGAAGACTTTAAAACCTATATCCAGTTTATTAATGGTATTTTGTAACTGATCTATTTCAGCTTGTAAGGCTTTTTGCTTATCGGCATCTTTCTCTTTCTTTAGAGCTGCTTCTTTCTCGCTCTTCTCTTTCAACTTTTCACTAACGATCTTCTCGCCTGCTCGGCGGATGCGCTCCTTACCGATATCCGCTATGGTCTTATACCCTGCCTTATAAGCTTCACTTTTTTCCTCAGTGGCTTCGGGCAACTGCACTTGGATATGCTTGCGCTGACCACCATCTTCGGCATTTAACTTCATTACAGCGTGGGCGGTAGTGGCGGAGCCTGAGAAGAAGTCTAGGATGATATCATTTTTATCTGTCGCAATTCTACAAACTTTATCAATAAGTTTTGTTGGCTTTGGATTATCAAATGGTGCAGATGTTTCAAATAAAGATTTCAGTTCTTTTCTAGAAGAATCAGTATGACCAACTTCCTCATATGACCATAAACTGTTAGGAATTACTCCATCTTGAACTTCTGAAAGGTATCTTTTAAGTTGTGGCGCTCCATCCCCCTTTTGCCCAAAAAAAACACGACCTTCATCTATCCATAGTTTCATCCTCTCTTCACTTGTCAACCAGCATCGACCTTGTGTTGGGCTATAGTCTTCTCCAGTATTAGGATTAGTAATCTTATATAAGTATGACTCAGAAACTGTTTTAACTGTTAGATTATCAGACCTCCACCGACCTTTCCCATCATTACTATCATATTTATATAAAGAATTTTGTTTATCTGTCCGAGGTAAAAGATTTCGATTAAACATTAAGGTCTTTTGAAACAATAAAATATGATCGTGCATTGAGGGAATTCCTTTTGCATCATTTGAAGCCGCATATCGTTTGTGCCACACAATATTTGCCACAAAATTCTCCTCACCAAACACTTCATTCCCCACTTTCTTAAGATTTTCCACCTCATTATCATCTATACTCATAAAGATCACTCCATCCTCGCTAAGCAGGTTACGTGCTAAACGCAGGCGGGGATAAATCATATTGAGCCAGTTGGAGTGGTAGCGGCCATCGCTGTCGGAGTTGGTAGAGAGCTTACGTCCCTCGGCATCTACTTGTCCGGTTTGCTCCAGGTAGTTGCCTAGGTTATCCTTGTAGTTGTCTTTATAGACAAAATCCTTACCCGTGTTATAAGGCGGGTCTATATAGATCATCTTGATCTTGTTGGCATAGCTTTTTTGTAGGAGTTTGAGCACTTCCAGGTTATCGCCTTCCAGGTAGAGGTTTTGGGTCGTGTCCCAGTGCTTACTGTCCTCACGGCAAGGACGCAGTGTACCGGTGCTCGGCTTGTGCGCCTCCTGGCGGGCACGGGCTTTTCCTGCCCAGGTAAAGCGGTAATACTCCTCACCCGTCTCTATCTCCTCACCTAAGATGTCCTGCAATACCGTAAAGTCTATCTTGCCCTCAGCCACCACCTCGGGGAAGAGTTGCTTTAGCTTTTGTATATTGTCCGCTATCAGGTCGGCGGATTTTGCTTCGGGGTCTTGGGGGTTTATTTTGTTTATTTTTTGCATAGGTGTATGGTGTTTTATATTTTACTTTAGAGCTTAAAAGTAAAATAAGAATATCTTTATGTTACTTTCAGCGCATAATGCTAAATCATTTTTTTAATCTATTGAGGTATATGATATAGCTGTATGGCCATCTTAATAATTCTATTTCTATCGCCATTTAAATGAAATTCGTAGTTAAACCAGTTTTCATCGGTTTGATTACAAAATTTTAAGAAATTATCGTGCTTAGACGTTTCTTCTTTCACTTTTTCAATAATGGCTGAAATGTCTTTTTGTTTTACAAAGATAATAACTGAGGTCTTAGTATCTCGCCAAGTCAGATAATTTATAAGTTGACTAATGGTCTTCAAGTAGTTTTTGGGACCTGACCAGAACTTGCATTCAGCAACAAAAAGGACAGAACTATCGTAACGAATTAATATATCGGTTTTCCCCGTTTTATTGAAAGTCTCCCCACTTGCGCTTCCCATCTCAAAATTAGGGTCAAGAAACATTAAGATATGGTCACGTAAATCCTCTTCTCCTTTTCCTTGATAAAGACTAGTATATCGCTCAAAGTTTTTACCTACATCATTAATTATCTTTAGGATATTTTGATAAGTAGTATTATCAATAGTCGGTTCGGGAGTAAAACCGCCTTGCTGTACTTTGGGTCTTTCTATACGAATAGGTTGACGCACTTGAGGACTTGGAACAGCAAATGTCTGAGAAGCATTTTTATCCCTTTTCAGAGGAATCCCAATCGAAGACAATATGCTCTTATTTTTTAATAACTCATCCTTTCTTCTTTTAAACACAGCCTGTACGTGAGATATAATTGTATTGTTAAATCCTCTAATATCAGAGCGCAACCGTTCATAATTGGGTTTCAAACTCTCAATAGCATTATCAAACTCCCGACGAATTTCTTCTCCTTTTTTATCAAAATTGATGTATTCGTAAACAAGTCTTCGTTGTTCAATATTAAATCTTGAATGTCCTGAAAGAGTAATTTGTCTTGCTGGATGACGACGTAACTCCTCCACCCCCTGAATGATGTCAAGTTCTAAGATAATAACTTGCATTTTATACGACCTCCCCTCTCTTACTCCATAAGTAAAAGGAAATCTCTCTGCAGGTATCATTCTCTCCGTTTCATCAATCCGCACACTATCAAAATCAATGATGGGCTCTGTTACCTCATACTGACTTTTTAAATGATTTGCATAATCATCAAGATTTACATTAAGAATGTAATCGTCATTTTCACCTTCAATATGCTCCTCGATTTTATTCTTGATATATCTGAAAACATCATCAATGTCTCCTCTGCCAAATGGGTGTGAGTTGTAGTTCATCGTGCTTCTGGAATTTGTTCTATTTTAGCAATAATCGTATCAGCTTTTTTTAAAATGGTTTTTAAATGCGAGTTCGTTACGCTTCTCACTCTATATTTGTAGTCTGACATCACCTTGATAAAATCCTTAAAACATTTTAGATTCTCACGATGATAGCCATCTAAATCATAAGCATCATCTAGTTTCTGTTTAGGATAAATATGATGTAGAAAATTATTAAACAACCTAAGATTTTCATTTGACAGCTTTCTTAAACTTTTTGCCATCATTTTTCCATCAATACTTCTAAACATAGGAGAATCCTTATACATCCTTGAGCCATCAGGTGTATTAGAATCTGTCAGATCATATAGCTGCGTAATTGTATCATTGCATAATGGATTTAATAGCTGCTTAATTCGGGTATCATATTCTGACTCCTGAGCCACCTCTAGCTTTTCTTTAATATAACTAAAGACCATTTTATACTCTGGCGAGCCTATAAATCCATTTGATGTTCGTATTGTAAAATCCTCCAAATAGCCATTGGGTGCCAATACTTTTATCAAAGCAGAATATCCAAGATTACTCACAAGGACATCAACGTTTTTCTTGCCCTTGTCTACAATAAACTCTTTTGATGTTACAATTACCCCAGCATCTAAGAGGCTAAGAAAAGTGTCAATGTCATTCATTAAAATAGAAAGGCTTTCGACCTTTGCATTTTTGAATTTTCCCCACTCCTCATCAAACAACGCTTTAAATTTCACCTCATCCAGAATTAACCACTGTTTAAGGTCTACCGAGGTTTGTTTCTTTTCAATAAAGAATTGTGTTTCTTTTATTTCTTGTTCTATATCATCTGAGGTAAGCCTATTTCCTTCAAAAAAGTCATACAGCTTCGGTAACGAAAAAATGGTTTGACTCAGTGTAACTTTATTTACATCAAGAATATGTTGATAAGCTTTGCCCTTATCTCCCAGAACAGCTTTAGAATTTCTATAATCCTGAAATTCTTTAATTTGATCATTTCCCTGTTTATATTCAAAGCCAACAATAAAGAAATAATATAGAAGCTGTCTAAAGTATTCCTGTGTTTTCGGATACGTTTTGTACGAATTGGGGATTTTAGAATAAAAACGTTGATATGACATTAAAATTTGACGTAAGGAGCGTAAATTCTCAGTTTCTGAAGCGTTGTAAATATCGATAATTGCCTCATTATCGAGTTGCTCTATAAATCCCACATCATCTAAAGTATTAATAAAAAATTGTAAAACTCTTGAAGCATCAGATTTATACACAAATGTTTGCCCTACTAGTTTCTCTTTAATATGTTTATAGCTTTTGGGTAATTTTCCTTCTTCTGTTTTTTCTATAGCTTCATATTGTTCCAGTATTTTTTCTTCATCAGCAATTAATATCACATTACACTTAGAATGCTCTACAAAGTTATTGATATAGCCAAAGAGCTCCTCCATCGTAACCTGACAACGCTCCACATCATCTAAAATTATGAGCTTTTTGCCTTTTACTTTGTCACTATCTGAATTGAAAATACCAAAGGCATCTAGATTAAATGAAACAGATCCGTCAGATTCCTTATCATCATTAAAGTCTAGGTTGATTTTAAGACCTGTTTTTAACAAACCTTTAAACACCTCTTTGCTGATTCTAGCGACTTTAGAATGCAAGAATGGGTTAATTTCAGCACTAATACGCTCATTTATAGATTTTATGCTTGATAGGCCATTAAGGCTAACATATATTGGTTTAAGTACAATAGACTTATCATCTTCATAATTAAATTCGGACTCCCATTGTTTTAAAAGGTTCTTGATATAATAGGTTTTTCCACAGCCCCATTTTCCAGTAATTAATACTGCAAATTGAGGGTTAGTGAGCCTTACATAGTCATTGAGGTATTCGGTGATGTGTTTATTCATAGTTTTCTGTAAAAATTTGTTTAATCTCATCTACCAATACATTTGCATCCCCTTTTGTATAGGAACCAAATTTAATTCTATCTGCAATAAGTGAATAATTCATCAACCCACCTCTTTCTAGTGCTTCTCTTATTCTGGCTATTGTTTTAATAGCTACATTTTTATTTTGCAAATATTCTATAAGACCACTTTGATTTTTAGCTTGATTTTCCTCTGAGTTTTCATTAGAGTTTAACAATGTCTCATCTGATTCTTTTCCTACTTTATTAAGAATATTATCACATATTTTTTTAGGGTCCAAATAACCTAAATCATCTGCACCTCTTATATCCATATCAACAACATTTGCACCTCTAATTTTTAGATCATGTATCTTTGCAGCCCTTAAATCTGCGCCAGACAACACACTATTGGTAAAGTTTGTTTCTTGCAAAATAGCTCCTATCAGCTTTGCTTTATAAAATTGAGCTCCTGCAAACTGCCCACTTGACAGATTAGCTCCTGTTAAGTTGGCTTTTGAAAAGTGTGCACAAATAAAAGTTGAAGGACTATTATTGTCATTTATCCTTGATTTTTGTGAAAAATCTGAAAATTGAAGCTTTGCGTTATTAAAAAAAGCACTATGACCGTGTGCTCCCGTAAAATCTGCTTTAAGTAAATCAGCGTTTTGAAAATAAGTACCAACGATGAAAGCTTTATGGAAATTTGCCCTTCTAAGCTTACAATTTATAAAATTCGCATTCTGCAGGTTAGCTCTTGAAAAATCAGGGGCAAAAGTTATTCCATTTAAATCTTTATAAACATATTCATCTAACGAATCCCACCAGAACAATGTATCAATAATGGTCTGATACTTTTCAGGAAAAATCACATCTTCCCCATCTTTCTCAAACACTTTATTTACCGAATCCGTCCGAATATAGCCACACAAAATATCAAACACCTTTTTAGCATATTCCTCAGGAAAATCACGGGCTAGAGCATCCAAAGCATAAATAGCACCTATGACTACAGTATCATTTTCATTCCCGAGTAGTTCTATGCCATTTTTAAAGCGGTTATTCCGTTCTGCCTTATCTTGAATCGCTATTTGTCTATCTTGATTAGCTATTTGTCTATCTTGATTAGCTATTTGTTTGTTCTGATTAGTTATTTGATCGCTTTGTTTATTCAAGCGCTGAAAGTTGACATAGAGTGTTAGCATTGCGCCAAGCAAACCCCATATTCCTAACCAAATTTTATAAAAGGATTCTAATTCCAAGCCAAAAGTCCAAAGCTTTCCACAATACCAGCCCAGGCTCTCATTAAGCTGCACCAGCAGAAAAGGTAATACAAAGAGTCCGCCTATAACAAACCAAAAACTACGTTTTTTCAGCATCCTATCCATTACAATTCCTCCTTGAGTTGTTTCACTTCCTCTTTCAATTCTTTTATGCGCACATTAATAGCGATCTGCTCACTGATACGGTCTTCTTTTTTTATTTTCATTTGCAAGCCAGCAATGGCTTGGTTTAAGGTTTCAATTTTATTCAGCTTTTGGACATCCTCCTGCGAACGCTTGCCATCACGCACTTGGTAGCTATTATTGACTTGTGCTATTTGCCAGGCTATAATGGCTCTGATATAGCTTTGGTAAAGCGTTTTCAGGTTGGTTTTATCCAGCTGAGCAAAGTGTAATTGCTTTAGAAACTCGTGCAAAATTGATGTGCTATATGAATACATTATAGGTGCTGTGATGTAATTCTCTTCTATCACGCGCTTAGTGGCATCATTAGCTGCAATACGCTTGGTGCTGGCGTTTAGCATCAGGTGTGTGTCATTATAAGCAATCAATAACAAATGGTGCGGCAAATACTTTTGAAGGATTTCACAACACTTGACAGCTAGAGCCTCAAAATTGCTTTCTGCGAACGAAATAGCAATGATTATGACTTCCTTATAGGACTCTTTTTTGTCCTCATAGACCGATACATTCGTGGTTTCCGGTTTTAGGCTGGCCACTATCTGCATGGTCATATTGGTCGTATTTTCCAGAAAACGCTTTTCAGCACTCAGCAAGGGTACTTTGTCCAAAAAGAAAGCTTTTGTCAGGCGCTTGCTCAACGTAGATTGTGGCGGTAGCGCAAAGAGTTCATTTAGCTTCATCACACTATTTTATTATCAGGTAAGACACCAGTTCCAGTTCGGCACCACGCCCGGCAGAATCGGCCGCAAGAGCTGTCCCTTCGGGGTTGAGCAAAGAGTCTAAAGTCAACTCCTCTTTCACACCTGTAATCTCACGTATGGCTTGGTTCAGTAGCTCTACATAAGTGCCTACCTTGCGTTGTCCTTGTGTTTCGTGATTGTAAGCACTCACCTGTGCTTGCTGCACCGCATAGCTCCCCATACACAGCTTGCGGAAATAGTCTAAGGCCATTTTACTGCCCGAGGGCTTTATGGTGTATTGGCCATCTTTGCTAATATAAACCAGATAATAAGGGCGGATGATATTGTTATAACCAAGCCCTTCTATATTCTTACGGTCTTTTAAGCAAAAAAGCACGCCCTCTTTTATTTCATCCAAATTGGATTCTACCACTGCATACGATCCTGGTGGAATGAGTTTTAACGCCTCCAAATCTTCATCCGAACTATTCTCAATATCTATTTTAAAGTCATTAAACGTCAAATCGGTTATAGAAATATTGCCCTGAACATCCTCCAGGTCTATCACTTGTTTCTGCAACTGCTTTAGTTGGCGTTTACGATAATCCAAATCTTGCATTTCCTTGCTATTCTTGGTCATCATATTCTCTTCCCCCGTAGCGGACACATCGAGCATCACCATACGCCCTTGCACACGAGCAATCAAATCCATCAAGCTATCGAGCTCTACATTGGGAAAGAAGTTAACCAACTGTATGCGCTCATTGGTCGATCCTATACGGTCTATACGCCCAAAACGCTGAATAATGCGTACGGGATTCCAGTGAATGTCATAATTGACCAAGTAGTCGCAATCCTGAAGATTTTGTCCTTCGGAAATACAGTCGGTACATATCAGGATATCAATTTCTTCTGTAGCTTCAGGTGTTAGTGTTTCGCGTTTCTTTGACTTTGGCGAGAAGTTGTTTAAAACCGAAATCAAATCCCCTTTTACGCCCGGCATATTTGTTTTATTATCACCAGAACCAGTGACGAGGGCTGCATAAAGGGCTTCTTCTTCTTTTATCCATTCCGCTATTTCATTATAAAGGTACTTGGCCGTATCAGCAAAAGCTGTAAATACAATAACTTTCTTATTATCTGCATTAATTGGCGCTTCTACTTTGGATTTAACGATATGCTTTAACTGTTGCAGTTTAGCATCTCTATCCGCATTAATCAGCTTGATATTGGCAAGTAAATTATT
The DNA here is from genome assembly GCA_002408065.1 of Bacteroidales bacterium UBA5342. Classification (GTDB taxonomy): domain Bacteria; phylum Bacteroidota; class Bacteroidia; order Bacteroidales; family UBA5342; genus UBA5342. Next base: position 51,358 of record DHQI01000108.1, read on the forward strand.
TAAAATACGCTGATCTTTCTGCAAATCTTGACGCCAACGTATTTGATCAACATCTTGCACTAGCACCTTGATTTTACCACCTACTAAATAATCTTCCAATTCCACATCATCAATATCAATATCCAAAATGCCAAAATCAGTATCTAAGCGCCCATTTTGGTGCTCTTCTATCTGGCTTAAGTTAGCATCAATAAACTGGATCAACTTATCCAAGGTGATACGAAATGAATTAATGGAGCTCTCTAAGCGTTTGAGTAAGTTGACACGCATTAAGTAGATCAAACTTTGTTCGCGATCCACCATTCGAAACACACTGCCGGTGGCTGTTTCCATATCATACTTTTCTTCGTACTCTTCTCGCTTTTCGCTACGGACATAAGCCAAAGGCGAATAAGCAGCCAGTGTCAAAGTGCTGATTTCATCGTACAGCTGAACGATATCTTTGAATTGATTTTGACTATCAATATCAGGTTTAAGGGTAATTGGCGATAAGCGTTCGGGAAATTTACCGATATCAGTCGTGTCATAATATTTCTCTATATGCTTACGCGAGCGCGCAATGGTTAGCATATCCAGTATTTTGAAATAATTGCCATCCAAACGACTCATCAGATCAGAAGCACTGTACTCTTCAGGGCGTGTATTTTTGTACCATTGCGAGAAACGGCGCTGCGAGTCTTTCATCACCTGATTGATACTCTGAATACCAAAAGGCAAAAATGCTCGGTCATCACCTTCCGTAATAAAAGCAATCTGATTTTTCAGGTCATTCATTCGGTTGTTTACTGGTGTGGCCGAAAGCATCAGTACTTTAGTACGAATATTGGACTTTATCACATCATCCATCAAGCGCTTGTAACGCGACATTTTCTTTTTTCCCGGGTTGTTTCTAAAATTATGCGATTCGTCAATCACCACCAGGTCATAATTACCCCAGTTGATAGAACGCAAATCAATATCACCAGAAAGCCCTTTTTCGCGCGACAAATCGGTATGGTTAAGCACATCATAGTTCAAGCGATCAGCTTCAAGGATATTTCGCTTATCATTTTGCTTATATAGCGTCCAGTTATCGCGTAGCTTTTTGGGGGCTAAGACCAATATGCGACTATTCCGCAGCTGATAATATTTGATTACCCCAAGTGCTTCAAAGGTTTTACCCAAACCGACACTATCGGCAATAATACAACCACCATAGGTTTCAATTTTATCGATAGCCCCAATTACAGCATCTTTTTGAAAATTGTAGAGCATCGACCATATTACCGAATCTTTAAAGCCTACACGTTTTAGTTTTTCATCTGCCCGCTCATTAATGGTCGAAAAATTAAATATTTCACGCATCGAATACTTGTAAATAGCCTCACCCGAGTGCTCTTTCAAGCCTAATTCCAGAGCTGAAAGCAACTGTATTTTGATGTCTTTTTTGCTATGCTCCCAAGCTGTTTCAAACATAAGCAGAAAAGCTCCTTGATCATCAGGGTAAGAAAGTATTGCCATTTCTTCAGAAGATGGTAATTTACCAATAGTAATAGCATCAAGTGGATCAACGCCTAAGTTATACACCAATGTTTGTTCCGGGTTTTTAATAATGATAAGGTTCAGGTTAGCATTCTTACCATAACGCAACTCAGACTTAGTTTTTATATTTTCAGAAACAGTAGAAGTCTTATATTTACGATTTAAATCTTTCCGGAGAACATACTCACGCTCTGATTCCAGCAGTTGAAATTCTTCTAAATCATTTTCAGAATAAGACAGTAGAATTTTCACTTTTTCAGCAATAGAGAAGAAGGTCTTAAGCTCAAATAATGCAGCAACAGTAAGCCGCGTCACGCTGATACGAATTTCCGATTCAGGGCTAATTTTTTCTAATAATTCATCTTTAAGTCGTGTGGTTTTATTGTCAATTATTTTCATTAATTGTAGCATTGGTGTGTTTTAGGAATCCCAAAACTAACAAAAATATCCATCCATTATTCTCTGAAGCGGTGAAAATGTGGGAATTGTTGAAAAGTAGTGCGTAGAATGCATACAGAATATGCCCCAAAGCCGCGCAACTATTGAAACAAGCGCGGCATAAATTAAAAATTACCGCACTTTTTCCTGCTTTTGCTTATTGGGTAAGCGCATTTCTCTACTTTGGATAATATTGAAGCTAAAAATAAGCAACTTTTAGGGCGCTTTTTTAAATCGACCTTTCGGT
>DHQI01000028.1:0-53168 GCA_002408065.1 Bacteroidales bacterium UBA5342
GTACCGAGAGGCGGGCTTGAACCGCCGACCTCAGGATTATGAATCCTGCGCTCTAACCAGCTGAGCTACCTCGGCAAATAGGTAGAAAACTACCTTGAAAATATAATAAACAAGCTTCTCTGAGCTTGGATTAAAAAAAGCCTCCTTTGCAGAAAGCTTTTTCTTAGTAGCGGGGACAGGACTCGAACCTGCGACCTCCGGGTTATGAGCCCGGCGAGCTACCAGCTGCTCCACGCCGACATGAACAGAAAATGAAAAGGCCCCTTGCGGGGCCTTTTCAGGCGGTGTGCCAGCACCGGCGGACCAGGACTTGGGAGAGTGATCTTTTACCGGCCTGACACGCGCTCAGGATCGAACAGGCACAAAAAAACCCGCCGTAGCGGGTTTCTTCAAAGCAAGATCAATTACTTGATCTTAGCTTCTTTGTACATAACGTGCTTGCGAACTACTGGATCAAATTTCTTGATCTCGAACTTTTCTGGCATGGTGCGCTTGTTCTTGTCAGTAGTGTAGAAGTGACCGGTACCGGCACTGGATACAAGACGGATCTTATCGCGTGGCATGGTAGATCTCCTTAGACTTTTTCGCCGCGTTTACGCAGGTCAGACAGCACAGCATCGATACCTTTTTTATCGATGATACGCATGCCCTTAGTGGAAATACGCAGACGAACGAAACGGTTTTCGCTCTCTACCCAAAAGCGGTGGTACTGCAGGTTAGGCAGAAAACGGCGCTTGGTTTTAATGTTTGAGTGGGAAACGTTNNTATGAGCCCGACGAGCTACCAACTGCTCTACCCCGCAATATATCTTTTACTCTCTTTTGAGTGTGTTTTTTCGTAAAGCGGATGCAAAAGTAGTGCTTTTCTTTTAATATGCAAGTGTGATGTAAGATATTTTTGAAATATCCTGCTATTATTCGCTTAGGCCCCTCCTTAATTCTTATGATTCTTGCCTGATTGTGTCAGCAGAGCACAACTTTTGCATGAATAGTTTTGTTTTTACAGCTAGATTTTGACACTCAAAATCATAAATGATAATACTATGAAACAACTAATAATACTTATCTTTGCTTTTATGATGACAATAGATGCAGATGCTCAAAACTACAATGAGCTAAGTGAAGAAGAAAAACAGGTGATCCTGAAAAAAGGAACAGAGATGCCCTTTACAGGAGAGTATGAAAATACGACGGATGATGGCACTTATATTTGCAGGCAATGCAATGCGCCACTCTATAAATCGACCGATAAGTTCCGCTCACAATGTGGCTGGCCCTCGTTTGATGATGAGATAGAAGGAGCGGTGGAGCAATATCCGGATGCGGATGGACGACGTACCGAGATTGTGTGTGCTAATTGTAAAGGGCATTTGGGACATGTTTTTACCGGTGAAGGCTATACCGATAAGGATACGCGCCATTGTGTGAATTCAATTTCGCTTAAATTGATAAAAAAAGGGGAGGAACTGCCTCCGATGATATCTAATTCCACACTTGAGATAGCGTACCTGGCTTCCGGTTGCTTTTGGGGGACGGAATATCACCTTCAGAAATTGGACGGGGTGAAGTCGACTAAAGTGGGTTATACCGGCGGGCATACGGAATATCCAAGTTATAAAGAAGTGTGCACCGGAGCAACTGGTCATGCCGAAGCGGTGAAAGTGGTGTTTGATCCTTCTAAGGTTAGTTATGAGGAGGTTTTGAGGCTTTATTTCGAAACACACGATCCTACGCAGGTAGATGGTCAGGGGCCGGATATTGGTACACAGTATCGCTCAGAAATATTCTACACTTCAGAGGCACAAAAGGCAACGGCTGAAAAACTGATTGCCTTACTTGAAGGGAAAGGTTATGATGTGGCTACCAAAGTGACACCGGCTGCTCCTTTTTACGAAGGAGAAGATTACCATCAGGATTATTACGATAATAAAGGTACAACGCCGTACTGTCATATTTACAAAGCGAAGTTTTGATACCCGATGCCTGAGTGTTTTGTTTTCAACGATAGTTGAAAACAGAATGTATCGAAGGCGGAGGGGATAACCTTAATCTCCATATGATGAAAAATCTAACGATTGCTTTAGTGTTGTTTTTTAGTGCTCGTGTACTGGCACAAGACATAAATTTGCCTGAACCGCAAAAGACAGGCGGGAAACCTTTGATGGAAGCGCTAAATGAGCGCCATTCTACCCGAGATTTTACCGAACAAAAGCTAAGTGAACAGCAATTATCTAATTTGCTCTGGGCGGCCTGGGGTTTTAACCGTGAAGAAAAACGTACGGCGCCTAGTTCTATGAACCGACAAGAGATGCAGGTGTATGTGGCTATGGAAAGCGGTCTTTATCTTTACGATGCTAAGACTAATGTTTTGCTCCAAAAATCAAAAGAGGACTTGCGCGGTGATACCGGCAAGCAAGGTTTTGTAAAGGGAGCTGCCTTGAATTTGATTTATGTGGCTAACTATGCAGATAATAATAAAATTGATGAGGAAAAATGGGCGCATTACTCCTATGTCAATACCGGATTTATGGCCCAGAATGTATATCTCTATTGTGCTTCCGAAGGTTTGGGTACAGTGATTCGTGCCTGGATGAATGTAGAGAAGTTGAAGGAATTGATGGCGTTGCCTGCCGAGAATAAGATTGTTTTGGCACAGACTGTTGGTTACCCTAAAGAGTAGGAGGAGTGTGAGGGCTGAGGTTCAGCTACGCTAAACAAGGAGTGAGAGCATTAATAGAAACTATTGCCGATGCTTTTTTCTCAACTTTAACCTTAACCTCAACCTTAAAAATCCCGAAACAAGTCCAGTGATTTGGGCATTCTGAAGTGTCCGGCAAATTGCAGGTAATAATCCAGAAAAATATTAAGTTGGCGGCTCCGCATAGGGCCGTCAATTTTTATTTTATCGCAAGCCGAAACGGGGCAGCGGGCAATGTTGCGGAAGGCTGCTACTTCTTCTTGGTTCATTTTAGCTTCCCATAAGTTGAAATGGTGGTCTATGCTGCTGGCACTATCATCAGTAGGTGGTGCAAAACCTAAGATGCCTGCCAGACGGGCAATAAACACCAGGTGAAAATTGCCATAGTTTTCTTTTAATTCATCGTAATAGAGCAAGGCGGATTCTATAAAGTCGAACACTTGTGTGTCGGCATGTTCTTCTTTGATGCTGTTGGCCACGACTTCTGATAAAAATAAGACCACCAGACTTTTTACCGGATTGATGCCTATGCTTCTATATATGTGCCCGGGATGAAGATCTTTTATTCGCGACAGGCCGCCTTTTTGTGTGGGACTAATGGAAAAATTGATCCAGTTCATAGGAGCTATCAAAGCCTTATGCCCTTTGTTGGCTTTGGTGAATGAGTAGATAAAGGTTTGTCGCCCCGTTTCCCGGGTGTAGCAATCTACGATGACCGTATTGCCGGTGTGCTTACGTACGATAAGTATGAGGGCGGTGATTTTTTCCATTTGTGTCTATTAGTAGCCTTTTCAAGTTATTCGGGATGTAGAGCAAAGTTACTTCAAAAAAGCAAGACTAAAACCCATTTCTTCTGAAATTACCATTGGACAGGGATTGAATGTAAAAGCTAAAATTTTATATTTGTGCTGTAATAATCAACTTTATGCCGTTCAGACTCTCTCTCTTAAGTGTTTTATTATTCTTTTTTTGTTCCTTGTCTTTTGCTCGAAATTATCAGCAATTCAGCAGCTTAAGTTCAGAGGATGGTCTGTCTCAAAATTCAGCTATTTGTATATTACAAGATAATGAAGGTTTTATTTGGGTAGGCACCCGTGACGGATTAAACCGTTACAATGGTTATGAATTTCTTACCTTTCAAAGCATCGAAAATGATTTTACTTCTATTTCCAACAATCGTATTTTATCTTTAGTTGAAGATGACCGGGGGCGTATATGGGTGGGAACGGCTAATGGTTTAAATATTTATGATAAGAGTCAGCAGACTTTTCAACGGGTAAATGTTTCTGAAAAGTATGGGTTGACGAGTAATGGTATTTATGCCCTTTTTAAAGATTCCCGACAACGCATTTGGATCGGTACTTATGGTGGAGGTATTGCTATTTGTGATTTAAATGAAGGCGAAAAATGCCGGGTGCTTAATACGGGTATATCATCTTTAGTCCTTTCTGATTTATACATTCGTTCTATTGTTGAAACTCTTAATGGCAACGTATGGGTGGCTACCCGAAGTAATGGCGTGCTTATCTTTTCCGGTGATGGTGTTTTTTTGGAACAGATAAGTGTTGAAAAACAGGGTTATGGGCTTTTGTCTGATGCCATTAGAAACCTGTTTGTTGATCAAAATGGTAGCGTGTGGATAGCTACCGAACGAGACGGCATTACTTGTTATCATCCCCAAAGCAGAACCTTTAAGTGTTACACCGAAAATACGACTCCGTCGATTAGTGATAATGTGGTTCGGACGATTGCTCAGGATGACGATGGAGGTATTTGGTTGGGGAGTTTGAGTGGTTTAGATTATATCAGGACTGACAAAAAAGAGCCTATTGTAAGTGATAATAAGGTACTAGCGGTCCAATCCATATTATTTGATGTTTCAGGTAATATGTGGGTTGGAACGTACTATGATGGTATTACCGTATTTTTTGGACAAGAGCAGGGGTTTGCTTTTTTTGAGCCTCCCTTTAGTAATTCTGAGACCAATAATTATGGCGTGGTTAGTGCTTTTGCTGAGGATGAAAAGGGGAATCTCTGGATAGGTACAGAGGATAAGGGGATCAAGTATTATGATAAGATGCATAATGCAATATCCGACTTTGAAATAGGTGATTTAGTTAGCTTGAAGGTGAAAGCTCTACATTATGAGAAGCCGTCCACGCTATATATCGGAACGTTTGGGGCAGGGCTTTATGTTGTGAATACGAAGTCGGGCAGATTTATACAATATCAGAAAGAAGGGGACTGCAACAATAGCCTCTCCAGCAATTATATCTATGCTTTAGAAATGGGGCCAGATGCACAGCTCTGGTTGGCTACTAACTACGGGGGCTTGTGTTATTTTGACACCAAAAACAAAACATTTGAAACGGTGTATTCCCAGAATGTAGCGGGCAAGGTACAGGATGAAAACTCCGTTTTTGATATAGTGAAAGGTCCGCAGGGTGATTTATGGATTGCTAGTCAGACTCTTGGCTTGTTGCGGTATGATGGTCAGAGCTTTAGTCAGATTAATCTGGCTGCGGCGAAACAAATAAGTGGACGGGTGAATACGCGGCATTTATTTTTTGATTCGTATAATAATTTATGGGTTGGTACAGAGACAGGCTTATACGCGTACCGCCTTATGGACGGGAGCTTGAAGCATTATGGGCGAGAGGATGGTTTGGCCGGAAATCACATTTGTGGTATACTTGAAGATGATAAAATGAACTTATGGATTAGTGGTATCAATGGTATTACAAGGTTTCCTCTGTCTTATCATTATGATATGGACGATTGTTCTGACTCGTTGCTTTCGGTTTTAACCTCTAAGGATGGTTTGCAGGGTGATGAATTCAACAAAGGCGCTTGCCTGAAAATGAAGGATGGCTCCTTGCTGTTTGGAGGGGTGAATGGTTTTAATCGTTTTGTACCTCAGTCTTTTGTGCGAGGTGAACATGCTCGAAAACTAAGCCTTGAGAGGCTTTTTGTTCTGAATGAGGAAATCCTGCCCTCACCGCAGGGAGGTATTCTTACACAGCGTTTGAGTTATACCAAACACATTACTCTAGGGCCTGACCAGTCTTCTTTTAGTATCGATTATCTAGCTTTAGATTATAACCATGCCGAGCAGATAAATTATTCTTATATGTTGGAAGGTTATGATGACGAATGGGTAAAAGCTACAAATGTGCGGCGTGCCATATACACTAAAGTGCCTCCGGGCAATTACCGTTTCTTGGTGAAAGCTGTCAATACTAACGGTCACTGGGAAACTAATACTGCTCAGCTGGAACTAAAAATAATGAAACCTTTTTGGTTAACAGCATGGGCTTTTGTGGTATATGTACTCTTTGTGATGTCATCATTTTACTTTTTATTTCAATGGAGAAATGAGCGTCAGCGTCAGCAGCAACTCCTGAATGATGAGCGAGAAAAAGCGCTTCGTATTAAGGAGATGGATGATATGAAGAGTGAGTTTTTTGCTAATGTGTCGCATCAGTTCCGTACACCTTTAACCTTGATATCTGGTCCCATAGAGCAGTTGCGTAATGATACTGCTTTGTCAGATGAAGATAAGGATCATCTGATGTCTTTGGTTGATCGCAATGTGATACGATTGCACCAGTTAATATCTCAACTCATGGACTATTCTCGTCTTGAGAATAATATGATAAATGTGCAGGTGGAAGAAGCCCGTATTGGCTTGTTTATTAGTGCTATTGTCGATCGTTTCGAGGATTTTCTGAGTCAGAAAGGGGTGGATGTGGATTTTGTGGATTTAACTGATGAGCATAAAAGTCTGTGGTTCGATAAACGTATTTTAGAAAATGTTATTTCCATAATTCTTTTTAATGCGGCTAAGTATACCCCTGAAAACGGTTTGATAGAACTCAAAATTGAGGAAGAGAATGGTGAGGTTAAAATTGCCATTTTAAATACCGGTAGTACGATACCTGAAGAAAAACAGGCTAAGATTTTTGACCGTTTTTATTCGGAAGGAAAACATGACTTACTCACGGAGGGCGGGGGCACTGGTATCGGTCTTTCCTTTGCTAAAAAACTGGTTGAATTGCATAAAGGTCATATTGGGGTTAAAAGTAAAGACGATACAACTGTTTTTGAGGTATCTCTACCTGTTTCAAAGGCTTCTTATGCTTCGGAGGAGCAATGCCCATCAGCTACTATAGACCCAGATGAGGCAGGGACTGCTTCAAATGTTTTTGTCGATATTCAATCAGAGGATATCAATGTGCTTGTGGTTGAGGATGATCCGGAATTAAGGGTGTTTATCAGTTCACAGTTCAGTTCTTGTAAAGTCTTTGAGGCTTCCAATGGCAAAGAAGGGTTTAAGCTTGCCAAAAAAGTATTGCCTGACATTATCATTTCTGATGTGATGATGCCTGAGATGGATGGTGTGGAGTTGTGTAAAAAGCTTAAAACGCATATGGCAACAAACCATATTCCTGTTATCTTACTTACGGCTAAAACGGCTATTGATCACCGGATAGAAGGAATGGAGTCCGGTGCAGACCTTTATATGGACAAGCCTTTTAATATTAAAGTTCTGAAGACCAATGTGCACAATTTGATAGAACAAAGGCTAAGGCTTAAGGAACATTTTGCAGGTGCAAATGGTCAAGAAGAAGCGCATTTATATAAAGGCGAAGACACCTTGCTTTTGCAAGCGGAAGATATCATCAGAAAACGCCTTAGTGACCCCACCTTAAGTGTTGAAGATTTAAGTAAAGAACTCTCCTTAAGTCGTAGTCAACTTTTTCGTAAATTTAAAGCTTTATCTTCTTATTCACCTAATGAATTTATTAAAGTAATCCGCCTGAGACACGCTGCTGACTTATTAAAAAATGGCGCATTAAATGTGAGTGAAATTGCTTACGATTCCGGCTTTTCCAGCCCCTCTTTATTCATTAATACCTTTAAAAAACACTATGGAGCAACACCAAAAGAATATGCAAAAAAGTCTTAGATTGCTTTTTTGTGTATTTTAGGTTGTTTGTTAATGTGTAGTATATGAGGGTGTTGTTTTGTCATGTTGCAGTCGTGCAACAAATTTGATACTTTTTGGGACAGTGGAAATATAGTCTAACCTTAGGAGTCTATACATTTGTATTGCTAAACCGGAAGGCCGGTGAGGTAATCCGAATACTAACCACAATATAACCATAAGTAAACTATATGAGAATTTCATTACCATTGTTATTTTTTTTCCTTTTGTTTTCTGTTGTCAGTATCAGTGCACAGCAAGCTACTTTATTTGGGACAATAAAAGATCAGACAACTCAAGAAAATTTACCCGGTGCAACATTAGTAATTGAAGGCACTACATTAGCCACCATTACCGATATTGATGGAAAATACCGCATACCGAATATAAAGTCCGGAACCTATACTGTGAGAGCATCGTATATTGGTTTTAAGTCGGAGATTGTTGATGTTAGTATTAAAGCCGGAGAAAAGAAAGAGCTTCATCTGTCTTTGGGTGTAGATGCTGTAAATATTAAAGAGTTGGTGGTTTCTGCACAGCTTTTAGGACAGAAAAAAGCCATCAATCAGCAGCTTAATTCTGATGCCTTGGTCAATGTGGTGTCTTCGGATAAAATAGAGGAATTGCCCGACGTTAATGCGGCGGAAGCCATCGGACGTTTGCCGGGGATTTCAGTGAGCCGATCAGGGGGGGAGGCCAATAAAGTCACTGTGCGTGGTTTGAGTCCTAAACTGACCAATATTTCTGTCAATGGGGTAAAAATAGCTCCAACCTCTAATAGTATAACATCGGCTGACCGTTCAGTCGACTTGAGTACCATTTCTTCTGACCTGCTTTCGACCATTGAAGTTTATAAAGCGCCTACCGCCGATATGGACGGCGATGCGATCGGCGGTATTGTGAACCTGGGGGTAGCCAAGGCTCCGGAAAGGGATTTGTTGCGCATGAAAGCCCAGGGAGGATACAATGCTTTTGTCGATGATGTTAACTATAAAGGTACTGTCGACTATGGCAAGCGTTTTTTTGACAATAAATTTGGGGTGTTAGCACAAGCCAATTATGAAAAGGTGAATCGTACCTCGCAAACGGTGAGTAACTCTTATAATATGGATTATATCGAGACGGGTGAGCGTTGGCCTTTGAGCAATGTCCGTTTGCAGGAAAACTTAAGAATCATTAACCGCATAGGGGGTAGTTTAACCCTGGATTATGATTATGAGAGTGGTTTCATTGCTGCGCAAGGGTTTTATACCCAAAAAGATGGGGAAACCAAAACCAATTATATGCGCATCAATTACGGCTCGGATGTGCGCCATTATCCGCGCCATACCCAATCCTCCCTTAATACGATTCAAGGTATTCTATCTGGTGAGCAACACTTGGGACCTGTCACTACTAACTGGACTTTAGCTCATAGTAATACCACCAATGACAATTACTACGATGTTTCGCTTTATTTACAAGAGCTAAATGGTTCGGTGGGTGTGAATGATAAACCTTATACTGTTGAGGAGCTCATTGATTCCCGTACGCACAACTATGATAAAGGGCACCTTTCCCTCTATGAGATGGAACCCGAGAAAAGTATACAAAGTAATACGACGACAGCGCTTGATTTTAAATATGACTACCATATTGGTGACAAGGTATCCGGATTCTTAAAAGCTGGTGGAAAGATGTCGGTTGATATGCGCGAGAGCGATCACGACTATATGTACAACCCATCCTACTATCTGAAGCAAGATGCCTTTAATCAGGCTTTACAATTATGGTCTGATGCCGCCTTGGGCAACCTGCAATTGAATGATGACGGGAATATTGCAATGGCAAATATTTATGAAAATGGTGCTTCCACTACCATCTGGGACGGACAGTATGAGATAGCTCCTTATGTCACTTCTGAAGCCTTAGAGCAATGGCATAAAGTAGAGCAAGCTACCCTGTATAAGAATATGGCAGAGGATTTTAGGAAGTATGATTTAACAGAGAGAGTGTATGCCACCTATTTTATGATGAAGTTTAATTATTCGGATTGGTTCACCTTTATTCCCGGTGTTCGATATGAGAAGTCGGACAATGAATACAATAGTTACTTTTCTTCTATAGTACAGAGTGGTACTGGCTTGGGTACAGTAGAATCAGGTGAAGTGCGGGATACTTCTTCTACTCAGAATTATGGGGTTCTTTTGCCTAGTTTTCATATGAAGATAAAACCCACCGATTGGTTTGATCTACGTCTTTCTGCCGTAAAAACACTCGCCCGACCAGACTATACAATGGTGGTTCCTAAAACGCGCGTGAATACAAAAGAAGATTTGATTTGGCGTGGAAACCCTAATTTGAAGCATTCTGAAGCCTGGGGTTACGATGCAACTGCTTCGTTCTTCTCAAATAAACTGGGGCTTTTTTCTGTAGGTGTTTTCTATAAACAGTTCGACAATTATTTCGCACGCATTGATGGTTACGATATTTCTGCCAGTCAGGCTTCGGAGATGGGCTTTGCCGAAAAAGGCTACCATATAGAAGAAAACTATGAAAACTTCGATGGTTCGGAGGTCTACGGTTTTGAGGTTGATCTACAAACAAACTTATCTTTTCTACCCGCGCCATTTAATGGCATTGTTTTAGGAGCCAACCTCACACGTCTTTGGTCCAAAACCTATATCCCCAAATATGACCCGGTAGAAATTGAAATTGTTGGGCGTGAGCAAATTTTCCACTATGACACCGTAGGATATCTTTACGAGTCAGTATTACCTGACCAAGTAGAATTGGCTGGCAACCTGATGTTGGGCTACGATTATGGCGGTTTTTCGTGTCGCTTTTCTTTAGTGGCTCAGTCTGCCTCATTGCGTAGTATGGGTACAGAATTGCTTAATATTGAAAAGTTTAAGCAGTATTCTGATGCTTATGTGCGTCTGGATGCTAGTGCTTCACAGAAGGTGGGTGATCACTTAAAGCTTTACCTGAATGTAGCTAACCTCACAGGTGAAAGTGAATTGCGCTATACTTATGATCCACAATACTGGACCAGCGATAACCGCTATGGGGTAAGTTTTGACCTCGGCGTTGAGTATAAATTTTAACATTAAAAAATCGATTATAAACCTTTAATAATTCGGATATGAGAAAAATTGCTTTACTTTTTATTTGTATGGTCACTTTGTCAATGGTGACAGTGTTTGCATCAGATAGTCCACGTTACGTCGAAGTGGAAGGGTATAATATAATGTCTCCTGTGGGTGAACTGGCGGACTATTATGATAATCTATACTTTACAATTTACGAAGATAGTGCTGGTCGTGCCGAAAACCCCAATACCATTTACGTTTTAAAGCGTAACTGTATCTATCCTTTGGGAAAACAAATTTCTAATTATGATTTTCACTTACAGATTATGGGCGAAGCAGGAGAGGGTTATTTGCCGGAGATCATCGGCAGTCCTAAGTCAGATGGTACCTATGGTCTTGACTTTATCAAGGCTTACAATGACTTTACCTTAAAAAACCTTTACATCAATGGTACCTTACCCAGCTCGTATCAGCACTGGCAGGTAGAGATGCGTGGTAATGGTAGTGGTAATACCTATACTTTTGATAATGTGGCTCTGGTTTATGACCGGGCGGCTTCTCTATGTGTTAGAGGCGATTCATTAACGGTTAATGTGAAAAATTCAGTGTTTGGTAATACCGGTTCTAACAATGCCGGAAATGGTAATGGTCGTTTGATTGACATTCGTACTGAAGCCCCTTACGTGAAGTCCTTAACGGTTGAAAACTGTATCACATTTAACCATAGTGACCGCATTATGCGTCATATGGCTGGTGAGATAGGCTATTTGAAAATTGATCGTTTGACGGCGGTGAATACTTTAGGTATGAATGGTGGCTTACAACTGGGTAATGTGCGTGAAGCTCACGTGACTAACAATATTTTTGCTAATGTTCTTTGTTTGGGGCAACAGGAGTCGCGTAATGCTGAGCAGCAACAAGCTGATAAAACTTTTGCTGTCATCACCTTGGACACTAATTATGTGGCAAATGGACAAATTATAGATATCCAAAGCAATAATATCTATTGGGATAATATTATTAAGAATCAGGCTTGGGCTTTATTTAATGATGTGTCACAACCTAACTACATATGTGCTACGACAACGGCTGCTTTGGGAGCGAATGCTTCGGCTGCTTATTTTACCGAACCATTAAGCTTTGGAAAAGTGTCGAGCACGCAGGATATTGCTGTTTGGGTGGCCTCCTACCATTCTGACCCTACTAGCGAATCTTTGCCGGATAGCTGGACTATTCCCGGAGCCAACGGAAATGGGGGCTTGTATTACGATGAGTTTGATGTTACATATTCAGGCACTTCTGTGTCAGCTACCGCAGCTACTGATGGTGGTGCTGTTGGTTGTGCTCCGCTTGATTTTAGTGCGGGAATAAGCCTCGGCATTGATGAGCCAGCTATTAACCCCAAAGATTACCAACTGCGCTTCTTTCCTAACCCAGTGGTTGACTTTGCAGAGCTTTCTTTCGTGTTAGATGCTTCTTCACAAGTAGATGTGAAACTATACACGATGGATGGAAAACTGTGCAAATCAGTATTCTCATCCAAACTACACGCCGGAGAACACAGCGTGAGCATCGATACCCGCGATATGAGTACAGGAATGTATATGTACTCTGTGATTACAGAAAAAGGCAGTGTCTCTAAAATGTTTGTGGTAGACTAAAGCAGACAGTATTTTTTGCCCGTTTATAATTATTGATTTATAAGGTTCAAGGATGAAAAAAAAGATGTTTGGCATAGTGGTCACAATGCTGATGAGCTTTCTGCCAGTCTTTGCTGGAGAGTATGAGTTCACAGCACCTGAGGAGGGAAGCTATGCTACCGAACTGGCTTCAGCACTGAGTGTGGCTGATGATGGTGATGTGTTTATTCTTTCTTCGGTTAATGGCCTCTATGTATTTGATGGTACTGTGGCTATTAATGCAGATCTGACCATTATTTCAAAAGATGTGGATCAGGGCGCAATACTATCAGCAGAAAATACGCGGACTCTTTTTAATATAGCAGCGGGCAAAAGTCTTGAGATAATTGCTTTGGGTATAGATGCAAACCTTGCTGATAATGGCTTAGATTATTGTGTTCAGCCGTCAGAAAACTATGCCTTTACGGCACGGAATGTAGATTTCAATAAGGTCTCAAAGGCACTTATTAATGCCTCGTCTCATACCGCCAGTTCATTGACTTTAGAGCATTGTCTTTTGGATAGTGTCAGTTTGGGGACGAATCTGGTCTTTGATCAGTTAAATGTGAGTAGCTGTGTATTTGTAAATGGTATGCTTTGCCCGCTTGTTGCCGTTGGCACGGCGGGCAGCGAAGCTGTGGTGGACCACTGTGTTTTTGATAAAGTGGCACCCAATGCCGCTGATACTGTTCTGTGTGTATTGTGCGCTGCTACTACGGTGAAAAATTCATCGTTTAGCAATAATTCTTATAGTGCTCAGTATGTGTACGAATCCGGGCTTGAGTTTGACTATAATAATTTTTACAACTCTGCTGATATAGGTGCCTTTACCGGGGCGAATTGTAGTTATTACAACCCGCAGTATGATGCGTATTATGTTGTAACAAATTCCTCATTGGCCAGTAAAGCAGACGATGGTAAATCCATTGGTCCATTGGCGTGGGTGTATGATCCGGATGCGGGTGAAGATATTGATTTAGGTGATAATCCTTATGGTTTCGAGAATCAAGGTGTATGGATTGTGCCGGAAGCGGATGAAAATGGTTTGTGGGAATCTTATTATGTAAAACAAAAAACGGATGCCCTCTGGTATCGTGAAGATGAGGCTGGTAACCGCATACCAGACTTTAGCTATTGTGGTTATAAAATGGGAAATGTCCCTATCCCGGATGTGCCGGTAGTTGCTACTGTTCAACCTGTAAATGGCGATGCTTATGCCCGTATTCAAGCAGTTATCGACTCGGTAGCCCAACACGTACCACTGAATGAAGATGGTGTGCGTGGGGCAATCTTGCTTAAAGCCGGCATCTATAATGTTAGTCAAACACTAAATATTGATGCTTCGGGTATCGTATTGCGTGGTGAGGGGGAAGGCGAAAGTGGAGGTACCGTGCTAATTGCTACATCCACCAGTGCTAGCATTAATAACCCTGAGATACTCATCAGAGTAGGGGATAAATCTGGATCTTTGAGCACAACTTCAGGGGTAGATTTAGCAACAGATTATGTGCCCGTAGGAGCTAAGTATGTCATTGTACCTAAAACACACAGTTTTGAGAATGGTGACCAAGTTGCCGTTTATCAGGTGTTTAATGATGCTTTGGTTAGTGCTTTAGGAATGGATGAAATAGCTGACAGGCCTGATGGTACCCCATCCACACAATGGAATGCCTCTGATTATAAGTTTTATTTTGAACGCCAAGTGCGCCGTATTAGCTCTGCTGGTGCGGCTGGTGATAGTATTATTTTTTATAATCCTATCGTTAATGCTCTGGATAAAAAATACAATGCTTCTCGTATGCTTTACAAAGCTTCTTATGCGGGTCGTATCAATAATTCAGGTGTGGAGAATATGCTCTTGAAGTCGGTTTATGCTAGTGATACGGATGAGAACCACGCCTGGAATGCTGTTTATTTCGATAGAGCAGAGCATTGTTGGGCGACTAATATCACGTCGAAGTATTTTGCTTACGCTTTAGCTAATATGTCTAAAAATAGTAAGCACATAAGTGTGGAAAACTGTACCAGCCTTAGCCCTAAATCGGAGATCACAGGTGGCAGGCGATATTCCTTTAACCTCGATGGACAGATGTGTTTGGTGAAAAATTGCTATGCTAGTGAAGGGCGTCACGATTATGTAAATGGTTCGCGTGTATGTGGTCCTAATGTTTTCACCCACTGTGTAGCTGAAAATGCGCACGAGGATATCGGTCCGCATCATCGTTGGGCTACCGGAACTTTGTACGATAAAATAACGACCGATAATACCATCAATGTACAGGATCGGGGATATTATGGTTCCGGTCACGGATGGGCTGGTGCCAATATGGTGTTTTGGGGCTGTGAAGGCTATCAGTCCATATGTCAGAACCCTCAGGTATATGCTAAAAACTATAATATTGGTTTTATCGGGCAATACATTGAGATGACCACCTTTGGAAACCGTCCGCGTGGTGAGTGGGAAGGCAACAATGTGGAGGGACTCGATATTCCGTCCTTATATGATGCTCAACGTGAGGACCGGGGCTTTGAGATAGATTTTGGCCTGACTTCAAACCAGATTGGCTATGTTAACGACTCTACCTTTCGCTTGAGTTTTAATGATTCTTTGGATGTTTTAAGTGCTATTGCAGTAGCCAATTACAATGCCTGGGGCGATGCCGGAATTAGTGGACAGCCTATCAAGGTGGAGCTAATCAGTGCGGGTACTGTGGAGTTGACTTTTGCTAGTGTTGGCATTTTGAAGTACGGTACGCGTATGGATATTCAAGTCAGTCATATCACAACACATACTGGTAAAATACTGTCAGGCAACGATCAGGCTTATTTGATTATACCTGACGTTCGCCCGGTGCTCGAAATGGAACGTCAGACAGTAGGAAATGGTGAAAGTGATTCGGTGTTTTTGTCCAGCAATAAAGCTGGTGATATTTACCTGACTTTTGTTACCATAAATCCACAAACGGTGGGAGAATTGGAGGCGGCTATAGCTGATAACAAAGCCGGAGTCAGTCGTGATCTTGCCGCTAATGAAAGTGCTGCTATTTCTACTAGTGGTTTAGTGGCAGGTCTGTATTATGCTTATGCGGTGGATCTTGACGGACGCCTCTCAGGCCGTAGTGCCAATTATGTGCTGGTGAATGAAGTGAGCAGTCTGAATGAAAAAGAAACGAATGCACCGAAAATATACTATACACCAAAGGATAAATGCATAAATATTGAGTTCTCAGGCCATAATGCTTATGCCTTGCAGCTTTATGATTTGTCTGGTCGCCTGCTCTTAGGCCAAGATGGTGAAGGTGTGATAAAAAAAACAGATGTGAGCTCCTTTCGTGGTTTACTCCTTGTGAAGTTAACGATTAAAAATAAAATTTACTACCGGAAAGTACTGGTAAACTAATGCCCCTATAAGATGAAGAGAAAGATTGTAACATCATTGATGTTAAGCCTGGTTTTTTTAACACTAAGTGCCGGACAGCAACAACGATTGAATGAAGGATGGGATTATGTGAAAGGTGATTTAGGCTCCCCCTGGGAGGCCTTTAGGCCCGAAAAGCATAAACTCCCCGTATTTGAGCCTGTTATTTTGCCCCATTGTTTTAATGCTTATGATGCGGTAGATCCTGATGTACCCTATTATGAAGGTCCGGGCTGGTACCGTACTTTTCTGGAAATTGATAATCCTTATAAAAGCGGGCGTACTCTTTTACATTTTGAAGGAGCCGGGCAAAAGACGAAAATTTATGTTTATAAAACCCTTGTAGGCGAGCATGTGGGTGGTTATGATGAATTTAAGATAGATATTACTGAGGCCGTAAAAGCTTATCAGGAAGATCATCCCGAAGAGGTTAGGATTCCCGTATTAGTGCGTTGTGACAATAGCCGTGATGTGGAAATGATACCTTCCGATTTGAGTGATTTTAATGTTTATGGAGGCCTTTACCGTCACGTTAATCTGGTTTATGTGCCGGAGCTTTCATTTGAATATGTCCACTTTGATTACGCCTTGTCTGAGGATTATAAGCGTGCAGAAATTAAGATTGATGCTTCATTATTTTCGTATTCGATAGCCAACAAAGATGTGCAGTTGGAAGCTATATTGACCGATAAAAAAGGTCAAGAAGTGGCTCGTGTAGAAACCGGTAAAGAAGCTTGGTCCGGGCAGAAAAATATTTTCAGTTTCAGCCTGAAAAATCCTGAAATGTGGCATCCTGAATCCCCGTATTTATATGAATTGAACGTCAGCCTTACCGTCGACGGACAACGTGATGAATATGTGGAGAAAGTCGGCTTTGTGGATTTTTGGTTTGAAGAAAAAGGGCCGTTTTATGTCAATGGTGAACGTCTCTTATTGCGCGGGACCCACCGGCACGAAGATCACGCTGGTATGGCTGCAGCTATGACGGATGATCTGGTGCGTGAGGAGATGGTGATGATGAAAGAGATGGGGATTAACTTTATCCGTTTGGGACATTATCAGCAAGCCAAAATAGTGCTCGAAATGTGTGACTCTTTAGGTTTGTTTGTATGGGAAGAGATCCCGTGGTGTCGTGGTGGTATAGGTGGCGACAGCTATAAAGAGCAAGCGCGCCGTATGCTGAAAAACATGATTAATCAGCACTATAACCATGTCTCTGTTATTACCTGGGGTTTAGGTAATGAGAATGATTGGCCTGGTGATTTTGACGACTTTGATACCTTGAAGATTCAGAATTTTATGTCGGAATTGAATGATCTTTCTCATCAGATGGATCCGAAACGTAAAACCAGTATTCGACGTTGTAATTTTTGCAAGCATATCATCGATGTGTATTCGCCCTCGATATGGGCTGGCTGGTATCGGGGTAAATATACCAATTATCAAAAAGTGAGCTATGAAGAGGCGATGGACGTTAACCACTTCCTACACGTGGAGTGGGGAGCCAGTAATCACGCCGGTCGTCACTCTGAAACACCGGATGAAGGGTTGAGCGATATTATGAGTGAAGGAGCTGACGAACGGGATGGCGACTTCCTGATGACAGGTGGACCTAAGCGGGCTTCGAAAGATGGTGATTGGTCGGAATCATACGCTTGTAACCTGATCGATTGGCACCTCAAAGAACAGGAAAAAATGGACTGGCTGACCGGAACAGCTTATTGGCCGTTTAAAGATTTTTCCACACCGTTGCGTCCTGAAAACCCCGTCCCCTATGTGAATCAAAAAGGGGTGGTGCAGCGCGACTTTACAAAGAAAGAAGCCTTCTATGTTTTTCAATCTTATTGGACAGAGAAACCTATGACCCGTATCTATGGACATACCTGGCCTGTACGTTTTGGTGAAGCCGGACAGAAACGTTTGGTGAAAGTTTATTCCAATTGCGATGAAGCTGAACTTTACCTTAACGGTGTGAGTGTGGGTACTAAGAAACGTAACAGTCAGAATTTTCCTGCTGCCGGACTGTGTTGGAACCTGGCCTTTAAACCCGGGAAAAACCATTTGGAAGTAAAAGCAGTGAAGGGAAAAACAGTGGTGAGTGATGAAATTGAATTTACTTACCAAACAGAAAAATGGGGTGATCCTAACTATTTGGATATCCAAGAGGTTGCCCGTCAGGGAAATGTGCTAACAATAGAAGCAAAGCTTTATGATGTTAATGGCGTGTTTTGTCCCGATGCTAAAAACTTGGTGGAGTTTGGCGTTACTGGTGATGCTGCTTTGTTGGACAATTTGGGTACCTGGGATGGTTCCCGTAAAATACAACTATACAATGGTCGTGCAATGATAAAAGTGAAAATGGCTGGTGAACAAGCGGTTGCCAGTGTTAAGTCTCCGGGACTCAAAACCGGTTTTGTAACACTGAAATAAAAATCTTTAAGTCTAATCAATAATACCAATGCTATGAAAAAAACTAATCTTTTTAAGTTAACAAACTTACAAAGCGTGCTATGCGTAAGTTTAAGGTCACTACTCGTGATGAGTTTTATGAGCTCATTTGTTTGGCTTGGCGCAACTTCTATGGAATATGCTGCTGCTGAAGCTGATTCTTTGGTGAGTCATATAGAACAAGGTCTTTATGATGAATATGTTCTGAGTGAATCCGGAGGTATTTACGATCTTAAAGACATTGATGTAGCAACAGATGCTATTGTAAAAGCCAAAGATGGTTTGGACGCGAAACCAACAGTAATCTATACCGGGAAAAATACGAGTGCCTATACTGCTTTTTTTGATTTAGGTGCTACTGATCTGACGCTTACTTTTCAAGGGATTCTTTTTGACGGTGCGACGGATAGTGTGCCAATGATGGGCGTAACCCGAATTGATATGGCCAACTGTGACATCACCATGATTGATTGTGAAGTGCAGAACTTTACAACATCAAGTGGTTTTGTAAGAATTGATAAAGCAGGGGCTGTTTTTACTATTGAGGATAGTTATGTACACGATTGTTATGGTCGCCTGATAAGAGTTGGGAATAATGGTGATGCTTTTGGCGATATTACCATTGATAACTGTACGTTTGCCAATATCACAGATGATCCTGTTATTCAATGGGTAAGTGCTGCAAGCAGTACAGTTCCTAATATTACCATTAATCAGAGTACTTTTTACAATATTGCTGATAATGCTTTTAAATTTGGTACCGTTAACAATGGTGTAAGTATTACTAATTGTAATTTCGACGTCATCGCAAAAGCGATAGAAAATGCGATGAGTAGTACTGTGACTTTAGATTATTGTTATGGTGGTTTTGGCGAGGATTTGGTCGGAACCGTGACTGTGACGAATACTGTTGATTCGTTGCCTCAATACCAAGACGCCTCTAACTTGGATTTAACGTTGCTCAATAGTAGCGATTTATTGGGTAGTGACGGGGCAACGCCAATTGGTGATTCCCGTTGGGTACCGCTTGTTTTGGCGCCGAATGAGTATGCTGCTGATGATGTAGATTCTTTGGTGAGCCATATGGAACAAGGTCTCTATGCTGAGTATATTCTTTGTGAGTCTGGTGGTGTTTACGATTTTAAAGATATTGATATAGCAACAGATGCTATTGTAAAAGCTAAAGATGGCTTGGAAGAGATGCCTACGATTATTTTTACAGGAGACAATACCAGTGCTTATAATGCCTTCTTTGATTTAGCTGCTACTGATTTATCCATTACGCTTCAGGGAATCATTTTTGATGGTACGGCAGCTCCCAATGCTATGATGGGCGTAACCCGAATTGATATGGCTGACTGTGATATCACCATGATTGATTGTGAAGTGAAAAACTTTTCAACATCAAGTGGTTTTGTAAGAATTGATAAAGCAGGGGCTGTTTTTACTATCGAGGATAGTTATGTACACGATTGTTATGGTCGCCTGATAAGAGTTGGGAATAATGGTGATGCTTATGGCGATATTACCATTGATAACTGTACGTTTGCGAATATTACAGATGATCCTGTGATTCAATGGGTAAGTGCTGCAAGTAGTACAGTTCCTAATATTACTATTAATCAGAGTACTTTTTACAATATTGCTGATAATGCCTTTAAATTTGGTACCGTTAACAATGGAGTAAGCATTACCAATTGTAATTTTGATGCAATATCAAAAGGCATAGAAAATGCGATGAGTAGCGCGGTGACTTTGGATTATTGTTATGGTGGTTTTACCGATACTTTGGTGAGTACTGTGGTTGTAAGCAATGAAGTGAGTACTGCGCCGCAATACTCAAATGCAGCTCAGTTAGATTTAAAACTGCTTAATGAAAACGAGTTGATGGGAAGCGATGGTGTAACACCTATAGGCGATTCACGATGGACATCGGCGGCTGGAATGGACTTGCTAGAGGTGCTTTACAGCGAACAGGTTCTGACAGATGAAGCCGGACAGGAAGCGCTTCTGAAAAGTAGTGTTTCTTACGGTTATGTCTACATCATTTTAGATGGTGAAGCGCAAGCAACCGTGGCAGAGATGGAGGCTGCCGTCGCAAGTAATAAAGGGGTGAAAGATACCGTTGTAGCAGCTTATGAAAATGTTGCTTTATCTGTAGCCGGCATTACTAACGGTATATATTATGGTTATGTTGTTGATTTAGCCGGCAATATTTCAGCAAAAGGGAGTAATACAATTACTGTGTATGCAGCACTTAATGTGCAAAACGAAGAGCAATCAATACCAAACAGTACCGGAAATACTGTAGAAGTGACTTCAAGTAAAGATGGTTTTGTATATGTGGCTATGGAGGGCGACTACCCAAGTGTAGATGCGCTGAATGCCGCTGTTAATGGCGGTCGTGCTGCCAAAACTGCAGCTATAGCAGAGACACCTGCTAATATTGATATTAGTGGTGTACGAGCTGGTACGTATTATGCTTATGCGGTAGATGCTGCTGGTAATCTTTCGGAGCGTGGTGTGAATCCTATTTATATTACCACATCTGTTTATGTGGATTATAAAACACAAACAGCTTCTAACAAAGCCGGACATTGGGCTTATGCTTATGTGAGTGCCGGTACTTCTAATGGCGTAGCTTATCTATTGAACGATGCTATTTCAGCAGATGCTGCAGTGACGCTTGATATGCTCAATGCTGCTATCGAAACAATGGATGCTGATTCTATGACAATTCCAATAGAAATGATGGATTACAAAGTTCCAACAGTAGGGCTTAATCCTGGTTCTTATCACTTTTATTTAGTGAAGGATGGTATGGTGTCAGAGCAAGGACCTGCCAGCATTACTGTCCGTAAACCTGTCACTTATTATTTCTCAGCCGATGAGGTGGAGGATATGCGTATGGCGCTTTATACCAAAGAGATTACCACAGGTGACGAAGTGGTCTTAACAACATCAGGAGGACATTATGGTTTTAAAACATACTTCCGTATTTATGGAGGCATTACATTCCGGGCTGCCGAAGGCTTAGCAGAGAAACCTGTTTTTTGTTATGATCCTGATGCTCATGGTGAAACTCATCGCTCATATATGCGCTTGATGGAGTTTTATCCACCTGCAGGAATGGTGTATATCAAGGGTATTGAATTTGACGGAGGTGCTGCTGACGAAAGCATCAATAATGATGCAACTTGTATCTTTGAAGCCCGTTATAATGCCACTTTCGACTATCCGTATGCTGTGGTTTATGAAGATTGTTATATTCACGATTTCAATACGTTGAATACCAGTTCTTCGGGCGCTACTTCGCAAGATGGCTATGTGTTCCGTCAGCGGGCTAATGCTTATGCCGACAGTATTATATTTAATAATTGTGTGATACGTGATACATACAAAGCAGCCTTGAACTTTATCAACGGTAGTGACTATGCTTATTTTGGCAAGTTGGATATGACCAATACGACCATCAAAGGTGTTAATGGAATGATCAGTATTTCAAGTGCTGATATGACGGCTTCTACGATTAATATTGACCAATGTACAATGGATTCCATCGCAGAAGATGATGCTGATGCACGTTTGGTGCTGTCTGACGGCTTGGAAGGTTTATCGATCTCGAATAGTATTATCAGTAACTCTTGCTCAAGTGTGGCAGGCGATACTGCACTTATATTGGGAGCAGGTTCTTCTGTCAGTAATTCAGCTTTTTATAATACCGGCATTGCTGTAGATGGTACAGTGACCAGTGTAAGTACGGATAAAAATCCGATGTATTATGCTTCACCATTATTTAATTATGCCGTAATGAATGCTGAACTGTTGACGGCTAGTACAAGCGGTGGTCAAATTGGGGACTTACGCTGGTTAGCTACTTCTGATTTTGAGGTGGAAAAAGAAATGTTGACTGATGGAACGACGGCTTTGATTCTTTATTTTAATCAGCCTTTTGATACCATTAGTGCTAAAGTCGCAACTAATTATACCCTGTCTGGTTCTTATGGTGCGACAGGTAATCCGACTGGTGTAGAGATTCTTGCAGCTAACGCGGTAAAATTAATTTTGAATGATTTTAGCGATGGTGAAGATTTTGAAACCATTGTGGTAAACGCTGCTAATGTGACTAATGTGAATGCTAATGCCATTGTTTCCGGATCTGAAGTCGCCACTTACATTTTCCCGATTTTGGCTAATATGCCGGCTCAGACTGTAGGTAATGAAGATGGACAATACGTCTTGGCTACTTGCGGATCTACTAACGGCTATGTATATTTGGTTCCTGCAGCAGAAACTGAGAATATAGTAATGCCAGAGCATTTAGAAGCTTTGATTGATTCAGGATTTGCAGCCAAAGCGATGGTCACAACGGCAGGGGAGTTTGCTCAGATTCCGGTAGGTGATTTGGTGCCGGGTACTTATTATGCTTATGCTGTAAATGATGCCGGTGATAAGATGTCTGTGAAGAGTGCTGAAATGGCGAATGTTCTAGGTTTAGAGTCTACTATGGGCTTACAATTTAATATTACTAATGCAGATGATCAGGTCGTAGTGGCTCAATCCAGTTACGCTGATGCTCAGCTTTATTTAGCTGTTGACGATACCGCAATTCTAAGCATTGAAAGCAAGCAGGATTTATTGGATGCTGTGACTAATAATTATGCAGCTGTTGCTGATGTGTTAATGCCATTCCAAGATGTGGAGATTTCCGTAGCCGGTATCTATGCTACTGAGGCTGGTGTGCGCTATAGAGCTTATGCTGTCAGCGGCGATTCTATCTCCGAGGCTAGTACGGGCGCGGTAATCATAGCTGATGCCCCAAGTGCTTTGAATGAGATAAGCCGCGACGATTTGCATATTTTTGCTTATCAGGGTTTGCTTACAGTGAAGCTGAAAGAAACACTAGAAGCTCAGTTGAAAGTGTATAATTTAAATGGTCAGTTGGTGAAAACTCTCAAGGTCTATGATGATACTCATTTTGATTTAGAACGTGGTGTTTATATCATTCAGGTAAAGACCGAAAATGGTATCTCTAGCCGGAAGCTTGTTAATTAATATTTAAAGATTACAAAGGGAGTGACCTATACAGGTGCACTCCCTTTTTGTTAAATTGTTGAAATATGAGAAAACGAATGCATCAAATTATTATTGGCACACTTATCTTGTTCAGTGTTTATTCTTGTAAACAGGTTGATAGTAAGGCTGTTTATCTGGACGTTTTTCCGCTTGTTGAGCAGCAATTGCACGGTATGTCTGAGACTATTGGTAATACACCTTTTAACCCGCGATGTACCAACGAGGATGGTTCTTTACGTTTAGTTAAGTCAAAAGACTGGACCAGCGGGTTTTATCCGGGGATATTATGGATGCAATATGAGTATTCACATGATGAAAAATGGCGGAGATTAGCTGAAAACTACACGGCAAATGTGATGGAGCAGCAATATAACGCCGGTACTCACGATATGGGGTTTAAGATGTATTGCAGTTATGGTAATGGCTTTAGACTGACCAATAATAGTGAGTATAAAGCCGTTTTGCTCCAGAGTGCCAATACTTTGATGACACGCTACAATTCTGACGTGGGCGGTATACGTTCTTGGGATTTTAATTCAAAGGTCTGGGATTTTCCGGTAATAATTGATAATATGATGAACCTAGAGCTGTTATTTTGGGCCTCTCAGGTGACCCGGGATTCATCCTATTACAAAGCGGCCTACTCGCACGCTTTGACGACTATGGAAAATCATTTCAGAGCAGATAATAGCTGTTATCATGTGGTTGATTATAATCCGCTAACAGGAAGGGTGCGAAAGTATCAGACTCACCAAGGAATCAGTGATGAGAGTGCTTGGGCCAGAGGCCAGTCATGGGCTTTGTATGGTTTTACAATAGCCTATCGTGAAACTGGCGATAAACGTTTTTTGACCCAGGCAGAAAAGGTGGCACGCTATATTATGACGCACCCCAGACTCCCCAAGGACGGTATACCTTATTGGGATTTTGATGCCCCTTCTATACCTGATGCTCCCCGAGATGCTTCTGCAGCGGCAATCATAGCTTCTGGGTGTTATGAATTATCTCTTTATAGTGATTTCAAAGCGGAGCTGGAGGCTTTCGCAGATCATCTCATAAGCTCTTTATCCTCAGAAAAATATTTGGCTAAAGCCGGGACAAACAATCATTTTATATTGAAACATAGTACAGGCAATATGCCAAAAAGTGATGAGGTAGACCAGCCAATTATTTATGCTGACTATTACTACGTAGAAGCTTTGCTGCGCCGAATGAAACTTGATGGCGGTATTAATGATGTTAAGCCCAAAGTGTTTCTCAAATTAGATGATATCCGCTTGGATAAGCAAAAAGAGTTGAATGAACGTTGGCTTAGAGTGTTGGACTATGCTGTAACGCAGGAGTTAAAAATTAATCCCGGGATTATCGCTAACTGTCTGGATTTAGGAGATGAGGCATTTATTGAACAGTTAAAAAGCTATCAGAATTCAGAATTCATTGAATATTGGAACCATGGTTATGATCATAAGAAAAGGGATATAGGCAATGGCTATCTAGCCGAGTTTAAACAGGACTATAATTATCAGCGCGCGCAGTTTAAAAAGTCACAGGACTTGGCGGTAGAAAAACTGGGAAAAGCGTTTAATTGCTTTGGGGCACCATACAACCACAATAATGATACAACAGCCTTTGTGGTGAAGCAATTTCCTGAGATAAAATCCTGGTTATATCCTCCTAATAATGTTCAAGAGCTTAAAGGCGTAAAACTTTTGCATAGAATTCCGGCTTTAAACCTTGAGTATCCTGTGCATCAACCGGTGCTCTTTTACTTGTGGAATAATCTTTATTTTCACGAAAATGAAGCGGTCATAGTGCTGCAAGGACATCCTTACAGTTGGGATGATAAGCGCTTTGCTGAGTTTGAAAAGATGGTAGCTTACATGAAGGCATCCGGCTATACATTTGTTAATTGTTCTGACTTAAACCTCTGATAATAATGGGGACAAAGCAGATAAAATCAATCTTAACAAAACTTCTCATAGTTTTTGGTGTTATCTTGTGTTTTTTGAATGCTTCAGCACAGTCTATTGAAAATGAAATGATGTCCCATATCGGGGTATTGCCCGAAAACGCAGCGTATGCCGATAGTGCATTCTGGGTGTGGGGAAGCTCGGTCATGAACAAAACGGACGTTATCATATGTTTGCTTCCCGCTGGACGAAACATCTGACTTTTCATCCGGGTTGGATGATAGCCTCTGAAATTGCTCACTTGGTATCTGATACTCCCGAAGGTCCATACACTTTTTGCGATGTAGCTTTACCTGCGCGTGGCGCTCAGTATTGGGATGGGCGTGCAACACATAATCCCAAAATTCTCAAATATAAAGACAACTATGTGTTGTTTTATATGGGATCAACCCATCCTTTTGATGAGTTTCCTGAAGCAGATACTCTCAAGTTAAAATCAAAATACTCTATTGTAGCACGTTCCAATAAACGTATTGGGGTAGCATATTCTAAGAGCCTGAACGGACCATGGACACGCCTTGATGCGCCAGTGTGGAATACAAAACCGGAAACATTCTATAGCTTTTTGACCTCTAACCCCGCTCCCTGGGTTAACGAGGATGGCTCAGTCTTGCTTATCTTCAAAAGCCGGAAGTATAACGAGGATTTTCCTTACCAATCTTCGATGGCCATTGGCGTGGCTGGAGCTTCTCATTTTCTGGGGCCATACACACTCTTAAGCGAAGAGCCTGTATTTAGTCTTGAGAAAAATGCTGAAGTGGAAGATCCGTGCTTGTGGAAGGATGAAACTGGCTATCACATATTAGCTAAGGATCAGCGTGGCAAAATTACTGGTGAAAAAGGTAATGGCGTCTTGTTTCACTCTTTGGATGGTGTCAATTAGGAACTGGATGAAAAGCCCTTTGCTTATTCTAAAATTTTAAAGAAAAAGAATGGCGAAAGTGTAAAAATGGGGCAGCTGGAGCGCTGTTCAGTATTGCTCGATAAGGACGGAAATATTACCCACCTGTTTTTTGCAACAATGGATGGTCCTGGTGGTTTCAATAATTCTTCAAAGTCATGGAATATTGCTCTTCCTTTGGAATAGTACTATGCTTTAAACAAAATAAGGCCGTAGAAAACTACAGCCTTATTGTAAATAAGGTTTAAACCTGATGTTTTGACGATTGTCAAGGCCGGGAAGCCAAAAACATTGAGTTTACAGTACCTCTTTCACATCAGTATAAGGTAAATCAAAAGCATCAGCTACGCCTTTATAAACCACTTTCCCGTCTACTATGTTAAGACCTTTGCGTAGCGATTCGTAGGTGTTACAAGCGTCTTTCCAGCCCATATTAGCTAAAGCTATACCATACTCCAGTGTTGCATTGGTCAGTGCCAGAGTAGAAGTGTAAGGTACAGCACCGGGCATATTAGCTACAGAGTAGTGTACGATGTCATCAATCTTGAAGATAGGGTCATCGTGAGTAGTTGGTTTAGTGGTTTCGATACATCCACCTTGGTCGATGGCCACATCGCAAAGCACAGTACCCGGACGCATCAGCGGTAGCATGTCGCGGGTAATCAGATTGGGTGCTTTAGCGCCAGGTACCAATACGGCTCCAATGATAAGGTCGGCATATTGTACTTTTTCACGGATGTTGTACTCGTTGGAAACCATTGTTTTTACATTGGCAGGCATCACATCGTCCAAGTAGCGCAAACGCTGTAAGTCGATGTCCATAATGACAACGTCGGCACCTAACCCTGCAGCCATTTTTGCTGCCTCGGTGCCTACTACACCACCACCAATGATCAGTACTTTAGCAGGCAGTACACCGGCTACGCCACCAAGCAAAACGCCTTTGCCACCAAAGGTTTTTTCCAAATATTTAGCACCTTCTTGTACCGACATACGTCCCGCTACTTCTGACATAGGAATCAGTAGCGGCAGGGTGCGGTCTGCTTTTTCCACCGTTTCGTAAGCCAGGCAGGTAGCTCCGCTTTCAATCATTGCTTTTGTTAGTGGTTCGTAAGAGGCGAAGTGGAAATAAGTGAATACTAACTGGCCTTTACGGATCAATTTGTATTCCGGCTCTATAGGCTCTTTTACTTTGATGATCATTTCTGCTTTAGCATAAACGTCTTCAATAGTAGGTAGAATTTTAGCTCCGGCTTCGATGTACATTTCATCGGTGAAAGCACTGTTCACTCCGGCGTTGTGTTGAATGAATACGTCGTGTCCGTTTTTAACAAACTCAATAGCTCCTGCAGGAGTTAAGGCAACACGGTTCTCATTGTTCTTTATTTCTATTGGAACTCCTATAATCATTGTCGTAAATTTTATGGTTAAACAATAAATCAAGCGTCAAATATGAGTAAAAAAATTACAGAAGTCAAAGAAATCAGATAAAATATTATTGGCCTAACATCGCTATATGTAAGAGCTTGCAAGCAAAATGACATGAAAAATATCAAAATGATATATAAAAATGGCAAAACAATACTTAATAGCCTGTAAAAACTTTAAAATGTTAGGTGAAATGTAATTATTGAGAAATAAAAAACAAAATGATATTTTGAGGTTTATGTGGCAAAGATGCCCTTCAAAGAGTCGGTCCGGATTGCCAATAATGGAATTTTGCGGATGTTTTGTTAGTCTTTTTTTTATAATAATAGACCTTGTATACCTCGAAGGTTAAGAATTTGTTTACAACGGGGAGCTGTAGAGCTTAAGACTGGCTGATTTTTCGGTACATTTGCATCAGACTTAAGCAGAATAATTAAATAATGGCGGGAAGATTCAGAGCAGATATAGCATTAGACGAGATTACGGAATTACCAATACTCGAATTTGGGGGTAAAATAGTGGTGGTTGATACGGCAGAAGGCTTCGAAAAGGCGATAAAAGAAATTTTTAAATATGAGATAGCCGGTTTTGATACCGAGACACGCCCTTCTTTTAAAAAAGGCGTTCAGTATCAGGTGGCTTTACTCCAGATTTTTTGTGGTGACACCTGTTACCTGATTCGTCTTAATAAAGTGGGCTTTCCTGATGCCCTGCGTCTGTGGTTCGAAAATGAAGCGATTACCAAAATAGGCCTTTCATTACGCGACGATGTACGCGAATTGAGAAAGAAACGTCATATTTCACCCAACGGTTTGATTGACTTGCAAGATATTGTTGGTGATTATGGTATTGATGCACTGAGCCTTAAGAAGATTAGTGCGATAGTGTTGGGCGGACGTGTCTCGAAACGCCAGCAGCTATCCAACTGGGAGGCACCAAAATTGAATGAGAAGCAGCAGGTATACGCCGCCACTGATGCTTGGGTCTGTTTGATGATATATAATCAGTTGGGGAAATAGAAATTTTTTATGAAACGTAGAAGGCGCTATCATTTGTTAAAGAAAAAGCTCGTTGTTAGTGCCTTGTTGGAATTTGTTTTTAGAAATTGAAATTTAAACTTTTAATATTAGCAGCTTTGGCTGCTCTTTTTATTAGCGCTGGTCCCGCAAAAGAAATGGCAGAGCAACACCGCATACAATTGGATGATTCTTCGCATCTTTGGGCTCAAGAGCAACTCCGGGCAATGAGTGTGGACGAAAAAATTGGTCAGCTCTTCATGATGTCTGTCTGGTCGGATTGGGGGGATGCCAAGATGCGCGAAGTGTATGATGATGCTAAACGCTACCATGTAGGTGGAGTATGTTTTTTTGCCGGAGAGGCCGCCAGCCAGGTAGCGATAACGAATAAATTGAACGCTCAGGCGACTTTACCTCTTTTGGTGGGCATCGATGGCGAATGGGGCTCCGGCATGCGTGTGACCGATGCTCACAGCTTTCCTTTTGCTATGAATGTAGGAGCTGTCAAGGATTCTGCTTTAGTATATGAAATGGGGCGTCAGATTGGTCAGCACTGCCGACGTCTTGGCGTCCATGTTAACTTTGCGCCGGTGCACGATCTTAACAGCAATCCCCTGAATCCGGTTATAAATTTTCGCTCTTTTGGTTCCGGAACCGATAATGTAGGCCATAAAGTCCGCAGCTATGTAGCCGGAATGCAAAGTGAAGGAGTGTTGGCTGTGGCCAAACATTTTCCGGGGCATGGCGATACTAAAACAGATTCGCACCACGCTCTGCCTGTCATTAATAAAAGCCGTGAAGAGTTTGAGCAAAATGAGTTTGTGCCATTCAAAATGTCGATGGAGAATGGCCTTCAGGCTTTGATGATGGGACACCTCAATGTGCCGGCTTTGGACAAAAATGATATGCCGGCTTCCCTTTCTTCTGAAATAATTCAAGGAATTGTAAAAAAGGATTTGGCTTTTGATGGTCTTATTGTAAGCGATGCGCTTAATATGGATGCTGTGGCCAAAGGCTATCCAAATCATTACTTAAAAGCTTTTATGGCAGGTAACGATATCCTGCTTTTTCCGGCTGACTTGGGCGAAGGTATTCGTCAGCTTAAACAAGGCTTGGAGCAAGGACGTATTACTGAATCAGATCTGGATGAACGTTGCCTACGGGTGCTGACCTATAAACATGCTCTTGGGGTTCCCGATTTTCAGCCGCTCTCGGATAAAAATATTGTGGCAGATCTGAACCCCGAAAAATCAAAAGTGTTGAACCGTCAGTTATTGTCTCAATCCATTACTTTGGTGAAAAATAAAGGTCAACTTTTACCGATTAAAGATTTGGATAAAAAACGTATAGCCGTTTTGTCTATTAATAATGATGAAAATGCTTTTGGTAGTCAGTGCCGTTTGTATGCCAAGGTCAAGGTGTTTAAAGAGCGTGTGAGCAGTCCTCAGGATGTAGAACGACTGATGGTAGAGCTGCACGATTTCGATGAAATAATTATCGGATTGCACGGCAAACAAAAACGTCAGGGTGTTAACTATGGGATTACAAGCAATGCCTTGACTTTAATGAATAAACTGGCTGAAACAAAACCGGTCCACGCGGTGGTGATGGCTAATCCGTATGCTGTCCGTAAATTGAAAAAAACATCATATGACCAGCTTGCTTCTCTTATGTTTAGCTATGGCAATGAAGATGAGATTCAACGCCTGTCAGCTGAGGCTTTGTTTGGAGGTATTGCTTGTAGCGGCGTTTTTCCTTTAAACGTTAATAGTTTTATCAAGGAAGGTTTGTGTGTAAAAACCCAAAAATGCCGCTTGGGCTATACTCCGGTGCCTGCTGAAGTGGGACTTAATGCTGAAAAGTTAAGAGAAATTGACACCATAGTAGCCGAGGTGATTGCTGAAAAAATGGCGCCTGGTTGTCAGGTATTAGTGGCTAAAAATGGTCAGGTGGCCTACCATAAGGCCTTCGGTCATCATACCTATGAAAAGGTGACTAAAGTAGAGAAAAATGATATTTACGATATTGCTTCTGTAACCAAAATAGCGGCGACTACGCCTTTAGTCATGCAACTGACCGATGAAGGTGTTTTGAACCTGAACGCAGGGATTAATCAATATTTGCCGGAGTTAGGGAAGAACAAGCGAGGCCGTCTCACATTGAAAGAACTGTTGCTTCACCAGTCGGGTTTGCAGAGTTATATTGGTTTTGATTTTAACCTGATAGATGAGGATAAGTTGGAGGAAAAACTTTTTCATAAAGGCCGGACTTCGACTTATAATATTAAGCTGACGCCAACCATTTATATGACCCGTAATTATGTGATGAAAGAAGGGTATATCTCTTCTGTGAAGACGGAGCACTGTTCGGTAAAAGTGGCCGAAGGTGTCTATACTTTCCCGGAATACCGTGAGGAGATGTATCGGCTTATTGATGAGTTGGAGATGTGTTCGGATAAAAAATACCGCTATAGCGATTTGGGTTATTATTATGCTATGCGGGTGATAGAGCATGAGATGAAGATGCGCATTGATGCCTTGGCTAATAGTCGTTTGTACGCACCTTTGGGCATGTACAAAACGTGTTATAATCCGCTCCATTGTTTTTGGAAAGAAAACATAGTGCCTACTGTAGATGAGCAGTTTTTTCGCAAGCAGCTGCTTCAGGGCTATGTGCACGATCAGGGAGCGGCTTTGTTAGGTGGTGTGGCTGGCCATGCGGGCGTTTTTAGTAATGCTAACGATTTGGCAAAATTGTTGCAAATGTATCTGAATGATGGTTTTTATGGTGGCGAAAACTTTATCAAACCCGAAACCGTGAAATATTATACTCAGCATACCGAAAAAGGTTATCGCCGGGGGGTGGGTTTTGATAAACCTGAAGGGCATCCCGAACGTCCTCAGCCTACTTGTTCTGCAGTACCATTGTCGGCTTTCGGCCATACCGGTTTCACGGGTACGGGGGTGTGGGCTGATCCTGAAAATGATCTTATCTTTATCTTTTTGTCCAACCGTGTGCATCCGCACACATACAATACCAAACTCTTTAACGAGGACATTCGTCCCCGCATTCAGCAGATTATATATGATGCCATAGAGTTTTAATTCCCATACCTGAAAAAACAAATTCCAAACTGCCCGGAGCAAATTTGGAATTCGATTTTTAATAGGTGGGGTTTTTATTTATAGTGCTTTAGCTATGGCTGTTTTCACTTTTTGGGCCAACTCTACTTCGTCTAAATTGTCCGGATTGATGGCTTCCAAAAAGTTAACATTTAGTTTGCTCCCCGTGATTGGCGTTTTCTTGTGGCGTGGCCATGCCTCAAAAGCACCTTTTATGGCTACCGGGTAAATGGGAACGTTTAGTTCTTTACTTAGTATAGCAAAGGTCTTTTTGAATTCTCCAAGATCTCCTGTTCTTGAACGTGTTCCTTCCGGGAAAATAATGAGTTTTTTGTCTTCGCGAAGCACTTGAGCCAGCTGTTGGATGGAACGGTAAAGATCTTTCTCCAAATCCATTATGATGACGTTGTTATGCTTAGCTAAGCCACGGACGAATGGTTTGTCGATATGTTCTTTCTTGGCATAGAAATAGGTGTTGGTAATCACGTTCTTTTTCAAAAAAGAAGAAACTAAGAAAGCATCCAGAAAGCTGGTATGATTAGGTGCTATGATACCTGCACCTTCAGGTAGTTGAGCCAGACCATTTTTCGTAACTTTAAAGAAGGTTTTGAAGAGTATACCTGCTTTCCAGTTGAGGAATGATAAGGTCCACCAAGGTTTCCGCAGTTTTATATCAACAGGTTTTGTCATCATCTCATGCCAATCGAATTCTTCCTCGTTGAAGTGTTCTTTGTGGTTAGTGATAAATTGTACTAATTCGCCTACAGAGTTGTAGCTGAGTAGTTCTTCTTCTTGCATTTCCAGGCCAAAGGTGCGGCTGATGTAGTCGATGAGCTCCAGCTTGGCAAGCGAATCCAGCGCTAAGTCAAAAACCAGATGTTGGTCGGCATACACATCTTTTCCTAACAGCTCTTCCAGATATTTTTTTACACTCTTGTATTCTTTTGTGTCCGGTTCGGCTTTGCGTTCTGTTTTCTTTTGTCCGTTTTCTATGATTTCACTCAGTTTGAAACGTTGTAGTTTGCTTAGGCGGGTACGAGGCAAGCCTTCTTTTACAATGGTGAATTTGCTTACTTGTTTGTAGGGTGTTACTTCCGGGTTGTATTTATTTAACAAAAGATCATTGAAAAAGGCCACAGGGTCGGGGAGGTTTTCTTGGCTCAGGGCTTTAAAATTTGGAAGGATGACGGCATGTAACACTTCTTCGTGCTGGGTAACACCGACTTCTTCTATCAGGCCATCAGACATCTTTGTTAATTTTTCTTCGATCTCGTTGGGGTTGATGTTTTTACCGTTCGATAGTACGATAATTTCTTTTTTGCGTCCCGTAATGTATAGGCGGTTTTGGTCATCCAGTCGTCCCAGGTCTCCGGTATAAAGCCAGCCGTCTTTCACTGTTTCAGCTGTTTCTTCGGGGCGGTTGTAATAGCCTTTCATAATGCTTTCGCCTTTCGCTACGATTTCCCCATCACGTATTTCTACTTCCAGACAAGGGAGTATTTTGCCAGTTGACCCTATGACTACATCGCCCGGGCGTGTGAAGGAAATCATAGGGGCCGATTCTGTCATACCGTAACCTTCTAATACTTCAAAGCCTATTGTGTCATAAAAACTACCCACCTCTGTTGGTAGAGCAGCTCCTCCAGCTACGAGTGTTTTAAGTTTACCTCCAAATTGTTCGTGTACCTTTTTAAAGACTATTTTCCCTAACTTAGGAGAATTGAGTGCTTTGACGGTTTTGTACATTATGCGTCCGGCAGCCGAAGCGTTAATTTTTGCAATGACGCCTTTGTAGATGGATTCATACAAACGAGGTACACCGATAATAAGGGTCACTTTGTTTTTCTGTAAAGTATCAATGATGTCGCTGGCCTGTAATGATGGGCAGGTAGCTATCATCCCCCCCAGACGTAGAGGTACAATCATAGCACCAAGCAAAGGAAAAATATGTTGTAATGGCAATATCAGCAATACGACAGAATCTTCGTCATAAATGGGCACATC
This sequence comes from Bacteroidales bacterium UBA5342, assembly GCA_002408065.1. GTDB lineage: Bacteria > Bacteroidota > Bacteroidia > Bacteroidales > UBA5342 > UBA5342. Next base: position 33,818 of record DHQI01000028.1, read on the forward strand.
TCCACTAACAGCATCAGCATTAACAAATAAGTTGTTGTAGGTAAGCATGACGCCTTTAGGACTACCTGTAGTACCCGAGGTGTAGATGATAACAGCCGTTTTGTGTAGGTCTTCCGGTTCTTTCCATTCTCCTTTAGTTTCGGGTAAGTCTTTGGACCCAAAACGAAAAGTCTCAACTTTAGCTTTTGATTTTTTTATCGCTTCATTCAGTATGACCTCGTTGTTTTCTGAGTGAAAAACAAACTCAGGCTGACAGTCGTCCAGAATGTAAGCCACATCATCAGCCGAGGCCATAAAGTCGATAGGAACTACGGTGATGTCATGATACCATGCAGCGTAAAAAGCCATAATCCACTCCGGACGGTTTTCTGAAATAATTGCTACTTTATCAATCTTTTTGCCTTCTAAAAGAGCTGCATAATTGAAGATGTTTTGGTGCAACTCATCGTAACTGATGAGTTGGTTTTTATAAGCAATGGCTGTCTTGGAGCCATGATTTTTACTGATCATAATAGTCTAATTTTGATTAGCGAAGGTACGGCAAAAAAACGGGATTTGCGAAGCTTGATTTTTACGTGTTATTTTCTATTCTGTCTTACAGTGTTATAGGCTATTGGGTATTACTATCGTAGCAACGCAGGGGGCTGCTATAGGTGGGACTTAAATAAAAAGAGTTGGACTCAAAAGATTGATCCAACTCTATTTTATGAGTGAATGCTTGGCTTACTTGATTTTCCAAAGCTTTGCCATTTTATCATAGACTGCGGTGTTTTCATATACCCCAATGAATTCTTTGGCACCTAATACGTCACCACCAATAATTAGCACTTTAGTAGGTAGTACACCTGCTACACCGCCAAGCAAAACGCCTTTGCCACCAAAGGTTTTTTACTGTTTTTGTGGCTCTTTTTGAAAGATCTATTTAAAATCAATAGTTAATAAACTATGAGTTTTTTACATGAAGTAGAGGGCATGCAATGTGTCGCGATGATCGATCGTTACGGCTCTGCTCTAATTCCTGAAGAAGGAAAGTGGGGGAAAGCAAAAGATGTGACGGATATTAGCGGTTTGACTCACGGTGTGGGTTGGTGTGTGCCATGATAAGGTCTTTTTGGACTGATTATTAGCGTGAAAGAGGGGTTTTCGTATCAACGGTTTTACTTATGTAAAGACTGAATTTGATTACGCTACAGGTGAAGTAAAAGAGATTTATAAGAAACGTTACTCTGAAGGTCTTCGTGGTGATGTAAACTGTTACGGTGCTGATGATGTACGCGAAGGTGTAGCGATCCTACACAAAGAAGGCGTGGATGTATCTATCACAGGTAACTCTACTAACCCTACGCGCTTCCAGCACCCAGTAGCTGGTACCTACAAAAAAGAATGTATGGAGCAAGGTAAGAAATACTTCTCAGTAGCATCAGGTGATGGTACAGGTCGTACGCTTCACCCAGATAACATGGCAGCAGGTCCTGCGTCTTATGGTATGACAGATACTATGGGTCGTATGCACTCTGACGCTCAGTTTGCAGGTTCTTCTTCTGTGCCAGCGCACGTAGAGATGATGGGACTTATCGGTATGGGTAACAACCCTATGGTAGGTGCTTCTGTAGCGGTAGCCGTTGCTGTATCTGAAGCTATGAAAGCATAAGTCATCTAAACATAGATACTTAAATAATACCAAAAGCCCAGTAGACTTGTTCTGCTGGGCTTTTTTCTTGCGCTGAGCCGAAGCGTTGTTTTTAGAGGTAGCAGGTTGGGAAGCCTTTTGCCAACTGCCCGTTTGCTGAGCGGAGCCGAAGTAGGGCGCTCCCCTGCGGGTCGGGCTATCCCGTTTTAACTATATGCCATTTGACGCTATTGCATAATCTATTTCTTAGCTCGCTAGTGTCCTATTAAACCGAATAAGAGCTTCTGTCATTAAAATAGAATCTGAATATTTTAAGCATATGTAAAAAACAAACGGACTTGAAGACTAAAATCAATTATACAATGTACTAATTGTAATAAGCTAAATATTTACAGGTTAATATGTGGGTTTAGTCAAATTTTGTCATGGTTCAAATATCATTGGGCACTCGTTTTCTTAGCTTACATCTTTACAAGACTTAGAAACCCTACGCCTGTATTGGGTTTTAGAAATAAATCACTTAGATGTATTTGTGTCGAGGATAAATTATGTTGCTGATATACTAATATCCCACTAATGTCATAGATTGATAATGACCATTTACCGTCAGGCACAGCTATTGTTGTATCATCACTAAATAAAAATTTCTTTCTGATTATTTGTTGGTTTATAGAATGTATAGTCTGTTCTTTGGGGAATGCAAAACCTAAGGGATGATTGTCTGTATTATAATTCAAACCAGCAATGGTACTAATGGCATCGCTAAGTGTATGTTCACGGCCCCACAGATATGGGTAAAAAGGATCATGCTCAGAGATGACATTAGAGGTGATTGCTAATAGATTATTACTATTCTTAATAATGAATGACTTAATAATTGTAGTGTCTGCATCAGGTGCTAAAGTAAGGTATGCTTTTGCTTCTTCTACCGAGAAGCGTTGTTTTCCATATCCAGCGTCAGAATGAACTGTATATAGATATGATTTAGCTGTTGAGCTTTTGTTTTCAAATTCAAAATGAATGATGAATGAGTCCGTTTGTTCTGTAATCTTCACTGCTATTTTATGCTCATTGGTGCTGTGACATCGCTCATTACTTGAAATCTCATTAATTACATCGGGATATACATAATATAAAAACTTTTTAGTGGCATATGCATCAAAAAATCCACGTTGTTTCATACTATTGCCAATATCTTCACCTAAATCATTGTCTTGTACGGTGAACAAAACAAAGCCAATCATATTACCTAGAGCCTTTGTTTTTTGCCACATGATTTGCAAGTTAGCACCACCTTGAGCATTGGTGTAATTAGCAGCAGCTACTTTAGAAGGATCCGCTTCGCTATCGTAGGATGCTCCTGTTTCGCCAATGCACCACCCTCTCGATGCATTAACGCTGAATGCTCTACGTTCAACGATGCGTTGGTAGTATTGATCTTCATTAAGCATAGCGTCGGTAGATATGTATAAGTTAAAGCCCAACAGGTCGAATTTAGCAAATACATTTCCACTAATAGTATCAATGGACTCAACGGCTTTATAGATATCATTAGAAACATCTTTAGAATCACCAGTATGAGCAATTAGCTTGCCTGGATCTATACTGGTGTGTATAGCATCAGCTACTTGATTCATAAAATTCTCAATGCCACTCGCTCCGACAGCAGATAGCCAATCAGCATACTTCGATGATATATTTAATTCGTGATAAATGAGGTAAGCTAACAAATACTTGCTACCACCTGTAGCATCATTTATTGCATTTATTAATGACTTTATACTAGCATCGTTATTAGCATCAAAAATTGCTCTATTAAATGATGCAGTGCTTTTTTCGGGCATATTACCTTCTAAGGATGATTGTGGGTCTTTAGGCGACAATTGGACCATGTAGTACATGGCTTTATTAGGATTGCCGCCGTCAGGATGTTCAATATTCCATTCTTCTATTCACTTAATCAAATTATGAAAGTTGGCAGATCCATCCCAGTCACTATCATCGGGACTACCATATATTCGTATGGTGTTTACCCCAATACTGTTTAAATAATTAAGCGTTTTTTTTACTTGATTTTCGGCATTGCTTCCTTGATTGTAGGTGATTGCTGTTTTTTTAGCCCACGACTGCCCATTAAGAAAGAAAGCCTTCCCGTCTCTATAAATACCCTCAGAAGTAGTACTCCAGGTATATGATTGGGCGCTAAGGTCTGTGTTGAATATGATGATGAAAATTATCGTTACTATTTTTATTATGCTTCTGTTCATAGTATAGTCAATTTACTAGTGGAAAAGGCTAGGGTAATTCTCTAATTTTGTATAAAGCTGGTAGGGGCTGTTTAAAACTATATAGTGAATTCAATTTTTTTGATGCAAAGATATATGCAAACGCTCTTTGCTTTTAATGATTTTTGTATAGGTCGATATTTTTTTAAATTCTCTAGCATAAGAGATCAGCACAAATCTACTACCAGATATGTGATCTAGAATTTGAAAAAATATCGACACTAAGTCAATAGAACTATTGTCTATCTAATAAGAAGGTTTATCTCTTTATTTCTCTGCTTTTTTTGCTATGGGTTTATGTGTTTTTAGCCATTCCTGACCTTCTTTGGTCATAAAGAAATCCATCCATAGATAATACATCTTACAGTTCTCTTCCACTGTAACGCCATGACTAGACCCTAATGGAATATGTAGAAGCTCAAATTCACCCAAAGAGGTACTAGCATCATCAGCGTGAACAGTAATATTATTTCCTGCTAAGCCTAAGAATAATTGATCGAGCATAGGATGTGCATGAGCACCTACAGCATCTGGGCCTGGGGCTTCTACTGTACCAAGAGCAAGTCTTGGCATGATATCCTCGGGCAGGACTGTACGTGAAACGGTGTTTGGACTCTTGATCTTTTCGGTATAAGCTTCGCGGTCAATGAAGCGTGTGAAATATATATTAAACCTGTTTTCAGGTGGATATGTGTTGAAGTCTTCTTTGTCTGCTTCAGTAATAAAACGCTTAAAATGGATATAGTGTAAAGTCTCTCCAGTGGGGATATCAAATATCAACGTGTCGAAAACCGAAGGAATGGCTATTGATTCGGGCACTATGCTATATTTTGTTGTGTCGGCAATTAGAGTCGCTTTACCTTTAATAAAGATATACATATTTACATGTTTTTTTGATACCGCAATGCTATGGATTGCAGGTCCGACTAAAGCAATATGTTCTATATCTGTTTCTGCGATTTCATTAACAAGTATATCTTCTCGAAATACCCTATTATCATTGGGAATCTGCATTGTAAACTTCTGTGATACGATTTCAGTCGCTTCGGTACAATTTGTAAATAGGATTATTATCATATAAGTAATCATCCAGATTAGTGATCGCTTATAAAGTTGTTTAGTTTTCATAGTTGTTTATTATTAGGGTTGTTGTCAAGTGATTTATTGGTAGGTGATCTATATAGTCACCTACCAAACTTGCTTTTTACTTGCCATTATTGTATTTATACTACTTGTGATATGCTTAATAGTTACTGTGCCAATAGTATGCAGGGTGATTGTCGTCGTAGAAAAGATTTGCCTCACCTGAGCATTGTTATTATGTGCATAACAAATAGTATATTTATGATCTATGCTTTATTTGTATGAAGCTTTAGATAGTTGTAGGACTTTAGCATTGGTATTCCATCCTTCTAAGTGCAGATTAGCATGTTTGTTTTCCAAATATTTTTTCTCTACTCTAATAGTGATAGTTTTTGATTCTCCAGGTAAAAGAGATATATAATCGTCACTGTAAAATACAGGTAAGATGCTTTCTCCTGTGAGCACATCCTTTAGCTTAATTTTATTCAATAAACTGATATTATCTGACTCATTTTTAAGCTTTAGTTGTGCGGTATAATGTGTTGTCGTTTTATGTTCAGCTATTTTTACTTCAATGTCTGTTGGTGCTAGTTTGTTTAAATCCAGACAATTCCCTTTGTTATTTTCTATCCAATAAAAATTATCGTTAATGACTTTATCCTTTTTATACAAATATAGTTTGAGATACAGTACCTCATCAGCAGCTTTCTGCTTAATCTCAAATGCGGTTTTAACCGATGAGTGATTTACATTGATGTCTTCTGTAGCTGTCCATAATTCTTCTCCCTGTGCATTGTAAATTGTAGCCTTTACTGAAGCATCTGTTAGATCAGCCTTGGTATTGTTTGCAACACGAATTTCGTCAAGCTTACTGTCCCAAAATACATGGAGTGGTGACGAGCCCTTTTTAACAGCAAAGTAGGATGAGGTATATTCTAAATAATGGTCATAAAGTTGGCAAATAAATGAAGGCCATGCTGATTGACTCATCCAAAGAATCATGCCACTCCCTTGCTTGCTTTGTAGACACTCAAACATTGCTTTCCCTGTTTCGAAATTCTGCAATTGAGCTTTGCTACTATATTCTTCCATGCTCTTAGCCTCGCCATAGCGTTCGTACAGCATTTCGGTGTATTTAAAAGATCTGTCGTATTGGTAATCGTGAATGGCCCACATGTCGCTTATTGGCCATATATCTTGCTCGGGCATCATTTTGCGTATACTTTCAGGTTCAGGAATTGCAATAATGCCTATCTCGCTATGGAGTGTTTCGCCACGGCGATCAAAATACCATTCAGGACTTTTAACCTCATAAGGTCCAAAGCCACTAAGTGTTCCATCAGCCGAGTTGGTTACGTAATGGCGTGTGCCATCGAGTAATTCTGTTGCTTTTTTCAAAGCTCTATCATATTCCACAGGAGGTATGCCTTCATTACGTCCACAGTAAAAGGCTAATGACGGATGTTTGCGTACCCATTTAATCTTATCGTATGCATTAGCCATAAATAGATCCATATCTAACGGGTCAGGTCCATTTTTTTGGTTTGCTAACCAAAAATCGTCGAAAATAAGTATGCCGTGACGGTCACATGCTTCATAGAACTCTTTATGATTTGTCATTCCAAGCCAGTTACGTATCATATTGAAGTTTGCTTCAGCATGTAATTTTACGCGTAAGTCATAAGCATAATTATCTAAACGCATTAAAGCCTCTGGTAGTCCCCAGTTACCTCCTTTTAGTTGTATTCTATAACCATTACAGTAGATAAATAAGATTCCATTGTGATGCTTATACTCCATATGGCGGATGCCGAATTTAATTTCTTCGGTGTCGCTAACTTTTTTGTTTTCTACAAATTGAAGTTTTAAATCATATAAATTTTGTGCTCCGTACCCATTGGGCCACCATAGTTTAGGATTGTTTATACTTAGTTGAGCAAAGTCGTGCTTGTCTAATGTTACTGTTTTAAGTTGTTCAGCATCTAATAATAGGGGAAGTTCAATTCTTATATCATTAAACTCTGCCAGTAGTTTCCCGCTAATGCGAGTATTCGAATGGTTTTTTATCTCAGCGTGGATGGTTAGATCGGCTTTAGTCGTATCAGGCAAGGGTAAAATAGCTGACACCCAGGGGTCATTGATGGATACATTATGACCAACTCTAACATTTACACTATTCCATATACCATTATTTCTACCTTTAATAATGGGAAGCCAGTTCCATCCTGCAGAAGCTAAACATGTAGGACCATCTAAGCCAAGCATATCACCGTTTGTAGTACGGCATCCGAGGGTTTTTCGAATGACTTTAAACTCCCCAGAAATCCAATTGGGATTATGGTGGACTAATACAGCTAGTGTGTTAGTCTCAGAAAATTTTATAAGTTCAGTAATCTCAAATTCTGCACGCTGAAAAGCACCATTTATTTTCCCTAAATGTTTTCCATTGAAGTATATGTCTGAGTGGTAGTTTACTCCAGAGAAGTTGATGAATATCTTTTCATCTGTTAATTCTTTTGAAAAATCAAGATCTTTACGGTACCAAAAATCGTTTCCAGAAAAGAAGGCATCAGAGATTTGATGCATATTATCACCGTATAATGGATCGGGTAGGGCACCAAAATTATAATAATCGGCAAGTACAGTACCTGGTACAGTTGCTGGTATCCAATTTGAGTCGTCATAGTTGGGAGTTGAAATAGCTTTAAAATCATCTTTTAACAACATTGCATTTTGCACACGCCACTTATTTCTTCCATCCAATGATAATGAATCTTTTGTTATCTTGCTCATATATGATGCCCTAAACCTCTCAGCTCCTTCACCTTTTACAGTAACTTCTTTAATAATAGCACCGCGTATGTCCTGTACGACTTTTTGGATTTCAATTTTTACATATCGAGCATTCAAATCTTTGATGTTGAATGTTATAGTAGAAGATGTGCCTTCTGATGTCTCAAAGACTTGAGTTTTTAAGGTTTTATCATCCGACAAAAGGAATACTTTATACTCTAATGCGTAATTTTCGCCCCAGTTTATTGTAGCTTGCTTAATCACATGGGAGCTGCCGAGATCAATAAGCAGCCATTGCTCTTTGTCTTTATAATGTGCCTCCCAGTAAGTGTTTAGGCTCCCATCCACTACAAGGTGTCCACATCGATTTGCATCTACAGAAGATGAGTGCGTTACTATTCTGTATTTAGCTAGACTATTGTCCTTAGCATTGATTTGCAAAGCAAAATGCATACATGCCAAGAGATATAACCATCGAGGTATTATTCCTTTTTCTCTTCTTTGTCTCATACTTATATATTTAATCCTACTAGGATGTTCAATTGAGTTGTGAAATTTCATAGGCTGCAATAGCTTATAAAACAGTTTATTGCAACTTGTTATAGTTTGATTCTTAAACTTGAATATAGAGGTAAGTGTGCCGGAGTTATGACACACCTACCTTTGTTATTTATTTTTTTATTATCATGCGTGATGATACTCCTAATTCTGTTTTTATTTGTAAAATATAGATGCCAATATCATAGTTATTCATATTAATCGATGATGTGTTGGATTGAGAAGAATATACGATACTTCCTAAAGCGTTAATCAAGGATATGTTTTGAATTGAATGAGTTCCTGTATTGATATTTAACATCTCACTCACTGGATTTGGATAGACTTTGAGAGTAGAATTACCGGTCTTGAAACGATCTACACTTAGTCCCAAATTACTATCAGCAGAAATCTGCAGATCATCCATCCAAAGTCTAGTTTTAGTTGACATGTCGCCATCCCAATCCCCTATAATTGTGGGTGTAAATAGGATATTGGTGTTTTCTGTAATGTTTAGGTCAAAAGAGAATTTGGTCCAAGAATCTGTTGTTAGTTCCGACTCTGTTATCGATACTAACTCTGTTGCAATACTGTCTGTGATAGTTTCAATCTTTAGTTTACAAGGAGAACCCGCTCTAGGATCTTCTACAAAAAGATAGAAACTTAATGTTTTAATTTTTTCAAAGGCAGGAGATTTTATGAAAGGTGCATCACCTTCGTTTTTATTCATAAACTTTAAAGCAGCTGTGCCATCGTAAGCAGCATGGTTGCCAGGTCCTGTTACACTAGATGTAATATAGATATTACTGTCGTCCCAACCATTCCAAGTAGAGCTCATAGATGAGGCGGTAGCATCTCCAAATCCTGTTTCGATATGCAGCGAGGATACTGTCACTACTATGGTATAGGTTTGTGTGCTTACGCCATCTGCAGCAAGCACTTTGATAGTTGCTGTGCGCTCATTCTCATTCCCTTGTAGGTTTGTTAATTGAGTTGCTGTTGCTGTCGCAGAAGAATGGTTTGTAATGCCTTCGAACTGTGGTATTTTAGTGGTGAAGTTGATTGTAAGGTTATAGTCGAGAATGCTAGCACTAAATCCTTCTACAGGAATGCCGTTCATTGTTAAAGATGCCAACTGTGCATCATCTTCAGCAGCGGCCAGTTTAGTTAATTCTACATCATCAAGCATAAATAATGTACTTGTACCTGCACCTCCCTCTGCTAAAAATTTAATTATAACTGATTCAGAATCATCAATTACGAGGACTTGTTTTTCGTAAGTCAAAATCGAACTATCTGCTTTGATGGTTTGAAGTGTTTCCCACGTAGTACCATTGTCATTTGATTTCTGAATTAATAAGCTTGCATCTGCAAAGGTGTTGTTGGGTTTGATATAGAAGCTTAATGTACCTGCACCAACGACTGAAGGTAATACTACCTCAGAGTAGGTTGCTTTCATCTTTATAGCCTTTTCGCCTTCTAAAACACCATTGTTGTCACTACTGCCATTATAGGTGTTAACCGTGGTCCACCCGTTGGGTGTGCTGCCATCAAATCCTTCTTGGATGTGGTATTCTAGGGCACTTGCTGCTATCCAAGAGCTAGTCATGATAGCTAATACTAAAAAACGTAATGTGATTTTCATAATCCTCATATTTAAATTATTAACTGAATTTTATAAATGTACGCACTATGCGTACTCTCGTTTCTATAATACTTTTAGTCGAAAAATTTCAGGTGTGGTCCCCAATTAATTGTAACCAGGGTTTTGCAACATTTCTCTTGTTATGTTTGCATCGATTACAGTTTGTGGTATCGGCAACAGGTTAAAGTGTTCCTGTATGTATTGACCACCATTAAAATTATGCTCTTGAGTACGGCTATACCAAGTGCCAGTTCTTACCAAGGTATGCCTACGGTGTTCTTCAAGCATTAATTCTCTAGCGCGTTCTTCTAAGATGAAGTCCATGTCTACATCATTAGCCTCTATGCGCGAAGCGTTAGCGCGTTGGCGAATAATGTTTATGGTGGCAGCAGCAGCTGTTGGGTCATCAGACAGGTACTGTGCTTCAGCTAGTAGTAGGTAAGTGTCTGCTAACCTTAGGTATACCTGGTCATTGTATTGATAGGCGTCTTGGATGTTGTCATCATAGCCGCTTTCAAACTTTCTGCTAAATGGCCAGTCTACTCTGTCATTGCCTGGTTTTCCTTCTGCTGTTTCGGTTAATGGATATCGCCAAGAACAAAAAACAGTATCTCCATAGTTGTAGCCTGGTGGTAATACATCGGCGGCTATTGGTGCATTTTCATTAGCGTCTTTAAGAATAAAAAAACGGCGGAAAATATAGTTTGAGAAACGCTGATCTTGTGCTTCATATAAATCTATAGCATATTTTGTTGAGGCCATTCTAGTTCTACCACGACCACCTCGTTCACTGGTTATTTGCAGTGCTTTGGTGTTGCGTATAGACATCAATTCATAGCGGCTAGAAATATAGCGTCGCATATTACTACCTATACCACCGATTACATTGTATTCCCATTGAAAAGTCCACAGGGCTTCTGTATTACCCTCATCTCTATTAGTATTTCCCGCTTTAAACATATCGCTAAAGGGGACACCTTCTTGCTCCAAATCACCGTAGCGCTCTGTTATAAGTTTATATTCTGGGGTGTTGATGCATTTGTTGGCAAAGTAAATTGCACTGTCATACTTTTCGGTGATAATATACAGTTCGGTCAAATAGTGCTGGACAGCTCCTTTGGTTAGTCGGCCATCTATACCACAATCAACTTCTATATAGTTTTCAGCGAAAAGCAAATCCTTTTTCATTTGTTCTCGTACTTCATGGACTGGTGTACGCACCCAGTCTGTTTTAATATTCGAACCTAATGATTCCTCTAATGAGAGGGGTACATCGCCCCAAGTGAGAGTTAAATGACGGTACGCCCAAGCTCTTATTGCCTTTGCTTCTGCCACGACACGGTTTTTATTCTCGTCTGGTGTGTTATTCCCTCCAGTCCAGTCAATATCAGCATTTGTAGCACGACCAATGATCGTGTTTGCAGCATTTATGGTGCTATATAACCATTCGAAGTTAGCCTGAATATCTACATTAAAGGAATTGTTGAGGTTTAACATGTTCTCTAGTACATCTGACCATTCACCTCCAGCCTGATGGTTAACACAGGTCACATCTGTGCCATTCATAAACATTTCGGCTCTTAAGGCATTGTTTGATCGATCATCACTTGAAAACAATCCTGTAGCCTCATCGATCTTTGGTCTTCCTTCTCTTTCCATTCTAACTTTTGCATATAGACCATTTAGGCCTGCTTCGAACCCTTCTAAATTTTTGTAAAGCGATTCAGCTGTGATTATATGCGGAGGTTTTTCGTCTAGTATTGATTCTGAACAACTGGCAGTTACCAGCAAGACGAGGATAATTGTTAAGATATGATTAGTGCTTTTCATTTTGTTCATTTTATAGATTAAAATCCAATATTCATGCCGAATACATATTCCTTTGAAAGTGGTACTGATCGTTGGCTCTCTAGCTCGGGGTCTAAGCCTGTCCAGCTAGTATGAGTCATTAGGTTTCGACCTGTAAAATAGAGTCTAAATTTTGTCAGTTTAAGCTTAGAGGTCAAGGTCTCGGGTATATCATAGGCTATGGTTAAATCTTTTAAACGGATAAAGCTGGCGTCTTCAAACCTCACCACAGTGTTGCCTGATTGTTTATCAGAATTCGGAACATTGCTATAAATCTCATTTGTTGGATTGTCTGGTGTCCACCAGTCTCGGTTTACAGTGTTTCTTCTAACCTCATTCCACACATCTACACTCCATAGGTCATTCTCTTTGGTTAAGCCATGCACTCCATGAATAAAGAAACTGAATGTAAAACCTGAAAAGGTTATGGTGTTTGTAAGCCCCCAGATAAAACTGGGGTCAGTTTGACCTTGTATTGTTTTATCATTTGCATCTAGAATATAATCACCATTCACATCGAGTAGTTTAACAAATCCTGGTTGTTGTCCATACAATGCTGCTTCTTCTGCTTCATCTTCTTGCCATACACCATCAAATTGAAAGTCGTAGTTGACACCAATAGGTTGGTCGATAAACCATTTGTTGCGTGTGTCGTCTAATTCTTCACCATCGATGCCCAGATCTCCGTATAGCGAGACTATTTTGTTTTTGGTATATGAGAAATTGGCATTGGTAGACCATACGATGTTAGAAGAGCTTATATTAACTGAGTTGATCGCGAATTCTATCCCTTTGTTATTAACCTCACCTATGTTTTGTGTTACTGTGGTAATGCCATGTATAGATGATATAGCTCTATCTAGTAGTAGATCAGTGGTGGTAGAATTGTATAGGTTAATGTCACCACTAATACGATTGTCTAAAAAAACATAGTCTAAACCTATGTTTGAGGAGCTTGTCGTTTCCCAGCCAAGGTTATCTTCACCTAGCTTAGACGGGACATAGCCTGGTGCTGTAGCTCCAGATATAATGTTGTCCAGACTGCTTAGTCGTGATATTGTGCTATATGGTGTTACAGCCTGATTTCCATTTTTACCCCACGAGGCTCTTAGTTTTAAAACATCTAATTTGTCATTGTTAAAGAATGATTCGTTAGCAATGTTCCATCCTAGAGCAAGTGATGGGAAATCACCCCATCTGTTATTGGAGCCAAAGCGAGAACTGCCATCACGACGGTATGTAAAGGTGAATAAATACCTTGAATCGTAATTGTAATTTGCTCTCAGCATTTGCGATATAAGATCTGATTCTGTGTATTCATCATACGACGGAGATAAGTATTCAGCTTGTGCTGCAGAATATGATGTAAGGATGTCATGCGGATAACCTCTAGCATATAGTTCGTTAGCACTTCTATTGTAGCTTTCGTATCCATAGACAGCTGTTAGTGCAATGCTATTCTTCTTTACCGTAAAGTTATAGTCTAGGATGTTCTCTAGAGTAATATTTTCATACTGGTATCTAGCTATATCTGAAGTGCCAGATTTTTCTAGTCCTACCTTAGTATCACGACCTCTGTAGGTTGCGACATCTCTATATCGATGCCTTGTACCTAAGTTTATCCGGTATTGTAGTCCTTTGATGTATGGTACATCGACCTTTAAGTAACTACTAGTAGTTACTTGAAAACCCGTGTTGGTGTTATCATATAGTGTGGATTGTAGGGGGTTGCCAAAGTAGGGATCATCTTCCCATGGGTAGATCGTTAATGTTCCATCATCGTTATATGCCTTTGTTAGGGGGTTCATCCAGAAAGCACTAGAAAATGATGGGGCTTCGCCACTTCTATCTTCATAGCTTAGCGATGTACGTGTGCCTAAGGTCAGCCAAGGTTTAATGTCTGCATCAATGTTTACCCGAGTTGATATTCTTTTATAATCGTCATTTTTTGCGACACTATGAACGTCTAATAGGTTGGCAGCAATATAATATTTCGTCTTTTTATTTCCTCCTACCAATGATAGGTTGTGCTGATGGCTATAGCCTGTACGCATTGTTTCATCTGCCCAGTTGGTCCACTCTTGCTTATCGTATATACTCTGTTCTGATGCTGTCATGGCTAGTGGTTCCCGTTCCATTTTGAAGTCGTAGAATTCTTCACCAGTCATAAAGTCTGGTATTGAAGCCAATTTCTTTGTAGAGAAAAAGCCGTCATAGGCAAGCTTTACCTGACCTTCTACTCCTTTCTTTGTCGTTATTAATATCACCCCATTGGCACCTCTAGAACCATAAATAGCTGCCGATGAAGCATCCTTTAATACCTCGATAGACTTGATGTCGTTAGGACTTATATCCCGCAGTTGTCCATAGTAAGGCACTTCATCCACAACGATTAGAGGTGCATTAGAGGCTTTTATTGAATTTCTACCTCTAATCATAATTGAAGAATTGTCGTTGCTTGGTGCTGCCCCTGCATCGCTCAGGGTAATTCTAACCCCTGGCATTGCTCCCTGTATTGCTTGAGAAACATCAACATTGGGCACCATTTCAAGTCTCTCATCTGGCAAAGAAGCTACAGTACCTGTAATGTCACTTTTCTTTTGAGTACCATAACCTACCACTATCAGCTCACTTATTTCTCTCGAATCCTCAAGCAAAATCACATCGATAATAGATTGATTACCTACAACGATGGCTTGTTTTTCGTAGCCTAAAAATGAGAATTCTAAGGCCATATCTGTCTTTTCTACATTTATACTATATGTGCCGTTCAGATCAGTAATAGTGCCTATGCTTGTACCTTTGATAATTACTGTCACTCCAGGAAGGAGGTCGCCATTTGCTCCAGTTACTACTCCTTTTACGGTTTGTGCTTGTGCAAGAACCGTTAGGGTGCTGGAGAGTAAGACTATGATAAGTCCTAAAAACTTAAGTATACTTCGATTCATTTTCATATTAGTTTAGATTCAGTAGTGTTCATTAGTAATATTATTATATCCTTCATTATCCTTCACAGGTGCACCTAAGACATAGAAGGTTTGTTATTATATGTTTTAATCTTTAGTACATAAATAGATTTCTTTTAATGATTCGTCGACAAAACTACGTCCAGTTTATTGTATTTGTTTTTGCTTATGTGTCTAATTTCTAACAAAATTGTGGCAAGCTTTTAAATATGTTTCATCGTGAAACAAGAGTAAAAAGAAAAACTGTCATTATTCAATAGCGATATAAATTTTAACCTTTATATTCGTACAATATTTTCCTGCTATGAATAGATGTAATTTTATCCTTCCCGTTTTATTCTTTTTCTGTTTTTCTATATTAAATGCCTCAAGGGTTATACCTCTCACTGAAATTAGTCCAAAGGGGGGAGTAGCCATAACATCAGTAATGTGTATAAATGAAGATGATTTAGGCTTTATATGGTTTGGTACTAATAATGGATTGTTTAGGTATAATACACATGAAATTAAAAGGTACAGTTACTCCCAGTCAGATAGTAGCACTATCTCTACCAATAGAATAAACAAGATTCTTAGGGACTCCAAAGGGCAATTGTTTATAGCCACTGAAGATGGTATCTGTAAGTATAATCCTATATCAGATAATTTCTCAAGACTTAAAATAACAGATAAACTGAATCATCCTATTGGGACAGATATTATTACTTTGCTTGAGACTGAGTCTGGACAATATTGGATGTTAGATGAACGAGGTTTAGCAATTTTATTTCCAGATCTTAACACAGCAGAATATCTACAATTAGAGAACACAATGTCTCGTGCCCGATTGTTATATAAAGATAATAGGGATTACCTATGGCTAGTGTTTCAAGATGGTTCTATTTATTATAAAAGCCCCGAAGTTGCGGATTTCGTTTTTTTTGCCAATGCTCTATCAGGGTATCCAAGGGCTATGTATTGTGATGATGATAATATTTGGATTGGATATGATCAAGTAGGCTTATTGTGTTTTGATAATGGTGGAAATTTGATAAGGCATTATTCAAGCACTAATGATTTTATAAGTGATCAGGTCCGCAGTATTATAAAATCTCATGATGGAAGTATATGGGTGGGCACATATAATGGTATAGCTGTTGTAAAAGAGCATACTGTTATTAAAGAAATTAAATCTGATAAGTATCCTCATTTACCTAATCAATCAATATGGTCGTTGTACAAAGATTCAAATGATATTATTTGGATTGGTACTTGGCTTGGAGGTCTGTGTTACTATAGTGATTTTACTAAGTCTGTATTTCATACTACCAATAAGAATGCTAACAAGGATAAGAAGCAGTTTATTATTACATCTTTTGCTCAAGATCCAGATAGTATCCATATTTGGATAGGGACAGAGGCCGGTACCCTTATTAAGTATAATACAAAAACAAATGCTAGTAGTTTGACAAGTGTCGGTGTGGGAAACGATATGGTGAGAAATATTAGAGCAATTACATTTGATAAGTTTGATAGAATGTGGATAGGCACTAGAGGAGATGGAATTGTATATAGAGATAAGGGTAAAGATGCTTTTAAAAGGTTAGAAGTCCCATTTGCTACAGGCTTACAAGCTTTAAGTTTGCTTCCCGTGGATGATGGCGTTTGGATTAGTGATTATCAGCAGGGGGTGTTTTTTTATTCCTTTGAGGAAAAAGATTTTAAAAGGTATCAGCATAATCCTATAGATGCACATTCTATTTCGGATAAACACGTGAGAAAGATCATTGAGGATTCTAAGGGTAATATATGGTTTGCGACACAAAACGGAGTGAACCTATTGAGAAAAGGGAGCTCTGAATTTTTGCATTTTTTTCATAAATCGGATATTACTGAAAGCTTAGCTGAAGATTACAATTATAGTATAATGGAGGATAGCCAGGGTAATATATGGCTTGGCACAAATGGTAGTGGTCTTGATAAGCTTAACACTTCTAGTTTTAAATTTGAACACTTCGCCAAGAAGGATGGACTACCCGGAAACGATATATATGCTATACTAGAAGACAGAGACTCCAATTTGTGGCTCTCGACAGATAATGGGATCTGTAGGTATAGTCCTCAAAAGAACGAAGTGCTAACCTTCGGTAAAATAGATGGTATATATAATAATAGTTTTAATCCTAACTCAGCTCTATTCTCAATGGAAGGCGTTATGTTCTTTGGAGGCTCAAATGGCTTTGTTCGTTTTAGACCTGAGGATATTTTAACCCGTAATATAATTGAGCCCAAGACGGTTATTACGGGCTTTTACATTAATAACCAACAGATACTTTCAGGAAAGAACGAGGTCCTTTCGGAAAGCATTAGCTATACTCAATCGGTCGAATTGAATTATAAGCAGAATTCTTTTAGTTTTGATTTTGTTGCCACAAATTATATTTATCCAGACAAAAACAAATTTAGATATAGACTAAAAGGGTTTAGTGACTCGTGGATTACTGTAGAGAACCATGCTTCGGCAACTTTCACTAATATTCCTCCTGGGAAATATGATTTTGAGGTTAAAGCGTCTAATAATGATGGAGTCTGGAGTGAAGTCCCCACAGCAGTTGCTATTACTATTATACCTCCACTTTGGAAGAGGTGGTATGCTTTCATGCTATACATCGTTTTTGGATTAATAGTCATTCTGTACTTACGGAATGAAACAATTAAACGGCACGACTTAAAGACTCAAATAGAACTTGAAAAAGTAAAACGAGAAAGTGAGGAGAGTATCCATCAGGTTAAATTACAGTTTTTTACAAATATATCTCACGAATTTAGAACTCCTCTGACGCTCATCCTGAATCCTTTGAATCGGTTGTTGAATAATAATCAATTTGAGAAGCCAATACAGACACAGCTGAATATTATTAGGAATAACTCCAATCGTCTTCTGAGGTTAATTGATCAAATTCTAGATTTTAGAAAGATTGAGTCCGAAAAACTTTCACTTAGACCTGTGAAATCTGATGTTGTTGCTTTTACTCAAGGAGTGTTCAGCTGTTTTAGTGAACATGCCAAACATCATTCATTTAAATACACATTTAATACCGATAGTCCTGAATTATACATTGATTTTGATCCAGAGAAATTGGATAAGATAATCTTCAATATCCTCTCGAATGCCTTTAAATATAGTAATGACGGTGGTAGCATTGTAGTGAGTATACGTCGAAATTTATATAATGACACCCGTCATCAGATCGAGGGGATATATGTAATTGGTGATACTGAACTTAAAGACTATGTCGAAATCGTTATTGCGGATGAAGGCGTTGGCATCGCACAAGAGATGTTACCGATAATATTTGAACGTTTTTATCGTTTAGATAACGCTCATATGCAGGGCAGTGGTATTGGTCTTGCACTGACCAAAGATTACATAGAGCTTCATCACGGCAGTCTGTCTATTTCATCGACCCCAGACAAAGGCACTGTGGTGTGTGTTAGGATCCCCGTTTCGCAGCCATCCTTAGTAGAGGAACAGTCAATAGCTATGTCTGATCAGAAAATAAAAACGGAGCAAAACATTGAATGTCTTGTGTCTGAGAAAAGCTTTGATGGGTTAGAGATGAATTATCAAGAATCCTTAGTGTTAATAGTAGAAGATAATATGGAATTATTGGACTACTTGGGGAATTTGCTAAGCGATTACTTTAAGGTGGCAAAGGCAAAAAATGGAAGAGAAGGGCTTGATCAAGTGAACTCCTTATATCCAGATATTATTATTTCAGATGTGATGATGCCTGAGATGGATGGCTTAGAATTATGCGAAAAGATTAAGTCAGATATTCAAACGAGCCATATTCCTATTGTACTACTTACTGCTTTAGAGACTATTAAAGATCGTATTTCAGGGCTACATGCAGGAGCCGATGCTTATATGCCTAAGCCATTTAATGATCAACTTCTTTTGGTACAGATTGCTAATCTGCTTGACTCTAGAAAAACACTAAGGGAAACCTTTACCGATTCTAGTAATAATTGGATAACGAAAGTGGAATCGATGGATCTCGATAAGAAACTTATATTGAGAGCTTCGCAGTTAGTAGATTTAAATCTGTCAAATGTTGACTTTACGGTAGATGTCTTAGCCAGTGAGCTAAATCTGAGTAGAACGACACTGCATAGAAAACTAAAATCACTAACCAATCAGTCAGCGACTGAGTTTATTCGTTTTATCAGACTAAAAAAATCTATCGACTTGATGAAAGAGGGTAAGTATAAGATCAATGAAATAGGCTATGCTGTTGGCTTTAATTCACATAATTACTTCACAACATCTTTCAAAAAACAATATGGAATATCGCCGACAGAATTTATGAAAAAAAATGCTTTGAACAGAGGGTAGTTGAAAAGCCCCTATTATCACCCAAAAAACAACTACATTTGCGCCGACAAAAAAAGCAGAACAACTATGAAAACAGAATTAATAAATAGTAAGTTCAATTAGTGAATGCTTGGCTTATTTAATTTTCCAAAGCTTTGCCATTTTATCATAGACTGCGGTGTTTTCATATACCCCAATGAATTCTTT
>DHQI01000028.1:53325-56454 GCA_002408065.1 Bacteroidales bacterium UBA5342
ATTTTCCAAAGCTTTGCCATTTTATCATAGACTGCGGTGTTTTCATATACCCCAATGAATTCTTTAGCACCGGGGCCGTAGGCAAAAATAGGGACACCCACTGCTGTGTGTCCTAGGCTGGAGAATTCGGCTTTGACATAACCGGTTGTCTCGTCACCACCTTTCAGAGTGAGGCCACCGGTTTCATGGTCGGCGGTTACAATCACTAATGTATTACCGTCTTTGGCTGCAAAATCCAAGGCTTTCCCCACGGCACGGTCAAAATCCAATTGCTCTTTAATGATAAAAGAAATGTTGTTTTTATGAGCACCCCAATCTATTTGACTGCCTTCTACCATTAGAAAAAAGCCTTTGTTTGAGTTGTTGTTTAGCACTTCTATTGCTTTATCAGTAGCATCAGGAAGCATTTCGCCACGATCCGGATATGCTTTGTTGTGCTCTTTAGCTGTGAATACGGCCAATTTCCCTTGAGTAAAATCACTCATCTCATCTAAGTTCTCAGAAACAGTATAATCTTTTTCTTTGAGCTCTTGGACTAAATCTCTTTGGTCTTTTCGCTCTGTGAAAAAATTATAACCGCCTCCTATCATCACATCGATGTCAGTCAGTAGAAAGTCAGCAGCTATTTCTTCGTACATACTACGTTTGGGCTGATGGGCAATGAAAGAGGCTGGTGTAGCGTGTACTATGCTCGATGTAGAAACGAGACCTGTAGCTTTCCCTCTATCTTCGGCTTGTTCTAATATGCTAGGGACTTTACGGCCTTCGGAGTCTACGCCAATAGCGCCGTTGTTGGTTTTCACTCCGGACGATAAAGCGGTGCCTCCTGCGGCAGAGTCTGTGATATAGTTGTCAGAACTGTGTGTTTTGTGCAAACCCATGTATTTCATATTAAGAATATGTAGTTTGCCACGGTTAGCTGTAAGGCTGGCGTAGAAATGCGCAGTTCCCATTCCATCGCTAATCATCAAGATGATATTCTTTGGTGCTTTGTTAGAATTTATTTGAGGTAATTCTTTTACGTCGTGTGGCGTCGTATGGGTGTAACTTTTAAGTGTTTCTTTATTCTTAGGATCTTTGTAGTCTTCCTGAGCAAACAAAAAGAAAGGTATTAAAAGTAAAAGAGAGAGGGCTTTTGTTTTCATGATATTAAAAAATTAAATATGAATGCAAAGTAACATAATTGGTGTGATATTATTGAGAGACATGTGTTACATATTGATATAATATAGTCTTGCAGTAAAACAAAAACCCCGGGGAACCACCCCCGGGGCTGCTATTTCCTTAAGATTTGGGTATCTTAGGAAATATACCTAACCAATTAAAAACCGAAATATAGTTTTGCAATTGGCGTGCCAAACTTATAGAATAGCAGAATTATTTTACTTGTCGACTTCTTTTACGATCACATCATGAGCACCACCTTCGATGATACTGGTGGAAGAGACCAAAGTAATTTTTGTCTCTGATTGCAGTTCTTTGATATTGGCTACACCGCAACTACACATCGTGGCTTTTATTTTACCCACAGTTTGTTCCAGATTATCTTTAAGTTTTCCGGCATAGGTCACATAGCTGTCTACACCTTCTTCAAACTTAAGATTGCTGTTGCCTCCCATATCATAGCGTTGCCAGTTACGGGCTCTGTTAGAGCCTTCGCCCCAGTATTCTTTTACATAGTTACCACCTATGAGCATTTTTCTAGTAGGACTTTCGTCAAAACGTGCAAAGTAGCGTCCCATCATCAAAAAGTCAGCGCCCATAGCCAAGGCAAGTGTCATATGATAATCTTGTACAATGCCGCCATCCGAACAGATAGGGATGTATTCTCCGCTTTCTTTAAGGTAAGCATCACGTGCTTCAGCTACTTCTATCAAAGCGGTGGCTTGTCCGCGGCCAATGCCTTTTTGTTCGCGGGTGATACAAATAGAACCGCCGCCTACACCTACTTTGATGAAGTCCGCGCCGGCTTCGGCCAAATACTGGAAACCATCTTTGTCTACCACATTACCTGCTCCTACTAGTACGTCTTTGCCAAAATTTTCTTTGATGTATTGGATGGTGTCTTTTTGCCATTCCGAAAAACCGTCCGACGAATCGATACACAGCACATCTACACCAGCTGCAACGAGAGCAGGCACGCGTTCTTGGTAGTCACGGGTATTGATACCGGCTCCTACTACCAGGCGTTTCTGGCTGTCCAACAGCTCGTTGGGGTTGTTTTTGTGACTGTCATAATCTTTACGGAAAACAAAATATTTTAAGTTTTGATCTTTATCGACAATCGGTAAGCTGTTGAGTTTGTGTTCCCAGATGATGTCGTTAGCTTCACCAAGGGAGATGCCATCTTCAGCTGTCACCATATTTTCGAATGGTGTCATAAATTCTTTGACTTTTTTGGCCGGATTGTCACGGCTGACTCTGTAATCGCGGCTAGTGACTATGCCCAAGAGTTTACCTGTTGATTTACCATTATCGGTAACGCCCACGGTAGAAAAACCCGTTTTTTCTTTTAAGGCAATGATATCTTTAAGTGTGTCTTCGGGTGAAATATTAGCCCGGCTGGTCACAAATCCGGCTTTGTGTTTTTTGACCTCAGAAACCATTCTTGCTTGGTCTTCGATAGATTGTGATCCGAAGATAAAAGACAAGCCGCCTTCCTTGGCTAAGGCTATAGCTAGTTTGCTGTCTGATACTGACTGCATAATGGCCGATACAAAAGGTGTATTCAGGCTGATCTTTGGAGTTTCGCCTTTTTTGTATTTAACTAAAGGGGTTTGTAAGTTAGTGTTATCCGGAGTATTTAACTTAGTCGTTAATCCGGGAATAATCAGAAATTCGTTAAAAGTTCTGGAGACTTCATTCATAATATTCGCCATGTCGATATGCTTTTTTTTTATAAAAATTGCGCAAAGGTAAGATTAATATCAGCGTTAAGCTAATTCCTGTGAAGATTATTATTGAAGTTGTTTAGAGCCCTCTTGGAATTTCGAAAGTGATATATTGGTTTTCAGTGGCAAGGCTCAATTTTTCTTGCATAGCCTAAGTTACGTAATAAAAATTAGCAGAAGCCAATGAAATCAAGATGTTGCTTGTAGATTTTCAAGAGGACTTTAAATATATTCTGTT